>NZ_JAEKFB010000001.1:0-495755 GCF_016650865.1 Pseudomonas sp. TH34
AAACAAAACCCCTGATTGCGTTAGCAATCAGGGGTTTCGGAATTTAATCTTGACGATGACCTACTCTCACATGGGGAAACCCCACACTACCATCGGCGATGCATCGTTTCACTGCTGAGTTCGGGATGGGATCAGGTGGTTCCAATGCTCTATGGTCGTCAAGAAATTCGGGTACTGAGTCGTGACCAGTTGGCCTCGCTTCAGCAAATTGGGTATGTGATAGCTTCGGTGTTTTGTGAGTTTCTCGAACTTTCGGTTCGTTTCGTCTTCACACACCGCAATCTGGTCTCTTCGACTCAAATTGCTTGGGTGTTATATGGTCAAGCCTCACGGGCAATTAGTATTGGTTAGCTCAACGCCTCACAGCGCTTACACACCCAACCTATCAACGTCGTAGTCTTCGACGGCCCTTCAGGGAACTCAAGGTTCCAGTGAGATCTCATCTTGAGGCTAGTTTCCCGCTTAGATGCTTTCAGCGGTTATCTATTCCGAACATAGCTACCCGGCAATGCCACTGGCGTGACAACCGGAACACCAGAGGTTCGTCCACTCCGGTCCTCTCGTACTAGGAGCAGCCCCTCTCAAATCTCAAACGTCCACGGCAGATAGGGACCGAACTGTCTCACGACGTTCTAAACCCAGCTCGCGTACCACTTTAAATGGCGAACAGCCATACCCTTGGGACCGGCTTCAGCCCCAGGATGTGATGAGCCGACATCGAGGTGCCAAACACCGCCGTCGATATGAACTCTTGGGCGGTATCAGCCTGTTATCCCCGGAGTACCTTTTATCCGTTGAGCGATGGCCCTTCCATACAGAACCACCGGATCACTAAGACCTACTTTCGTACCTGCTCGACGTGTCTGTCTCGCAGTCAAGCGCGCTTTTGCCTTTATACTCTACGACCGATTTCCGACCGGTCTGAGCGCACCTTCGTACTCCTCCGTTACTCTTTAGGAGGAGACCGCCCCAGTCAAACTACCCACCATACACTGTCCTCGATCCGGATAACGGACCTGAGTTAGAACCTCAAAGTTGCCAGGGTGGTATTTCAAGGTTGGCTCCACGCGAACTGGCGTCCACGCTTCAAAGCCTCCCACCTATCCTACACAAGCAAATTCAAAGTCCAGTGCAAAGCTATAGTAAAGGTTCACGGGGTCTTTCCGTCTAGCCGCGGATACACTGCATCTTCACAGCGATTTCAATTTCACTGAGTCTCGGGTGGAGACAGCGCCGCCATCGTTACGCCATTCGTGCAGGTCGGAACTTACCCGACAAGGAATTTCGCTACCTTAGGACCGTTATAGTTACGGCCGCCGTTTACCGGGGCTTCGATCAAGAGCTTCGCGTTAGCTAACCCCATCAATTAACCTTCCGGCACCGGGCAGGCGTCACACCCTATACGTCCACTTTCGTGTTTGCAGAGTGCTGTGTTTTTAATAAACAGTCGCAGCGGCCTGGTATCTTCGACCGGCATGAGCTTACGGAGCAAGTCCTTCACCCTCACCGGCGCACCTTCTCCCGAAGTTACGGTGCCATTTTGCCTAGTTCCTTCACCCGAGTTCTCTCAAGCGCCTTGGTATTCTCTACCCAACCACCTGTGTCGGTTTGGGGTACGGTTCCTGGTTACCTGAAGCTTAGAAGCTTTTCTTGGAAGCATGGCATCAACCACTTCGTCATCTAAAAGATAACTCGTCATCAGCTCTCGGCCTTAGAATCCCGGATTTACCTAAGATTCCAGCCTACCACCTTAAACTTGGACAACCAACGCCAAGCTGGCCTAGCCTTCTCCGTCCCTCCATCGCAATAACCAGAAGTACAGGAATATTAACCTGTTTTCCATCGACTACGCTTTTCAGCCTCGCCTTAGGGACCGACTAACCCTGCGTCGATTAACGTTGCGCAGGAAACCTTGGTCTTTCGGCGTGGGTGTTTTTCACACCCATTATCGTTACTCATGTCAGCATTCGCACTTCTGATACCTCCAGCAAGCTTCTCAACTCACCTTCACAGGCTTACAGAACGCTCCTCTACCGCATCATCCGAAGATGATACCCGTAGCTTCGGTGTATGGTTTGAGCCCCGTTACATCTTCCGCGCAGGCCGACTCGACTAGTGAGCTATTACGCTTTCTTTAAAGGGTGGCTGCTTCTAAGCCAACCTCCTAGCTGTCTAAGCCTTCCCACATCGTTTCCCACTTAACCATAACTTTGGGACCTTAGCTGACGGTCTGGGTTGTTTCCCTTTTCACGACGGACGTTAGCACCCGCCGTGTGTCTCCCATGCTCGGCACTTGTAGGTATTCGGAGTTTGCATCGGTTTGGTAAGTCGGGATGACCCCCTAGCCGAAACAGTGCTCTACCCCCTACAGTGATACATGAGGCGCTACCTAAATAGCTTTCGAGGAGAACCAGCTATCTCCGAGCTTGATTAGCCTTTCACTCCGATCCACAGGTCATCCGCTAACTTTTCAACGGTAGTCGGTTCGGTCCTCCAGTTAGTGTTACCCAACCTTCAACCTGCCCATGGATAGATCGCCCGGTTTCGGGTCTATTCCCAGCGACTAGACGCCCTATTAAGACTCGCTTTCGCTACGCCTCCCCTATTCGGTTAAGCTCGCCACTGAAAATAAGTCGCTGACCCATTATACAAAAGGTACGCAGTCACAGAACAAAGTCTGCTCCCACTGCTTGTACGCATACGGTTTCAGGATCTATTTCACTCCCCTCTCCGGGGTTCTTTTCGCCTTTCCCTCACGGTACTAGTTCACTATCGGTCAGTCAGTAGTATTTAGCCTTGGAGGATGGTCCCCCCATATTCAGACAAAGTTTCTCGTGCTCCGTCCTACTCGATTTCATGACTAAGAGATTTTCGCGTACAGGGCTATCACCCACTATGGCCGCACTTTCCAGAGCGTTCCGCTAATCTCAAAGCCACTTAAGGGCTAGTCCCCGTTCGCTCGCCACTACTAAGGGAATCTCGGTTGATTTCTTTTCCTCAGGGTACTTAGATGTTTCAGTTCCCCTGGTTCGCTCCATACACCTATGTATTCAGTGTAAGGTAACCATCTTATGATGGCTGGGTTCCCCCATTCAGACATCTCCGGATCAAAGTCTGTTTGCCGACTCCCCGAAGCTTTTCGCAGGCTACCACGTCTTTCATCGCCTCTGACTGCCAAGGCATCCACCGTATGCGCTTCTTCACTTGACCATATAACCCCAAGCAATCTGGTTATACTGTGAAGACGACATTCGCCGAAAATTCGCAATTACTCACAAATTTTACCTTAGCCTGATCCGTTACCAGTGAAAGTAACGTTCAGTCTATCTTTCTATCACATACCCAAATTTTTAAAGAACGATCTAATCAAAGACTAGAAATCAACATTCACCATCACAACGATGGAATGCTCATTTCTAAGCTTTCATAACGTAGAAGCAGTAGTGGTGGAGCCAAACGGGATCGAACCGTTGACCTCCTGCGTGCAAGGCAGGCGCTCTCCCAGCTGAGCTATGGCCCCGTATTTCTACAGGCGTTTCCCACACAAAATTGGTGGGTCTGGGCAGATTCGAACTGCCGACCTCACCCTTATCAGGGGTGCGCTCTAACCAACTGAGCTACAGACCCAATTTCGGGCTGCTTCTTATCGTCTTCTTCAATGAATCAAGCAATTCGTGTGGGAACTTATGGAGCAGCTGATGTCGTCGATTAAGGAGGTGATCCAGCCGCAGGTTCCCCTACGGCTACCTTGTTACGACTTCACCCCAGTCATGAATCACACCGTGGTAACCGTCCTCCCGAAGGTTAGACTAGCTACTTCTGGTGCAACCCACTCCCATGGTGTGACGGGCGGTGTGTACAAGGCCCGGGAACGTATTCACCGCGACATTCTGATTCGCGATTACTAGCGATTCCGACTTCACGCAGTCGAGTTGCAGACTGCGATCCGGACTACGATCGGTTTTCTGGGATTAGCTCCACCTCGCGGCTTGGCAACCCTCTGTACCGACCATTGTAGCACGTGTGTAGCCCAGGCCGTAAGGGCCATGATGACTTGACGTCATCCCCACCTTCCTCCGGTTTGTCACCGGCAGTCTCCTTAGAGTGCCCACCATGACGTGCTGGTAACTAAGGACAAGGGTTGCGCTCGTTACGGGACTTAACCCAACATCTCACGACACGAGCTGACGACAGCCATGCAGCACCTGTCTCAATGTTCCCGAAGGCACCAATCTATCTCTAGAAAGTTCATTGGATGTCAAGGCCTGGTAAGGTTCTTCGCGTTGCTTCGAATTAAACCACATGCTCCACCGCTTGTGCGGGCCCCCGTCAATTCATTTGAGTTTTAACCTTGCGGCCGTACTCCCCAGGCGGTCAACTTAATGCGTTAGCTGCGCCACTAAGAGCTCAAGGCTCCCAACGGCTAGTTGACATCGTTTACGGCGTGGACTACCAGGGTATCTAATCCTGTTTGCTCCCCACGCTTTCGCACCTCAGTGTCAGTATCAGTCCAGGTGGTCGCCTTCGCCACTGGTGTTCCTTCCTATATCTACGCATTTCACCGCTACACAGGAAATTCCACCACCCTCTACCATACTCTAGCTCGTCAGTTTTGAATGCAGTTCCCAGGTTGAGCCCGGGGATTTCACATCCAACTTAACGAACCACCTACGCGCGCTTTACGCCCAGTAATTCCGATTAACGCTTGCACCCTCTGTATTACCGCGGCTGCTGGCACAGAGTTAGCCGGTGCTTATTCTGTCGGTAACGTCAAAACAGCAAAGTATTAATTTACTGCCCTTCCTCCCAACTTAAAGTGCTTTACAATCCGAAGACCTTCTTCACACACGCGGCATGGCTGGATCAGGCTTTCGCCCATTGTCCAATATTCCCCACTGCTGCCTCCCGTAGGAGTCTGGACCGTGTCTCAGTTCCAGTGTGACTGATCATCCTCTCAGACCAGTTACGGATCGTCGCCTTGGTGAGCCATTACCCCACCAACTAGCTAATCCGACCTAGGCTCATCTGATAGCGCAAGGCCCGAAGGTCCCCTGCTTTCTCCCGTAGGACGTATGCGGTATTAGCGTCCGTTTCCGAACGTTATCCCCCACTACCAGGCAGATTCCTAGGCATTACTCACCCGTCCGCCGCTCTCAAGAGAAGCAAGCTTCTCTCTACCGCTCGACTTGCATGTGTTAGGCCTGCCGCCAGCGTTCAATCTGAGCCATGATCAAACTCTTCAGTTCAAACATCTTTGGGTTTTTAAGAAACCCTAAACTTGGCTCAGCAATCGTTGGTTACATCTTTGATTTCTCGCGGAGTAACTTGTGATGCTGATAATCTTTTTGACTATCAGTCTGACTCCACAAGCACCCACACGAATTGCTTGATTCAGTTGTTAAAGAGCGGTTGGTTAAGATCTTTCGTCTCAACCGAGGCGCGCATTCTACAGCAGCCTCTGTTGCTGTCAAGCGGTTTTTTTAAGAAGTTTTCAAAGTTTCCTTTGTAACTTCAACCACTTGCGCTTCAGATCTCTCGTTAGCGGGAGGCGAATTCTACAGCGTTACACGCTGCTGTCAACACCTCTTTTTCTCCGCTTTCGACCGAGAAGATCGAACCGTTAATAGGGCTAAACAACACGTCCCTATCAACTCCTTCTGGGCTTCGATGATCTGAAGCGGCTCGCTGTCGAAACCTACATAACTCTTTGTTTACCAAGGAGTTTTCCGTTTCGACTGCGCCGGAAGTGGGGCGAATTATAGACTTCCAGAATCTGCCGTCAACCCTTAATTTAGCTTTTCTATCAATCCATCCCGACAATCACAAAATCTACCTATATATAGAGAAATACGGCACACGCTGAGCAATATATTGCTCATCACCACACAGTTAAGCATCATAGCCACTTCTGCTTCTTTAAATACGACCTCGGACGAACACCCTCAATGACCACTTCACCCCGTAGCCTGGCTTCGACATTGTTTCCGGTCGGCCTGCTGCTCATTGCCATGGCCTCCATTCAATCAGGCGCATCACTCGCCAAAAGCATGTTCCCCATTGTGGGCGCGCAAGGCACCACCACCCTTCGCCTGATTTTCGCCAGCGTGATCATGCTGCTTCTATTACGCCCATGGCGCGCCAAGCTCACAGCCAAGTCGCTACAGACCGTGATCGTTTACGGAATGGCCCTGGGCGGAATGAACTTCCTCTTCTATATGTCGCTGCGGACCGTTCCGCTAGGCATCGCAGTAGCCTTGGAATTCACCGGCCCACTGGCCGTCGCCATATATGCTTCACGGCGCGCTGTAGACTTTCTCTGGATAGCCTTGGCCATCATTGGCCTTCTGCTGCTGATCCCCATGGGAGCGGCCAGCAACGGCATCGACCTGACAGGCGCCGCTTACGCACTGGGCGCAGGTGTGTGCTGGGCACTCTATATTTTGTTCGGCCAAAAGGCCGGCGCTGACAACGGCGTACAGACCGCCGCCCTGGGTGTAATGATCGCCGCACTGTTTGTCGCGCCGATCGGAATCGTCCACGCGGGCGCGGCATTACTCACTCCCTCCCTGATCCCGATCGCCATTGGTGTCGCCGTTTTATCCACCGCCCTGCCCTACACTCTGGAGATGGTCGCCCTGACTCGCCTGCCCGCCCGCACATTCGGAACCTTGATGAGTATCGAGCCCGCATTCGGCGCCCTGTCCGGCCTGTTTTTCCTTCAAGAACACTTATCCTTGGCGCAGTGGCTGGCGATCACCTGCATTATTCTGGCCTCGGTTGGCGCAACCCTGACCATGCGTAACGAATCAAAGCCACTCGTTCCCGCAGATTGATTCAGGATTTGACGTAGCTCTGGCATTTGCCGCTCAATTAGGCCATGTTTAAACCGTAACCCAGTGTCACTCATGGAGAATTTAGATAAGGACATCATGAACGCTACACTCGAGAGCGAGTAAAGCCAGCTTCGTGCAGCTAAGCGGGGCGGCTATTAAGGATAGGAATGAAGCGAATTTTGATGCTGTTCATGATTGTGGCAATCGCAGGTTGTGCCGCGACTACCAAGACCGAAGTGAAACGGGGAAAGAAGGGACTGCATATCAACTGCTCGGGCCTGTCCTCCTCCTGGGACAAGTGCTACGCCAGTGCAGCCAATTCATGCGGCGCCAAAGGCTATAAAGTCATCGCCAAGTCAGGCGACAACGCCGAAGACCCGGGCGACTACCCGTTCGGCCTCAACCCCGCCGGCTACACCAGCCGAAGCATGATCGTCATCTGCAAATAACTGTCGACGCTCTCACAGCCTCGACAGCTGTTGACTGAGCACATCGTAGTTCGATGACATGACCTGCGCCTGCACCTGCGGGCTGACCATCATCCGCGCCACCACCAGGGCGCCGATGCATTGCGACAGAATCGACCAAGCCAAATCCTCGCTGCCCAACGTTGCAGCCCAGCCCGCCTGCAATCGGCAAATCCAGTCCTGCGCCTGTTGGCGTACTGCCACATCAGACCGTGCAATCTCCGCCCCCAGGCTCGGCAACGCACAGCCCGCCTCCGACTGCTCCACATGGGCCATGCTCAAATAGAACTTCAAACAGCGATCCAGCCGCTCCCGACTCTGCACACCATTGCCATTCAAGCGTTCAAGGCTATGGCTCAATTCACGCTCGACAATCGAGCTGAACAATTCGTCCTTCGAGGCGAAGTGGCTATAAAAGGCACCGCCACTCAAGCCAATGGCTTTCATCAAGCCATCCACCCCGACGCTGGCAAACCCTTCTTTCTTCGCCAAGGCCGCACTGCTATCCAGCAGCTTCTCTTTGGTTTCCTGCTTATGACTGGCCGAATATCGCATCACTTCCCTCTCTGTTGTTCGCTTGACGCCTGTCGGATCGTAGCATAACGTTCGTTTGGCAAACGATCGTTTACTAAAGGATCTCCCATGACGAACAACAAGAAAATCGTACTGGTAGTGGGTGCCGGCGATGCTACCGGTGGCGCCATAGCCAAGCGCTTTGCCCGTGAGGGTTATGTCGCCTGCGTTACCCGGCGCAGCGCCGATAAACTGCAACCCTTGGTGGAAAGCATCCAGGCGACAGGTGGAGAAGCGCATGGCTTTGCCTGCGATGCCCGCAAGGAAGAGGACGTTATCGCCCTGATCGAACAGATTGAAACCGAGTTGGGGCCCATAGAAGCCTTTGTCTTCAACATTGGCGCCAATGTGCCGTGCAGTATCCTGGAAGAAACCGCCCGCAAGTACTTCAAGATTTGGGAGATGGCCTGTTTCTCAGGCTTCCTCAACGCCCGGGAAGTGGCCAAGCGCATGGTCACCCGTAATCGCGGGACCATCCTGTTTACCGGTGCCACCGCCGGCTTGCGTGGCGCCGCCGGCTTTGCCGCATTCGCCGGAGCCAAACACGGGATCCGCGCACTGGCGCAAAGCATGGCTCGCGAACTGGGCCCGCGGAATATCCACGTCTCCCACGTGGTCGTGGATGGCGCCATCGACACTGACTTCATCCGCGACAACTTCCCGCAAAAATACGCCCTCAAGGATCAGGACGGTATTCTCAACCCCGAGCACATCGCCGATAACTATTGGTACCTGCACAGCCAGCCACGGGACGCCTGGACCTTCGAGCTGGACCTGCGCCCCTGGAATGAACCCTGGTAAGCACGCCCCATAACAATAAACAGCGAGTACCCAGCATGAGTAAAACAGTGGAGTTTTTCTTCGATCTCGGCAGCCCGGCCACCTATTTGGCCTATACCCAGCTTCCAGGCCTATGCGCGGCAACCGGCGCCCAGTTGATTTATAAGCCAATGCTACTGGGCGGCGTATTCAAAGCCACCGGCAACGCGTCGCCGGCCACCGTTCCCGCCAAGGGCCGCTACATGTTCCAGGACCTGGCGCGCTATGCCCAGCGCTACAACGTCCCGCTCAAGTTCAATCCGCACTTTCCCATCAACACCTTGCTGCTGATGCGTGCGGTCACCGGCATTCAAATGCGCCAGCCCGAGCGTTTTCTCGACTTCATCGACTGCCTGTTCCGCGCACTTTGGGTAGAGGGCCGTCACTTGGGAGACCTGTCCGTGGTAGCCACAGTGCTGGCCGAACACGGCTTTGATCCCGAAGAAATCCTGGCGCTAACCAATGATGACGAGGTCAAGGCTGCCCTCAAGGACAACACCGAACACGCCATCCAACGTGGCGTATTCGGTGCCCCCAGCCTGTTTGTCGGCAACCAGCTGTTCTTTGGCCAGGATCGCCTGGACTTTGTGCGTGAAGCGCTGAGCTAGATCGCGGCCGTACGCACCTGCAACCACTCCAGCGCAGCGCCACTGAGCAGCGGACTCAGGCGCTCGCGCACTTGCGCATGGTACTCGTTGAACCATTGGCGCTCTTCCACCGTCAGCAGCGACGGCTCAAGGCAACGGGTGTCGATCGGGCATAGGGTGAGTGTCTCGAACTTGAGGAACTCGCCAAACTCGGTCTTGCCCGCTTCACGGTTCAACACCAGGTTCTCGATGCGCACGCCCCAACGGCCCGGACGATAAGTGCCCGGTTCGATGGACGTAATCATGCCCGCCTGCATCGCCGTTTGCGGCGCAGCGACAGCTTGGTACGCGATCACCTGCGGACCTTCATGCACGTTCAGGAAATAGCCTACGCCATGGCCGGTGCCGTGGCCGTAGTCCACGCCTTCCGCCCAGATCGGCGCGCGGGCGATGGCGTCCAGCAACGGCGAAAGAATGCCCTTGGGGAAATGCGCGCGGGACAAGGCAATCACACCCTTGAGTACACGCGTGCAGTCGCGCTTCTGCTCTTCGCTTGGCGTGCCGATAGGCACCATCCGCGTGATGTCGGTCGTGCCGCCCAGGTACTGGCCACCCGAGTCGATCAGCAGCAACCCATCGCCTTCGATCAGCGCGTGCTCTTCTTCAGTCGCGTGATAGTGCGGCATCGCGCCATTGGCATTGAACGCGGCAATCGTATTGAAGCTCAACGACACATAACCCGGGCGACGGGTACGGGCCGCTGTCAGGTGTTCATCAATGGTCAGTTCGGTGATGCGCTCACGGCCCAACGCGCTGTCGAGCCAGGCAAAGAATTCACACAGGGCTGCGCCATCCTGCTCCATGGCCTGACGAATATGCTCGGCGTCCGCCAGGCTTTTGCGCGACTTGGCCAAAGTAGTAGGGTTCAGGCCTTCGATCAGCGTCACGCCACTGCCCAGGTTCTCCAGCAATCCAGCAGTCACCCGTGCCGGGTCGACCTGCACACTGGCGCCTGAAGGAATGTCCTTCAACGCCGCCGCAACTTCGCTGTAATCCCGCAGGGTCACGCCATCCTGTTCCAGCACGGCGCGCAGCTCGGCGTCGATCTTGCTCAAGGCCACAAACAGCGTCGCCTGCTGCTGGCCAATCAAGGCAAAGGACACAAACACCGGATTGAACGAAACGTCGCCGCCGCGCAGGTTAAACAGCCAGGCAATGTCGTCCAGGGTCGCGATGAAATGCCAGTCGGCGCCCTTCTCCTTCAAGCTGGCACGCAGGGCTGCGAGCTTCTCGCCACGGCTGACGGTGGCCTGAGGCGGCAAATGCTGATAGATCGGCTGGTTCGGCAAGGTTGGGCGGTCTTGCCAGACTTCATTCAACAGGTCGATGTCCGTACGCAAGCGTGCACCACGTGCCTCCAGCTTGCTGCTCAAAGTGCGAGCTGATGCAACGGCCATGACCGCGCCATCCACGGCCACCACACCGCCTTCCGGCGTCTGTTCCGCCAGCCACTCCAGCGGCCCGGGCTGGCCCGGTTGCAGTTTGACCAACTCGATACCGCTGCCCTTGAGTTCCTTGGTCGCCTGTTCCCAATAGCGGCTGTCTGCCCATACACCGGCGAAATCCGCGGTGACAATCAGCGTACCCACCGAACCATGAAAACCCGACAACCACTGACGACCCTGCCAGTAACCCGGCAGGTATTCGGACAAGTGTGGGTCGGCCGACGGCACCAACAGGGCATGAATACCCTCGCGGCTCATCAGTTCGCGGGTGTGCGCCAGGCGCTGGGGAACCGTTCCATGGGTCAAAGGCTGTGTGCTCATCGTGTCTCCTGCTAACCACTAATAATTGTTATGGGGTCAAACGGCCCAGAAAGCCGGTGCGCTGGCCAGTGCGGCCTTGATCAGTTGTACCGCCTGATCGATGTCCTGCTCGGTGGTAAACCGCCCGAGGCTCAAGCGAATGGTGCGACCTGCGCTGCGGGCATCATGGCCCAGCGCCAGAAGCACATGAGACGGTGCATTGCTCGCCGAATTGCAGGCCGACGTGGCCGAGAAGGCAATGCCCGCGCTCAACGCGGCGGAATTGAACTCGCCCTCGCTGAACGTCAGGCTCAAGGTGTGGGGAATACGCTGGGTAAGGCTGCCATTGAGGCGCACCCCGGCAATCGTATTCAGCTGTTCCAGCAGGCGCTCGCGCAGGGCAACAATGGTCGCCTTCTCTTCGGCAAAGGACGCTGCCGCCAGTGCGAACGCAGTGCCCATACCGGCAATCTGGTGAGTCGCCAGGGTGCCGGAACGCAAGCCGCCTTCATGACCACCGCCGTGAATCTGCGCCAGCACTTTCTGCTGCGCACGTGGGCCGACGTACAGCGCGCCGATACCCTTGGGACCATAGAGTTTGTGTGCGGAAAATGACATCAGGTCCACCGGCCACTCAGCCAGGTCAATCGCGACCTTGCCCGCGCCCTGCGCCGCATCCACGTGAAACAACGCACCGTGTTCACGCACTCGCGCGCCAATCGCCTGGATATCGTTGAGGGTGCCCAGCTCGTTGTTCACCAGCATCAGCGACACGAGGAAGGTGTCCTCACGCAACGCTTCGCTCACCGCCTCGACGCTGATCAAACCTTCGGCGTCCGGCACCAGGTACGTCACCGCAATCCCGGCTTCCTGCAACTGGCGGGCGGTATCCAACGTGGCCTTGTGTTCAATCTGGCTGGTGATGATATGCCCACCGGCTACGCCCCGCGCCTGGGCGACGCCCTTGATGGCGAGGTTGTTGGACTCGGTGGCACCGGAGGTCCAGACGATCTGTGCCGGCTCCGCGCCGACCAGTTCAGCCACCTGGCCCCGCGCCTGTTCAACCGTTTGCCGGGCCTGTTGGCCGAACGCATGGGAACTGGACGCAGGGTTACCGAAGTTGGCGTTGAAGCCCAGGCACTCGACCATCACCTGGATGACCCGCTCATCCACCGGCGTGGTGGCGGCGTAGTCGAAATACAGCGGACGTTTATTCATGACGTTAAAGACTCGCAGAGCATGTTCCCGAGAACGACGTCTCAGGGGCAGCGATCAGGAAGGAAGATGGTTTACCTGATCCCGTGCCGTTAAAGAAAGACCACTTTATTTAAAAGTGCGTAGGAACGCTCCTGAAATTCAGCTTAACAGGCTCCGGGAAACGGATGGCAAACAAAAAACCCGAGGTTCCTGTGGGAAACCTCGGGCTTTTCAGACCTGGTCACTGACTCAACTGGGGCGACCGTGCAGCGTCATGCCGCGCTCGGCATTCATTTCACCCTGACGATCGAAACCAAAGGTTTTCTGTGGCTGGCCGGTCAGTTCGGCTTTCTTCTGTTGGTATTCATCAAACGACAGGCCTCGACGGCTCAGGGCTTCCAGCGCCAGCTCCTTGCTCTCTTCCGCCGAGTAGGCACGCAGTTCAGGCGACGAATGTGTCGCGCAACCGGCAAGAACTGAGGTGACGAGCAATACGGAAATGGCGAGAAAACGATTCATGGCGAAGGTCCTGCGAAACGGGTTGAAGTCAATGAGCACAGGCTACTCCCGCCCCTGCACGGTGAAAAATCATCAGCCGTGATAGTCGCTATCAACCCTTGCGACACCTGTGATAGCCACGTCTTATATTCCATGCAGATCTATAAATATGGAAATACGTTCATTTACGGAATAAACACAACCCTCTATAAATGGCTTCAACGCTCACGCCACTGTTCGCCTGGCAACTGTTGCCCAGGCAACAGTCATTCAACAAAACACCAGGCAGACAACACCGTCATTTTCCAACACCTGGCCCACGACCCGCGCCAGTCAAGGCCTGCGCAGCTTGGTACAGCTCTTGCTCAAGTCCTGCTACTGCTCTTGCCCTGAGCGACTGTTGAAAAAGGAACTGTTGATGACCCGTCCACTGAATGTCGTTGCCCTCTCCGGCGGAACCTGGCGCCCGTCCCGCACCCTGGTGTTGACCCAGGCGGTGCTGGCCGAACTGGCCACTCAATTGCCGATCCAGACCACCCTGATTGAACTGGGCGACATTGCCCGGCCACTGGGCGGCGCACTGTCCCGCCAGGAACTGCCCGCCGACGTCGAGGCGCAACTGCACGCCATCGAACAGGCCGACCTGCTGATCGTCGCCGCCCCGGTGTATCGCGGTTCATACCCAGGCCTGCTCAAGCACCTGTTCGACCTGGTCGACCTCAACGCCCTGATCAACACCCCGGTGTTGCTGGCGGCCACCGGCGGCAGTGAACGCCACGCCCTGGTACTCGATCACCAACTGCGCCCGCTGTTCAGTTTCTTCCAGGCCCTGACTTTGCCCATTGGCGTGTACGCCACCGAGGCCGACTTCACCGACTACCAAATAACCAGTGAGCCCTTGAAGGCCCGCATTCGCCTTGCTGCAGAACGCGCCGCGCCGTTGTTTGCCGCGCATCCCACCTCTCTGCTGAAAATCGCTTAAGGATTTGTCATGGATGTTTTCTGGTTTCTGCCTACACACGGTGACGGTCATTACCTGGGCACCACCCAGGGCGCTCGCCCGGTCACCCTCAACTATTTGAAACAAGTCGCCCAAGCCGCAGATAACCTCGGCTACCACGGCGTGCTGATCCCCACCGGCCGCTCCTGCGAAGACTCCTGGGTCATCGCCTCGGCGCTGGTGCCACTGACCGAACGCCTGCGCTACCTGGTGGCGATTCGCCCGGGGATCATTTCGCCGACCGTCTCCGCACGCATGGCCGCCACCCTCGACCGCCTGTCCAATGGCCGCCTGTTGATCAACGTGGTGACTGGCGGCGACCCCGACGAAAACCGCGGCGACGGCAGCTTCCTCGATCACAGCGAACGCTACGAAGTGACCGACGAATTCCTCAAGATCTGGCGCCGCGTGTTGCAGGGCGAATCGGTGGACTTCGAAGGCAAACACCTGCGGGTGCAGAACGCCAAGGCACTTTACCCGCCGGTGCAAAAGCCGTATCCGCCGCTGTACTTCGGCGGTTCCTCGGACGCTGCCCACGACCTCGCCGCCGAACAAGTCGACGTGTACCTGACCTGGGGCGAACCACCGGCCGCCGTCGCGGAAAAACTCGCCGACGTGCGTGAGCGCGCCGCCCGCCATGGTCGCACCGTCAAGTTCGGGATTCGCCTGCATGTGATCGTGCGGGAAACCGAAGAAGACGCCTGGAAAGCCGCCGCCAAACTGATCGAACACATCAGCGACGAAACCATCGCCGCCGCGCAAAAATCCTTCTCACGCTTTGACTCCGAAGGCCAGCGGCGCATGGCCGCCCTGCACGACGGGCGCCGCGACAACCTGGAAATCGCCCCCAACCTGTGGGCCGGCGTCGGCCTGGTGCGTGGCGGCGCGGGCACGGCCTTAGTGGGCAACCCCCAGCAAGTTGCCGAGCGGATCAAGGAATACGCGGACCTGGGCATCGAAAGCTTCATCTTCTCCGGCTACCCGCACCTGGAAGAGGCGTATCGCTTTGCCGAACTGGTGTTCCCGCTGCTGCCGGAACCCTACGCGAGCCTGGCCGGGCGCGGCGTCACCAACCTCACCGGACCGTTCGGCGAAATGATTGCCAACGACGTCCTGCCGGCAAAAGCCAAGGCCTGACTTGCCGTCTGCCGGGGTACGCCCCGGCACACCATGAGGAATCCCGCGTGACAGCCAAACCCAACAGCGTCCTGCCCTCACCGTTGCAGACAGCCAAAGTGCTGGCCGCCGAATTCGCCCTCACCGCCGTCGAACGCGACGAGCGCGGCGGCACACCCAAGACCGAACGTGACGCCCTGCGCCAAAGCGGCTTGCTGGCCCTTAGCATCCCCACCCAATACGGCGGCCTCGGCGCCCGCTGGAGCGAGACCCTGGAGATCGTTCGCGAGTTCGCCAAAGTCGACAGCTCCATCGCCCACGTCTTCGGCTTTCATCACCTGATGCTTGCCACCGTTCGCCTGTTCTCCCGCCCGGAGCAATGGCAACCCTGGTTCGAACAAACCGCGCGCAAAAACTGGTTCTGGGGCAACGCCCTCAACCCCTTGGACACGCGCACGGTGGTCAAGGCCTACAAAGGCTGGCGAGAATTCTCCGGCAAGAAGAGCTTTTGCTCCGGCGCCAGCGACTCGGAAATGCTGATCGCCTCAGCCGTGGATGAAAACGCCGGCGGCAAGCTGCTGATCGCCGCCATCCCCAGCGGGCGCAGCGGCATCACCCTGCACAATGACTGGAACAACATTGGCCAGCGCCAGACCGACAGCGGCAGCGCCAGCTTCGAACGGGTACGCGTGGAGGAGTCGGAGTTGCTCCTCGATCCCGGCCCGTTGAGCACACCCTTCGCCTGCCTGCGCCCGCTGATCGCTCAGTTGACCTTCACCCATATGTTCCTTGGCATCGCCGAAGGCGCCTTTGCCGAAGCCCGGAATTACACCCTGACCGAAACCCGGCCCTGGCATAAATCCACGGTGCAGGACATCCGCCAGGACCCGTATGTGCTCAACCACTACGGCGAATTCTGGGTCGCCCTTGAAGGCGTTCGACTGCTGGTGGAGCGTGCCGCCGAGCTGCTGGACCAGGCCTGGGCCAAAGGCCCGAGCCTCAGCGAAAGCGAGCGCGGCGAACTGGCCATCGCCATCGCCACCGCCAAGGTCGCCGCCACCCGCAACGGCCTGGAACTGTGCAGCCGCCTGTTCGAAGTCACCGGCGCGCGTTCCACCCACGCCTCCCTGCGCCTGGACCGGCACTGGCGCAACCTGCGCACGCAAACCCTGCACGACCCGGTGGACTACAAACTCCACGAACTGGGGGACTGGGCGTTGAACCAGTCCCTGCCGATTCCCACGTTCTACTCCTAGAAGAGGTGCCCATGCAGCTTTTAACCCTACCGCCCTCGCCCGCTCTTGCGACCTCGATCCGCGCCACGGCCCAGGTCTTCGAAGACCCGAAATCCCAGGCGCTGCTGGCGCACATCCAGCAAGTCGCGCCCAGCGAAGCCAGCGTGCTGATCATCGGCGAAACCGGCACCGGTAAAGAGCTGGTGGCACGCCATATCCACAACCTCAGCGCCCGGCGCAACCGTCCGTTCGTGGCGGTAAACTGCGGCGCGTTTTCCGAATCGTTGGTGGAGGCCGAGCTGTTCGGCCATGAAAAAGGCGCCTTCACCGGCGCCCTCAGCGCCAAGGCCGGCTGGTTCGAAGAGGCCGACGGTGGCACCCTGTTCCTCGATGAAATCGGTGATTTGCCGATGGCGATTCAGGTCAAGCTGCTGCGGGTACTCCAGGAGCGCGAAGTGGTGCGCCTGGGATCACGCAAAAGCATTCCCATCGACGTGCGGGTCCTGGCGGCCACCAACGTTCAATTGGAAAAAGCCATCAACGCCGGACATTTCCGCGAAGACCTGTACTACCGCCTCGATGTGGTGAGCCTGGAGCTGAGCCCGTTGCGGGACCGGCCCGGCGACATCCTGCCCCTGACCCGGCACTTTATCGAAGCCTACAGCCAGCGCCTGGGTTACGGACCGATCACCATCAGCCGCGAGGCCGAGCAGAAACTCAAAAGCTACAGTTGGCCAGGCAACATTCGCGAGCTGGAAAACGTGATTCACCACACCCTGCTGATCTGCCGCAACGGCGTGATCGAACGCGACGACCTGCGCCTGTCGAACATGCGCATCGAGCGTCAGGACGACAGCCAGCACGGCATCGACAACAGTGCTGAAGCCCTGCTGGAACGCGCCTTTCAAAAACTCTTCGAGGAACAGGCCGGCGCCCTGCATGAAAAGGTCGAGGATGCATTGCTGCGCGCTGCCTACCGCTTCAGCCATTACAACCAGGTGCACACCGCCAACCTGCTGGGCCTGAGCCGCAACGTGACGCGTACCCGCTTGATCAAGATCGGTGAGCTGGCCGTGAACAAGCGCCGCCCCGGCGAAAACGTACAGGGCGAGCGCATGCTGCACCTGTCAATTTAGGCGGCAGTGCAAGGCGTTGTCATGGCTGCGCTCGATACTGCGCAACACCTGGAACGAACCGAAGGTCACTGCCGTGGCCTGGTGGGCGCGTATCAGCGTCCAGAAATCTTCCTCACCGTGCTCAAAACACTTGAAGGCCGCCTCACCGTCCTCGCGGGAGCGCCATTGCAAGTAGCTGAGCACCCGGCGCCCATCATCGCTGACCTGCACGCTGGCGTTCATAAAGCCGCCGTGGTCCTGGGCCAGGCGCTCGCTTTGGGATGACAGGGCCGCTACCAACGCGGATTGCTGCTGAGGTTCGATCTGGAACTCGACCATCTGGGTGAAACTCAGACTCTTCTCTAATACCTGCATGAACATTCCCCTCTTACCGTAGGCACAATCTTGCGATTGGATGCCACGCAGGGTAAAACCTCTAGTTAAGTCAAGGTCAAGGGCTTTTTCATGGTCACCAAAGAACTCACCGTCGGCCAATTGGCAGCCCGTAGCGGCGTTGCCGTTACCGCCCTGCACTTCTACGAAACCAAGGGTTTGATCAAGAGCAGCCGTAACGCCGGCAACCAACGGCGCTACTCGCGGGACGTGTTGCGCCGAGTGGCGGTGATCAAGATTGCCCAACGGCTGGGCATCCCCCTGGCGACCATCTTTGACGCATTGCAAACCTTGCCCGAAGGTCGCACGCCCACCGCAGCTGACTGGGAGCGCCTGTCTGCCGCGTGGCGTGAGGACCTGGACCAGCGCATCGACAAACTGACGCTGCTGCGGGACAAACTCAATGGCTGTATTGGCTGTGGGTGTCTGTCGATAGAGGCGTGCCCGCTGCGCAATCAGGATGACGTACTGGGTGAACGCGGGCCTGGGGCACAATTGCTGGAGCCCAGCGTAAATCCCTGATAAGGAAACCCGATCAATGTGGGAGCGGGCTTGCTCGCGAAGGCGGCGTGTCAGTCACTCAATAAGTTGGCTGATACACCGCCTTCGCGAGCAAGCCCGCTCCCACATTTTGATCTCCATCAGACTTAGAAACCCGGAGCTATCTGGCCTTTATAGCGTGTCAGGATGAACTGGCGCACTTCATCGGAGTTCAACGCCTTGGCCAGTTTCTGGATGCCCGGGTCGTTGATGTTGTCCGGGCGCGCTACCAGGTACTCGACGTACAGGCTCTTGCCCTTCTCGACGATCAACGCGCTGTTGGTGTCGATCCCCGCTTCCAGGGCGTAGTTGGCGAACACGAACGCCAGGTCCACCTGGCTCACCGAGCGAGCCAGCAACGCCCCTTCCAACTCACGAATTTTCAGGTGCTTGGGGTTTTCGACGATGTCCCGTGGGGTGGCCAGGGTGTTGCTCGGGTCCTTGAGTTTGATCAGGCCGGCTTCATCCAGCAGCACCAGCGCACGGCCGGTGTTGACCGGGTCGTTGGGGATCGACACTGTGGCGCCGTCTTTCAACTCAGCGATGTTTTTGATCTTGGTCGAATAGGCACCAAACGGCTCGATGTGCACGCCAACCACCGGCACCAGATTGGTATGCCGGGTTTTGTTGTAGTCATCCAGGAAAGGCCGGTACTGATAGTAGTTGGCGTCAATGTTCTTCAGCGCCAGTTGTTGGTTGGGCTGGATGAAGTCGGTGAAGACCTTGATTTGCAGGTCCACGCCCTCCTTGGCCAGCACGGGTTTGACGAACTCCAGGATCTCGGCGTGAGGCACGGGCGTGGCGCCGACGACCAACGTCTCGTTGGCAAAGGCGTTGAAGGACAAGACAGCGGCCAAGATGGCCAGGGATTTTTTCATGGTTGCTCCGAAGGCATTAGTTATAGGAATCAACGGCGGCTGTAACGCGCCACCAAACGGTCACCGGTCATTTGCAGGGCCTGCACCAGCACCAACAGCAGCAACACCGTGACCACCATCACGTCGGTCTGGAAACGCTGATATCCATAGCGAATTGCCAGGTCGCCCAAGCCACCGCCACCGATCACCCCGGCCATCGCGGTGTAGTCCACCAGCACAATCGCGGTAACGGTGACCGCTGCCAGCAGCCCGCCCCGGGCTTCCGGCAACAGCGTGTGGCGGATCACCTGCCAGGTGCTGGCGCCCATGGATTGGGTGGCTTCCACCACACCACGGTCGACTTCACGCAAGGCGGTTTCCACCAGCCGCGCAAAGAAAGGCGTACAGCCCACCACCAACGGCGGAATCGTGCCGGGCACGCCCAGGGAGGTGCCCACCAGCAAGGTGGTCAACGGGATCAGCACAATCAGCAGGATGATGAACGGCAGCGAACGCAGCACGTTCACCACCACCGACAGCACCCGATACACCACCAGGGTTTCGTGCAACTGGCGCTTGCCGGTAAGGAACAGCACCACCCCCAGCGGCAACCCCAACAGCACGGTAAAACCCAGGGCCGCAGTGAGCATGCTCAAGGTTTCCAGGCAGGCTTGGCCGATGTCGGCCCAGTAGATGTTTTTAAACAGCTCGGCCATGGTTCAGGACCAGTCGTGACGCGGTGGCTTGGCACCGTTGAGCAACCAGTTGCCCACCACGTGATACTTCCAGCGCACCGGGTCATGCAGGGTGTGCACACGGGCGTTGCGCCAGTGACGGTCGAAGTTGTGTTTCTTCAAAGTGGAACGGGTGCCGCCGAGTTCGAAGAGCTTGTTGCTAGCTTCGATGGCGATTTCAGTGGTCAGTACCTTGGCTCGGGCGACCGCCAGGGAAGCGTGGGCGACGTTGTCTTCATCGGGTGCCGGGCGCGCGGCGTCCAGGGCTTTTCCGGCGCGTTCCAGCAAGGCTTCCGCCGCTTCCAGACGAATATCCAATGCGCCCACCTGGATGATGGTCAGCGGATCTTCACTGGCTTTTTCCACCCCGGCATCAATCCACGGGCGGGCGAACTGCTGGACGAACTGCACCGTGTCACGTAACGCAGCACGGGCGATGCCGGCGTCGATGGCGGCGGTGGTCAATTGTGCAAAAGGACCAGCGAGCGTCGGCGAATCGTAGGAGCGATGGGTAGGAAACAGATTGAAAGCCGGCACCTTCAAGTCATCGGCCAGCACCGTGCCGCTGGACGTGGTGCGCTGCCCCATGCTGTCCCAGTCGTCGACCACCACCAAGCCTTCAGTGCCACGGGGCACGAATGCCAACTGCGCATTTTGCTGTTCATCCAGCGCCAGCACCGCCAGCCAGTGGGCGTACAGCGAACCGGTGCAATACCCCTTGCGACCGTTGATCACATAGCCATCGCCTTGCGGGCGGATGGTCGCCTGGATGTCCTGGACGTTCTTACCGCCGGTTTCCGACAGTGCATTGGCAAACCGATGCCCTTCCAGCGCCAGGCCAAAAAAGTACGCCTGCTGCTCGGGGGTGCCCTGCAGACGGATGTCTTCCAGCAGGCAGTAATGGTTCTGCGGGATCTGACCCAGCGAGGGGTCGGCCGCCGAGATGATCGCAATCACCTGGGCCAACACCGCGTAGGACACTTGGGCGCCGCCAAACTCGCGAGGCACGCTGATGCCCCACAGGCCGCTGTTGGAATACAGGTCGACCACTTCGACCGGCACCTGGCGGGTGCGGTCACGTTCGGCGTCTTGCTCCAGCAACACGGCGGCGACCCGATGGGCTACGGCCAGGGCCTGGGCCTCATCGCGGATCAGCTCGGCGTGGGGCGTGTGAATCGGGTAATCGGCAGATACAGGCAGTACAGACATACAACGCTCTCGGGCGAATGATTGACCTGAGCTATTGCAGCTTCTGTGCCTGAGGGCCCGGGCCGTCAAACTCAAGGGTTTGCGCCCACCCTGACCGCAATAATCCGCCCATGGCGCAGCAAACTGCCGGTTTGCTGTTGCCTGGCCAACACCTCGTCGGCTGCCCGCAGGCCACGGCACACGTGGCCTATAGTGAAAAGGCCGTCCCTCCATAACCACAATCAAGGAGAACGATATGAGCGTTAAACCCATTCCCGAGGGCTATCACAGCATCACGCCGTACTTGGGTATCGAAAAAGCCGCTGAGGCCATCGAGTTCTACAAGAAAGCCTTCGGCGCCACCGAAGTCATGCGCCTGGACATGCCAGACGGCAAGATCGGCCATGCCGAACTGCGCATTGGCGATTCGGCGATCATGATGGCCTCACCCTGTGGCGAAATGTCTTTCGGCAGCCCGGGAAAAGAACACCCCAGTGTGTGCCTGCATCTCTATGTGCAGGACGTCGACCAACAGTTCGCCCAGGCCATCAAGGCCGGCGGCACCGCGATTTCAGAACCCAAGGATCAATTCTACGGTGACCGCTCCGGGACACTGAAAGACCCGTTCGGGCATGTGTGGTTTTTGGCCACACGCAAGGAGGACTTGACCGAGGCGCAGGTTCGCCAGCGTGCCGAGGCGTTGTTCAAGCAAGGATGAAGTCGCCTGGGCGACACAACCCAACTGTGGGAGCTGGCTTGCCTGCGATGGCATCACCTCGGTGCGACTGATACACCTAGTTGCCTGCATCGCAGGCAAGCCAGCTCCCACAGTTGACCTGCACTGCCTGAAAGATCGGGCTTCAACACACTTCATGAACAACCCCTCCACGCTTTCCCCCTTGCCCCAGGCGTCGTGTGATTTCAGGATGCAGGCAATCATCACGAGGAGTCATTCCATGTTCGCCGGATTCCAAAAAGACCAGCGCCACGTCAACGGCGTGGACATCTGCTACCGCAAAGGCGGCACAGGTCCCGGCCTGCTCCTGCTCCACGGGCACCCGCAGACCCACGTCATCTGGCACAAGGTCGCCGAGCAACTGGCCGAACACTTCACCGTGGTCGCCGCCGACCTGCGCGGTTACGGCGACAGCAGCAAGCCCGCCGCCAATGACCACCACACCCACTATTCCAAACGCGAAATGGCCCGCGACGGCGTCGAATTGATGAAGGCCCTGGGCTTCGAGGAATTCTCGGTACTGGCCCACGACCGTGGCGCCCGAGTCGCCCATCGCCTGGCCCTGGACCACCCCAAGGCTGTACAGCGCATGGTCCTGCTGGACATCGCACCGACCCTGGCCATGTACGCCCAGACCGACGAAGCCTTCGCCCGCGCCTACTGGCACTGGTTCTTCCTGATCCGCCCGGCGCCGCTGCCCGAGAGCCTGATCGAAGGCAATCCGGAACTGTACCTGCGCAGCGTCATGGGCAGCCGCAGTGCCGGGCTCAAGCCGTTCACCGATGAGGCCTTCGCTGAATACCTGCGCTGCCTGAAACTGCCCGGCACCGCCACCGGCATCTGCGAAGACTACCGCGCCGCTGCCGGCATCGACCTTGAGCACGACCGCGCCGATATCGACAAAGGCAATCACCTGGAACTGCCATTGCTGGTGATGTGGGGCGCCGAAGGCACCGTCGGCCGCTGCTTCGACCCCCTCAAGGAATGGCAAAAAGTCGCGACCGACGTACGTGGCAAGGCCCTGCCGGCCGGCCACTACATCGCTGAAGAAGCCCCTGAACTGTTGCTCGGCGAAGTCCTGGCCTTCCTTAGCTGAGCCTTTATGCACCGCTGATCTGACCGATCCCGTCCCGCAGGCTTGAAACAGCCTGCGACGGGATCTGCTTGCCCAAAAAACGTCTCGAGATAATAAAAATGACAATCAGAAAACTGCTGGGAACCCTGTATGTGCAAGTGATCATCGCCATTGTGCTGGGCGTGTTGATCGGCAACCACTGGCCGCAGGTGGGTATCGACCTCAAGCCGTTGGGCGACGGGTTTATCAAGCTGATCAAGATGATCATCGGCCCGATCATCTTCTGCACGGTGGTGTCCGGCATCACCAGCATGCACGACGTAAAGCAGGTGGGCCGCGTGGGTGGCAAGGCGCTGCTCTACTTTGAGATCGTCTCCAGCATAGCCCTGGTGATCGGCATCCTTGCCGCGCACCTGCTGCACCCGGGCGTGGGTTTCAACATTGATGTGAAAACCCTCGACACTTCGGCCATCGCCGGTTTTGTCGGCCAGGCCGAACACGGCGAAGGCGTCACCGGATTCCTGATGCATGTGATCCCCACGACCTTCTTCGATGCCTTCTCCAAAGGCGAAATCCTCCCGGTGCTGTTTGTGTCGGTGCTGTTTGGCCTCGGGCTGGTGATGATCGGCGAGAAGGGCCGGCCCTTGGTGGGCGTGATCAACCAGGCCAGCGAAGTGTTCTTCCGCATCGTCGGGATGATCAGCCGCGTAGCGCCGATCGGGGCCTTCGGGGCCATCGCCTTCACCATCGGCAAGTACGGCCTGGGTTCGCTGCTGCCGCTGTTGAAACTGGTGGGCACGTTCTACGTCACCGCGTTTTTCTTCGTCGCCGTGGTGCTGGGCAGCATTGCCCGTTATGTAGGGTTCAGCATCTTCAAGCTGCTGACCTACATCAAAGCCGAGCTGTTGATCGTGCTGGGCACCAGCTCATCCGAATCGGCCCTGCCGCAGCTGATCCAGAAACTCGAAAGCCTTGGCGCGTCCAAAGGCGTGGTGGGGATCGTGGTGCCCACCGGCTACACCTTCAACCTGGATGGCACCAACATCTATATGACCCTGGCGGTGCTGTTCCTGGCCCAGGCGACCAATATCGACCTGACGCTGGAGCAACAACTGACCCTGCTGGCGGTGGCGATGCTCACCTCCAAAGGTGCCGGTGCGGTGGTGGGTGCAGGCTTTGTCGCGCTGGCCGCCAGCCTCGCGGTCGTACCCACGGTGCCGGTGGCGGCGATGGTGTTGATCCTGGGTGTGGACCGGTTCATGGCTGAATGCCGCTCGCTGACCAATATCATCGGCAATGCCGTGGCCGCGCTGGTGGTGGCTGCTTGGGAAGGTGAACTGGACCGCGAGAAAATGGCGCCCATCGCCCTCAAGCATGGCCGTCATGCACGGGCCGCCGCCCAGGCGAAGATCGCCGCCGAGTAACCCTTAAACACCGATACCCTGTGGCGAGGGAGCTTGCTCCCGCTGGGCTGCGCAGCGGCCCCAAAATCCTGGGAGCGCTTCGCACTCCAGCGGGAGCAAGCTCCCTCACCACAGAAGCTCCCTCGCCACACCGGTGCTATTCTGGCGGTTCATGCCGCCACGCCTGTTTCTGATGACTAACAAGAAAGATACCGTGCCTCTACCTGAAGACCTGCGGGTATTCCTGACCGTGATCCGCAAGGCCGGCTTTGCTGCGGCTGCCGACGAGCTGGGTTTGTCCCCGGCCTATGTCAGCAAGCGTATCCAGATTCTCGAAACCACCCTCGCCACCCGCCTGCTGCACCGCACCAGCCGCCGTATCGCCCTGACCGAAGACGGTGAGCGCGTGCAGCGATGGGCCGTGCGGATTCTCGAAGACTTCCAGCAACTGTCCGACGAGCTTTCCGACGCCCACGACAGCCCGCGCGGTCACCTGCACTTGTGCAGCAGCTTCGGTTTCGGCCGTAACCATGTGGCGCCAGCCTTGTCGCTATTGGCCGAACAATACCCGGACCTGGAGATTCGCCTGGACCTGTTTGATCGGGTGGTGGATATCGTCAGCGAGGGTTTCGACCTGGAGATTCGCGTGGGCGACGACATCCCGGGGCAACACATCGGTCGCCGGCTGGTGAGTAACCGGCGGGTGCTGTGTGCGGCGCCCGCCTACCTCGAACGCCGTGGTGTGCCGCAGCACTTGAGCGACCTGGAACAGCACGACTGCCTGGTGCTCAAGGAGCGCGACAACGCGTTTGGCATCTGGCACCTGGAGCGCGATGGCGTGCAGGACAGCGTGCGCGTGCGCGGCCCGTTATCGTCGAATAACGGCGAGATCGTTTTGCAATGGGCCCTGGACGGACGCGGCGTGTTGCTGCGTTCGATGTGGGACGTGAAGCCGCTGCTGGAGCAAGGGAAACTGGTGCAGGTGCTGCACGACTACACCCAGAGCGCCAACGTGTGGGCGGTGTACCCGACGCGGTTGGCCTACTCCGGGAAGTTGCGGGCGTGTGTGGAGTTTTTGCAGGAGCACTTCAAAGGGTTGTCGATCTGACGCCCCGGTGAGCCCTGAATCCCATCCATAACCCCATGACCACCAAGGCGCTCAACGGCAGCCCATGGAACAACACAATCACCTGAGCCGGCGTCCACGTCAGGTAGAACGGCCCGACCACCAGCATGCCCATGCCGAAGCCGGCCATTTGGATCAGGGTCAATAAACTGAACAGCGGAAGGCGCAGGCCATCAGGCTCATTCTGGGCCCGGGAGATCAAGGCCACCTCGGACACACCGTCCCCCAGCCCTGCCCACACCACCAGCATCAATGCCAGCCAAAGCTCGGTTTGCTGGAAGGTCAGGATAAAGCCGCTGGACATCAGCGCTACGCCGGCCATGAACAGGCGCTCCATGCCTCGGTTGCCGCGGTTTTTTAAAACCGCACTGGCCAGGCGCGCGCCGACGAACTTGCCACACGCCCACACTGCCAGCAGATAACCCATGACGGTTTTTGCCGTGTCGGGAGAAATGTACTGGGACAGTACCGGCCAGCCGACGTTATGGGCAGCGCTGCCAAGCGTATCGAGCATGCTGATCAGCAACATGGCGGCCAGCACCGGCGCGCCCCGCAGCCCTTTCTTCAGCTCATGCCATTCCGCCGAGAGGGCCCGGTGCACGCCAACGGTGGCGAAGTACAGCCCGCGCAGCGGCAGGATCAGGCAAGCAGCGACGACATAGGTGCCAATGTTGACGGCAAACACCGCTTCAAATCCACCGGTGGCGATCAACAGTCCGGACAGCAAACTGCCGAAGACCGCACCGGTAGCGGCCGCTGAAGTGATCCACGCATTGGTGGAGACGCGCTGCTCGAGCGCCACCCAGGTTGGCAATTGACTGTTGAGGCCAATGGCAAACAGCGAATTGCACAAGCCGATCCCGAAGGCGATAAAGGGCAGCACGCTGAGCTGATGGGCCGGGATCAACAGCAGCAGCGGCGTCAGCAACAGCGCCCGGGCAAGGTCCAGCCCGGCCAATGTGCCACGCCCGGCAAAGCGCCGGAAAAACGGGATGCCGAACAGGCTGGCGACAATACCGCCGGTGACGCGGCATGCCAGAAAGAGACTGACAAACACCACGCTTTGGCTAAGCCAATAGACGTAGGTAGACAAGGCCACCATATTGAGGAACGCGCCAAAATCCGAAACGCCCCGGGCAAAGATGATCAGGCGGGCGTTTCGGGTCGAAAGCGCGAGCTCGGGATTGCGGTTACACACACTGAAATTCCTTTTTCCGCGACGGGCCAACCTCCTTGTCGCGCCCCACTTAAGCCCACAGGTCTTGA
Organism: Pseudomonas sp. TH34; assembly: GCF_016650865.1. Classification (NCBI taxonomy): domain Bacteria; kingdom Pseudomonadati; phylum Pseudomonadota; class Gammaproteobacteria; order Pseudomonadales; family Pseudomonadaceae; genus Pseudomonas; species Pseudomonas sp. TH34. Next base: position 26,564 of record NZ_JAEKFB010000001.1, read on the forward strand.
AGTGTCAACTTGTGGGAGCTGTCGAGCTTTAGCGAGGCTGCGATGGGATCACCGCGGTGCACCTGCAGGAGCGCAGCGCCTGCATCGCAGCCTCGCTAAACCTCGACAGCTCCCACCATTGATCTTGCTTACCTTGAGTCAGTTAGTCACCCGAGCCAAGGATTGGCCGCCAGGTGCTCGCGCTCAAACGCCTTGATCTGCTCACTGCGCTGCAACGTCGTGCCGATAGCATCCAACCCCAACAACAACGCAGTCTTGCGCAACGTATCAATCTGAAACCCAATCACCTGCCCGTCAGCCAAAAGAATCTCCTGCGCCTCAAGATCCACACTGATCTGCGCCTGTTCAGGCTGACTCACCATCTGCCCCAAACGCTGCAACACCGCCTCCTCCAGCGTGATCAACAACACCCCATTACGCTGGCAGTTGTCATAGAAAATCCCCGCAAAGCTGCTGCCGATCAACGCGCGAATGCCCATCTGTTTCAAGCCCCACACCGCATGCTCCCGGCTGGAACCACAACCGAAGTTCGGCCCCACCACCATAAAGCTCGCGCCCTGCCACGCCGGCTGGTTCAGCACGAACTCCGGGTTAGGCTCGCCCGATGCCAAGAAGCGCAAATCAAAGAACAACCCGCGATCCAGCCCGTTACGGTCGATGCCCTTGAGAAACTGCTTGGGCATGATCACGTCAGTGTCGATATTGGCCGCCAGCATCGGCGCGGCCTTGCCGGTGATCCGGGTGAAGGGCTGCAGGCTCATGTGCGGTCTCCAAAGTGGCGAATATCCGTCAGGCGGCCGGTGATGGCAGCGGCGGCAACCATGGCCGGGCTCATCAGGTGCGTGCGGGCACCTGCGCCCTGGCGGCCTTCGAAGTTGCGGTTGGTGCTGGAGGCGCAGCGGTCGCCGGGCTCCAGCACGTCATCGTTCATCGCCAGGCACATCGAGCACCCGGACTGGCGCCATTCAAACCCGGCGTCGATAAAAATCGCGGCGAGGCCTTCGGCTTCGGCCTGGTCGCGCACTTCGGTGGAGCCCGGCACGATCATCGCCCGCACGTGGTCGGCCACGTGCTTGCCGCGCACGACGCTGGCGGCATCCCGCAGGTCTTCGATGCGGGCGTTGGTGCAGGAGCCGATAAACGCATGGCTGATGACGATCTCGCTCAGGGGCATGCCGGCTTCAAGGCCCATGTAGTTCAGGGCGCGGCGCATGTCCTGGCGCAGGATCAGGTCGCTGACGTCTTGCGGGTCCGGTACGCGGGCGCCGATGGGCGCGGCCTGGTCGGGGCTGGTGCCCCAGGTGACCATGGGCTCCAGGGCGGTGGCGTCCAGTTGCACTTCGAGGTCGAACACGGCGTCGGCATCCGAGTGCAGCTGGCGCCAACCCACGAGGGCACGCTCCCACAACTCGCCCTTCGGCGCGCGGGGTTTGCCCTTGAGGTAGGCGAAGACTTTTTCGTCCGGCGCCATGAACGCACCACGGGCGCCCGCCTCCACCGCCATGTTGCAGATGGTCATCCGCGCCTCGACGCTCAGGGCATCAATGGTCGAACCGCAAAACTCAATGGCGTAGCCGGTGGCACCCGAAGCGCCGATCTTGCCGATCAGCGCCATGATCACGTCCTTGGAGGTCAGGCCGTGGGCCAGTTCGCCATCCACGGTCACGCGCAGGCTTTTCAGGCGTTTGTAGACCAGGGTTTGCGAGGCCAGCAAATGCTCGATTTCCGAGGTGCCGATGCCAAAGCCGAATGCGCCCAAGGCACCGTAGGTGGTGGTGTGGCTGTCGCCGGCGGCGATCACCATGCCCGGCAGGATAAAGCCCTGCTCCGGGGCGATCACGTGTTCAATGCCTTGGCGCTTGTCGAGGATATCCAACAGCTCAATTCCGAAATCCCGGCAGTTTTCCGCCAGGTACGACACTTGGCGCGCGCCGCCCGCATCCGGCATGGTCGCGATGCGCTTGGGTGTGGTGGGGTTTACATGGTCGACCACCGCCAGCGCCGTGCCGGGACGCCATACGCCACGGCCTGCCTCGCGCAAGCCGCTGAAAGCTTGCGGGCTGGTGTATTCATTAATGACCTGACGGTCGATATACAGCAGCACATGGCCCTGGTCATCCAGGCGGCACACCGTATGGGAGTCGATGTGTTTGTCGTAGAGGGTTCTGGCAGAAGTCATTATTGGGCTCGCTCAACGGTATGACTCCATCATAGGCAGCGCCCCTGCCCCATCAATCCCGCCTTGGTGATGACTCGAAACATGTTTCGTGTTGCATGAATGGCTATCCGAAACATTTTCTTTCATATCCACCTTAGGGTTTTGCATTTCTCATCCGTCTTAACTTAGATACAGCCGCTCGCGTCAGCAAAAGCTACGGGCGGCGTTTTCCGGGCCTTTACCGCCTCTCTCCGATCAAGACCCTCATTCACATGTCGAAGAAGTCACGCTCAAAACTCTGGTTTCTCGTGCACAGCTGGCTGGCCTTGCCCATCTGGTTCTTTGTGCTGATCGTCTGTGTCACCGGCACCCTGGCGGTGGTCAGCCAGGAAATCGTCTGGCTGGCCAACCCGGACATCCGCGCCAGCAAGCCGTCGGACGATGCCGAACCGCTCACATACGACCAAGTGATCGGCGCCATCAAGCGCGCCGAACCCCAGGTGATCGTCGAGTCCCTGAGCCGTCCGGATGAGTCGCACTTTGCCCTCAGCGCCAACCTCAGCTATCCCGATGGGCGCTCGCTGGAGGTCTACGTGAACCCTTATACCGGGGTGATCCAGGGCATCAGCCCGGCGTTCAACTTCCAGGCATTTACCCGTGCACTCCACGGCTGGTGGCTGGTGCCCTTCACCAACGGTTACAGCTGGGGCTGGTACCTGGTGTCGCTGCTGGGCCTGCCGCTGTTGGCGTCGCTGGTCACCGGCCTTGTGGTCTACAAACGTTTCTGGAAAGGCTTTTTCAAGCCGACCCTGCGCTTCAACCATGGCGCGCGGATCTTCTGGGGCGACTTCCATCGATTGAGCGGCATCTGGTCGATCTGGTTTATCGCGGTGATCTCCATCACCGGCACCTGGTTCCTGATCGAGGCGACCCTCAGCGATAACCAGATCACCATTTCCAGCGAACCGATCGTCCCGGCGATTGCCCGCGACAAAGTGCCAATGTCCGCAGCGGGCGTACCGGCACCCATGATTCCACTGGACGAGGCGATCAATATCGCCACCCAACGTATCCCGGGGCTCGAGGCCAGCTTTGTGAGCCTGCCCAGCAACGCTTACAGCCACCTGCGCATCGGCGGGCGTGGCTGGTACCCGCTGATGTTCCAGACCGCGGAAATCAACCCGTACAACGGCGAAATCGCCGTCTCGCACCTGCTGTCCGACCGTTCAGCCCTGGAGTTCGTCACCGAATCCATGCGCCCCCTGCACACCGGGGATTTTGGCGGCCTCTGGATCAAGCTGATCTGGGCCTTCTTTGGCCTGGTGTTGAGCATGATGGTCTTGAGCGGCCTGCTGATCTGGACCAAACGCACGGCCCTGGCGACCCTCAACGCCCTGAAACGTGAAGCCAAGGCATCCCGGCAACCAGCAAAAACCCAGGTCTTGCAGGCTGAAACAACGGAGGGCAATCAATGAACAAGTCCATGACGGTTCAACCGCCCTCGCCACTGCGGGCCTTCTGGCTCAAGTGGCGCTTCCACATCAATATCCTGCTGTTGCTGGTACCCCTGGGCTTTATGCCCAAGTACTTTGCCGACGCGGCGCTGTTTCGCGGCGACAGCGGCCTGGGCGAACGGGAAGTCGGCGAAGTACAGGTCGGTCCCTGGAGCCTGAAGCTCGCCGAGTTGCGCAACGAGCCGCCGCGCCCCGACCCGGCGGGACCGATGAAATCCTTCAATGCCGCCCTGTGCGCCACCTGCATCGACCAGGTCAAGGCGACCTACCTGCGCATCGGCAAGCCCCGCAGCCTGCGGGCCGCCGGGGTGATTTTCTTCGGTACCCCGTACCGCATGGGCGCCATGCTGCCGATCCCCGAACGCACACCACTGGACGCCGAAGTGTGGATCACCATGGAAGGCTGGGACGGCGCCATGCACCAGGCCTCCATCCCCTTGAGCCAGGCATCGCCGGCCACCATCGACTGGCTGAAAAAACGAGGAGTTAAACCATGACTTTGCCGCAACTGGCCCGCACCGTTGGCGCGCTGATCCTCGGTGCCGGCTTCAGCACCGTTGCCCTGGCCCACAACCCGATGTGCGAATGCAAGGAGATCCCCGGCGAGCAGATCCAGTGCACCGGCGGTTTCTCCGATGGCAGCGGCGCGCCGGGGGTGACCCTGGATGTGATCGGCTACGACGAAACCATCCTGGTGCCCGGCAAGCTGGGGCAAGACTCGACGCTGACCTTCAAGAAACCGTCCGCCGAGTTCTACGTGTTGTTTGATGCCGGCCCCGGCCACGTGGTGGAAATCGATCAAGCGGATATCCAACCCCAATGAGCCGTACAACCCAAGTGGTGCGCCCGGCCGGTGCCGGGCACGAAACCCTGTATGTCCTGCTGTTGTGCCTGATCATCCTCGCCGTTGCCGGCACCGTGGTGGCCTTGCGCGGTGAAAGCCAGGAGATCGCCGCCGTGCCCAGCCACCAACTGGACGCCCGCCGCGACCTCAGCGCCGCCGAGCAAGGCATCTACGCCGACCTGCGGGTGACCCTGGATGAAATCCACCTGCTGCAGGAGGAACACAGCGCCCTGCCGACGCCTGAGCAACTGGCGGAAGAAGGCTTTGCGCCCTTCGCCCAGGACGCCAGCTCGGTGAGCCGCGGCGACCACCGCTGGCAGTTGCTGGACGCGGCCTACCTGGGCTTGAGCCAGACACCGGACCTCAGCGGTTCGCTGTTGATGCGCATCCGGGGTGCCGAGCCGGATATCTGGCTCAACCGCAGCGCCAACCTCACCGCCCCCTCCGATCTCACTGACCAAGCGCTGATCAGCGCGGGATGGCAGCAAGTGGTCGCGCAATTCGATGCCGGTGTCACCCGCCAGCATCGCCATTGAATTCACGCTGTAGCGAGAGAAGACCATGTCTATTTCATCTCCATTATTACGTCTGGTGCTGGTCGGCCTGATTACCGTGCTGCTGGCCCCATTCGCGAGTGCCGACCCTGCCAAACGCCTGCGCATCGGCATCACCCTGCATCCTTATTACAGCTACGTGGCCAATATCGTCGGGGACAAAGCCGAAGTCGTGCCGTTGATTCCGGCCGGCTTCAATCCCCATGCCTACGAACCTCGTGCCGAAGACATCAAGCGCATCGGCACCCTGGATGTGATCGTGCTCAATGGTGTCGGCCATGACGATTTCGCCGACCGCATGATCGCCACCAGTGAGCGCCCGGACATCCCGGTGATCGAAGCCAACGCCAACGTGCCGCTGCTGGCCGCCACCGGCAACGCCGCCCGCGGTGCCGGCAAGGTGGTCAACCCGCACACCTTCCTGTCCATCAGCGCCTCGATTGCCCAGGTGAATAACATCGCCCGGGAACTGGGCAAACTCGACCCGGACAACGCCAAGACCTACACCCAGAACGCCCGGGCCTACGGCAAGCGCCTGCGCCAGATGCGCGCCGACGCCCTGGCCAAGCTCACCAGCGCACCCAACCCTGACCTGCGGGTGGCCACGGTGCACGCGGCGTATGACTACCTGCTGCGGGAGTTCGGCCTGGAAGTCACCGCCGTGGTGGAACCGGCCCACGGCATCGAGCCGAGCCCCAGCCAGTTAAAGAAAACCATCGACCAACTGCGGGAACTGGATGTGAAAGTGATCTTCTCGGAGATGGACTTCCCGTCCAGCTACGTCGACACCATCCAGCGTGAATCAGGCGTGAAGCTGTACCCGCTGTCGCACATCTCCTATGGCGACTACAGCGCGGAAAAGTACGAAGTGGAAATGACCGGCAACCTCAATACCGTGGTGCGGGCCATTCAGGAGTCCGGGGCATGACGGCGGCTGAACACTTGAGCGTGGCCAGCGTTGGCCCGACCCTCGACTTCAATAACGTGGCGCTGACCCTGGGCCGCACGGTGATCCTCGACGCGGTGAGCTTCCAGGTCCAGCCCGGCAGTATTCATGCGCTGGTGGGCCCCAACGGCGGCGGAAAGAGTTCGCTGATCAAGACCCTGCTGGGGCAAACGCCGCACCAGGGCCAGTTGAGCCTGCACTGGCCGGACGCACCCGGCACCATCGGCTATGTGCCCCAGGCGCTGGAGTTCGACCGGGGCTTGCCGATGACCGTCGACGACTTCATGGCTGCGATGTGCCAGCGGCGTCCGGCGTTTCTCGGGTTGTCCAAACACTACGCTGCCGCGATTGGCGACGCACTGGAGCGGGTTGGCATGCAGGACAAGCGCAAACGGCGCATGGGCGCGTTGTCTGGCGGGGAACGCCAGCGGGTGCTGCTGGCCCAGGGCTTGATCCCGGCGCCGCAATTGCTGGTGCTGGACGAACCGATGTCGGCGCTGGATGAAGCTGGCATCCAGGTGTTCGAGCGCCTGTTGAACGACTGGCGCCAGGCCGGGATCACCGTGCTGTGGATCGAGCATGACCTGGAAGCCGTCGGCCGCCTGGCTGACCGCGTTACCGGCCTGAACCGCCGCGTGCTGTTCGATGCGACGCCCAAGGAGGCGCTGACCCCGGACCGCCTGCTGACCCTGTTTTCCACCCACCCACGGAGCCCGGCCTTATGAGCTACGAAGCCTTTCGCTTGATGGTCCAGGGCTGGGCGTCTTCCGGGTATTTGCCGGAAGCGCTCGCCTATGGGTTTGTGGTCAACGCGCTGCTCGCCGGGCTGCTGATCGGCCCGGTATTGGGCGGTCTGGGCACGCTGGTGGTGGTCAAGCGCTTTGCGTTCTTTTCCGAAGCGGTGGGCCATGCCGCCTTGACCGGGGTGGCCGTGGGTATTCTGCTGGGGGAACCCTACACCGGGCCTTACGGCAGCCTGTTCGGCTACTGCCTGTTGTTCGGGATCCTGCTCAACTACTTGCGCAACCGCACCGGTCTGGCGCCGGATACCTTGATCGGCGTGTTCCTCTCGGTGTCCCTGGCCCTGGGGGCGAGCCTGCTGCTGATTCTGGCGGGCAAGATCAATGTGCACATCCTGGAAAACGTGCTGTTCGGCTCAGTGCTGACGGTGAATGGCAATGACTTGCTGGTGCTGGCAATTGTCGGCTCACTGGTGATGGCCCTGGCCCTGCCGCTGTACAACCGCATCATGCTCGCCAGCTTCAACCCGCAACTGGCAGCGGTACGCGGGGTGGCGGTGAAGACCCTGGACTATCTGTTCGTGATCCTGGTGACGCTGATCACCGTTGCAGCAGTCAAGGTCATCGGCGCGATCCTGGTGGGTGCGTTGCTGGTGATCCCGGCGGCTGCCGCACGCCTGTTGAGCCAGTCACTCAAGGGCTTCTTCTGGATCTCGGTGGTAATCGCCACCGTCAGCACCCTGTGCGGGATCCTGCTGCCAATCATCTTTGACCTGCCGATTCCGTCCGGTGCCGCGATCATCCTGGTCGCCGGTATCGCCTTCGCCCTCGCCGCCATTGCTCGCGGCACGGTCCCCAGCCTGAAAGGGAATCTTGGATAATGCGCCCGATGTTTCGACCACTGCTGCTGGCCCTGGCCATTACCACACCGGCATTCGCCGCCGACGGCGTCAAGCCGCTACAGATCACCGCCAACCAAGGCATCGGCCATGCTGCCTTGAACAAGGCCCAGGCGACAAAGCCGGTGAAAGTCCTCGCCGCCTTGCCGATCACCTATGGCTTGGCGCAGGTGTTGCTCAAAGGCACCGACGTGCAGCTTGAACGCGCGGCACCGGCCAACCTGCCCGGCTCACGGCAAATCGCCTATTTCACCGGGCGCGGTGCGCAGGCATTGAACACCCTGGCACTGGACGCCGACGCGGCCATCGGCCTGCGCTCGTTGTGGCCGGATGACCCGCTGTACCCGGTGGCCCGGCGCAGTAACATCCGCATCGTCGAAGTCGACGCCGCCCGCCCGGTGGACGTTGGTTTGCCGGGAATTGCCGTGCAGCCGGGCTCCATCGACGGCCTGAACAGCCAGCCATGGCAGGCCAGCAACAACATGGGGCGCATGGCCGATGTGATGGCCGCCGACCTGAGTCGCCTGGCCCCCGAGGCCAAGCCGCAGATCGAAGTCAACCTGGCCGCGCTCAAGCAACGCTTGCTCAAGCTCACTGCCGACAGCGAGGCGCGACTGGCCAAGGCCGACAACCTGACGGTGGTCAGCCTGAGCGATCATTTTGGTTATCTCGTCAGTGGCTTGAACCTGGAACTGGTCAGCACCGATGCACGGGCTGATACCGAGTGGACACCCGAGGCGTTGCAGCAACTGAGCGAAGGCTTGAAGGAGAATGAGGTGGCCGTGGTGCTGCATCACCGCAAGCCAAGCGATGCGGTGCAGGCGGCTGTCACGGCGGGTGGGGCGAAGTTGCTGGTGCTGGGCACCGATGGCGCCGACCCGGTGGCAGAGCTGGAGGGCAATGTGGATCAGGTAATCAAGGCGCTATAACGCGCCTCTCACAGGCAAAACACAGTAAATGTGGGAGCGGGCTTGCTCGCGAAAGCGGAGTGACAGTCAATACAGACAGTGACTGACACGACGCCTTCGCGAGCAAGCCCGCTCCCACATTTGGATCTGTGTTTTGCCCGAGGTCTGGGTCAGCCCGCGAACCCGCAAGCCAAGCGATGCGGTGCAGGCGGCGGTCACGGCGTTGCTGGTGCTGGGCACCGATGGCGCCGACCCGGTGGCAGAGCTGGAGGGCAATGTGGATCAAGTGATCAAGACGCTGTAACGCGCCTCTCACAGGCAAAACACAGTAAATGTGGGAGCGGGCTTGCTCGCGAAAGCGGTGTGACAGTCGACGCAGACAGTGACTGACACGGCGCCTTCGCGAGCAAGCCCGCTCCCACATTGGGTTTTATGTGATGCCCGAGACCTGGATCAGCCCGCCAACGCCTGGCTGTCCATCTTCTGGCGCAGGCTCAACGGGCGCATGTCGGTCCACACTTCTTCGATGTAGGCCAGGCACTCTTTCTTCATCCCGCTCTTGCCCACGGTGCGCCAGCCTTCCGGCACGGCCTTGTAGTCGGGCCAGATGGAATATTGTTCTTCATGGTTGACCACTACCTGAAACAGGATGTCTTCGCGGTCGAATACTGAGGTCATTGCTGTTCTCCGTCGGTGTAAGGCTGGCTGCGCACCACGCACAGCTGATGTAAGAAAGAACGTGCCAGCCCGGTAAAAAATTAGAGGCTGGCGACCGCTGCCGCCAGGGCGCGACCAAAGATCTCGGCCACACGGTCGATTTCTGCGGCGGTAATCACCAGCGGCGGCAGGAAACGCACAACGCTGCCATGGCGACCGCCCAGCTCAAGGATCAGCCCGCGCTTGAGGCATTCACGCTGCACCAATGGCGCCAATTGACGATGCACCGGCGGATGGCCCTGAGTGTCGGGGGCGCCTGCGGGATCCACCAGCTCCACGCCGAGCATTAGCCCACGACCACGAATGTCCCCCAACTGCGGGAAGTCCCGTTGCAGGATGCGCAGGTGCTCACCAAGGCGCTCGCCCATGGCGGCCGCGTGGGCGGGAATGTCGTGATCCTTGAGGTAGCGCATCACTGCCGATCCGGCGGCCATGGCCATCTGATTGCCTCGGAAGGTCCCGGCATGGGCGCCCGGCAACCAGGTGTCGAGCCAGTCGCGATACACCACCACCGCCAGCGGCAGGCTGCCGCCGATCGCCTTGGACAGCACCACCACGTCCGGGACGATGCCCGCGTGTTCGAAGGCGAACATCTTGCCGGTACGGCCAAAGCCGCTCTGGATTTCGTCAACGATCAGCGCCACACCGGCTTGTTCGGTAATGCGGCGCAGGCCGCGCAGCCAGTCGAGATCAGCCGGGATCACGCCGCCCTCACCCTGCACCACTTCCACGATCACCGCCGCCGGCAGCAATACACCGGCCTCGGGGTCGTTAAGCAGGTTCTCCAGGTAATGCAGGTTGACCTTCACCCCTTCTGCCCCACCCAGCCCGAACGGACAACGATAGTCATAAGGAAACGGCAAAAATTGCACGCCATTGCCGAGCAAGGCACCCATTGGTTTTTTCGGCCCCAGGCTGCCCATCAGGCTCAGGGCGCCCTGGCTCATGCCGTGATAACCGCCCTGGAACGACAACACCGTGCTGCGACCGGTGGCGGTGCGCACCAGTTTCAGCGCGGCTTCTACTGCATCGGTACCGGTTGGGCCGCAGAACTGTATCTTGGCTTCCCGCGCCAGCGCCGACGGCAACAGGCCGAACAGGTCCTGCACGAACTGATCCTTGACCGGTGTGGTCAGGTCCAGGGTGTGCAACGGCAATTCATCGCTCAACACCTGGCGAATCGCCTCGATCACCACCGGATGGTTATGCCCCAGCGCCAGGGTGCCGGCACCGGCCAGGCAGTCGATAAAGCTGCGGCCTTCGACGTCCTCGACGTAAATCCCGCGGGCGCGCTTGAGTGCCAGGGGAATGCGCCGAGGGTAGCTGCGGGCATTGGATTCCTGCTGGCGCTGGCGGGCCAGCAGCGGGGTTTCGTCGAACTGGTAGAGCGTTTCCGCAGGGACCGCTTGGGTCTCTTCAATACGGCTGGTAGCGACTGACATTTCCAGATCCCTCAATACGCTGATGATGGTGACCAAACTGCCAACCCGTTGGCGTCTGGCCCAAGGGCAACGCACGGATTTCCTGTTCTGGAAACGCATCAGCGAGCAGAGGATTTACACCTGTGGTCGTTAAAAACCGCTTTAGCGGATTTACCCGGCAACCCCGGTGTATTTTTCATTCAACGCATACAGGATTGCGCAGGTCTCTGCATCCAGCCGCCCGCTGTAGTCAGCGGGACGAAAATGCATCTGAAACGCGCGGACGCGCTGCTGAAAACCCAGGCGATTTTTCGCTGGGGCATAACCGTAACGCTGAAACGCCCGTTCGGCTTCAACCTCCAGCGGCAGGCCGATGTCGAACCGGCGTTGATAGGCCATCTTGGCCGACTCATCGAACCAGGCACCCACCCCCACCTCGAACAGGCAGCGCCAAGGCAGCCGAGGGCCGGGATCGCTCTTGCGCCAATAGGCAATGTCCGAGTGGCCGAGGATGTCAGTAGGACCGATCGCCGGGTAACGCCCCTGAATGTCGCGAATCAGGGCAATCAACACGTCGATCTGTTCAGGCCCATACGCGGGAAAGGTAAACACACCAGCGTCATCCCGGGCCTGATTAACGATTTCAATCCCGATCGAGCAGCTATTGAGGTTGTCGCAACCGGCCCAGGAACTGGCCCCGGCATGCCAGGCGCACTGCGCTTCATCCACCAGGCGGAACACCCGCAGTTCGTCATAGCCGGCGGCGCGATAGCTGGCGTCATGGGGGTCAACCAACAGGTAGTGAGCACTGACACCGTCGCGGGTCAGCGTACGCAATGACGAGGCAAAGGGCGCTGCGGTGTAATGCACAATCACCTGGCGCACAGCTTCGCCATTGCGTTGGTTAAAGCTTTTTGCGGGAAACGTGGAATCGATGACCAACATAGGCGCTGTCCTTTTCAACACAGGCTGAGTCATTCAGCCCGTTCAAACACAACAAAATGACCGCCATCCTGAAGCGTTGCGCTTGAGGGTGGCGGTAGCTATTTGTGCCGTGAAAAGAAAGTTCAGCGACGCAACGGCATGCCCAGGTCGACACGCATGCCATCTGCCTGGCTGTCGAATTTCAAGGAGCACGAGCAACGCTGCACAATCGCCTGCACAATCGCCAGCCCCAGGCCGCAACCGGGGCTGTTGCCATTGCGCCAGAAGCGTTGGGTCAGGTGCTGCAAGTCTTCGCTGGAAATCGGCGCGCCGTGGTCACGTACCCGGAACACCACATTATCGCCAGCGCTGGACACACTCAGTTCCACCCGGGTATCAGGCGGGGTGTGGCGCAAGGCGTTGTCCAGCAGGTTGCGCAAGGCGGCGACGGCCAGACCCACCGGCATTTCCACCGGTTTTTCGGACAGACCGTCCGCCAGGATCAGGTCAATACGCTGATTGTCGCCACCATTGGCGTCCTGGATCGCCAATTGTGCGACCTGTTCGGCACTCGATTGCAGGCCGTCATCAAACGACAGGCTGCCTTCAACCCGCGCCAGCAGCAGTAACTGCTCGAGGGTGCGATGCAAGCGGTCGGCGCCCTCCTCGGCATGGGCCAGGGACTGGTCACGGGCGGCGCCTTCGGTCATGCGTGCCACTTGCAGGTGGGTCTTGATCGCGGTCAAGGGGCTGCGCAGTTCGTGGGCCGCGTCGCCGGTCAAGCGGCGTTCGCGCTCGATGGTCTTGGCGATGCGTTGCAGCAGTTGGTTCTGGGTGTCGAGCAGCGGTTTAAGCTCGCTGGGCAGCGGGCTGATCTGCAAGGGTTCGAGGGAGTCCGCACTGCGACGCATCAAGGCGTCACGCATGCGGTTGAGTGGCAACAGGCTCTGGCCGATCCCCAGCCACAACAGGCACAGGCAGCCCAGCAGCGCCACCCCCACCGGCACCGAAGCGGCCAGCAGGATCGACAGGTTCAAGGCTTCACGCTCCACCTGCCGGTCGGCGGTGGTGATAAACAAATCGCCACGGGACAGGGTAAAGCTGCGCCAGCCCACGCCGTCAATCATCTGGTCGCGAAAGCCGCTTTTGCGCGACTCCAGGCCCTGATCCGGGGTGGTGTGGCTGCGGGCGAGCACCACCCCGCGCAAGGAGCTGACCTGGCACGCCATGCCACCCGGTACATTCAATTGTTCGGCGCTGAAGTGCGCGCCCTCACCCGTGCTCGACAGCCCCGGCATCTGCTCCATCAGCCCCGCGACCATACGCGCCGACGCCACCAGGCGCTGGTCGAGGGAAAACATCATCTGGTTGCGCAGATCGTTGAGCATCCACGCGGCAGCCAGGGCCCAGATCAGCACAAAGGCCGCGCCGAGCTTGAAGGTCAGCCGCAGGCGCAGGCTCATCACGAAGCGTCCTCTCCACCGTCAGCCGGGCCCAGGCGATAGCCCAGGCCACGCACGGTCTCGACGATGCCGTTACCGAGTTTGCGCCGCAGGTGGTGGATGTGCACGTTGAGGGCGTTACTTTCCAGTTCGTCGTTAAGCCCGTAAACGCTGTCCTTGAGCTGCTCGCTGGAGAGTACCCGGCCGCGGTTTTGCAGCAGGGCCTGCAACAACGCCTGCTCGCGGCGGGAGAGGTCTACCGACTCCCCGCCCAACAGGGTTTCGCGGCTGCTGGGGTTGTAGGTCAGGCGCCCGTGTTCGATCAGGTTGACGCTGCGCCCGGCCACCCGGCGCAACAGGGTGTGCAGGCGCGCGGCGAGTTCGCGCAGGTCGAAGGGTTTCAGCAGGTAATCGTCAGCACCGGCTTGCAGGCCGTCGACGCGGTTGGTCACCGAATCCCGCGCGGTGAGGATCAGCACCGGGATCTCCAGGCCCTGGCTGCGCAATTGCTGCAGCAGCTTCAAGCCGTCTTCATCCGGCAGGCCGAGGTCGAGTACCATCACGTCGAACTCCGCCACCTTGAGCATCGCCCGGGCAGCGGCAGCCGTGCCGACGCGCTCGACGGTCAGCCCCTGGGCGCTGAGCCCGGCAACAATGCCGCTGGCGATCAGTTCGTCGTCTTCACAGACCAGTACGTGCATGGTGAACCCTTTGCAAAATGTGAAGGTGATTAAAAAGGGAGTGGATTAAGCGCACATTATGCCGCCAGCCCGCGTAAACCCGGATAATCCCTGCTGTCTAGGATAGCCCGGTTAATCATCGGTTAATCAACACCACACATTGTGTGTCCCACTTGCTTCGAACTAAGGCTTGATCATGCGGCATCTGTTTATCTTTCTGCTGGTAGTGTTTGCTGGATTCGCCCAGGCCGCTCCGGGCAACAATCCATTCGAGACCAAACCCGACTTCCTTCCGGTGGGCAAAGCCTTCACCTTTACCTCCGAGCGTCTGGCCTCCGGCGAAACCCAGCTGTATTGGCAGATTGCCGACGGTTATTACCTGTACCAGCAGCGCATGAAATTCGATGGCCTGGCCGAAAAGCCGACACTGCCCCAAGGCGAAGCCCACAGCGACGAGTTCTTCGGCGAGCAGCAGGTGTATCGCCAGGGCCTGGAAGTGAAGATTCCCCCTGGCGCCACCGGCCAGGTCAAACTCGGCTGGCAAGGCTGCGCCGATGCCGGCCTGTGTTACCCGCCGCAATCAATCACCGTTGACCTGGGTGGCAACCCCGCCGTAGCCGCCACCGGCCAGGCTCAGGACCAAAGCCTGGCCAGCGGCCTGCAACAGCGCAGCCTGGGCTGGAGCCTGCTGGTGTTCTTCGGCCTGGGCCTGCTGCTGGCCTTTGCCCCGTGTTCCTTGCCGATGTTGCCGATTCTCGCCGGCCTTGTGGTAGGCAGCGGCGCCAGCCCACGGCGCGGCTTTGCCCTGGCCACCAGCTACGTGGTGTGCATGGCGTTGATCTATGCCGCCCTCGGTGTATTGGCCGCGCTACTCGGCGGCAACCTCGCCGCCCTGCTGCAAACTCCCTGGATCCTCGGCAGCTTCGCCGCGTTGTTTGTGATCCTGGCCCTGCCGATGTTCGGCTTCTTTGAACTGCAACTGCCGGCCTTCCTGCGGGACCGCCTCGACAACGTCAGCCGCAACCAAAGCGGCGGCAGCCTGGTGGGTGCCGGCGTGCTCGGTGCCTTGTCCGGTTTGCTGGTGGGCCCGTGCATGACCGCGCCCCTGGCCGGCGCCCTGTTGTATATCGCCCAAAGCGGTAACGCCCTGCATGGCGGCTTGATTCTGTTTGCCATGGGCATCGGCATCGGCGTGCCGCTGTTGCTGCTGGTGACCGTGGGCAACCGCTTCCTGCCCAAGCCTGGCACCTGGATGAACATCCTCAAGGGCATCTTCGGCTTCCTGTTCCTCGCCACCGCGGTGCTGATGATTCGCCCGGTGGTCGGTGAAACCCTGTGGCTCGGCTTGTGGGGTGTGCTCGCACTGGTCATGGCTTATTGCGGCTGGCGCCTGGCCCAGGACTTCGGGCGCACCGCCATGCTGTTCGGTGCCGGTTCGCTGGTGCTCGGCCTCTGGGGCAGCGTATTGGTGATCGGCGCGGCCGGCGGCAGCGACGACCTGTGGCAACCGCTGAAAGTCTACAGCGGCTCGCAGGTGGCCGGTGCCCCCAGCGCCCATGAGGCCTTCATGACCATCAACGACCCCGCCGTGCTGCAAAGCCAGCTCGACAGCGCCAAGGCCCAAGGCCAATGGGTGCTGGTGGACTACTACGCTGACTGGTGCGTGTCGTGCAAGATCATGGAAAAACAGGTGTTCGGCAAACCCGAAGTCATGGACGCCCTCAAGGATGTGCGCCTGCTGCGCCTCGACGTCACCGCCGACAACGCCGCCAGCCGCGAGCTGCTGGGCCGCTACAAAGTCCCCGGCCCGCCGAGCTTCGTCTGGATCGGCCCTGATGGTGAAGAGCGCCGCGCCCAGCGCATCACCGGCGAAGTCGACGCCGCCGCCTTCCTGCAACGCTGGACCCAAGCCCGGGAAGCCCTCTGATGCTGACACTGACCATCGGCACCTTCGCCATCGCCCTGAATCACTTGCTGCTGATCACGGCGTTGATCCTCGCCACCCTGGTGGGCTGGCGGGTGGCCAAGCGCGGCGGCGAGAACCCGGAGTCGGTGCTGTTCACCCTGTTTCTGGTGGGCATGCTCGCCGCACGCGTCAGCTTCGTACTGATGTACTGGTCGTATTACCAGAATGACCCGTTGCAAATCGTCGACCTGCGGGACGGCGGTTTTCTCGCCTGGCCCGGCGTTATCGCGCTGATCCTCGGCGCCCTGATCTACGGCTGGCGCCGCCCGCTGCTGCGCAAGCCCCTGAGCGCAGGCGTGATCACCGGCCTCGCGTTCTGGGCCCTGACCAGCCTGTCCCTGACCCTCTACGAAAAAGGCACGCACCTGCCGGACATCACCCTGCGCAACGCCAATGGCGAAACCGTGCAACTGGCCGACTACAAGGGCGGCCCGTTGGTGATCAATCTGTGGGCCACCTGGTGCCCGCCGTGCCGGCGCGAAATGCCGGTACTGGAAAGTGCCCAGCGCCAACGCCCGGACGTGACCTTCCTGTTCGTCAACCAGGCCGAAAGCATGCAAAGCGTCGCCACCTACCTGGCGACCCAGGGCCTGAACCTGGACAACGTGCTGTTCGACGCCAGCGGCCGCCTGGGTCAGGCCGTCGGCTCCATGGCCTTGCCCACCACCCTC
Source organism: Pseudomonas sp. TH34 (assembly GCF_016650865.1). NCBI lineage: Bacteria > Pseudomonadati > Pseudomonadota > Gammaproteobacteria > Pseudomonadales > Pseudomonadaceae > Pseudomonas > Pseudomonas sp. TH34. The sequence goes on from NZ_JAEKFB010000001.1 coordinate 42,948, forward strand.
TTCTATCAACCTGACGGTCGCCTGATCAACAGCCACCTGGGCGAATTGTCCCAGGCCAGCCTGGCCCGCGCCATGGAGCGCTTCGAGCCGACCACCGCTAAACCGGCCCAGCCGGCTACCACAAGGAATTCGCCATGCTCCGCCTCCGCCTCCGCCACCTGCTGACCCTTTTGCCCCTGACACTGGCTGCCACCCTCGTCCAGGCTGAAGATTGGCCGGCGCCGATCAAGAACATTGAAGCCAAGGGTGCCAAGATTATCGGCAAGTTCGATGCCCCCAGCGGCCTCACGGGTTATGCGGCGCAATACCAGAACCGTGGCATGGCGTTGTACCTGACTGCCGACGGTAAAAGTGTGATCGCCGGCAACCTGTACGACGCCGACGGCAATGACCTGAGCACTGCGCCCCTGGAAAAGCTGGTGTATGCGCCGATGGCCAAGGAGGTCTGGGCCAAGATGGAACACAGTAGCTGGATCCAGGATGGCAACAAGGATGCGCCGCGCATCGTCTATTTGTTCAGTGACCCGAACTGCCCGTACTGCAATATGTTCTGGGAGCAGGCGCGGCCATGGGTGAAGTCGGGCAAGGTGCAGCTGCGGCATATCATGGTGGGGATTATTCGTGAGGACAGCCCCGGCAAGTCGGCGGCGCTGTTTGCAGCCAAGGATCCGCAGCAGGCCCTTGAAACCCATGAGGCTGCCGGTAAGGGCAGCAAGCTGCAGCCGCTGGAGAAGATCCCGGCGGATATCCAGGCCAAGCTTGATTCGAACATGAAGCTGATGGATGAGCTGGAGTTGTCGGCCACGCCGGCGATTTTCTATCTGGATGACAAGGGTGGGTTGCAGCAACAGCAAGGGGCGCCTTCGCCGGATAAGCTGGTGAAGATTCTCGGGCCGAAATAGTCTCTGGCTGGGTGGGGGGCATATCCGTTATTTGGGTGATGGCCGCTTATGGTTCCGCTCTTACAGCGGCTCACTTTTGAAAAGCGCAAAAGTAAGCAAAACGCTCTTGCCCCACCACTCGGCTCCTCGCCTAGGCTCGGAGTGCCCTCACTCCGGCTTTGGACCGTGGGCCGCCGCGATGGGCCATCCTTGGCCCAGCGCGGCTAACCCGGCGTCCTGCCGGGTTACCCACGCTCCAAAGCCTGCGTTCGGCCAGCGTGGTTTAACGGGGCGCCTAAGATCAAAATCAAGATCAAAAGCCAGAGCACAGCGGCCTACAGGCCGGCTTGAGTGTGGTGAAGCAAAAGCACAAGCCAAATCAAAAGCGGGCACGGTCAATGTGGGAGCTGGCTTGCCTGCGATGGCATCAACTGGGTGTACCCGGTGCACCGAGGTGTCTGCATCGCAGGCAAGCCAGCTCCCACAGAAAAGCAGAGCTACATCCGCTTCAGATTTGGCTTTCGCTCTGGATCTTGCCTTTGCTTTCAACACTCAAGCCGGCCGGGAGGCCGCTGTGCTCTTGATCTGCTTTTGATCTTGATCTGGCTGCCCCATTCAGCCCGAGGCCGAACGCAGGCAGTGCGGAGCGGGTAAACCGGCAGGACGCCGGTTTAGCCGCGCCGGGCCATGGATGGCCCGTCGCGGCGGCCCGCGGAGCAATGCCGGAGTGAGGGAACACCGAGCCTAAGCGAGGTGCCGACAGGCGGGGCAGAGCCCTTTGCTTACTTTGGGGCTTTTCCAAAGTGAGTCGCTGTAAGAGCGAAACCATAAGCCGCCGTTACCTAAACAACGGATATGTACGCAAACCAATGCGCCCTACAACCCCTCCAACTCCGCCATCAAATCACTCAACCGATCCACCTTCTCCGCACTGATCTCATTCGCCGCAAGCCCGTCGATATACCCCGCCAACTCCTCCACCGTGCTGCATTCGAACATCGCCCGCAACGGCACATCCCGCTGCAGTGTCTTCTGCACGCGCGAAGCAATCTGCGTGGCTAGCAACGAATGCCCGCCCAGCTCAAAGAAATTATCCTGCACACCCACGCGCTCAACTTTCAGCACCTCGGCCCAAATCCCGGCCAATGTCTGCTCCAGCTCATTACGCGGCGCCAGATAATCCTGGCTGTGCAACTGGCCAATCTCCAGCGCCGGCAAGGCCTTGCGATCCAGCTTGCCATTGGCATTCAGCGGCAAACGGTCGAGCCACAGCCAATGCAGCGGCACCATGTACTCCGGCAACTCGGCCCGCAGGCGTTGCTTGATCCGATCAAGGCGCTCGCCGGGATTCAACTGCGCATCCGCCGCCACCAGGTAACCCACCAGATGCTTGCCGTTGACGCCCTCCTGCACCCCAACCGCCGCATCCCGCACCTCCGGTTGTTCATGCAGGCGCGCTTCGATTTCACCCAACTCAATCCGGTAACCGCGAATCTTCACCTGATGGTCGATACGCCCGACGTACTCCAACACACCATCGCTGCGCCGACGCGCCAGGTCGCCGGTGCGATACAGGCGCTCCCCCGCCGCGCTAAACGGATTCGGCACAAACACCTGGGCGGTGCGCACCGGATCGCTGACATAACCACGGCCCACGCCGGTCCCCGCCACGCACAACTCGCCGACCGCACCTTGGGGCACCAACTCCAGCGCACCATCCAGCAAGTACAAACGGTTGTTGTCGGTCGGCGTACCAATCGGCAGATAAGTGCCGCGGGTCGACGCCAGGTCGACGCGGAAGAACGCCACGTCGTCCGAACATTCCGCCGGGCCATACGCGTTGACCAGGCCAATCTCCGGATAGCGCAACAACCACTGGTGCGCCAGCTCCGGCGGCATCGCTTCGCCGGTCGGCAGCATCCACCGCAAGCCATCCAGGCTCATGCGATCCTGGGCAAGCATGCCCTGGATCAGCGACGGCACGCTTTCCAACACGGTAATGCCCTGGGCCTGGACGTGAGCGAGCAAGCCTTGCGGATCATGGGCAATCGCATTCGGCACAATATCCACCCGTGCACCGAACAGCGGCGCGGCGAGGAACTGCCACACCGAGATATCGAAACTTTGCGAGGCGGTTTGGGCGATCACATCATTCTCGGTCAGGTGCAGATAAGGCACCTTGCTCAACTGGTTATTGAGCATGCCACGCTGCTCCACCATCACGCCCTTGGGCAAGCCGGTAGAGCCGGAGGTGTAGATCACGTAGGCAAGGTTGTCCGGCGCGCTGTAGATCCCGGGGTTTTCCTCAGACTCGGCCAAAGCGTCCCAAACCAGTAACTTCGGCCGACCGGAGCAGGCGAACTCTTCCAGCAGCAACTGGGCCTGTTCGCGACACGCTTCGGTGCACACCAGCAGCGGCGTGCGGCTCAGGTCGATAATCCGGCTCAAGCGCTGCGTCGGCAGCCCCGGGTCCAACGGCAAATAACCGGCTCCGGCCTTGAAGCTGCCGATGATCATGCCCAGCAAATCCAGATTACGTTCGGCCAGCAACGCCACCGGTTGATCCGGCCCGACACCGGCTGCGATCAATGCATGGCCCAGGCGGTTGCTGCGCCGGTTCAGTTCGGCATAGCTCCATTGTTGATCCAGGCAACTGGCGGCAATCCGCTGTGGATGCTGCTGGACCTGGGCTTCGAACAGCTCAACGTAGCTGCGCTCCAGCGGGTACGCCTGTTCGCTCTGGTTGCAGCCTTCCACCAGGAACTCACGCTCCTGCTCGCCAATCAGCGGCAAGTCGGCCATGTCGCCATGGAAGCCCTGTACCAGCGCCAGCAGCAGGCGCTTGAATTCGCCGAGCATGCCTTGCACGGTGGTTTCATCGAAATAGCGCTGGTCGTAGGACAGGTGCAGGCCCAGGTCATCGCCCGGATAGCACACGGCAGTCAGCGGGAAGTTGGTGTGGGTCCGCCCGGAATCCGAGGTGGCATTCAGGCTTTGCGCGCGGTCCAGCACCGAGACTTCCACCGGGGCGTTTTCGAACACAAACAGGCTGTCGAACAGCGGCTGGCCCTTGGGCAGTTCGCTGTTTTCCTGGATGGTCACCAGCGGCAGGTACTCGTACTCGCGCAACTGCATATTGCTGTCGAGCAGGCCGCTCAACCATTGGCGCACGCTGCACTGCTGATCGTCCTCCGGCAGCTTGACCCGCAAGGCGATGCTGTTGATAAACAGCCCGACGGTGCGCTGCATCTCGGGCATTTCCACCGGGCGCCCGGCCACGGTGACGCCGAACAGCACGTCGCGATCGCCACTCAAGCGTCGTAGCACCAGGGCCCACGCTGCCTGGGCGAAGGTGTTCACCGTCAGTTGATGGGCCTGGGCCAGCTCGCGCAATTGCGCGCCGTCGCGCACATCCAAGCGGGTGTAGCAGTTGCCCACCACCATGCCGCCGCTATGGCCGGCGTGTTCCCGCAGGAACGGCCGGTCACTCGGAATCGGCGTGGTGCGCTCAAACCCTTGCAGGTTCTGCTGCCACCACTGGCGCGCCTCGGCGAGGTTCTGGCGTTGCAGCCAGGCGATGTAGTCACGATAACGCGGTGGCGTCGCCAACTGCGCGTCGCGGCCTTCGCCGAGGGCCGTGTAGATGTCGAAGAAATCGTTCATCAACAGCGAGCGGCACCAGGCATCGATCAGGATGTGGTGGTTGCTCATCATGAACCAGTAGCGGGCTTCGCCCACGCGGATCAGTCGCAGGTGGAACGGCGCCTGGTTGAGCAGATCGAAGCCGGCCTCACGCTCGCTTTTCAGCAACGCTTGCAGACGCGGTTCCTGTTCGCTTTCCGGCTCCTGGCTCCAGTCGAGGTACTCGATCGGCGTGCTGCCGGGCTTGTGGATAACCTGCAGCATGTCTTCGCCGACGTTCCAGCAGAACGAGGCGCGCAAGGCTTCGTGACGGGCAATCACTGCCTTCCAGGCCTGGGCGAAACGCTCGGGGTCCAGGGCGCTGTTGATGCGGTAGCGGTCCTGCATGTAATACAGGCCGGTGCCCGGTTCCAGCAGGGTGTGCAGCAGCAAGCCTTCCTGCATCGGGGTCAGCGGGTACACGTCTTCGATGGCATTGGCCGGCACCGGCAGCGCGTCGAGTTGCCCTTGGGTGAGGTGCGCCAGCGGGAAGTCCGACGGTGTGAGACCGCCCGCGTCTTCCTTGAGGCAATGCTCGATCAGGCTTTGCAGTTCCGCCAGGTAAGTGTCCGCCAGTTCAGCGATGGTCTGGCTGTCGTGACGTTCGCGGCTGAAGGTCCAGCGCAGCACCAATTCACCGCCGTACACCTGGCTGTCGACGCTCAGCTCGTTGGGCAGCGGCGCGTCCGGGTCATGGGCGATCCCGGCGGACTCGTCCAGCGGGTGAAAGAGTGCGTCAGCGCCAAAGCTCTGGTCGAACTGGCCGAGGTAGTTGAAGGTGATACTGGCGCTCGGCAACGCGGCCATGGTCTGGCGGCACAGGTCGTCAGCCAGGTAGCGCAGCACGCCGTAACCCAACCCTTTGTGGGGCACGCCGCGCAGTTGTTCCTTGATCGCCTTGATCGAGGCGCCCTGCCCGGCGGCTTCTTCGATATGCAACGGGGTCAGGCGCAACGGGTAGGCGCTGGTGAACCAGCCGACGCTGCGGGTCAGGTCGATCTCGTCGAACAGGGTTTCGCGGCCGTGGCCTTCGAGCTGGATCAGTGCCGATTCATGGCCACTCCAGCGGCACAACACACGGGCCAGGGCGGTCAGCAGCAAGTCATTGACCTGGGTGCGGTAAGCACTCGGCGCCTGTTGCAACAGCTGGCGGGTACGCTCGGCATCCAGGCGCACGCTGACGGTATCGGCATCGCGATTGCGCAGCGAACCTTGCGGGCGATCCACCGGTAGTTCAACGCCAGGACCGGCCAACTGTTGCTGCCACACGTCCAGTTCTTCACGCAGGGATTCGCTGCCGGCATAGGCCTGCAAGCGTGCTGCCCAGTCGCGTAACGCGCTGGTCTTGGCCGGCAGGCTGACGGGTTGGCCGTCGCTCAACTGGCGATACACGGTCTGCAAATCTTCCAGCAATACGCGCCAGGAAACGCCGTCCACCACCAGGTGATGGATCGCGATCAGCAGCCGGCGCTGGCCTTGCGGGCCGTCCACCAGCAGCGCGCGCAACAGCGGGCCGTGGGCGAGGTTGAGGCTGCGTTGAGTGTCGGTGAACAGCGCGATGCACTGCTCCATATCCGCCACCTGGGCTTGCAACAGCAGGCCACCTTGCGGCACTGCCAGGTGTTCGGCGTGCCATTGGGCGTCGCGCTGGGTGAAGCTCAGGCGCAGGGCGTCGTGGTGTTCCAGCACTGCCAGCAACGCTTGTTCCAGGCGATGGGGTTCGAGGGCCTGAACCGGCTCCAACAGCAGCGCCTGGTTCCAGTGTTGGCGCTCGGGGATGTCGGTGTCGAAGAACCAGTGCTGGATCGGGGTCAGCCCGGATGCGCCGGTCAGCACGCCTTGTTCGGCGATAACCTGCTCGGTGCGGGTCGCCACGGCGGCCAGGGTCTGCACGGTCTGGTGCTGGAACAAGTCACGTGGGCTGAAATGAATCCCCGCCTGACGCGCGCGGCTGACCACCTGGATCGACAGAATCGAGTCGCCGCCCATCTCAAAGAAGTTATCGTCGAGGCCCACCTGCTGCACGTTCAGTACCGCACACCAGATCGCCGCCAGGGTTTGCTCCAGTTCGTTGCGCGGCGCCACGTATTGCTGACGATTCGCCTCGGGATCCGGCTGCGGCAAGGCGCGGCGGTCGAGTTTGCCGTTGGCGGTCAGCGGCATGCTGTCGAGGACGATCAGGTGCGCGGGCACCATGTAGTCCGGCAGCTGCGCTTTCAAATGCGCCTTGAGGGATTCACGCAGTGCACCGTGTTCTTCGTCGCTGACCAGGTAGGCCACCAACTGTTTGCCGCTCGGGGAATCCAGCGCCAACACCACTGCCTCACGCACCGCCTCGTGTTCCAGCAGGCGGGTTTCAATTTCCCCCAGCTCGATGCGGAACCCGCGAATCTTCACTTGATGGTCAATACGGCCAAGGTACTCCACCAGGCCATCGGCACGCTGGCGCACCAGGTCGCCGGTGCGATACAGACGACCGCCGTTCGTGACAAACGGATCCGCGACAAACCGCTCCGCCGTCATCCCCGGACGCTGGTGATAACCCTGGGCCAGGCCGGCACCGCCGACGTACAACTCACCCGTCGCGCCTTGCGGCACCAGCGCCAGATCCGCATCCAGAATGTAGGCCACACGTGCGCCGATGATGCTGCCGATCGGCACGCTGCCAGCGCCCTCCTCCAGTGTTTCCGGGGCAAGACTGGCGAGTGGCATCACCACGGTTTCAGTCGGGCCATAGGCGTTGAAAAACAGCGCCGGCTTGAATGCCGCGCGAATACGCTGCAAGTGCTCGCCGGTCAGGGCTTCACCGCCGGTGATGCACATGCGCACCGGCAAGGTCTGGTGTTGCGTGGCCAGCCATTGCGCCAACTGGCTGCCGTAGCTCGGGGTGAAACCGAGGATGTTGATGCGGTGCTGACGAATCAGCCCACAGATTTCTTCCGCATCCCATTGGCCCTGGGCCCGCAACACCACCTGGGCACCACTGAGCAACGGCACCAGCAAGCGTTCGGTGGCGGCGTCGAAGTTGATGGAATAGAAGTGCAGCTCGCAGTCATCCGGGCGCATGCCGAAGCGTTCGATCACCGCCTGGCAATGCATGGCGATTTCACCGTGGGACACCACCACGCCCTTGGGCTTGCCGGTGGAGCCGGAGGTGTAGATCAGATAGGCCTGGTGTTGCGGCAGGCTGATGAAAGGCAATTCGCTGGCCGGGTAGCTGGCCAGGGTTGGCAGGTCATCTTCCAGGCACCAGCGACCGACGCTGGCGGGCAGCTCGCCCAGCGCGTCGAACATCGCAGCGTCGCTGAGCAACAGGCCGATGCCACTGTCTTCGATCATGTAGTGCAGGCGGTCCAGCGGGTATTCCGGGTCCAGCGGCACATAGGCGCCGCCGGCCTTGAGGATCGCCAGCAGGCCGATCACCATTTCCAGCGAACGCGGCAGCGCCAGGCCAACCCGCACCTGCGGGCCCACGCCGCGCTCGCGGAGCATCCAGGCCAGGCGATTGGCACGGCTGTCGAGTTCGCTGTAGCTCAGGGTCTGCCCGGCGAAGGTCAACGCCGGGGCATCCGGGCGGGCCAGGGCCTGCTCGCTGAACAGGTGATGGATGCACTGGTCGAGGCGATGCTCGCCGGCTTCAATGCCGAGGCTGTCTTGCAGGGCGCGCTGTTCGCCAGCCTCCAGCAACGGCAGCTCACTCAGGCGCTGTTGCGGATCGGCAAGCAAGGCTTCCAGCAGGTTTTGCCAATGGGCGGCCATGCGCGCAATGCGCGGCTCATCGAACAGGTCGGTGCTGTAGGTCAGGCAGCAACCCAGGCGATGGTCGAGGTCGGTGACTTCCAGGTTGAGGTCGAACTTGGTGGCGCGGGCATCGTTGGCCAGGTACTCAACGGTCATCCCGGCCAGAGTGCGGCTTTGCTGGAACTCCCAGCGCTGCACGTTGCACATCACCTGGAACAGCGGGTTGTACGCGGCGCTGCGGGGCGGTTGCAGGGCTTCTACCAAGTGGTCGAACGGCAGGTCCTGATGGGACTGGCCTTCGATCACGGTGTGGCGCACCTGGTCGAACAATTCGCCGACGCTCATCTGCCCGTTGAGCTGGCAGCGCAGCACCTGGGTGTTGAGGAACGCGCCGATCAGCCCTTCGCTTTCCGGACGAATCCGGTTGGCCACTGGCGCACCGATACGCAGGTCGGTCTGGCCGCTGTAGCGGTAGAGCAATACCGCGAGGGTGGCGGTCATGGTCATGAACAGGGTCAGACCACGCTCGGCGTTGAAGGCCCGCACGCGGGCGGCAAGATCATCGCTCAAATCGAAACGGTACAGCTCGCCCTGGTGACTTTGCACCGGCGGCCGCGGACGGTCGCCCGGCAGTTCCAGCAGCGGGTGTTCCGTGCCCAATTGCGCGGTCCAGTAATCCAGTTGGCGCTGGCGCTCGCCGGACTCCAGCCACTGGCGCTGCCACACGCTGTAGTCGAGGTACTGCACCGGCAGCGGCGCCAGCGGCGATTCGCGGTCGTCGATAAAGGCTTCGTACAACGCACTGAGTTCACGGGCAAAAATGTCCATGGCCCAGCCTTCGGTGACGATATGGTGCAGGGTCAGCACCAGGTAATGTTCCTGCTCGCCGGCCTTGACCAGGCAGGCGCGCAGCAGTGGACCGGTCTCCAGATTGAACGGCGTGTGGGCTTCATGATCGGCCAGTTGCTGCACACGCTGTTGCCGCTCGGCCTCACTGAACGCCGAGAAATCCTGCCAATCCATGCGCACGCCGGTTTGCGCTGCAACCTTCTGCTGCGCCACGCCATTGATGCTCGGGAACGTGGTGCGCAGGGTTTCGTGACGCATGATCAAGGCCTGCAACGCCGCCTCGAAACGCCCCACGTCCAGCACCCCACGAAAGCGCGCCATGCCGCCGACGTTATACGCTGGGCTGTCGGGCTCCATCTGCCAGAGGAACCACATGCGCTGTTGGGAATAGGACAGCGGCACCGGTTGGCTACGGTCGACCTTGCCGATCGCCAGCTGTTGGTTACGCTGGCCGGAGGCCTGGATCAGACGGACCTGCTCGGCGAAAGCCCCCAACTCGCTGGCTTCGAACAATGTGCGCAACGGCAGCTCGACATCGCAAGCCTGACGGGTGCGGGAGATGATTTGCGTGGCCAGCAGCGAATGGCCGCCGAGGGCGAAGAAGTCGTCCCGCAGGCCGATACGTGGCAGGGCCAGGACCTCGCGCCAGATCGCGGCGATTTGCTGCTCCAGCGCTGTTTCAGGTTCGACGTGTTCACGCACTTGCCACACCGGTTCCGGCAAGGCACGGCGATCCAGTTTGCCGCTGGGGCTCAGGGGCATCGCGTCCAGGCGCATCAATTGCGCCGGGACCATGTACTCCGGCAGCTCAGCGGCCAGGGCGGTTTTGACGTCCTGCTCATCCAGCGGTTCGTTGGCGGTGTAGTAACCGATCAACTGCGCACCGGCGGCCGTTTCCCGCACCAGCACCACCGCTTGGGCGATGCCATCAAGGGCCAACAGACGCGCTTCGATTTCTTCAGGCTCGACACGGAAGCCCCGCAGTTTGACCTGCTGATCAAGGCGCCCGAGGTATTCCAGCACACCGTCGGCGCTCCAGCGCACGCGGTCACCGGTGCGATACAGGCGCGCGCCCGCCTCGCCCAATGGGTCGGCGACAAACCGTTCAGCGGTCAGCCCCGCCCGCCCGAGGTAACCCCGGGCCAGGCCGATACCGCCGATGCACAGCTCACCCGGCACACCCGCCGGCAGTGGGTTGAACTGATCATCCAGCACCCGGCAAATCACATTGCCCAGCGGCCGGCCAATCGGCGAACGTTCTCCATCCTCCGCCTGGCACTGCCAGTGCGTCACGTTGATCGCGGTTTCAGTCGGGCCGTAGCGGTTGTGCAACTGCACTGCCGGCAACTGCGCCAACACCCGGTTGCGCAACTCGGCAGGCAGCGCTTCACCGCCGGAGAACAGGCGACGCAGGCTGGTGCATTCGGCGGCCAACGGTTCGTCGACAAACAGCTGCAACAGCGGCGGCACAAAGTGCAGCGTGGTCACGCCGTGTTCCTGCACCAGCTGGGCAATGCGATGGGGGTCGCGGTGCTCGCCGGGGCCCGCCAGTACCAGGCGGCAACCGGTGATCAGCGGCCAGAAACACTCCCACACCGACACGTCGAAACTGATGGGCGCCTTTTGCATCAACACATCGGTTTCATCAAGCGTGTAGGTGGCTTGCATCCACTGCAAACGCTCGGCCAGCGCTGCATGGGTGTTGCCCACACCTTTGGGCTGGCCGGTAGAGCCGGAGGTGTAGATCACGTAGGCGAGGTTGTCGCCGTTCAGGTGCAGGCCCGGCGCATGGGTCGGCCAACTGTCGAGCTTGAGGCTGTCCATGGCGATGACGCAGACGCCTTCAGCCGTGGGCAGTTGCTCCAGCAGCGAAGTCTGGGTCAGCAGCAGTTGCACGCCGCTGTCCTTGAGCATGTAGGCCAGGCGTTCTGCCGGGTAATCCGGATCCAGCGGTACATAGGCACCGCCGGCCTTGATGATTGCCAGCAGGCCGATCAGCAGTTGCGGCGAACGCTCGGCGGCGATGGCCACGCACACGTCCGGGCCGACGCCCTTGTCCCGCAGGTAATGAGCCAGGCGGTTGGCCTGGGTGTGCAGTTGGGCGAAGGTCAGGCTGCCGTCCTGCCACACCAGCGCGGTGCGTTCCGAAACCTGTTGGTTGAGTTGTTCCGGCAGCCAGCTCTGCGCCGGTGTGCAAGGCGCGGCACTCCACTGGCGTTGTTGGGTGTGTTCGTCGGCGTGCAGCAGCTTCAGGTCACCGATGGCCTGTTGCGGTTGCTCGCAAATGGCTTGCAGCAGGTTGATGAAGTGTTCGGTCAACCGCTCGATGGTGGCGGCGTCGAACAGTTCGTCGGCGTAGTCGAAGGACAGGCTCAGGCGGCCGTTGCGGTCTTCTTCAGTGTGCAGTTGCAGGTCGAACTTGGCTTCGCGGCTATGCCACGCCAACTCGTCGGCGAGCAGGCCCGGCAAGCGGCGCAAGGCACTGAGGTCGCGTTGCTGGTGGTTGAACATCACCTGGAACAGGCCCTGCTCCCGGGCTCGCGGGAAGGCTTCCAGCAGTTGCTCGAAGGGCAGGTCCTGATGGGCCTGGGCGCCAAAGGCAGCAGTTCGCGTTGCAGCGAGCAGATCGGCAAATGGCAGGCGTGCATCCAGTTCAGCGCGCAGTACGAGGGTGTTGATAAAGAACCCGATCAGGCCTTGGGTTTCCTGACGTGGACGATTCGCGTTGGGCACGCCGATGCGGATATCGCGCTGGCCGCTGTAGCGATAGAGCAGGCTTTGGAATGCCGCGAGCAGCAGCATGAACGGGGTGGATTCGTGGGTTTGGGCGGTCTTGCGAATGGCTTCGCTGAGGCTCGCGGTCACACGCACGCTGTGGCGTGAAGCACTGCGAATATGCTGCGCCGAGCGCGGGTGATCGGTGGCCAGGCTCAGGGTTGGGTGGTCGTCACCCAGTTGTTGTTTCCAGTAAGCCAGTTGCCGCTGGCCCTCGCCCTCGGCCAGCCACTGGCGCTGCCAGCTGCCGTAGTCAGCGTATTGCAGGGCCAGCGCCGGCAACTCCAGGGTCTGGCCTTGGGACGCTGCGGCGTACAGGCGGGAGAATTCGTCGATCAACACGTTGAGCGACCAGCCGTCCGCGATGATGTGGTGCATCGTCACCAGCAGTTGGTGGTCTTCGTCCTCCAGGCGCACCAGCGTCACCCACAGCAGTGGGCCTTTCTCCAGGTCGAACTGGGTGCGGGCTTCATCTTCGCGGATCTGGTTGGCCCGGGCTTCGCGCTCGGCGGTGGGCAGGTCGCTGAGGTCGATGACTTGCAGCTCGAAATCAGCCTGGACGTCGACCCGCTGGAAGCCTTGGCCATCGCGTTCAAAGAAGCGCGTGCGCAGTGACTCGTGGCGCTGGATCAGTTGCTGGAAGCTTGCGCGCACCGCGTCTTCATCCAGCTCGCCGCGCAAACGCAGGGCGCCGGGGATCGTGTAGGCGCTGCTTTGCGGGTCCAACTGCCAGGTGATCCACAGGCGGTTCTGCGCGAGGGATTGCGGCAGGTCTTCCTGGCGCGACAGCGCATGGATCGCGCCTTGGGCCACGCCGCCGTCCTGCTGCAATTGCGCGACGCTGGTGGCGAAGGCAGCCAGGGTGGGCGCTTCGAACAACAGGCGCAGGTTCAATTCCAGGCCGAGGGTTTCCCGCAGGCGAGCGACGACCTGGGTGGCGCTGATGGAGTTGCCCCCCAGCAGAAAGAAGTGATCGTCGGCGGCGACCTGTGCCACCTGCAATTGCTCGCACCAGATCGCGGCAATCTGACTTTGCAGTTCGGATTGCAGGGCAGCATCGCCGACCTGCGCTGGCACACCGGGGAACTGCGCATAACTGTCGAGGCTGCCATCTGCCAACCGCGTGCGACAGGCCGAACGCTGCACCTTGCCGCTGGAAGTTTTCGGCAAGCCACCGGGGTTGAGCAATACCACCACGCTAGGCGCTTCCTGGCAGGCCTCGGCCACTGCTTGGCGAATCGCCTTGATCAGCGCTTCAGGCGGCAGGATTTTCTGCACGCTGCGGCTGATTTCGGCGGCGATGCCGATACCTTCCAGGCCCTGGTCATTCACCGCGAACGCCGCGACCCGCCCCTTGCGCACCACTTCCACTTCGCGCTCGATGGCTTGCTCGATGTCCTGGGGATACAGGTTATGACCCCTCACGATCAGCAGGTCTTTCAGACGGCCAGTGATGAACACTTCACCTTCGCGGATAAACCCGAGGTCGCCGGTCCGCAGCCAGGTACGGCCTTCGTGCTGGACGAAGGTCTTGGCGGTGGCTTCAGGATTGCGCCAGTAGCCGTGGGCGATGCTCGGGCCAGTGGCCCAGATTTCACCGACGGCATTGTCGGGGAGCGTCGCCAGGGTGGCGGGGTCGGCAATCAGCACTGCGTGTTCGGGCTGGCTGGTGCCGCAACTCATGATCGCCGCACCCTGCCCGGGCTCGGCGCGGTTGGCGGCCAAAGCCTGTTCGTCCAGGCGCAGGGCCGGGATGCCCTGGCCACGGGTGCCGCCGGCAACGAACAAGGTGGCTTCCGCCAAGCCATAGGATGCGAAGAAGTTATTCGAGGTAAAACCGCAAGCGGCGAACTTCTCGGCAAAGCGTTCCAGGGTGTCGAGGCGGATCGGTTCTGAGCCGGAATACGCCACGCGCCACTTGCTCAGGTCCAGGCGATCCAATGCCGACTCGCTGACCCGCTCGCTGCACAAGCGGTAGGCGAAGTCCGGGCCGCCGCTGATGGTGCCGCCGTACTCGCTGATCGCTTCAAGCCAGCGCAGGGGCCGACCGAGGAAGTAAGCAGGCGACATCAACACGCACGGCACGCCACTGAAGATCGGTTGCAGCAGCCCGCCGATCAGCCCCATGTCGTGGTACAGCGGCAGCCAACTGACGATCACGTCGTCGGGGTTCAGGTCGATGCCGAAGCCCCGGCGGATCAGCAGCTCGTTGGCCACCAGGTTGCCGTGGGTGACTTGCACGCCCTTGGGCAACGCGGTGGAACCGGAGGTGTATTGCAGGAAGGCGATGTCATCGTCTTGCAAGTTGGGCGCGACCCAATGGCTCGCGATTTCGGCACTGAGGCTGTCGACGCACAGTAACTGCGGTGCACCTTCGAGTTGCAGCAACGAATCCCCGAGGCTGGAGGTAGTCAGCAGCAACCGCGGCTCGGCGTCCGCGATGATCGACAGCAGGCGCTCCTGATGATGACGGCGGGTAGACTCCGGCGGGTAAGCCGGTACTGCGATGACACCGGCATACAGGCAACCAAAGAACGCCGCGACATAATCCGGCCCACTGGGGAACAGCAGCACCGCGCGGGCGCCCAGGTTTGCGCTGGCCTGCAAGGCCGCGGCGATGGTACGGGCGCGCAGGTCGAGGTCGCGGTAACTGAGGACGACACTCTGCTCGGCCGTCTCGGCGAGGAAACGCAACGCCAGTTGATCCGGGGTTTGCGCGGCGCGGCGTTGAAGGGACTGGACCAGGGTGCGGGGAAGTTCGAAGGCGTCCATCATGGGGTTCCTGCCTGAAATCGGCTAACTGGGAAATCGGGGAATGTGTGGCCGGGGCAGCTTGTTCAGCCGGCGGCCCGGGCCATCTGCCGCGCGACGTCGTTGCGCCAGCGGGCCAAGTGTTCGTCGGCGTAACGCCGCACACAGCGCAGTACGGAGCTCTCGTGCTGCACCAGGAAGAAGTGGTGTCCGTCGAACATGTCGAGGGAAAAACCGCTGGCGGTGTCCTGCTGCCAGTCCAGCAATTGATCAGCGCGCACCGTGTCCTGCTTGCCGCCGAATACGTGGATGGGCAGGCTCAGCGGCTCGCGCTCGCCGTACTCGAAACTGCCACACAGCAGGAAGTCGGCCCGCAGGATCGGCAGCATCAACTGCATCAGTTCGGCATTGGCCAGCACCTCTTCGCCGGTGCCCTTGAGTTGACGCAAGCGGGCGATCAGTTGCTCGTCGTTTTTCTCGATAGCGTATTCGCTGACATCGCGACGGGCCGGGCCGGCGGTACCCGACGCAAACAGCGCCAACGGCTGCGGTACACCGCGCTCACGCAGGGCATGGGCCAGCTCGAACGCCAGCAGACCGCCGAGGCTGTGGCCAAACAAGGCGTAGGGGCCGTCCAGCTCGGCGCGGATCTCATCAGCCAGTTGCCCGGCCAGTTTTTTGATATCGCGCTGCAACGGTTCGTCCATACGCATGCCGCGCCCCGGCAACTCCAGCGGACGCACCTGCAACCACTCAGGCAACGCCCGCCGCCAACGGCTGTAGACCATGGCGCTGGCGCCGGAATACGGCAGGCAAAACAGGCGTAATCGAGCCGGCGTGTTCATTTCAGACCACTCCCGCTCACACGATAAAAACCCATTTTGTCCTCCTCCAGGCGCTGATCCTTGGCCGGTTTGTTAACTGGCCTGTCACCCATGAGAACGGATGGCCCCTGGAAATAATTAGTCAGCGAGACGCCGTTCACACCTCTCGATAAAGCATAAGATTAGTTCGTCTTCTCATTTGACAATCATTATCATTAAGCATAATTTGTTGCCCGATGTGTAGGAGGCCTCAGCAAGGACGCCCTCCCCCAACCTCTTTTGCAGCAAGGTGATTTCCATGACGGAACAAGTATCCACAGGCAGGTGCGACTCACCCCTACTCCAGGCCTTCGTCGACAATCGACTGATCCTGGTCAAGATCGCAGCACGCATTACCGGCTGCCGCTCACGCGCTGAAGACGTGGTGCAAGACGCCTACTTCCGGTTGCAATCGGCCCCCACCATCACGTCATCGTTCAAGGCGCAGCTCAGTTACCTGTTTCAGATCGTGCGTAACCTGGCCATCGATCACTACCGCAAGCAGGCGCTGGAGCTGAAATACTCCGGCCCGGAAGAGGAAGGCTTGAATGTGGTTATTCACGGGGCTTCACCTGAGACGTCGCACATCAACTTTTCGACGCTGGAGAACATTGCTGATGCGTTGACCGATTTGCCTCAGCGCACGCGTTATGCGTTTGAGATGTATCGGCTGCATGGGGTGCCGCAGAAGGATATTGCCAAGGAGCTTGGGGTTTCGCCGACGCTGGTGAACTTTATGATTCGGGATGCGTTGGTGCATTGCCGGAAGGTTTCCGGGACTCATAGCGACACGTTTGCGCGGCGGGTTTGATTGGGTCTGCTGCTGGGTA
This sequence comes from Pseudomonas sp. TH34, assembly GCF_016650865.1. Taxonomy (NCBI): domain Bacteria; kingdom Pseudomonadati; phylum Pseudomonadota; class Gammaproteobacteria; order Pseudomonadales; family Pseudomonadaceae; genus Pseudomonas; species Pseudomonas sp. TH34. The sequence goes on from NZ_JAEKFB010000001.1 coordinate 59,319, forward strand.
CATATCCGTTATTTGTGTGATGGCGGGTATTGGTTCCGCTCTTACAGCGGCTCACTTTTGAAAAGCGCAAAAGTAAGCAAAACGCTCTTGCCCCACCACTCGGCTCCTCGCCTAGGCTCGGAGTGCCCTCACTCCGGCTTTGGACCGTGGGCCGCCGTCATGGGCCATCCTTGGCCCAGGACGGCTAACCCGGCGTCCTGCCGGGTTACCCACGCTCCAAAGCCTGCGTTCGGCCAGCGTGGTTTAACGGGGCGCCTAAGATCAAGATCAAGATCAAAAGCAAGAGCACAGCGGCCTACCGGCCGGCTTGAGTGTTGAAGAGCAAAAACAAAAGCCAAATCAAAAGCGGGCACGGTCAAATGTGGGAGCTGGCTTGCCTGCGATGGCATCACCTCGGTGTGTCTGAAAAACCGAGTTGTCTGCGTCGCAGGCAAGCCAGCTCCCACAGAAAAGCAGAGTTGCATCAGCTTCAGATTTGGCTTTCGCTCTGGATCTTGCCTTTGCTTTTAACACTCAAGCCGGCCGGTAGGCCGCTGTGCTCTTGCTTTTGATTTTGATCTGACTGCCCCAATAAGCCCGAGGCCGAACGCAGGTATTGCGGAGCGGGTAAACCGGCAGGACGCCGGTTTAGCCGCGCTGGGCCATGGATGGCCCATCGCGGCGGCCCGCGGAGCAATGCCGGAGTGAGGGAACACCGAGCCTAGGCGAGGTGCCGACAGGCGGGGCAGAGCCCTTTGCTTACTTTGGGGCTTTTCCAAAGTGAGCCGCTGTAAGAGCGGAACCATAAGTGGCCGTTACCTAAATAACGGATATGTACCCGGTCAAACCAACCCACACCGCTCAAAAAACCGCTCCCGCCCCAGGATCATCAACGCCGCCCGCTTATGCGGAAAATCAAACTCCTTCTCACAGTGGAAACACTGATTCTGCATATGCCCAATCATCCGCCCGTTATCCGCCCGAGGCTCCGCCACCACACGCTGCGTACGCGGATCATCAAGAAACAGGTAATGCACCAACGCCGACAACCAACTCGCCACCTTATGCGGCCCCCGGTGATGCTCCTCACCCACCAACATATGAATCCCGCGATCGTAATCCGCCACGTCATAGAACGGCGCAATCCGATCCTCCTTGGCCCAATACGCCTCGAAATACGCAAACGGCTCATCATCAAAACAGCCAATCAACGTCAACGCATGGGGATCCGCTTCCAGCTTGTCCAGATACTCCCGATGCTGCTCCAGGCTGCCACTTTCCTGCCAGAAATTCGCCACCCGCGTACTGTTCTGCCAACGATTGAATCGCGCCAGATCAACATCAATCTCAACCGTGCGCAGTGAAATCCAGGCACCCAACCGCGCATCAAAGCGCCGATAAACCTCACCCCGAGGCTTCGGCGCACGCGCGGGATGACGCTTACCGCCACTGATGATCATCTGCTGCGGATAAGTCCCGGTCACCGACTGCCCCAACCACGGCTGCGGCAATTGCCAGAACAACGTGCGCTCACAATAAAACTGCCCGGCAACTTCGGTCGCCACCAGCAACCCACTGCGCAACGCATCCTCAGGCGCATGCTCAAGTCGCCAAACCAGCCGCTGACGCCCAGGCTCTTTGACAAACAACCAGTAACAGGCCGCCCACAACGCCCGGGCAGCCGGCACAAGGCCGGGCTCCTGCAAATGCACCAACAGCTCATCACCCCGTTCAAGGCGCAAGCGAATCAGCGGCTGCCCCTCAAGGGTCAGGCTCAGACGGCTGTCAGTTTCATCAGCATTCAGGGCAGGCCCCGCCGGCAACGGCAGGACAGACAGGTCATTCAGATGGGGCATGGGATGGGCTCACGAATCGTCGACAGTTCAACAAGTGACGTGAGCCAAGGGCAAAAATTTAGACGATCACGGCACCGGCATCACATCGATGCGGTAAGGCTCGAAGATCTTCAGCAACTGGCCATTGTCCCGCAACTGCTTGAGCAGCCCGGCGAACGTCGCTCCCGTGATCGGCGCCTTGGGCCGCAGCAAAGCATAGTGGTGGTACACCTGGTCAATTCGCTCGGACACCAGGAACTGCCCCGCCGTGTCGGCATTGCGCGCCAAAAAATCACTGAGATAGGAGCGCGTCACCAGGGCGATGTCGGCCCGGCCACGGGCGACCATCAGCAGGTTGCTGTCGTGGGAATAGGTCAAGGTGGCGTTGAAGTGCTCCACCAGGTACTTGGGGTCGGGGTTGAAGTTGGCGAATGCGTAGTGATAGCCGCTGAACACCGCCAGCCGCTTGCCGGTCAGGTCGGTGAAATACCCTTGGTCGCGGCCAGGCTCACGCTGGGCGACGAAGATTTCGGCGTCTTCCAGGCCCATGTCCACTGCCGTATGGGGAATATCCTGCCAACCCCAGTTCGGATTTTCGAAGATCGCCATATCCACCCGGCCTTGCTGGAAGTCGCGAAACCGCCGGGGGATCGAGGTGGGCACCAGCACGAACTGGTAATCGGTTTGCAGGGCATTCAAGGCTTCCACCAGTTGCGGCAGCAACCCGGTGTCGGCGCCCTGCTCCGGGCGCACCGTATACGGCGGAAAATGCGCAGCACCGACCCTCACCAATTGGGCGGCCGAAGCCGGCATCAGCCACAGTGCGCCAAGTGCCAATATTGAGAGTCCTGCAGCCAATCGCCAGGGCGAAAACATCAAGGCACACACCGTCGAAAACTTTGATCCCGCTAAGCTAGGCGTTTTTGTCTAGCGAGACAACTTTCTGCCACACAATTAATAGCTTGCGCGAACGAACTAGTCAGCTTTCAAAACCATCAGCAAAGCTTCATCGGCCAGTTGCTCCAGGGTCATGCTGCCCTGGGCGCGAAACCAGGTGGTGGTCCAGGATAATGCGCCGGTCAGGAAGCGCCGGGTGATAAATACATCGCCCTTGATATAACCGGCCTCCTTGGCCTCACCCAGCACCTGCAACCAGATATCTTCGTAAATATCCCGCAAGGCCAGCACTTGGGCCTGGCCCTCGGCCGACAGTGAACGCCACTCATACACCAGCACCGCCATGGCCTCGCCGCTGCCACCCATGATCGACTGCAATTCACAGCGAATCAGCGCCAACACCCGCTCCCGCACGTTGGTCGCCTCGGCCAGGGAAGCGCGCATCAGGGCGGTGTTGTAGTGGATGGTTTCCTCCATCACCGCCCGCAGGATTTCGTCCTTGCTCTTGAAGTGATGAAAGATGCTGCCGGACTGAATCCCGACCGCGCCGGCCAGGTCACGCACGGTGGTGCGCTCAAAGCCCTTGTTGCGAAACAGGTGGGCCGCGGTTTGCAGCAGTTTGCCACGGGCACTGTCGGGGTCGGTCAATTGGCCGGCGTCGACCATGGTGCGCATCACCCGCAGGGCTTTTTGCTCATCCATGCTGCTCTCCTTAACTTCTGGTTACGTCTTGGGCGGCAATTTAGGCCGTGGCAGCCAACCAAGCAAGCGCTTGGGGCAAAGTTGTGACCAGAGTTTACAAACCAAGCGCTTGCTTGGTAGTGTGGGTGCCAGCAAACCAGAGGAAGGAGGCCCCATGAACAAGACGGTACGCATCGGCTGCGCCAGCGCCTTCTGGGGCGACACCTGCACCGCCGCTGCGCAGTTGGTAGAAGGCGGCGCGCTGGATTACCTGGTGTTCGACTATCTGGCGGAAGTCACCCTGTCGATCCTCGCCGGGGCGCGAATGAAAGATCCCAAGGCCGGCTATGCCACGGATTTCGTCGAGGTGCTGACGCCACTGCTGGCGGATATCCAGCGCCAGGGCATCCGTGTGATCAGCAATGCCGGCGGGATCAACCCCCAGGCCTGCGCCGCCGCGTTGCAGGCGGCCTGCGACCAGGCGCAAATCCCGTTGAAGATCGCCGTGCTGCTGGGGGATGACCTGCAACCGCAGTTCAAGCAACTGCACGGCATCACCGACATGTTCAGCGGCGCACCTTTGCCGGCGATGTGCGTGTCCACCAACGCTTACCTCGGCGCGCCGGGCATCGTGCGGGCGTTGAAGCTGGGCGCCGACATCGTCATCACTGGCCGTGTGGTGGACAGCGCGGTGGTCAGCGCGGCGCTGGTGCATGAATTCAACTGGTCCTGGCAGGATTACGACCGCCTGGCCCAGGCGGCATTGGCCGGGCATATCATCGAATGTGGGGCCCAGTGCACCGGCGGCAACTTCACCGATTGGCGCGAGGTGCCGGACTACGAACACATCGGATTCCCGATTGTGGAGGTCAGCGCCGATGGCCAGTTCACCGTCAGCAAGGTCGACGGCACTGGCGGGCTGATCAGCGAACTGAGCGTCGCCGAGCAATTGCTGTATGAAATCGGCGACCCGCGCGCCTACCTGCTGCCCGACGTGATCTGCGACTTCAGCCACGTAAAGCTCCAGCAACAAGGCAAAAACCGCGTGCACCTGCACGGCGCCAAAGGCCTGCCACCCACCGACCAGTACAAGGTCAGCGCCACTTACCCGGACGGTTTTCGCTGCACCGCCAGTTGCCTGATTGCCGGGATCGACGCGGTGGCCAAGGCCGAGCGGGTCAGCCAGGCGATCATCAACAAGACCTCAGAGCTGTTCAGCCAGCGCGGCTGGGCGCCCTACACCGACGTCAACATCGAACTGCTGGGCAGCGAAGCCACCTACGGCCCTCACGCCCAACGTCAGGACTGCCGCGAAGTGGTGGTGAAACTGGCAGTGCGTCACCCAAGCAAACAGGCGCTGGTGCTGTTCGCCCGGGAAATTGCCCAGGCGGCCACCGGCATGGCGCCGGGGCTCACCGGGATCGTCGGCGGGCGGCCCACGGTGTACCCGCTGATTCGGCTGTTTTCGTTCCTGATCGATAAAAACGCCTGTCAGTTGCAGGTCGATTTTCTTGGCGAGCGGCATGCCTGCGAACTGCCCGTCGCCGAACCGCTGAACACGTCCATCGCCTTGATCGACCCGCCCAAACCCCAAGGCCGTGCCGACGCCAACGTGCCGCTGGTCAAGCTGGCCGTGGCCCGCTCCGGCGACAAGGGCAACCACAGCAACATCGGGGTGATCGCCCGCGAGCCCGAATACCTGCCGTGGATCGCCGAAGCGTTGACCCCCGAAGTGATCGTCGACTGGATGAGCCACGTGCTCGACCCGATCCACGGCCGTGTCGAACGCTGGTACTTGCCCGGCAGCCACAGCCTGAACTTCCTGCTGGAAAACGCCCTGGGCGGCGGCGGGATTGCCAGCCTGCGCATCGACCCCCAAGGCAAAGCCTTCGCCCAACAACTGCTGGAAATCCCGATTGCCGTGCCACAACACATTGCCGATCAATTCACTTAAAGGACCCACGCCGTGGCCTTCGACTCGATCTTCAAAGCCGACTTGTTCCAGGGGCAAACCATCATCGTCACCGGCGGCGGCAGTGGCATTGGCCGCTGTACCGCACACGAGCTGGCAGCCCTCGGCGCCCATGTGATTCTGGTGGGGCGCAAGCTAGAAAAACTGCAAACGGTCGCGGCGGAGATCAGTGAAGACGGCGGCCGCGCCAGTTGGCAGGCCTGCGATATTCGTGATGAAGAAGCGGTGAAGGCGCTGGTCAGCCAGATCCTCCAGGAGCACGGCCCGATTCATGGTCTGGTGAACAATGCCGGCGGCCAGTACCCCTCGCCGCTCGCGTCGATCAACCAGAAGGGTTTCGAAACCGTGCTGCGCACCAACCTGGTGGGCGGATTCCTGATGGCTCGGGAAGTGTTCAACCAGTGCATGAGCAAACACGGCGGGTCCATCGTCAACATGCTCGCCGACATGTGGGGCGGCATGCCGGGCATGGGCCACTCCGGCGCGGCGCGTTCGGGCATGGACAACTTCACCAAGACCGCCGCATTCGAATGGGGTTACGCCGGGGTGCGGGTCAACGCCGTGGCGCCCGGCTGGATTGCATCGAGTGGCATGGATACTTACGAAGGCGCGTTCAAGGCGGTGATCCCGACCTTGCGCGAGCATGTACCGCTAAAACGCATCGGCACCGAATCGGAAGTCAGCGCGGCGATTGTGTTTTTGCTCAGCCCCGCCGCCGCGTTCGTCAGCGGCAGCACCTTGCGCATCGACGGCGCCGCCAGCCTCGGCAGCCGCGCCTGGCCGCTGCACAAGGCGCAACCGCCGAGCGTGTCCTTTAATGGTTTCCACCGGGCTTATTTGCCGGATGTGCTCAAGGAGGAGAAATAAGCCATGCCGGTGATCGACTCGCAACTCGACGCCCACAGCCCGCAATTCGCGCAGAACCGCGAAGCACTGCTCACAGGCGTCAATCAACTGCGCCAGCTGGAGCAAAACCTGCTGAGCAAGGCCGCCGAAGCCAAGGCCAAGTTCGACAAGCGCGGGCAGCTGCTGCCACGGGAACGCCTGAATTTGCTGCTGGACCCTGGCGCGCCGTTCCTCGAACTGGCGAGCCTGGCCGGCTACAAACTCCACGACGACAAGGACGGCAGCGCCGCCGGTGGCGGGTTGATCGCCGGCATCGGCTACGTCAGCGGCGTGCGCATGCTGGTGGTGGCCAACAACAGCGCAATCAAAGGTGGAACCATTTCCCCCTCGGGCCTGAAAAAATCCCTGCGCCTGCAACAGATCGCCATGGAAAACAAATTGCCAGTGGTGACGCTGGCGGAAAGCGGCGGCGCCAACCTCAACTACGCCGCCGAGATTTTCGTCGAAGGCGCACGCAGCTTCGCCAACCAGGCGCGGATGTCGGCCATGGGGTTGCCGCAGATCACCGTGGTGCATGGCTCGGCCACGGCGGGCGGCGCCTATCAGCCGGGGCTGTCGGATTACGTGGTGGTGGTGCGTGGCAAGGCCAAGCTGTTTTTGGCCGGCCCGCCGCTGCTCAAGGCGGCTACCGGCGAAGTCGCCACCGATGAAGAACTGGGCGGCGCCGAGATGCACGCGCAAACCGCCGGCACCGCCGAATACCTGGCGGAAAACGACGCTGACGGTGTGCGCATCGTGCGTGAGATCGTCAGCCTGTTACCGTGGGATGACCACTTGCCGCCTGTGCCAAAGCGCGCTTATAGCGAGCCGCTGTACCCGATTGAAGAGCTGTTGGGGCTGATCCCCGACGATCCGAAAAAGCCCTACGACGTGCGCGAAATCCTCGCGCGGCTGGCGGATGGTTCCAACTTCCTGGAGTTCAAGGGGGAGTTCGACCCGCACACCGTCTGCGGCCACTTGCACATCCAGGGTCGCGCCTGCGGTTTTATCGGCAACAACGGGCCGATCACCCCGAAGGGCGCGAGCAAGGCCGCGCAATTTATCCAACTGTGCGACCAGAGCCAGACGCCGCTGCTGTTCTTCCACAACACCACCGGTTTCATGGTGGGCACCGAGTCGGAACAGCAAGGCGTGATCAAGCATGGTGCGAAGATGATCCAGGCGGTGGCCAATGCCCGCGTGCCGAAATTGACCATCATCGTCGGCGGCTCCTATGGCGCCGGCAACTACGCAATGTGCGGCCGTGGCCTCGACCCGCGTTTCATCTTCGCCTGGCCCAACAGCCGCACCGCCGTGATGGGTGGCGCCCAGGCGGGCAAAGTGCTGCGGATCGTCACCGAAGCCAAGCAACTGAAAGACGGCCTGGTGCCCGACCCCAAGGTGCTCGACATGCTCGAACAGGTCACCGCACAGAAACTCGACAGCCAGTCCACCGCCCTCTACGGCAGCGCGAACCTGTGGGACGACGGGCTGATTGATCCACGTGATACACGAACCCTGCTCGGGTTTCTGCTGGACATCTGCCACGAGGCCGAAGTGCGGCAACTACAGCCCAACAGCTTTGGTGCAGCGCGGTTTTGATGATCGTTCCCACACCCCGCGTGGGAATGCAGCCCGGGACGCTCCGCGTCCCCATAGGGAGAACAATAAAAATGATCTTCACCCAGGAACACGAAGAACTGCGCCGCACCGTCCGTGGCTTTGTCGAGCGCGAGATCAACCCGCATGTAGATGAATGGGAAAAGGCCGGACGCTTCCCGATCCACGAGATCTTCCGCAAGGCCGGCGACCTCGGTTTGCTGGGCATCTCCAAACCGGAAAAATTCGGCGGCATGGGCCTCGACTACAGCTACTCCATCGTCGCCGCCGAAGAATTCGGCAGCATCCGCTGCGGCGGCATCCCGATGTCCATCGGCGTGCAAACCGACATGTGCACCCCGGCCCTGGCCCGCTTCGGCTCCGATGAGTTACGTGAAGAATTCCTGCGCCCGGCCATCAGCGGCGAACAAGTGGGCTGCATTGGCGTTTCGGAAACCGGCGCCGGCTCCGACGTAGCCGGGCTGAAAACCCATGCTCGCAAGGACGGCACCGACTATGTGATCAACGGCAGCAAGATGTGGATCACCAATTCACCGAGCGCCGACTTTATCTGCCTGCTGGCCAACACCTCCGACGACAAGCCGCACATCAACAAGTCGCTGATCATGGTGCCGATGAACACCCCTGGCATCAGCGTCAGCCCGCCCCTGGAAAAGCTCGGCATGCACAGTTCGGAAACCGCCCAGGTGTTTTTCGACGACGTGCGCATCCCCCAGCGCAACCGCATCGGCCATGAAGGCGCGGGGTTCATGATGCAGATGCTGCAGTTCCAGGAAGAACGTCTGTTCGGCGCGGCCAATATGGTCAAGGGCCTGGAGTACTGCATCGACAGCACCATCGACTACTGCAAGGAGCGCAAGACCTTCGGCAAAGCGTTGATCGACAACCAGGTGATCCACTTCCGCCTGGCCGAGCTGTCCACCGAAATCGAATGCCTGCGGGCGCTGGTGTACCAGGCCACCGAGCAGTACATCAAGGGCCAGGACGTGACGCGCCTGGCCTCCATGGCCAAGCTCAAGGCCGGGCGCCTGGGGCGGGAAGTGAGTGACAGTTGCCTGCAATATTGGGGCGGCATGGGGTTCATGTGGGACAACCCGGTGGCCCGGGCTTACCGGGATGTGCGGCTGGTGTCGATTGGCGGTGGGGCGGACGAGATCATGCTGGGGATTATCTGCAAATTGATGGGCACCTTGCCGGGGAAAAAGTCGTGAATACGTTGTTGCTGGAGCCGCATAACGGGGTATTGCATGTGACGCTCAATCGGCCTGACAGCCGCAATGCCATGAGCCTTGAGATGGTGACCGAGTTGCGTTCGGTACTCGCCGATGTGGCCGGGGATAAAGCCTTGCGGGCGGTGGTTATCAGTGGCGCCGGTGGGCATTTTTCGGCCGGCGGGGATGTGAAGGACATGGCGCGCGCTGGGACCACGGGTGGGTTGCAGGCGTTGAACCGGGCGTTTGGCACACTGTTGCAGGAGGTTGAGGCGCTGCCGCAGGTGGTGATTGTGGTGCTCCAGGGTGCCGTGTTGGGGGGTGGGTTTGGGTTGGTGTGTGTCAGTGATGTGGCGATTGCGGATCATCAGGCGCAGTTTGGGTTGCCGGAGGCCAGCCTTGGGTTGTTGCCGGCGCAGATTGCGCCGTTTGTGGTGAAACGTATCGGGTTGACTCAGGCGCGGCGGTTGGCTTTGACGGCGGCGCGGTTTGATGGCGTTGAGGCGCTGCGGTTGGGGTTGGTGCATTTTGTGGAGCACGATTCCCAGGCGTTGGCGGAGCGCGTGGATGAGGTGTTGGGGCAGGTTTTGCGCTGTGCTCCGGGGGCTAATGCGCGGACCAAGGCGTTGGTCTTGGCCAGTGGTGAGCAGGCTTTGGGGCCGTTACTGGACCAGGCGGCTGAATGGTTTGCCGAGGCGGTTAGCGGGGAGGAAGGGGTTGAGGGGACTCAGGCTTTTGTGCAGAAGCGGAAGCCTCGGTGGGCGCGATGAATTGGGGGCATATCCGTTTCTGCGGTGATGGCCGCTATTGGTTCCGCTCTTACAGCGGCTCACTTTTGAAAAGCGCAAAAGTAAGCAAAACGCTCTTGCCCCACCACTCGGCACCTCGCCTAGGCTCGGTGTGCCCTCACTCCGGCTTTGGACCGTGGGCCGCCGCGATGGGCCATCCTTGGCCCAGCGCGGCTAACCCGGCGTCCTGCCGGGTTACCCACGCTCCAAAGCCTGCGTTCGGCCAGCGTGGTTTAACGGGGCGCCTAAGATCAAGATCAAAAGCAGATCAAGAGCGAGAGCACAGCGGCCTACCGGCCGGCTTGAGTGTTGAAGAGCAAAATCAAAAGCTAAAGCGGGCACGGTCAAATGTGGGAGCTGGCTTGCCTGCGATGGCATCGCCTCGGTGTATCTGAAAAACCGAGTTGTCTGCATCGCAGGCAAGCCAGCTCCCACAGAAAAGCAGAGCTGCATCAGCTTCAGATTTGGCTTTCGCTCTGGATCTTGCCTCTGCTTTTAACACTCAAGCCGGCCGGGAGGCCGCTGTGCTCTTGCTTTTGATCTTGATCTGACTGCCCCAATAAGCCCGAGGCCGAACGCAGGCAGTGCGGAGCGGGTAAACCGGCAGGACGCCGGTTTAGCCGCGCCGGGCCATGGATGGCCCGTCGCGGCGGCCCGCGGAGCAGTGCCGGAGTGAGGGAACGCCGAGCCACAGCGAGGCGCCGACAGGCGGGGCAGAGCGTTTTGGTTACTTTTGCGCTTTTCAAAAGTGACCCGCTGTAAGAGCGGAACCATAAGCGGCCGTTACCGAAGAAACGGATATGTACCCGACAAGCCAAGGACCACCACCATGCCGATGTTCAACAAAATCCTCATAGCCAACCGTGGCGAAATCGCCTGCCGCATCCAGCGCACCGCCCAATCCCTGGGCTACCGCACGGTAGCGATCTACAGCGAAGCCGACACCGAAGCCCTGCACGTCCAGATGGCCGACGAAGCCATCAACATCGGCCCCGCCCCGGTCACCCAGTCCTACCTGAACATCGAAGCCATCCTCAACGCCGCCCACCGCACCGGCGCCGACGCCATCCACCCCGGCTACGGCTTCCTCTCCGAAAACCCCGACTTCGCCCGCGCCTGCGCAAACGCCGGCCTGACCTTCATCGGCCCCAGCCCCGAAGCCATCGAATTGATGGGCAGCAAACGCCTCTCAAAAGTCGCCATGCTCAACGCCGGCGTCCCCTGCATCAAAGGCTACCAAGGCCCCGACCAGGACGACCCAACCCTGCAACAACAAGCCGCCCACATCGGCTATCCCCTGATGATCAAGGCCAGCGCCGGCGGCGGCGGTCGCGGCATGCGCCTGGTGCACAGCCCCGACACCCTGCTGGAACACCTGCGCACCGCCCGCTCCGAAGCGCAAAACGCCTTCGGCAGCGCCGAACTGATCCTCGAACAAGCCCTGATCGACCCCCGTCACGTCGAAATCCAGCTGTTCGGCGACACCCACGGCAACCTGATCTACCTCGGCGAGCGCGACTGCTCGATCCAGCGCCGCCATCAAAAGGTCATCGAAGAAGCCCCCTGCCCCGTCATGACCGGCGAGCTACGCCAAGCCATGGGCGAAGCCGCCCTCAAGGCCGCCCGCGCCGTCAATTACGTCGGTGCCGGCACTGTCGAATTCCTCCTCGACCGCAACGGCAACTTCTACTTCCTGGAAATGAACACCCGCCTCCAGGTCGAACACCCGGTCACCGAACTGATCACCGGCCTCGACCTCGTCGCCTGGCAACTGCACATCGCCGCTGGTGAGCCCATGCCCCTGCGCCAAGACCAAGTGACCCTCAACGGCCACGCCATGGAAGTGCGCCTGTACGCCGAAGACCCGGCCCAGGGCTTCCTGCCGCAAACCGGCGACGTGCTGCGCTGGGAGCCGGCGGCCGGTGTGCGCATCGATCATGGCGTGCTGGAAGGCCAACGCATCAGCCCGTTCTACGACCCGATGCTGGGCAAGATCATCGCCCACGGCGCCACCCGCGAAGAGGCTCGGCGCAAATTGGTAAGGGCCGTGGAAGACTGCGTACTGCTCGGCGTATCCACCAACCAGCGCCTGCTGGCCAGCCTGCTCAAGCATCCCCGGTTTGTCGCCGCTGACTTCAGCACCGGCTTTATCGCCGAGCATTTCAACGACATCGCCCGAACCCACGCGACCAACGAAGAATTGGCATTGGCCGCCGCGCTGTTTTACCAGCACAGCGCCAACGCTCACGCCAAGCCATTATCCGGCTGGCGCAACAACGCCAGCGTGCCGTGGCGTTATCAACTGGCCGAACAGGATGAGCCCCGGGCAATCAGCCTCACTGTGCTGGCGGACAATTGCCTGCAGGTCGACATTGATCAGCACGCCGTCGAAATACGCGACCTCACCACCGACGGACGCTGGGCCACCGCCGTGGTCAACGGCATTCGCCGTCGCATCGCCTACCACCAGCAAGGCACCCGGCTCTGGCTGCCTGGTGTGTGCATCGATAACCGCACACAAGCCGTTGCCGCCCGCCAGGCCGAGGCCGGCGACGGCACGGTCAAGGCGCCGATGGATGGGGCAATTGTCGAGGTACGGGTCAGCGAAGGCGATTCAGTTACCCAGGGCCAGCTATTGCTGGTGCTGGAAGCGATGAAAATGGAGCACCCCCTCAAGGCCGGCATGGGTGGTGTGGTCAAGCGAATCCAGGCGGTTGCGGGAGATCAGGTCAGGATCCGTCAGATTTTGCTGGAGATCGAGTAAGCCCTGGGCGGAACTAGCAGGCTTAGCTACGCTCTATCCCCATCAGGACGGGAAGAGTACGGGAACCTGCGATGCCTCATTGGCTGATTATTGATCTTGAAGCCACAACGGATGAAGGCGGCTGGCCCGTGACCGAGATGGAAATCATCGAAATCGGCGTGAGCCTGGTCAACCGCCAGGGCCGTGAGCTGGATCATTTCCAGCGTTTCGTGCGGCCGTTGCGCAGGCCGTTGCTGACGCCGTTCTGCCGCCAGTTGACCCACATCACCCAAGCGAACATCGATGCTGCCGCGCCGTTGAATGAGGTGTGGCCGTTGTTCGAACGCTGGCTCGGTCAACACCAGGCACGCCTGGAAGGCTGGGCGAGCTGGGGCGACTACGACCGCCAGCAACTGGAGCTGGAGTGGCAGCGCCATGGCTTGAGCAGCGTGCTGGGCCAGACGCCCCACGTGAACCTCAAGCAGCGCTTCGCCAAGGCCCGGCGCCTGGACAAGCCCCTGGGGCTCAACGGCGCGCTGCAACTGGCGGGCATGCAGTTCCATGGCCAACAGCATCGGGCGCTGGAAGATGCGCGCAACACCGCACGGCTGCTGCCGTTGATTTTGCCCGTGTAGAAGGCATACTGGCCGACCTTTCTTGACCCTTTTTCCGAGGATTCGCCCATGTTTAAAGTCAACGAGTACTTCGACGGCACCGTCAAGTCGATCGCTTTCGGCACTGCAGAAGGTCCGGCGACCATCGGCGTCATGGCCCCGGGTGAATACGAATTCGGCACCGCCCAGCGTGAAATCATGCACGTGGTGTCGGGCGCGCTGACCGTCAAGCTGCCAGACAGCACCGACTGGGAAACCTTCGCCGCCGGCAGCCAGTTCAACGTGCCAGCCAACAGCAAGTTCCAGCTGAAGGTAGCGGTCGACACGGCTTACCTGTGCGAATACCGCGGCTGATCTTTACGCCGGCCATAAAAAATGCCCGTCTCTTGCGAGACGGGCATTTTTCATTTCAGGGTTGCTTACTCCAGGACAGTCACCGGCATACCGACTTCCAGGCGGCCCGCCCCATCGTTGACCAGGTTCTGGCCGAACATCACATCGCCCTCGTGCTCACGATAGGTCTTGAGGGTGGCCAGCGGTTCACGGTCGGCGCTGCGTTCGCCGCTCGCCGGGTCGATGGTGGTCAGGATGCAGCGTGAGCAGGACTTGACCACGCGGAACTCTACATCGCCAATCCGTACCCGCTTCCAGCCGTCCTCGGCAAACGCTTCGCTGCCTTCGATCACCAGGTTGGGACGGAAACGCAGCATTTCCATGGGTCGACCGACCCGTTGGGACAAGTCATCCAGGGACGCCTGGCCGATCAGCAGCAACGGAAAACCATCGGCAAATGCAACCTTGTCATCGTCCTTGCCGTAGCCGGCCTCGGTGGTGCGCGCACGCGCCAGCGGCACTTGCACCAGGCGCGTGGGTTTGCCGATGAATTCGCTGACCCAGGCGCCCGCCTCATCACCGGCATCGGGCACGCGCAAGGTGTCGCGCCAGATGGTCACGCCGCGCAACTCGGCCTCGCTTCCGGGCAGTGGCACGTCGAGGGCAGGTTGGCCTTCGGCGCTCAAGGTCAGGCCACCGGCGCTATTCCACAACGCCGACAGCTGGCTCATTTTGGCCACGGCGCGCTGGGTCAGGAAACGCCCGCTGGCCTCATCCACCAACATCCAGCGTCGATCCCCGTCGAGCCCGAGTGTGTCCAGGCCAATCTGCTGCAAGGTTTCACCCTTGCCGGACTTCAAGGGGTATCGGTACAACGCGCTGAGACGAAGCATGGGCCTGCATTCCTGAGGGGTAAAGCCGTCACCCTAAGCTCAAGCCGGTACTTCGTCCAGCATCAGGCGCTGACGCACCACGTCCACCAACTTGTCGGGCTGGAACTTGGAGAGGAAGTTGTCGCAGCCGACCTTCTTCACCATCGAATCGTTGAAGCTACCGGACAACGACGTGTGCAACACCACGTACAGGCCACGCAGGCGCGGGTCATTGCGAATCTCGGTGGTCAGGCGGTAGCCGTCCATCTCGGGCATTTCGGCGTCGGTGAAGATCATCAACAGCTTGTCGGTCATCACCTGGCCGCTGTCGGCCCACCCCTTGAGCATGTTCAGCGCTTTGAGGCCATCGCTGGCAATGTGCATCTTCACCCCCAACTGGCCGAGGGTGTCACGCAGTTGCGAAAGGGCGACGTTGGAGTCATCCACCAGCAGCACTTCACGGCCGCGGGCGCGTTCCAGCACCGGGTCTTCGAGTTTCTCGCGGGAAACCTTGGCGTTGTAGGGCACGATTTCGGCGAGGACTTTTTCCACGTCGATGATTTCCACCAACTGGTCGTCGACCTTGCTGATGGCCGTCAGGTAATGCTGGCGCCCGGCACTCGCCGGGGGTGGCAGGATTGCCTCCCAGTTCATGTTGACGATGCGGTCGACACCGCCCACCAGGAATGCCTGCACCGAACGGTTGTACTCGGTGACAATAATGGTGCTGTTGGGCCCCGGAATCAGCGGACGCATGCCAATCGCCTGGGACAGGTCGATGACCGGCAACGTCTGGCCACGCAGGTTGACCACACCGCAGACAAACGGATGGCGCTGGGGCATCAGGGTCAACTTGGGCAATTGCAGCACTTCCTGCACCTTGAACACGTTGATCGCGAACAGCTGCCGCCCGGCCAGGCGAAACATGAGGATCTCCAGGCGATTCTCACCCACCAATTGTGTGCGTTGATCTACCGTGTCGAGAATGCCGGCCATTAAAGACTCCTGGG
Organism: Pseudomonas sp. TH34; assembly: GCF_016650865.1. Lineage (NCBI taxonomy): Bacteria > Pseudomonadati > Pseudomonadota > Gammaproteobacteria > Pseudomonadales > Pseudomonadaceae > Pseudomonas > Pseudomonas sp. TH34. The sequence continues at coordinate 74,759 of NZ_JAEKFB010000001.1, forward strand.
TTTAGCGGATGGATAGTGCTGGTCACTGAAGAGGGTTATCGGCGGCAAACGCCGGACCTTGACCCCCCACTAAAATGCCATGCAAATCCATTGATGTCACACTGACATCATGCTTTACTGAGCCAGCTTCAACACAACGCCTATCACCGCCGCCGCGTGACCGTAAAGTCAGCGCGAGGTTCCCCTATGTAAGGGATTCCCCTATCCACAATCAGGACCAACCTGATATTCGCGATATCTAATAGCCATTAATGTGACGCCATTCTCATTGCATGAATGGAGTCAGGCTTTTGTTTGCTATCGCAAGCCCGCGGCCTACGGGTCGTCCAGAGACTTACGTCTTGGCAACCGAAGAAGTTGTGCGAACAACCCTGAAGATTATGGGGGGCCCGGACGAGCCTGATCGTTATTCAAATAAATGTCCTACTGAAAAGTCGGATCTGACCTACAGATCTTCGTCATATTTCAGCGGTAGTTTTACGCCATTCACCCGGTGCGACATCTCATCATCCGACGGTATGTTATGGAGACTTGCATGATGAACGACGGCAAAGAGTGGCAACTTGCACTGCCCGAGTTCCTGCTCGAAGCGGAAATGTTGCTGGCCAAGTCTGAAGAATGCTTGAGCCACCTGCATTTGATCCGCAACGACAGCGACGCCATCGACTGCATGAAAGCCAGCCTGATCAAGCTCTCGGACAAGTCGGAAGCCTTGGCCCTGCGGGCGATCAGCGAGTTTTCACGGCATATCCAGTACCTGATCAGTAATGCCGCCAGCCCCTTGCAGCTGCATGACGAAGCACTTGATGCATTGCACAACTGCCTCACATTGCTGGCCTGGCAACTGGAGTTGATCGACACCAAAACCGGCAAACTCAGCCTGGATGAAACCGAACAAACCGTATTGATTGCCACCGTCGTCCAACACATCCCGCAAAGCGACTTTGGCTACACACAACAGCAACGCATGCCCTACGCCTTTTGAGTCCTCTTCGCATTTATCCGGCAAAAATGTCGCATTCAATCACTGCCTTATCCAAAAACGACAGCCACAACTAATCACAAATGACGTAGTCGTTAGCCGAAAAATATCAATAAGCCACTAACGACAATACCGATACAAAACAACTTCAATGATACAACTCCCCCACTCTTTGAACTCCGGAACTACCTCCCGAGGCGCAGCCGTGATTAATACGCCTCATCAAGCTCGGCGAAAGGCGACCAACGGTAATAGTGGTGGTACCATGCCCCGCTCGAAGTGACTCAACTTCATGATGCATATAAACGTGAAATGCGCCTCCTATGTACGCCAGCCTGAAGTCACTCATCGCAAGGTCCGTGTCCCGAAGCAATGCACGCAGGATGACCCTCGCGCTCTGCCTGTGTTCGTGCCTGCTTAGCCTGTGGGCTTATGCACGCTCGGCCGAGCTTCCTTTAGCCCTGCTGTTATTGAACCTGGCTACCCTGTTGGTGGTGGGCCTGCAACAGTGGCGCTCACGCAAGTCCATCAAGTTCCAGCCCCAGGAACTGGCCGAACGTCTGTTGCAGGTCCAGGAAAACGAACGTCATCGCCTGAGCCGTGAATTGCACGACGATATCGGCCAACTGTTGACCGCCGCCAAGCTGCAAAGTGAATGGCTCAAACGCCGCCTGCCGGAAGACCTGCAAGGCCATTGCGCAGTGCTGTGCAACACCCTCAACGAAACCCTGGCCAAGGTTCAGGACGTGTCGGCCATCCTCAATCCTCGTCAGTTGGCGAGCCTGGGGCTGGAGGCGAGCCTGCGGGCGCACCTGCTCAAGACCCTGGAAAACACCCAGGTAAACTGGAGCCTGGAATGCCATCAACGGCTCACCGGCATCCCGGAAGAAATGGCCGTTGCCGCCTTTCGCATTACCCAGGAAGCCGTCACCAACATGTTGCGCCATGCCCAGGCACGCAACCTGCTGGTGCGCCTGCAACGCCTGCCGGAAGGCCTGTCACTGTCTATCAGCGATGACGGCCTGGGCTTTTCGCCCGCCATCAACCCCGCCCAGGAAGGTCAACGGGGCATGGCTGGCATGTCCGAGCGGATTGATCAGCTGGGCGGCACATTGTCCGTCAATAGCCGGCCAGGCTTTGGCACAAGGATTGAAGCGCTTTTCCCCTGGGCGCCCCGCGCCCTCGAACGGGCCAACCCCCATAAGGTTCTAGAGTGACGTGCAACTTACTCCTGGTGGATGACCACTCCCTGATCAGGGCCGGCGTGCGTGCGCTGGTCATGGATATTCCCGGCTACGCGGTGATCGGCGAAGCGAGCGATGGCGCCCAGTTGCTGGAGCGCTTCGATGCGCTGCAACCCGACATCGTGCTGCTCGACCTGTCGATGAAACACACCGGCGGGCTCGACGCGCTCAAGGAACTCAAGCGCGCCTACCCGAAGAGCAAAGTGCTGATCCTGTCGATGCATACCGACCCGGAACTGATCATGTGCGCCCTGGAATCCGGCGCCCATGGCTACCTGCTCAAGGACACCACAGCCAACGAGTTGGAACACGCACTGCTGGCCTTGCGCAACAACGAACGCTACCTGAGCCCGGCCATCGCCCACACGGTGATCAACCAGGCGCTGATTCGCAATCAGGCCCAGGCCAACCCGCCGCCCCACAGCCATAACCTGACGGCACGCCAGCTGGAAATCCTGCGTTTGATCGTGCGCGGCAAGTCCACCCGGGAAATCGCCCATGGCCTGGGTTTGAGCATCAAGACCGTGGAAGCCCACCGTTCGCAGATCATGAAGCGCCTGCAGATTTTTGATGTGGCAGGCCTGGTGTTGTTCGCGGTGCGCGAACAGATCATCAGCCTGGACGATTAGTCAGCAACGGCGAATCCACCGGCAAATGCACGCGCAGCGCCTGGGGCAAGGCCGAAAAGTGCAAGTCATCACCCTGGAGCGGCTCGCCATCCAGATTGATCGCCAGCCCTTCGGCGACCTTGATTTCGACCCACGGCAAACGCGCACGCACGAACATGTTGTCCAGGCCCCAACCGTCCGTCATCAGGCTACGCAGGGTGCCGACCACTTCCTGAGGCGCCGGCAAGATGCTGATATCCAACAAACCATCATCGGCCAGGGCACCGGGGCACAACACATGACCGCCACCGGCCTGGCGCCCGTTGCCGATACCCAAGGCCAGTAGCTCGCCGCGCCAGTGAAAGTCAGGGCCCTGCAATTCGCCGTAGGCCGCACGCAACTCGCTGAAGCGTGACAGGCCGGTGAACAGGTAGGCTGCGCCGCCGAGGACTTTCTTCAGGTCTTCGGAGGTGTTGGCGGTGACCTGGCTGCCAAATCCGCCGGTGGCCATATTAAGGAAGATCTGCCCACCCACCTCGCCCAGGTCGATGGCACGGGCCGGCGCGTCCAGCAAGTCAAGGGCCTGCCCAGGCTCCAGTGGCACACCGGCGGCGCGGGCAAAATCGTTGGCGGTGCCGAGGGGCATCAGCACCAGGCTGGCCTCGGTCTTGGCCCGGGCCATGGCCTCGGCCACATCCCGCAGCGTGCCGTCACCGCCGCCGGCAATCAGCCGCGTGTAGCCATCAGCGAGGGCCTGATCGACAAACCGCTGGGCATCGCCACCCTCCCATGTCACCCGCACGGCCAACTCCCAACCCTGTTCGCGCTTGCCCTGCACTGCAGCCCGCACCTCTTCGTTGAGGGCTTGCTTGCCGTGCAGAATCAACAGTGCCTTGGGTGTGCTCATGGATGAATGCTCCTGGGTTTAAGGTTCCTGAGGGATGTTGACCGTGGCCAATCGAAAAAAGCCATCGAATGTAGAAATTAACCGGGGTTTGTAGCGTTTCTGACACTGATCAACTCGCACTGGGCAAAATCGACCTAGACTTATACCTATTCCCACCCGACAAGGCCGTCGCACCATGATCACCATGTCCGCCTTCCACTCCATGCTCATCCCCATCCTGACCGGCATGATCCTCCTGGCCATCGGCTTCAACTTCCGCGACAAACCGATCGGTGTGTTCGGCATGTGGATCGGCATGCTGCTGATCCTCGGCACCGTGGTTTACAAGATCCTCGCCAAACTCGCGGAATGACAATCTCACTCGCATTGCACAGGACGGCCTCGTACACTCGGTCAATTCGTCGTTTTTAAGGTTGACCGCCTCGTGCTTGCCCGTCTGTTTGCCCTGCCCTGTTGCCTGCTTATCTGCCTGCTGACCCTGCTGCCCATGGCGCCTGCCCACGCCGTGAGCCTGCCGGGGCTGCTGGGCAGCAACACCAAAACCCAGCCGCAAGCCGACGTCCCGTTGGGCCAGTCCCTGGACGAGGTGATCAAGACCCTGGAGAACGACCAGCAGCGCACCAAGCTGCTGAGCGACCTGAAAAAGCTCCGGGAAACCACACAAAAGGCCCAGCCCGCCGCCGAACTGGGTGTGCTCGGTTTGATCGGCGGCACCCTGTCGAGCCTGGAGCAACAGTTCTCCGGCGCCGACAGCCCGATCAATCGCTGGTCCAGCGAGTTCGACCAGGCCAGGGACGAACTCACCGCACTGATGCTGCCGGCCAGTGAATGGCTGCCGATCATCTTTGCCTTTGCCATGATCCTGATGCTCTGGAGCCTGCTGGCAGCGATCCTGATCTGGCTCAGCCACCGGGTGCGCGAGCGCTTCGGCCTGACCGAAGAACTGCCCCAACACCCCAAGACCTGGGACCTGTTGCGCTTCGCCCTGCGCAAGCTCGGGCCATGGCTCATCGCGTTGGTGATCACCGTCTACATGAGCTACGCACTGCCCTCGTCCCTCGGCAAATCCCTGGCGATGGTTCTGGCCTATGCGCTGGTGGTGGGCACCTGCTTCTCGGCGATCTGCGTGGTCGCGTTTTCCGTGCTCGACGGCCCGCACCGCCACCGCGCGCTGTACATCCTGCGCCACCAGGCCTTCCGGCCGCTGTGGCTGATCGGCAGCTTTGCCGCCTTTGGCGAAGCCGTCAGCGACCCGCGCCTGGCCGAGAGCCTGGGCCAGCATTTGTCCCATGTCGCCGCGACCATCGCCAATGTCATGGCCGCGCTGTCCACTGGCGTGTTCATCCTGCGTTTCCGCCGGCCCATCGCGCACCTGATCCGTAACCAGCCGCTGTCCCGCCGCCTGACCCGCCGCGCCCTGAGCGACACCATCGAGATCGTCGGCACTTTCTGGTACCTGCCGGCGTTACTGCTGGTGGGCATCTCGCTGTTCGCCACCTTCGTCTCCGCCGGCGACACCAGCACCGCCCTGCGCCAGTCGTTGTTGTGCACGGTGTTGCTGGTGCTGTGCATGGTGATCAACGGCCTGGTGCGCCGCCACTCCCTCAAGCCCCAGCGTGGGCACAAGCGCCATGCGCTGTACTCCGATCGCCTGAAAAGCTTCGTCTACACCCTCGCCCATCTCGTGGTGTGGCTGGTGTTTATCGAACTGGGCCTGCGGGTCTGGGGCCTGTCGCTGATCCGCTTTACCGAAGGCGATGGCCATGAAATCAGCGTCAAGCTGTTCGGCCTTGCCGGTACGTTGCTGTTCGCCTGGCTGATCTGGATCCTCAGCGACACCGCGATCCACCACGCGCTCACCCGCTCGCGCAAAGGCCTGGCCAACGCGCGTGCGCAGACGATGATGCCGCTGATTCGCAACGTGCTGTTCGTGACCATCTTCATCATTGCCGCCATCGTCGCCCTGGCGAACATGGGCATGAACGTCACGCCGCTGCTGGCGGGTGCCGGTGTGATCGGCCTGGCCATCGGCTTTGGTGCGCAGTCGCTGGTGGCGGATTTGATCACCGGCCTGTTCATCATTATCGAAGACTCCCTGGCGATTGATGACTATGTGGATGTCGGCGGTCACCTGGGTACGGTCGAAGGCTTGACCATCCGTACCGTGCGCCTGCGGGACATCGACGGGATTGTGCACACCATCCCGTTCAGTGAGATCAAAAGCATCAAGAACTACTCCCGGGAATTCGGCTACGCGATCTTCCGGGTAGCGATTCCCTACAACATGGAAATCGACGACGCCATCAAGCTGATGCGCGACGTCGGGCAGAAGATGCGCAACGACCCGTTGCAGCGGCGCAATATCTGGTCGCCGCTGGAGATTCAGGGTGTAGAAAGTTTCGAGTCCGGCAGTGCGATTCTTCGCGCCCGCTTCAAGACCGCGCCGATCAAGCAGTGGGAAGTTTCGCGGGCGTTCAACTTGTCGCTCAAACGTCACCTCGATGAAGCCGGGCTGGACCTGGCCACCCCGCGCTTGAGCGTACAAGTAGTGACAGCGGCGGGAGGCGTGCAGGAGAAGGAATAAGCACGGCCCGGACGACGTCAGGATCAACAACAATAATCATGGAGAGTCCTTATGCGTTTGACCGGTCTTACACACCAATGGGTATTCGGCCTGCTGTGCGGTGTCGCCAGCAGTGCGGTCATCGCCGCCAGCAGCGGCCAGGACAGTGCCCGCGAAGAAATCGCCGCCCAGGCGAAAGTGCTGGAACCGGCCCTGCTGGAAACCCGGCGCGACATCCACGCCCATCCTGAACTGGGCAACACCGAAAAGCGCACCGCAGAACTGGTGGCCAAGCAATTGCGGGAGATGGGGCTTGAGGTCAAGACCGGCGTCGCCCGCACCGGCGTGGTCGCAATCCTCAAAGGCGCCCTGCCCGGCCCGACCGTTGCCTTGCGCGCCGACATGGATGCGCTGCCGGTCAAGGAAGTGTCCGACCTGCCCTTTGCCTCGAAGGCCAAGGGGGTGTACCTCGATAAAGAAGTCGACGTGATGCACGCCTGCGGCCACGACGCCCACACCGCCATCCTGCTGAGTACAGCGAAAATTCTGACCGGCATGCGCGATCGTCTGCCGGGCACCGTGGTGTTTTATTTCCAGCCGGCTGAAGAAGGCCCGAGCGACTTTATCCCCGATGGCAAGAACACTTGGGGCGCGAAGATGATGGTGCAGGAAGGGGTGATGAAATCGCCCAAGCCGGATGCGGTGTTTGGGCTGCATGTGTGGGCCGGTGTGCCTGCGGGGCAGATTGCGTATCGGCCGGGGCCTACCCTAGCGAGTTCGGATGACCTGCGGATCAAGATCCTGGGCAAGCAGACCCATGCGGGGCGGCCGTGGGACGGGATTGATCCGATTACTGTCGGGGCGCAGGCCATCGTTGGGTTACAGACGGTGGTGAGCCGGCGTACGGACATTTCTTCGTTTCCGGCGGTGGTGAGTATTGGCACCATCAACGGGGGGACGCGGTACAACATCATTCCTGAGTCGGTGGATATGAGTGGGACCATTCGCTCTTACGACTATGGCATTCGCCAGAAGCTGCATGCGGATGTGCGGCAGACCGTCGAGAAGATTGCCGAGAGTGGTGGAGCGAAGGCTGAGGTGACGATCATTGAGAAGTACGATCCGACCATCAACAACCCGGCGCTGACCGAGAAGATGCTGCCGAGTTTGCGTTGGGCGGCGAATGGGGATGTGGTCAACGCCCCGTTAGTGGGTGGGGCTGAAGACTTCTCGTTTTATGCCAAGGAAGCGCCGGGGTTGTTTGTGTTTTTGGGGGTGACGCCGAGGGATCAGGATATGAGCAAGGCGGCGCCGAATCATAATCCGGGGTTCTTTGTGGATGAGTCGGCGCTGGTGGTCGGGGTACGGACGTTGGCTTCGTTGGCGACTGACTATTTGTATGCCAATGCGGGGGATTGAGGGTATATCCGTTATTTAGGTAACGGCCGCTTAGGGTTCCGCTCTTACAGCGGCTCACTTTTGAAAAGCGCAAAAGTAAGCAAAACGCTCTTGCCCCACCACTCGGCACCTCGCTTAGGCTCGGTGTGCCCACTCCGGCTTTGGACCGTGGGCCGCCGCGATGGGCCATCCTTGGCCCAGCGCGGCTAACCCGGCGTCCTGCCGGGTTACCCACGCTCCAAAGCCTGCGTTCGGCCAGCGTGGTTTAACGGGGCGCCTAAGATCAAGATCAAAAGCAGATCAAGAGCACAGCGGCTCCCGGCCGGCTTGAGTGTTGAAGAGCAAAATCAAAAGCTAAAACGGGCACGGTCAAATGTGGGAGCTGGCTTGCCTGCGATGGCATCAACTGGGTGCATCTGGAAGACCGAGGTGTCTGTATCGCAGGCAAGCCAGCTCCCACAGAAAAGCAGCTCTGTTTTCGCTCTGGTCTTTGCTTTTGCTCTTAACACTCAAGCCGGCCGGTAGGCCGCTGTGCTCTGCTTTTGATCTGCTTTTGATTTTGATCTGCGGGCCCCGTTAACCACGATGGCCGCAAGTAGGCACGGTGGAGCGGGTAAATCGGCAAGGATGCCGATTTAGCCGCGCCGGGCCATGGATGGCCCGTCGCGGCGGCCCACGGAACCGGGCCGGAGTGCGGGCATGCCGAGCCTAAGCGAGGCACCGAGTGGTGGGGCAAAGACCTTTTGGTTACTTTTGGGGCGTTTGCCAAAAGTGACCCGCTGTAAGAGCGGAACCATAAGTGGCCGTTACCGCAGCAACGGATATGTACACGGTCAAACCATCAACACATCCCGCGTCACCCCGTCAAACCACATCCACCCCCACATGAATCGCATCATGCCGCCAAAACTCCAGATCACAATCAATCAACCGCTCATGCTGATCATAATTAACCCGAGCAATCCGCAACCCCGGGCTCCCCACCGACACCCTCAACGCCGCCGCGGCCTCAACCTGCAATGACGTCGGCACAATCTCAAACCGCACCCGCCCGTAATGCAAGTCATACACCCGCGCATACAACTCCGTAATCGACTGATTCAAATCACACTCCAGAATCCCCGGAAAATACTGCGGGTTCAAATAGTGCTCCACATACAACACCAACCGCCCATCAATCCTGCGCCCCCGACAAATCTGGATCACGCTGGACAACGCCGGCAACTGCAACCACGCACACACCGCCGCCGAAGCCGGCTGCAACCGCGCCGAAATCACCTCGGTCGACGGCACCCGCCCCTGCGCACTCACCATCGCGTGAAAATGGCTGCGCTGCATCAAGTTGTAGGCAAGCCTGGGCGGCGACACAAACCACCCCCGCCGCTCCTCGCGATAAATCTGCCCTTGTGCCTCAAGTTGTAACAAGGCTTCCCGCACCGTAATGCGGGTGGTACCAAACAACTCGCTCAGCTTACGCTCGGCCGGCAGCTTACTGGCAGGCGCCAACAACCCATGGTCGATCTGCTCTTGCAGCGCCAGGCCAATGGTTGTCACCGCCTTGGTTGCCTCATCACGCATCAACGTTACCTATCTGGACTAGACCAGCACTATTCAGGTGCACAAAACGCCCTTTAAACGCGCCTCTGCTATTGCGTGCAAGCCTAGGCATTGCACATGACCGACAGATGACAGCGCCTCGCGACGTTCTGCCACAAGACCTGCAATACATCGGCCAAGTCCAAGGCTTCCGGGCGGTTTGGCATGGTCTACGCTTACCCGGCAACCCCTCGTCCAGGCCAACAAAAAACGACATCGACATGAAACTGTCATCCGCCACGCCTAAATTGGCTCGTGTATTGCTGACCTAGACCAACACCACCGCAAACGTCGATAAAAACGCAGCGTTGAAAACGCCCAAAGGAGCTTCGGATGAAACAGCTTTTCCTGGCATCACTGTTAGGCTCGACCATTGCCATGTGCACCGCCGCCATGGCCGCTGATACCGATCTAAAAACCCTGGAAGCCGCCGCGAAAGCGGAAGGCGCGGTCAACAGCGTCGGCATGCCCGATGACTGGGCCAACTGGAAAGGCACCTGGGACGACCTGGCCAAGATCTATGGCCTCAAGCACATCGACACCGACATGAGCTCGGCCCAGGAAGTCGCCAAGTTTGCGGCAGAAAAAGACAACGCCAGCGCCGACATCGGCGACGTCGGTGCAGCCTTCGGCCCCATCGCGGTGAAACAGGGCGTTACTCAACCGTACAAGCCGACTACCTGGGCACAAGTCCCGGATTGGGCGAAAGACAAAGACGGTAACTGGGCCCTGGCCTACACCGGCACCATCGCGTTTATCGTCAACAAAAAGCTGCTGCACGGCTCCGAAGCCCCAAAAAGCTGGGCTGACCTGAAGACCGGCAAATACAAGGTGTCCATCGGTGACGTGAGCACCGCCGCTCAGGCTGCCAACGGCGTACTCGCCGCCGCACTGGCCAACGGTGGTGATGAAAAGAACATCCAGCCTGCGCTGCTGATGTTCGCCGACATCGCCAAGCAAGGCCGCCTGTCGCTGGCCAACCCGACCATCGCGACCATGGAAAAAGGCGAAGTGGAAGTGGGCGTGGTCTGGGACTTCAACGGCCTGAGCTACAAGGCCAAGATGGCGAACCCGGATGACTACGTGGTGCTGATCCCATCGGACGGCTCGGTGATTTCCGGCTACACCACCATCATCAACAAATACGCCAAGCACCCGAACGCCGCCAAGCTGACCCGCGAATACATCTTCAGCGACGCCGGCCAGACCAACCTGGCGCGTGGCAATGCGCGGCCGATCCGTGCCGAGCACCTGACCTTGCCAGCCGACGTACAGGCCAAGCTGCTGCCTAACGAGCAGTACAAGAAAGTCACGCCGATCAAGGACGCCGACGCTTGGGAGAAGACCTCCAAGGCTCTGCCGCAGAAGTGGCAGGAAGAAGTCATCATCAATATGCAATAAGGCTTAACACGCCTATTTAAGTGGAACGCGGCCAGTGTGGGAGCTGGCTTGCCTGCGATAGCGGTATGACATTCAGCAGCATTGTCGACTGACACACCGCTATCGCAGGCAAGCCAGCTCCCACATTTGATCGGTATTCCAACCGAAAAACCGAGTCAAGCCTATTTGTTGCGGAGCCCCAGCCCCTATGAAGCACAACGTCATCCTTGTCGTGCTCGACGGCCTGAATTACGAGGTTGCCCGACACGCCATGGGGCACTTGCAGGCCTATGTCGGCGCAGGACGCGCAGCACTGTACAAACTGGAATGTGAACTGCCGGCCCTGTCCCGGCCACTGTACGAATGCATCCTCACCGGCGTCCCGCCGATCGAGAGCGGCATCGTCCACAACAACATCTCGCGCCTGTCCAACCAGCGCAGCATTTTCCATTACGCCACCGACGCCGGATTATCCACGGCGGCGGCGGCTTATCACTGGGTCAGCGAGTTGTATAACCGCTCGCCATTTATCGCCGCCCGGGATCGGCATACCAGCGACCCGGCCCTGGCGATCCAGCACGGGCATTTCTACTGGAATGACCATTACCCGGACTCGCACCTGTTTGCCGACGCCGAAAGCCTGCGCCTCAAACACGCGCCGAATTTCCTGGTGGTTCACCCGATGAACATCGACGATGCCGGCCACAAGCACGGCCTCGACACCCCGCAATACCGCAACAGCGCACGCTCGGCCGACATCATCCTCGCCGACTACCTGCAAGGCTGGCTCGACGCCGGTTACCAGGTGCTGGTGACAGCCGACCACGGCATGAACAACGACCGCTCCCACAACGGCCTGCTGCCGGAAGAACGGGAAGTGCCGCTGTTTGTGCTGGGTGATGCCTTCAGCCTCGACACCCATGCCACACCCAAGCAAACCGAGCTGTGCGGCACCGTCTGCGAGCTGCTGGGTGTGCCCCACGACAAACCTGTATGCCGGGAGCTGTTGAAGTGAATTCAGTGATCCGCGGCAAATGGCTGGCCGCCTTGTGCCTGGTGCCCTTCGCCATCTTCTTTATCGTGTTCGAGATCGCCCCGCTGGTGTGGGTGATGATCAGCAGCGTCCAGTCGGAAGAGTTCGGCTGGGGCCTGGCCAACTTCAGCAAGATCTTCAGTTCGAAGTTCTATATGCAGGCGATCCAGTACAGCCTGGAAATCAGTTTCTACTCCAGCGTATTCGGGATCATCATCGCCGTGCTGGGCAGCTACTCACTGCGCCGGGTGGACGGGCCGCTGCGCAATTTCGTGACCGCGTTCGCCAACATGACCAGCAACTTTGCCGGCGTGCCCCTGGCCTTCGCTTTCATCATCCTGCTGGGGTTCAACGGCAGCATCACCATCATGCTCAAGCAGGCCGGGATCATTCAGGACTTCAACCTGTACTCCAAGACCGGGTTGATCATCCTTTATACCTATTTCCAGATTCCCCTCGGCGTGCTGCTGCTCTACCCGGCCTTCGACGCGTTGCGTGAAGACTGGCGCGAATCTGCTTCATTGCTGGGCGCGGACGGTTGGCAGTATTGGCGGCATATCGGTCTGCCGGTGCTGACCCCTGCGCTGCTGGGCACCTTCGTGATCCTGCTGGCCAACGCCCTCGGCGCATACGCCACGGTGTACGCGCTGACCACCGGCAACTTCAACGTGCTGCCGATCCGCATCGCGGCGATGGTCTCCGGCGACATCTCCCTGGACCCGAATATGGCCAGCGCCCTGGCCGTGGTGCTGGTGGCGCTGATGACCGTGGTGACCGTGGTCCATCAACTGCTGCTCAAGAGGAGCTACCATGTCTCGCGCTGAACCTGGCTCGGCCGCCCTCTACCACCGCGTAGTGGTGTACCTGTTGTTTGCGATCCTGGTGCTGCCGTTGCTCGGCACCCTGGTCTACTCCATCGCCAGCAGTTGGTCGGCGACCGTCCTGCCGTCCGGCTTTACCTTCAAATGGTATATCCAGCTGTGGAGTGACCCGCGATTCCTGAATGCCTTCGGCCAGTCGCTGCTGGTGTGCGTCGGCGCGCTGATCTTGTCGGTGGTGCTGATCCTGCCGCTGCTGTTTGTGGTGCATTACCACTTTCCGAAACTCGACGCGCTGATGAACATCCTGATCCTGCTGCCCTTCGCGGTGCCGCCGGTGGTGTCGTCGGTGGGACTGTTGCAGCTCTACGGCTCGGGGCCGTTTGCGATGGTGGGTACACCGTGGATCCTGATCGGTTGCTACTTCACCGTGGCGCTGCCGTTCATGTACCGGGCGATCACCAACAACCTGCAAGCGATCAACCTGCGGGACCTGATGGACGCCGCCCAACTGCTCGGTGCCAGCACCTTCCAGGCGGCGTTCCTGGTGGTGCTGCCGAACCTGCGCAAGGGCTTGATGGTGGCATTGCTGCTGTCGTTCTCGTTCCTGTTCGGCGAGTTCGTGTTCGCCAACATCCTGGTGGGCACCCGCTACGAAACCCTGCAGGTGTACCTCAACAATATGCGTAACAGCAGCGGCCACTTCACCAGTGCCCTGGTGATCTCCTATTTCTTCTTCGTGCTGGTGCTGACCTGGGCCGCCAACATCTTGAACAAGGACAAAAGCCAATGAGCTTCGTCAGCGTCCAACACCTGCAAAAAGGCTACGCCGGCACACCGGTCTTCAGTGACATCAACTGCGAAATCGCCAAAGGCGAATTCGTCACCCTGCTTGGCCCGTCGGGCTGCGGCAAGTCGACCCTGCTGCGCTGCATCGCCGGCCTGACCTCGGTAGACAGCGGGAAAATCCTGCTGGACGGCCAGGACATCGTTCCGCTGAGCCCACAGAAACGGCATATCGGCATGGTGTTCCAGAGCTACGCGCTGTTCCCCAACATGACCGTGGAACAGAACGTCGCCTTCGGCCTGCGCATGCAGAAGGTCAATGCCGACGACAGCCACAAACGCGTGCAGGAAGTGTTGCAACTGGTGGAGCTGAAAGAACTCGCCGGCCGCTACCCGCACCAGATGTCCGGCGGCCAGTGCCAGCGCGTGGCCCTCGCCCGCTCGCTGGTGACGCGCCCGCGCCTGTTGCTGCTGGATGAACCGCTGTCGGCCCTCGACGCGCGGATTCGCAAGCACCTGCGCGAACAGATTCGCCAGATCCAGCGCGAGCTGGGCCTGACCACCATCTTCGTGACCCATGACCAGGAAGAAGCCCTGACCATGTCCGACCGGATCTTCCTGATGAACCAGGGCAAGATCGTGCAGAGCGGCGATGCCGAGACCCTCTACACCGCGCCGGTGGATGTGTTCGCCGCCGGGTTTATCGGCAACTACAACCTGCTGGACGCCGACAAGGCCAGCAAACTGTTGCAGCGCCCGATCACCGGGCGCATCGCCATTCGCCCGGAAGCCATCGAGCTCAGCCGCAGCGGCGAACTGGACGCGCTGGTGCGCAGCCACAGCCTGTTGGGCAATGTGATTCGCTACCGCATTGAAGCCCGTGGGGTGGAACTGGTGGTCGATGTACTCAACCGTTCGGCCGACGATTTGCACCCGGACGGTCAGCGATTGGCACTTTCCATCGACCCAAGTGCGTTGTGTGAAGTAGCCTGACGCACGATTTATTTGAGAGAGCGTGACTGATGGCTTTGGTAATTTTTGATCTGGACGACACCCTGATCCACGGCGACTGCGCCACCCTGTGGAGCGAGCAAATGGGCCGCTTGGGCTGGGTGGATGGCGAGTCGTTCATGCGTAAGAACGACGAACTGATGGCGGCCTACAGCCGCGGTGAACTGGCCATGGAAGACTTCATGGACTTCAGCCTGGAGCCGATGATCGGGCGCACGCCGGAAGAGATCGAGCACCTTGTTGAGCCGTGGGTGGAAGACGTTATCGAGCCGCTGATCTACAGCGAAGCCACCCGGACCATCGCCCAGCATCGCAAGAACGGCGACCGGATTCTGGTGATCTCGGCGTCGGGGACGCACCTGGTCAAGCCGATTGCGGCGCGTATCGGCATTGATGAAGTGCTGGGGATCGAGTTGGACGTTGCTCATGGGGTGTACAGCGGCAAGACCACCGGTGTACTGACGTACCGCGAAGGCAAGATCACCCGGCTGATGGAATGGCTGGAGCAGGAAGGTGAGCACCTCGACGGGGCGTACTTCTACTCGGATTCGCGCAATGATTTGCCGCTGTTGCTGAAGGTGGAGAACCCGCAGGTGGTGAATCCGGACCCGGTTTTGCGGGCGCATGCTGAGAAGGCTGGGTGGCCGATTCATCATTGGGTCTGACGGTTCGTGCTGGTTTGAGGTGAGTACATATCCGTTATTTAGGTAACGGCCGCCTATGGTTTCGCTCTTACAGCGACTCACTTTGGAAAAGCCCCAAAGTAAGCAAAGGGCTCTGCCCCGCCTGTCGGCACCTCGCCTAGGCTCGGTGTTCCCTCACTCCGGCATTGCTCCGCGGGCCGCCGCGACGGGCCATCCATGGCCCGGCGCGGCTAAACCGGCGTCCTGCCGGTTTACCCGCTCCGCACTGCCTGCGTTCGGCCTCGGGCTTATTGGGGCAGTCAGATCAAAATCAAAAGCAAGAGCACAGCGGCCTACCGGCCGGCTTGAGTGTTAAAAGCAAAGGCAAAGACCAGAGCGAAAGCAAAGCTGCTTTTCTGTGGGAGCTGGCTTGCCTGCGATGCAGACAACTCGGTCTTCCAGATGCACCCAGTTGATGCCATCGCAGGCAAGCCAGCTCCCACATTTGGACCGTGCCCACTTTAGCTTTTGATTTTGCTTTTCAACACTCAAGCCGGCCGGTAGGCCGCTGTGCCCTTGATCTGCTTTTGATCTTGATCTTAGGCGCCCCGTTAAACCACGCTGGCCGAACGCAGGCTTTGGAGCGTGGGTAACCCGGCAGGACGCCGGGTTAGCCGCGCTGGGCCAAGGATGGCCCATCGCGGCGGCCCACGGTCCAAAGCCGGAGTGAGGGCACACCGAGCCTAGGCGAGGTGCCGAGTGGTGGGGCAAGAGCGTTTTGCTTACTTTTGCGCTTTTCAAAAGTGAGCCGCTGTAAGAGCGGAACCATAGGCGGCCGTTACCTAAATAACGGATATACACCCAGCCAACTCCCCTCCAAAACAAATGTCGCCTCTGAAATCAGACCAGGCTTTCGTCAATCACCAACACCAGCTTCCCGGAAATCCGATTAGTCGCCAGTTCCGCAAACGCGGCCTCGGCATCCTTGATCGGAAACGTCTTGGCCAATTGCGGACTCAAACGACCCTCGGCAAACAACGGCCAAACATGCTGGCTCAAGTCACTGAACAGGTCAGCCTTGAACTGATCATCCCGGCTACGCAACGTCGACCCCAACACCTGCACACGCTTGGCCAACACCTGCGCCAGATCGATCTGCGCCTCCCGCCCCCCATCAACCCAATCAACACCCAGCGCCCATCACGCGCCGCCAGCTTGAGATTCAGCGCCGCGTAATTCCCCCCACCGGGTCAAGAATCACATCGAACGGTCCAAAATCCCTCAAGCCCTCGATGCCGTCAGTACGGACCACACCCCCTGAGCCCCCAGCGCCTCACAGTACGCCAAGCGATCCGCCGACCCCACACTGACCCAACACGGACTACCAAACGCCTTGCACAGTTGAATCGCCGCCGACCCCACGCCACTGGCGCCAGCATGCAACAGCACCTTCTCCCCAGGCTTGAGGCCCGCCAGCTGGAACAGATTCAGCCACGCAGTGCTGTACACCTCGGGCAACCCGGCCGCTTCCACCAGGGACACACCCTCCGGCACCGGCAGCACATGCCGCGCATCCACCACCACTTCTTCAGCCATCCCACCGCCAGCCAGCAAGGCGCAAACACGATCACCCACCTGCCACGACGAACCAGCGCCGACTTCGCTGATCACCCCGGAACACTCCAGGCCCAACACCTGACTGGCGCCAGGAGGCGGTGGATAGAGCCCTGAACGCTGTAATAAATCCGCCCGATTCAGGCCCGCAGCCGCCACACGAATGCGAACTTGGCCTACATCACATGTAGGACTCGGCTCGTCTTGCCACTCCACATGACCTTCAACGCCTTGCAATGCTTTCACAGTGCCTCCATAGTGAGTCTGGACTGAGCCCGTTGCTGTAGCGCCGGGCTTTTTGCATTATGCGACCGGCCCATATGGAACCGGCGACTTCAAAGACGGCCTAATATGCGTTATCAATTGCCCCCGCGTCGAATCAGCATGAAGCATCTGTTCCCCAGCACCGCCCTCGCTCTTTTTATTGGTATCGGCCTTCTGCCGCTATCGAGCAATACGTTCGCAGCCAACAGCTGGGACAATCTTCAGCCTGATCGCGATGAGGTGATTGCCAGCCTTAACGTCGTTGAGTTGCTCAAGCGCCACCATTACAGCAAGCCGCCGCTGGACGACGCTCGCTCGGTGATCATTTACGACAGCTACCTCAAGCTGTTGGATCCCTCGCGCAGCTATTTCCTGGCCAGCGACATCACCGAGTTCGACAAGTGGAAGACGCAGTTCGACGACTTCCTCAAGAGCGGTGATTTGCAGCCCGGCTTCACCATCTACAAGCGTTACCTGGACCGCGTCAAAGCGCGTCTGGACTTCGCCATTGGTGAGCTGAACAAGGGCGTCGACCAGTTTGACTTCACCAAGAAAGAGACCTTGCTGGTTGACCGCAAGGACGCTCCTTGGCTGACCACCGAAGCCGAACTGGACGACCTGTGGCGCAAACGCGTCAAGGATGAGGTCCTGCGCTACAAGATCTCAGGCAAAGACCCGAAGGCCATTCAGGAACTGTTGACCAAGCGCTACAAGAATCAGCTGGCACGTCTGGACCAGACCCGTGCCGAAGATATCTTCCAGGCCTACATCAACACCTTCGCGATGTCCTACGACCCGCACACCAATTATCTGTCGCCAGATAACGCGGAAAATTTCGATATCAACATGAGTCTGTCGCTGGAAGGCATCGGTGCCGTCCTGCAAAGCGATAACGACCAGGTGAAAATCGTACGTCTGGTGCCGGCAGGTCCGGCCGACAAGACCAAACAGGTTGCTCCGGCCGACAAGATCATCGGTGTGGCTCAAGCCGACAAAGAGATGGTCGATGTGGTCGGCTGGCGTCTGGATGAAGTGGTCAAGCTGATCCGCGGGCCGAAAGGCAGCGTGGTGCGCCTGGAAGTGATTCCGCACACCAACGCACCGAACGACCAGACCAGCAAGATCGTGTCCATCACCCGTGAAGCGGTGAAGCTCGAAGATCAGGCCGTCCAGAAGCAAGTCCTCAACCTCAAGCAGGATGGCAAGGACTACAAGCTGGGCGTGGTGGTGATCCCGGCGTTCTACCTGGACTTCAAAGCGTTCCGCGCCGGTGATCCGGACTACAAGAGCACCACCCGCGACGTTAAGAAAATCCTGACAGAACTGCAGAAGGAAAAAGTCGACGGCGTGGTCATCGACCTGCGCAACAACGGCGGCGGCTCCCTGCAGGAAGCCACCGAGCTGACCAGCCTGTTTATCGACAAGGGTCCGACCGTACTGGTGCGTAACGCCGACGGCCGTGTGGACGTGCTGGAAGACGAGAACCCGGGTGCCTTCTACAAAGGGCCGATGGCGTTGCTGGTCAACCGCCTCTCGGCATCCGCCTCGGAGATTTTTGCCGGCGCGATGCAGGACTATCACCGTGCGCTGATCATCGGCGGCCAGACCTTCGGCAAAGGTACCGTGCAGACCATCCAGCCGCTGAACCATGGCGAGCTGAAACTGACCCTGGCCAAGTTCTACCGGGTTTCCGGGCAGAGCACCCAGCATCAGGGCGTACTGCCGGATGTCGATTTCCCGTCGATCATCGACACCAAGGAAATCGGCGAGAGCGCACTGCCTGAGGCCATGCCGTGGGACACCATCCGCCCTGCGATCAAGCCTGCGGTAGACCCGTTCAAACCGTACATCGCACAGCTGAAAGCTGATCACGAAGCCCGCTCCGCCAAGGATGCCGAGTTCATCTTTATCCGCGACAAGCTGGCCCTGGCCAAGAAGTTGATGGAAGAGAAAACCGTCAGCCTCAACGAAGCCGACCGTCGTGCGCAGCACACCGACATCGAGAATCAGCAACTGGTGCTGGAGAACGCCCGCCGCAAGGCCAAAGGCGAAGCCCCGCTCAAGGAACTGAAGAAAGAAGACGAAGACGCGATCGCCGCCGAGCCTGATAAAACCAAGCCGGAAGATGATGCCTACCTGAGCGAGACCGGGCGCATCCTGCTGGACTACTTGAAAATCAGTAAGACGGTGGCCAAGCAGTAAATGATGGCAATTTAATGTGAACGCTCTCCGGAGTGTCATCAAATAGACATCATTCTGTCGTGAAATGAAGGACCTGCCCAAGCAGGTCCTTTTTTTTCGACCCGAGAAAATCATGACCATGACCGAACAGCTGAATGCATTGGGCTCAATCCTGGCTCAAGGCAGTTTGCACAGCCTGTTCCAGCCGATCATTTCTCTGTCCGAGCGACGCGTGGTCGGTTACGAGGCCCTCAGTCGTGGCCCGTCCAATAGCCCGCTGCACTCCCCTATCGCGCTGTTCTCCGTGGCCCGCCACGCCGGGCGCCTCAGTGAGCTGGAGATGGTCTGCCGGGAAAGTGCCTGCCGGCGGTTCAGCGAACAAAAACTGCCAGGCAAGCTGTTCCTCAACGTCTCACCCGAATCCCTGCTGGAAACCGCCCATCAACCTGGCCGCACCCTGCAACTGCTCAGCGACTTTGGCATCCCGCCCAGCCAGGTGGTGATCGAACTGACCGAGCAAACCCCGACCGACGATTTTCAACTGCTGCAAACCGCGCTGCATCACTATCGCGCCATGGGGTTTTCGATTGCCCTGGATGACCTGGGTGCCGGCTATTCCAGCCTGCGGCTGTGGTCGGAATTGCGTCCGGACTATGTGAAGATCGACCGGCACTTTATCGACGGCATCCACCAGGACGCCCTCAAGCGCGAGTTTGTCGGCTCCATCCTGCAAATCGCCAAGGCCTCCCGGGCCCAGGTGATCGCTGAAGGCATCGAGCTGCCGGAAGAATTGGCGGTGCTCACGGAAATGGGCGTCGACCTGGTGCAGGGCTACCTGCTCTGCCGCCCCCAGGAACACCCGCCGCAGGAAGCACGGTTGATGTTACCCAAGCCTGACAGCGCCAACGTCGCACTGAACGACGAAGGCAGCGACCTCAGCGCCCTGCTCAACGAACAACCGGCCGTGGGCCAGCACACCGCCACGGCGCAGGTGCTGGAAGCCTTCCGCCGCCAGGCCAACCTCAATTCCCTGGCGGTGCTGGATGAGCGTGGCCATCCAATCGGCATCGTGCACCGGCACTCGCTGTCGGACGCCCTGCTCAAGCCGTTCGCCACCGACCTGTTCGCCCGCAAGCCCATCAGCCGCTTGATGAGTGATGACTTCCTCGCGGTGGAACTGAGCCAGTCCTTGCAGCAAGTCAGCCGACTGCTCACCAGCCGCGCACGCCAGCGGATCGAGGAAGATTTCATCATCACCCTCAACGGCGATTACCTGGGGCTGGGGCGGGTGATCGACGTACTCAAGCTGATTACCGAGCTGAAAATCCAGCAGGCACGCTATGCCAACCCGCTGACCTTGCTGCCGGGCAACGTGCCGATCCAGCAGTGCCTGACGCGGTTGTTGCAGCAACAACGCGAGTCAGTGATCTGCTACGTGGATATCGACAGTTTCAAGCCATTCAACGATATCTACGGCTATGGCCGGGGCGATGAAGTGCTGCTGTGCCTGGCGCAATGCCTGAACGACCGGGTAGACCCCAGCCGCGACTTTGTCGGGCATATCGGCGGTGATGACTTTTTACTGGTGCTGGGGCCGCAGGATTGGCGCAAGCGACTCAACCAGTTGCTGGACGACTTCCACACTCAATGCCGGCGCTTCTATCGCAGCGAGCATCTGGACGCAGGCTGTTTCGTTGCACTGAACCGCCAGGGCGTGCGCCAGGAGTTTGCGCTGCTGTCGCTGTCCATCGGCGTGGTGCATTTGTATCCACAGGCCTGTGGACAACTCGATGCCAGCCAACTGGCAGAACTGGCCTCGCAAGCCAAGCACCACGCGAAGAACGTGGCCGGCTACAGCATTCATGTGATCGACAGTCTGGAGTTGGGCCAGGCAGAAGCGGAGCCGCTCTAGATCAGAGTTGTTCCAGACGCATCTGCGCCAACGGGTGCCCGGCCCGGGCGGCGATTTTCCACCAGCGTGCCGCTTCCAGCGGATCCGGCGCCTTGCCAAGGCTGCCCGCGAGGCTCAACACCCCAATCTGGTAGGCCGCCTTGCCATCTCCGGCCTGGGCCGCCAGCCGCAACAGCCGCACGCCCTCTTCACGGGCGCCAAGGCCCTTGCCGCGAAACGTCAGGATATGTCCGTAGAAACTCTGGGCCCCTACGTCCCCCAGATTGGCCATGCGTGCGAACTGGCCTTCAAGCCATTGCCAGCCACGCGGCTGTCGCATGAACCAAGACCAATGAAACAATTTGCGCGCCAGCCAATAACTGACATACGCCTTAAGCTTCCAAAACACTAAGCCTCCGCTGACTCGGGATAATCGTACTCAAACACGCGCACCACTTCCGATGCGTGCCACGACGCTGCGGCCACGCCATCGGACGGC
This sequence comes from Pseudomonas sp. TH34, assembly GCF_016650865.1. Lineage (NCBI taxonomy): Bacteria > Pseudomonadati > Pseudomonadota > Gammaproteobacteria > Pseudomonadales > Pseudomonadaceae > Pseudomonas > Pseudomonas sp. TH34. The sequence goes on from NZ_JAEKFB010000001.1 coordinate 96,157, forward strand.
CCGCAGAAACGTCCAAGACGCTCCACACATTCAAAGAAGCCGGTACGTGGCAGGCGGCTGGCGCCCTGGCTGATCACCAGGGAACTGCGCAGCGGCTGGTCGGCCTTGGCATCCAGCGCTGCCAGGTGTTCCAGCGCGGCCGTCAGGGTTTGCATCGCCGGCGTGGGAAATTGCAGGCGCTCCAGCAACGCGCGGTAGGTCAAGAGGTGGCGCTGTCGGCGCGCCTGGTCCAGCTCGTTGATTAACCCATCCCAATGCTGACGGCTGATGCGTACGCTCACGTTTCGTCCCTCCAACCTGCGACGCCCAATTCCCAAGCCAGGCTGCGGCGGATGGCTGCGTCCGGCTGGCGTTCACCACTTTCAATCAAGCCCAGGTAAGACGGGCTGATGCCCACTGTGCGCGCCAAAGCCTCGATGGCCAGGCCCTTGGCCTCGCGCAGGCTTCGCAGCTGCTCCAGGGGGCGCAGATCCGGTTCGGCGGTGGCTTGGCGAATGTTCGAAGCAGGAGATGTCGGCTGCTGCTGACCGGCGGCTTTTAACAGCGCCTGATACTGAGCCCAAGGCAGAACCGCATACTCGGGTTCGCCATCCTTTGTAATTATCTGAATATCCATGACTGCCCCGTAGGATCACAACACTTACTTCGTAAGTACTTTCCTTAGGAGTGTAATCCTAACAGCCACAAAGAGCGCAGGGGGATATTCGCAAGGTTCAGTTTTTTTTCAGGTGTTCCTGCGTCAGCAACAGAGGCGTCGCTGGCAGGCGCTCAACCACTGCGAGCTTCTCGGGGGCCTGACGCTCGCGCCAGGCGCGAAAAGCGCTCAGTTCGCCGTCCAGGGTCTTCATGACCCATGCAAGCACGGCAATGTCGTCGAGCATGCCCAATACCGGGATAAAGTCCGGGATTGCGTCAATCGGGCTCAGGAAGTACATCAGCCCCGCCACCACCGAAATCAGTGCCTTGGGGCTGATGGCCCGGTATTCGCCGCGCCAGTAGGCCAGGCACAAGGCCTGGAGCAGCTTGAGGTCGTCCTTGAGCTTGCCCAGCCGGCTGCCCTGGCTCGAGCCTTTGGCGGCCACCGCGAACAGCAACGTCGGCAAGCGCCCACGGCCCAGCAGGCGAGCAGCCATGGGCAGGAAGCGGGTGAAATTAAACGGCGCTTTCATCATCACTCCAGTTCCGGGCGACAGAAAAGGTTATCCACACAAATTGTGGATAACCTTGTGAACAGAGCCTATTTTCCAGGCTGAAAGCCACGTAATACAAGGCCTACAGTCAGATCGGGCGTTTTTTGCGCACATAAAAAAAACCCAAGAATTCATTGACTTGGAGATTATCTGCGTCTACCCGTGCTCGGGTCTTTTATCAGACTGCTCTAGCCCGCATGGGTTCGGTTGAATTTGGCCTGGATTCAACTGATCGTTCCCACGCTCTGCGTGGGAATGCCGCCTGTGGCGCTCCGCGCTTGCTGTTAGCGCAAGGCTTGAGCAATGCGCAATGGTGACGCAGAGCGTCACGGGATGCATTCCCACGCAGAGCGTGGGAATGATCGCAGAGCGCGGGAACGATCGCGCAGGCCAGAAACAACAACGCCCCGTCGAGACGGGGCGTTGTGTGTTCAGGCGCTAATTACTTCTTGGCAGCAGGAGCCGCCGGTGCGTCAGGAGCGTCTGCCTTGGACGGGTCCTTGATGGCCAGCAGTTCCAGATCGAATACCAGCACGGAGTTGGCTGGAATCGCCGGGCTCGGGCTCTGCGCGCCGTAGGCCAGGTCGGACGGGATGTACAACTCGACCTTCTCGCCAACGTGCATCAGTTGCAGGCCTTCGACCCAACCTGGAATCACGCCGCTGACCGGCAGGTCAATCGGGCTGCCGCGATCCACGGAGCTGTCAAAGGTGGTGCCGTTGGTGAGCTTGCCGGTGTAGTGAACAGTCACTACGTCGGTAGGCTTGGGTTGAGCACCGTCCGCTTTCTTCACGATCTTGTATTGCAGACCGGAAGCGGTGGTGACAACGCCGTCTTTCTTGGCGTTTTCTTCGAGGAATTTCTTGCCGGCGGTTGCCGACTCTTCGCTCATCTTGGCCATACGCTCTTCAGCACGTTTTTGCAGTGCGGCGAAGGCTTCGACCAGCTCGTCGTCTTTCAGCTTCTGTTCTTTCTTGCCGACGGCATCTTCGATGCCTTGGGCTACCGCTTTGGAGTCCAGGTCATCCATGCCTTCTTGAGCAAGGCTTTTGCCCATGTTCAGGCCGATACCGTAGGAAGCTTTTTGCGCCGGGGTTTTCAGCTCTACGCTGGTTTGCGAATCACAACCCGCAAGTACCAGGCTAACCAGGGCCACCGCCGCCGCCAACCGATGCTGTTTCATGCTATTTCCTTGTTCGTGTGCCAAAAGGGCATTCGAGTAAAGTCGCGAGCTTATCAGGCGGCCACGACCAATGGCTACCGGCATGTGAGCAGGAAACTTCTGATAAGTTCACGTGTTTAAAAGCATTTTCATTCAATCCAGGGCCCTGCAGCGGACAGCAGCAGCACTGGAACGAGACTCATGGCCACTTGCCGCACTGCTGGCCTGATGGCATAAGAACGCTACAACTCGACAAGGATAGTTATCTTGCGCATTTTTTCCCGTGTTTTGCTGATGATTTTCATACTGCTGGGCCTGGTCCTGGCGGTGGTGCTCTATTACGTGGTCAACCCGAAGCTGCCGGTCTACGTGCCGGTGGAACAGGTGCACTATCAGGATCAATGGAGCGCCGCAGATCGCCAGACCTACTACTTCACGCCCCAGGGCACCCAGGTCAAGGGCCTGCGTTATGCCTGGTTTACCGCACTGGAACTGCCGTTCTCCGAGCAGCGTTTCGCCACGCCGGAGTACCTGGCGCGCTTCGGCTTCCTGGTAGACCCCAAGCAGGTACCCACCGCGCAAAACCCCGGCAACCTGCCGGTGGGTTTCGCCCGGCATAAAAATGCCGGCAGCAATGATGAGTTTCTCGACATCACCTGCGCCGCGTGCCACACCGGCCAGTTGAACTTCAAAGGGCAAGGCCTGCGTATCGACGGTGGCCCGGCGCAACATGTGCTGCCGTCCAGCGTACCGACCCTGCGCGGCGGCAGCTTCGGCCAGGCACTGGTCGCCAGCCTTGCCTCGACCTACTACAACCCGTGGAAATTCGAGCGCTTTGCCCGCACCGTGCTGGGCCATGACTATGACGACCGGAACGCGGCGCAACTGCGCCAGGACTTCAAGAAGTCCCTGAACAACTTCCTGAAAGTTGCCTGGAACGACACCCACCGTGGCCTCTACCCCACCGAAGAAGGCCCGGGCCGCACCGACGCCTTTGGCCGTATCGCCAACGCCAGCTTCGGCGACGCCATTTCCCCCGACAACTACCGCATCGCCAATGCACCAGTGGACTACCCGCAACTGTGGGACATCTGGACCTTCGACTGGGTGCAATGGAACGGCTCGGCCCAGCAACCCATGGCCCGCAATATCGGCGAAGCCCTGGGCGTTGGCGCCACCCTGGACTTCTTCGACAGCGCCGGCCAGCCGCTCCAGGGCGATGCGCGCTACGCCTCCAGCGTACGGGTGCGCGACCTGAATACCATCGAAGAAACCCTGCAACGGCTCAAGCCACCCACTTGGCCTGAAGACCTGTTCGGCGCCATCGACAAACCGTTGGCCGCCCAAGGCCGCGCGTTGTTCACCGAAAACTGCGCCGGCTGCCACGTACCGGCAGTTTCCCAAGTCGATGGCCGTCCGGTGCGCCAGTTGAAAATGCTCCCCGTGGACGTCATTGGCACCGACCCCACTGCCGCCAACAATATCGCTGACCACCGCTTCGACCTCAGCGCCCTGCAATGGGACCCGGCGGAGTTGGCGAAAATGAACGTCGAACTGCACCCCACCCCCACCGAGCCGCTGGACCTGCGCAGCATTTCTTCAGCCAAAGGCCTGGCTTACATCACCGCCTTTGTCGAAGACCACGCCTACCGTGCCGCCGGCGTGACACCCGCCGAACGCCCGCGCCTGGACGGCTTCGGCCTGCCCATCGGCGTGCGCGAATTGCGTGCCTACAAGGCACGGCCACTGGCCGGGGTATGGGCGACACCGCCGTTCCTGCACAACGGCTCGGTGCCGACGATCTACCAATTGCTCTCGCCCCAGGACGAGCGCAGCCCGACCTTCTATAAAGGCACTTTCGAATACGATCCGCGCCACCAGGGCTATCAAACCGCTGCGTTCCCCAACGCCTTCCTGTTCGATACGCGGATCACCGGCAACCACAACAGCGGCCACGAATTCCGTGCCGGGCAGCGTGGCAACGGGGTGATCGGCCGAGGCTTGCTGCCCCAGGAACGCTGGGCGCTGCTGGAATATTTGAAAGTGCTGGGTGGCCCGCTGGAACAGCAACTGCCCTGACCCAACCGACTTCGCAGAAAAGGATTTTTAAATGCTCGCTCGACTTTGGCTGCGCCTCGGCGCGTTTCTCGGCAAGACCCTGTTGTGGCTGGTGGGCCTGGGCCTGCTGGCCTGGTTGTTGTCCACCCTGTGGTTTGCCTGGCAGCACAGCGGCCCGGTGTCACCGGATGAACAGATCCCGCCGGGGGAAGCGGCCATGACCCAAGGCATCATCCAGACCGCCGTGCGCATCGTCGACCAACACCGCGAGGGCACGCGTTACCTGCGGGATGCGCATGCCAAGGCCCATGGCTGCGTGAAGGCCGAGGTCAGCGTACTGCCGGACCTCGACCCAGCCTTGCGCCAGGGCGTGTTCGCCGAGCCGGGCAAGACCTGGCAGTCGATGATGCGTTTGTCCAACGGCAATGCGTATCCGCAATTCGACAGCATCCGGGATGCCCGGGGCATGGCGATCAAGCTCTTGGACGTGCCGGGCAAGCAGTTGCTGGCGGATCAGCAGGCGCGCGGTGAGCAGGACTTTGTGATGTTCAGCCATCCGAACTTTTTCGTCAGTGATGTGGCGGAGTATGCGCAGAACATTTCGGCCCAGGCGGATGGCAAGAAGGTCCTGGCGTTCTTCCCCGGGGTGGATCCTCGCAGTTGGCAGGTGCGGCATTTGTTTATCGCGCTGGCGACGTTGGCGCCGCCGCCGGTGAGTCCTACGCAGACGACGTATTTCTCGGTGTCGCCGTATAAGTTTGGGGCGGCGAATGCGAAGTTTCGGGTGGTGCCCGACCCGCAGAGTTGCCCTGAATATGTGTTGCCCAAACAGAACCACGACCTGCCGAATTTTTGCGCAGTGCGTTGAATCAGCAACTGTCGACGGACCGGGTGGCGGCGTGTTTTGTGTTGCAGATTCAGCGGCAAAATCCGCAGAAGTTTATGCCGATCGAGGACACCAGCGTTGAGTGGAAAGAGAGTGATGCGCCGTTTGAGACGGTGGCCAAGGTGGTGATTCCGGCGCAGGATTTTGATACGCCGGCGTTGAACCTGGCTTGTGATAATCAGTCGTTTAATCCGTGGTTTGGGGTGGAGGCGCATCGGCCGATTGGGGGGATTAATCGGTTGCGTAAGGCGGTGTATGAGGCGGTCAGTGATTATCGGCATAGCCGGAATTTGTAGCTCCGCGGTGTGGGGTGCATATCCGTTGCTGCGGTTGTGGCCGCTATTGGTTCCGCTCTTACAGCGGCTCACTTTTGAAGAGCGCAAAAGTAAGCAAAACGCTCTTGCCCCACCACTCGGCACCTCGCCTAGGCTCGGTGTGCCCTCACTCCGGCTTTGGACCGTGGGCCGCCGCGATGGGCCATCCTTGGCCCAGCGCGGCTAACCCGGCGTCCTGCCGGGTTACCCACGCTCCAAAGCCTGCGTTCGGCCAGCGTGGTTTAACGGGGCGCCTAAGATCAAGATCAAAAGCAAGAGCACAGCGGCCTACCGGCCGGCTTGAGTGTTGAAGAGCAAAATCAAAAGCGGGCACGGTCCAAATGTGAGAGCTGGCTTGCCTGCGATGGCATCGCCTCGGTGTATCTGAAAGACCGAGGTGTCTGCATCGCAGGCAAGCCAGCTCCCACAGAAAAGCAGAGCTGCATCAACTTCAGACTTTGGCTTTCGCTCTGGCTTTCGCTCTGGCTTCTAACACTCAAGCCGGCCGGGAGGCCGCTGTGCTCTGCTTTTGATCTGCTTTTGATTTTGATCTGACTGCCCCAATAAGCCCGAGGCCGAACGCAGGTATTGCGGAGCGGGTAAACCGGCAGGACGCCGGTTTAGCCGCGCCGGGCCATGGATGGCCCGTCGCGGCGGCCCGCGGAGCAATGCCGGAGTGAGGGAACAACGAGCCCTAGCGAGGTGCCGACAGGCGGGGCAGAGCGTTTTGGTTACTTTGCCGCTTTTGCAAAGTGACTCGCTGTAAGAGCGAAACCATAAGTAGCCGTTACCTAAAAAACGGATATACACACAACAGCCACGTAAAGAACCCGTATAGATTCAACCCCAGCCATAACGTTTACGTCGTCTCTATTGAGCAACTAATCCCCCCTCCACTACTGTGAACTCCACACCAATCACCCCCGTAGGAAGTCATCGTGGAAAGTTCAACTTTAGGCATGATCGTCCTCTCAATGATCGCCCTGTTCGGCGCCGCCGCCTTTTGCTTCGAACAACTCGCCACCCGCGATTCAAAGAAAAAGAAAGCCAAATAAGCTGATCATCAAAAGCAGCAGAACCCCAGTGTTTCAAGGGATACCCCACCCCCGGGCTATCCCTTTTTTCCGTTCGCCCACCCCAACCCCCTCTATACACCGTCTTAATACCCGCGCCCAAAATCAGTGCCCGAACTTGATACCCAACCTCTTAACCTCCCCGCGTCCGCAATCGCGGCTTATTAATCAGGGGAGTTCCACCGTGCTCACACTCAAGTTCATCTATATCGCCAGTGGCCTATGCGCCGTCGGGCTGTTCGCTTATCTGGGCTATGCCCTCATTCGCGCCGAAAAGTTCTAGGGAGCCCACCATGTACGACGTGATTTTTGTAGGCCTCTCCCTGGTGTTTTTCGCCACGACAGCCATGGCCATTGTCGCCATGGGCAAGATTTGAACGGAGCCTCGACATGCTAAGCACTTTGCTGGAATTTGCGCTGGTCCTGGGGTTGATGACCGGCCTCGCCGTGCTGATGGGCAAGTGGCTGACCCGGGTCTTTACCGGAACCCGCCATGCCCTGCCGGAACGTTATACCTATCGCCTGCTGGGCATCGACCCGCTGGAAACCATGAGCTGGGCCCGCTACGGTTCGGCCCTGCTGCTGTCGAACGCGGCGATGATGCTGCTCGGCTATGCCATCCTGCGGCTGCAAGCCGTCATGCCGATCAACCCGCTCGGGCTGGCCGCGCAAACCCCGGACCTGGCGTTCAATACCGCCGCGTCCTTTATCACCAACACCAACTGGCAGGCGTACTCGGGCGAAACCAGCCTGTCGAACTTCAGCCAGATGGCGGTGATTACGTTCCTGATGTTTGTCGGCGCCACCTCGGGCGTGGTCGCCGCAGCGGGTTTTATCCGTGGCTTGAGCCGCTCAAGCTCGGCGGATATCGGCAACTTCTGGGTCGACTTCACCCGCACCCTATACCGCGTGATGCTGCCGCTGTGCGTGGGCATGGCACTGGTGTATGTGTGGCAAGGCATGCCCCAGACCTTTGCCTCCCAAGCCCTGGCTACAACGCTTGAAGGCGCGCAGCAACAGTTGATTGTCGGCGCGGTGGCGAGCTTTGAATCGATCAAGCATATCGGCACCAACGGCGGTGGCTTCTTCAGCATGAACGCCGCGCACCCGTTCGAAAACCCCACGCCACTGACCAACGCCCTGCACATCCTCAGCATGTTGCTGATCCCGTCGGCGCTGACTTACACCTTCGGCAGCATGCTGCTGCAACGCCGTCAGGGCTGGGTGTTTTTCGGCACCTTCCTGGTGATGTTCATCGGCTTTCTCGCGCTGGTGTATGGCGCCGAGCAAAACGGCAACCCGTTGCTGACCCAGGCCGGTGCCAACCAGGCGCTGTCCATCGAGCAAAGCGGCGGCAATATGGAAGGCAAGGAGCTGCGTTTCGGCATTGCCGACAGCAGCCTGTTTATCGCCACCACGACTGCGGCCACCACCGGCTCGGTCAACGCGATGCATGACTCATTGACCCCCATGGGCGGCTTCGTGCCCCTGGCGCAGATGATGCTCAACTGCGTGTTCGGCGGCGACGGCGTGGGCTTTATCAGCCTGATCCAGTACGCGCTGCTGACGGTGTTTCTGGTGGGCATGATGATCGGCCGCAGCCCGGAATTCCTCGGCAAGAAGATCGAGGCCCGGGAGATGAAACTGGTGATGCTCTCGGTGCTCGCGCACCCCATCAGCATCCTCGGTTTCACCGCCCTCGCCGCCCTGTGGCCCGACACCATGGCCAGCCTGAATAACCTAGGGCCCCACGGTTTCAGCGAGGTGCTCTACGCCTATACCTCGGGCACCGCCAACAACGGTTCGGCGTTCGCCGGGTTGAATGCCAACACGCCGTTTTTCAACACCACCATTGGCCTCGCGATGCTGGTCGGGCGCTTCTTCACCATGCTGCCGATGCTCGCCGTGGCCGGCTCCCTGGCGTTGAAAAAGACCGTGCCTGCCGGCGCCGGCACCATCCCCACCGCAACCCCGTTGTTCATGGTGCTGGTGGTGTTTGTGGTGCTGGTGGTGGGCGGCCTGACTTTCCTGCCGGCCCTCGCGCTCGGCCCGCTGGTGGAGCAACTGCAGTTGCTGTCCGGCCAGACGTACAACTAAGGACACGTTGATGACGACTCAATCGATATTCAAAGGGCTGTTGCGCCCAGTGCTGGTTTCGGCAGTGTTTTTCATGGCCCTGACCGGCCTCGCCTACCCGATCTTCACCACCTTTGCCGCGCAGTTGCTGTTCCCGTTCCAGGCCCAGGGTTCGCTGATTGAACGCGACGGCCTGGTGATCGGCTCGGCGTTGATCGGCCAGGACTTCACCCAGCCCGGGTACTTCCATGGCCGCCCGAGCATGACCCTCGGCGCAGACCCGCAAGACCCGAGCAAAAGCGTGTCGCAGCCTTACAACGCCGGCTCCAGCGGCGCCAGCAACCTGGGCCCTACCAGCCAGAAACTGGTAGACCAGGTCGCAGCCCGAGTTAAAGCCTACCGCCAGGACAACAGCCTCGCCGCCGACGCCCAGGTGCCGGTGGATGCGGTCACCGCTTCCGCCTCCGGCCTGGACCCACATATCTCCGTGGCCAACGCGCGCATCCAACTGGCCCGGGTCGCCCGCCTGCGGCAGATCCCCGAAGCCGAACTGCTGCAACTGGTGAACGAAAACACCGCGGAACGCACCCTCGGTTTGCTCGGCGAACCACGAGTCAATGTGCTGCAACTCAACCTCGCGCTGGACGCCCGCTTGCCTGTGCGCCAGCCCCCCATTGCGGCCAGTGAGTAAGAGATTCCCCCATGATCAAGAATGCTCGTTTACCTCTGTTTGACCGCGCCATCGTGCTCACCGCCTGCGGGGACGCGTTCAAGAAACTGCTGCCCCAGGCGCAGTGGAAAAACCCGGTGATGTTCGTGGTGTACCTGGGCAGCCTCCTCACCACGCTGCTGTGGTTCCAGTCCCTCGGCGGCCAGGGTGAAGCCCCCAGCGGCTTTATCCTCAGCATCTGTTTGTGGCTGTGGTTTACCGTGCTGTTCGCCAACTTCGCCGAGGCCCTGGCCGAGGGTCGTAGCCGCGCCCAGGCCGCCAGCCTGCGGGGGATGAAACGCCAGACCCTGGCCAAGCTGCTGCAGCAGCCCAAGCACGGCGCGGCGTGGCTGCCGACCGAAGCGACGCTGTTGCGCAAGGACCAGGTGGTGCTGATCGAAGCCGGCGACCTGGTGCCGCTCGATGGCGTAGTGATCGAAGGCGTGGCCTCGGTGGATGAAAGCGCAATCACCGGTGAATCGGCACCGGTGATCCGCGAAGCCGGCGGCGACTTTTCCTCGGTCACCGGCGGCACGCGGGTGCTGTCGGACTGGCTGGTGGTGCGCATCAGCGTCAACCCGGGGAGTCGTTCCTCGACCGTATGATTTCCATGGTCGAATCCGCCAAGCGCCAGAAGACTCCCAACGAAGTCGCCCTGACGATTTTGCTGGTGGGCCTGACCCTGTTGTTCCTGCTGGTGATCGCCACGCTGAGCCCGTACTCGATCTTCGCCGTGGCCATGAGTGGCAGCGGTAGCGTGATCAGCGCCACGGTACTGGTGGCGCTGCTGGTGTGCCTGATCCCCACCACCATCGGCGGCCTGCTCTCGGCCATCGGCGTGGCGGGCATGAGCCGCATGATGTCGGCCAATGTGATCGCCACCTCTGGTCGTGCGGTAGAGGCGGCGGGTGACATCGACGTGTTGCTGCTGGACAAGACCGGCACCATCACCCTGGGCAACCGCCAGGCCAGCAGCTTCCTGCCGGCACCAGGGGTCAAGGAAGCCGAGTTGGCCGATGCAGCGCAACTGGCGTCCCTGGCCGACGAAACCCCGGAAGGCCGCAGCATTGTGGTGCTGGCCAAGCAGAAGTTCGACATCCGTGCGCGGGACATCAACGCCCTCGGCGCAAGCTTTGTGCACTTCACTGCACAAACCCGCATGAGCGGCGTCGACCTGCCCGAAGGCCGTGGTATTCGCAAGGGCGCGGCGGATGCCATCCGCAGTCATATCGAAGCATTGGGTGGGAGCTTTCCGGCAGCCTTGCAAGCCAAGGTCGACGAAGTATCACGACGCGGCAGCACCCCGCTGGTGGTCTCGGACGGGGCCAAAGCACTCGGCGTGGTGGAGCTCAAGGACGTGGTCAAGGGCGGCATCAAGGAGCGCTTCGCCGAACTGCGGCGCATGGGTATCAAGACCGTGATGATCACCGGCGACAACCGCCTGACCGCCGCCGCGATTGCCGTGGAAGCCGGCGTGGATGACTTCCTCGCCGAGGCGCGCCCGGAAGACAAGCTGCAACTGATCCGCGACTACCAGGCCCAGGGCAAGCTTGTGGCCATGACCGGCGACGGCACCAACGACGCACCGGCGCTGGCCCAGGCCGACGTGGCGGTGGCGATGAACAGCGGCACCCAGGCAGCGAAAGAGGCCGGCAACATGGTCGACCTCGACAGCAACCCGACCAAGCTGATCGAAGTGGTCGAGGTGGGCAAGCAGATGCTGATGACCCGTGGCGCGCTCACCACCTTCAGCGTGGCGAATGATGTGGCGAAGTATTTCGCGATCATCCCGGCAGCGTTTGTCGCGACCTATCCGCAGCTCGGCGCGCTGAACGTGATGCACCTGACCAGCCCCAACTCGGCGATTCTCAGCGCGGTGATTTTCAACGCGTTGATCATCGTGGCGCTGATTCCGTTGGCACTGCGCGGCGTGACCTACCGGGCGATTGGCGCGGCGGCATTGCTCAATCGCAACCTGCTGATCTATGGCCTGGGCGGGGTGCTGGTGCCGTTTGCCGGGATCAAGCTGATTGACATGGTACTGACCGGGCTGGGTCTCGTGTAGCGCCGCAAACCCAATGTGGGAACGGGCTTGCTCGCGAATGCGGTGTGTCAGCCAACTCATCTGTCACTGATACACCGCTTTCGCGAGCAAGCCCGCTCCCACAATTGAACCGCATTGACCAGGAATGACATGCCCGCATTAAACGAAGAACGCCCCGACCCCGACGCCCTCCTCGCCCGGGTCCAGCAGGAAGAACAGGCCGCCTTGCGCGGCAAACTGCGTATCTACTTCGGCTCCAACGCCGGAGTGGGCAAGACCTGCGCCATGCTCGACGCGGCGCAACGGGAAGTCGGCCTGGGGCGCGACGTACTCGCCGGCGTGGTGGAAACCCACGGCCGCCAGGAAACCGCCGACCTGCTCAACGGTCTCGAACAACTGCCCCGGGCCCACCGTCTTCACCGCGACTTTGCCCTCACCGAATTCGACCTCGACGCCGCCCTGCAACGCCATCCCGCCGTGCTGCTGGTGGATGAACTGGCCCACAGCAACGTGCCCGGCTCACGCCACCCGAAACGCTGGCAAGACGTGGAAGAGCTGCTCAGCGCCGGCATCGATGTGTGGACCACCCTCAACGTCCAGCACCTGGAAAGCCTTAACGATCTGGTGAGTGGGATCATCGGCATTCGCGTGCGGGAAACCGTACCGGACCACGTGTTCGACAACGCCCACGAAGTGGTCGTGGTGGACCTGCCGCCGGATGATCTGCTGCAACGCTTGAAGGACGGCAAGGTGTACCTGGGTCCCCAAGCCGAGCGCGCTTCGCGGCACTTTTTTCGCAAGGGGAACCTGTTGGCCCTGCGGGAACTGGCCCTGCGCCGCACCGCCGACCGGGTCGACACGCAAATGCGCGTGTACCGCCGCGAACAATCGATCAAGACCCTGTGGCCCGCCCGCGAGCGATTGCTGGTAGGCGTGGCCGGTGACGCCGGCGATGAGCGTCTGGTGCGCGAAGCCGCGCGTCTGGCGCAAAAGCTCGAGGCGGACTGGATCGTGGTGCACGTCGCCTCCGCCCAGGGTCGCGGTGCCAAGCGTTATCTTACGGCGATGAAAACCCTGGCCCTGGCCAGCGAATTTGGCGCCGACACCGCTACGCTGCCGGGCATGGACGTCGCTGAAGCACTGGCCGCCTGCGCCCGGGAACACAACGCCAATCGCCTGGTACTCGGCCATCACCCGCGCCGGGCGTGGCGGTTCTGGCACCAGTCGGTGGGCGACCGGATCAGCCGACACCATCCGCAGATCGACCAGATTGTGATCGCCCATGGCGTACTGCCGGGCACTGTCCCGGTCATTGAAAAAACCGCGCCCGCCCCCGGCCGGACCCTCGCCTACCTCTGGGCCACCCTCGCCTGTTTCACCGCCAGCGCCATCGCCGCGCTGCTGCTTCAGGTGTTCGACCTGGCCAACGTGGTGATGCTGTTCCTGCTCACGGTGGTGCTGGTGGCCCTGCGGTTTGGACGCGGCCCCGGCGTGTGGGCAGCGATGCTCGCGGTGCTGTGTTTCGACTTCTTTTTCGTCCAGCCGCGCTACTCGTTTACCGTCAACGACACCCAGTATTTCTTCACCTTCGCGTTGATGCTCGGCATCGCGCTGATCACCGGGCAGCTCACCGCACGCCTGCGCCACGAAGCGCGCACCGCCGCCGCTCGAGAACGTCGCGCCACATCCCTGGCACGCCTGGCGCGGGACCTGTCGGCCGCGTTGACCGTGGAGCAGATCAGCGAAGTGGCATTGCGCACCTTCAGCGGCGTGTTCGAGGCACGGGTAGGCCTGGCCTTGCCGGACGCCGCCGACGGCGTGCACAGCGTGGGCGCAGGCGGGCTGCCGATCGACGACAGCATCGCCCAATGGACCTACGACCACGGCCAATCCGCCGGCCAGGGCACCGACACCTTGTCCGCCGCCAAGGGGTGCTATCTGCCACTCAAGGCCCCGATGCGCGTGCGCGGTGTGCTGGTGCTGGAACTGGCGCAAAGCGAACGCCTCAACGAGCCCGAAGAACGCCGCCTGCTGGAAGCCTGCATGAGCCAGCTGGCAATTGCCCTGGAGCGCGTGCACTTTGTCGAAGTGGCGCAAAGCACGTTGGTGCAGATGGAAGGCGAGAAGATGCGCAACACCTTGCTCGCGGCGATTTCCCACGACTTGCGCACGCCCTTGACCACCCTGATCGGCGCCGCCGACACCGCCCTGCCCCATGCGCCGCCGGGGCCGCTGACCGAGTTGCTGCACGGTATTCATGAGCAGGCGACCTCAATGCAACGCCTGATCGAAAACCTGCTGGACATGGCCCGCATGCAAGAGCGCGGCGTGCGGCTCAACCGGCAATGGCATTTGCTGGAAGAGATCGTCGGCAGCGCCCTGCGCCAGTTGCGTGAGCCACTGGCCCGGCATGTGGTGAATACGACGCTGGACCCGCAATTACCGCTGGTGGAAGTCGATGCGCTGCTGATCGAACGGGTGCTGGTCAACCTGCTGGACAACGCCGCCAAGTACACCCCGCCGGGCACGGTCATTACCGTGGCCGCCCGCGCCGTTTCGGACAACATCCTGCTGGAAGTCAGCGACACCGGCACGGGCAGCGCGCCGGCCAATCTGTTCGAACCGTTTGCCCGTGGCCAGCAGGAGTCCTCGGTCGCCGGGATCGGCCTGGGGCTGGCCCTGGCCAAACGCATCGTCGAAGCCCACGGCGGGCGCATCGAAGCCATGCCCGGCAGCGAGCGCGGCATGCATTTCGTCATCACTTTACCGGCGGGTACTCCGCCCCCAATGGACGCCCTATGAGCACTGCACGCATTCTGATTGTTGAAGACGAGGCCAATATCCGCCGTTTTGTCGGCATCGCCCTGCAGGACGAGGGCTTCCAGGTGTTCGAGGCCGACAGCGTCAAGCGCGCGTTGATCCACGCCTCCAGCCGCCAGCCGGACCTGGTGATCGTCGACCTCGGCCTGCCGGACGGCGACGGCAAACAGTTGATCAGCGAACTGCGGGGATGGCTGGCGGTGCCGATCCTGGTGTTGTCGGCGCGGGATCGCGAAGAGGAAAAAGTCGCCGCCCTGGACGCCGGCGCCGATGACTACCTGACCAAACCCTTCGGCGTGCCCGAGTTGCTGGCGCGCATCCGTGCGCAACTGCGTCGGCACGGGCAAACCGGCACCGTGGCGGCCACCAGCAAGGTGGCATTTGGCGAGATTGAGGTGGACCTGGCGACCCATGAAGTGTGGCGCCAAGGCCTGCCGGTGCACCTGACGCCCATCGAATACCGCCTGCTGTGCGCGATGATTCGCGGGCAGAGCCGGGTGCTCACCCATCGGCAGTTATTGCTTGAAGTGTGGGGACTGGACTACGTGGACCGCGCCCACTATCTGCGGGTGCATATGGCGCATCTGCGGCAGAAGCTGGAGGCCGACCCGGCCCAGCCGCAGTACTTCATCACCGAGTTGCAGGTGGGCTACCGACTGGTGGGCTTGTGAACAGATGCGCGGCGGCGAAATCGACAAACACGCGAATTTTCGGCGAGAGGTGCCGGCTGGATGGCCACAGGGCCCAGAACTGACCCTGGTCATCGGAATGGCCGTCGAGCACGGTTTCCAGCTGGCCCTCGGCGAGTGCTTCGCGGGCCAGGAAGTCCGGCACGTAGGCAATGCCATGGCCGTCCATCGCGGCGCGGAGCATGGCTTCCATGTTGTTCAGGGTCAGGGCGGTGGGCAGGCGCAATTGGGTGATGGCCGGGTTGGCGGATAAGGTCCAGTCCATGATTTTTCCGGTGGTGGCGAAGCGGTAACGCAAACACGGGTGATGCTCCAGGTCGTTCAGGGACTTTGGCCGGCCGTTGGCCCGCAGGTACTCGGGCGATGCGCACAGTACAAATCTGAACGGCCCCAGCTTGCGGGCCATCAGGGTCGAATCCGCCAGGCCGCCGCTGCGGATGACCACGTCGAAGCCCTCCTCTATCACATCCACCAGATGGTCGTTGAAATCCAGCTCCAGTTCGATCTCGGGGTAGGCTTTGCGGAACGCCATCATGTGCGGAAAGAGAAAGCGATAACCGATGGTGGGCAGGCTGACCCGCAGCTTGCCCCGGGGTGCCTGCATCGCATGGGAAAGCATGGCGCGGGCGTCTTGCAGATCGTCGAGAATTTTCCGACTGCGCTCGTAGAATAATTGGCCTTCGGCGGTGAGGCTGACCTTGCGGGTGCTGCGGTGCAACAGCCGCACACTCAGTGACGCCTCAAGCTTGGCGACATTCTTGCCCACCGCCGAGGCGGAAATCCCCATCGCCCGGGCTGCACCGGTGAAACTCAGGGCCTCTGCCGTTTTCACAAAGGCGATCACGGCGCTCAAGTTATCGGTCACGTCATTACATCCATACAGTCCGCTATGAACGGAATGTAAGCCCGTTTATCCTTGATTGCATCCTGATTAGAGTCTTTTAGTCTTCAGACTCACGGGAATGCCCCTATGAACACGACAACCGAATCTGTGGCCGCCCATGGCCGATATTCCATCCTGGCCGCGATTTGCCTGGCCGCCCTGGTATTGCCCATGAGCTTCACTGGCGGCGCCGTCGCCACGCCTTTTATCGGCCAGGCATTTGCTGCCCAGCCAAGCCAGCTGGCGTGGATCACCAACGCGTTCATGCTGAGTTTCGGCAGCCTGTTGATGGCCGCCGGCACCCTCGCCGACCTGTATGGGAGAAAGCGTCTGTTCTTGTGGGGCATGGCGCTGTTTACCCTGGTCTCCTTACAGCTGGCAGTGGCACCGGGAATTTTCTGGCTGGATGTGTTGCGTGGCGTGCAGGGCGTCGCGGCAGCTACGGCACTGGCCAGTGGCTGTGCGGCGCTAGCCCAGGAGTTTGACGGCCATGCCCGCACCCGCGCCTTCAGCTTGCTAGGCACAACGTTTGGTGCAGGCCTGGCGTTTGGGCCATTGCTGTCGGGGGTGCTGATCGAACACTGGGGCTGGCGCTCGATTTTTCTCGGCACTGCATTATTGGCCGGTATTTCGCTGCTGTTTGCCGCGCCCAAAATGCGTGAAAGCCGCGACCCGCAAGCGCTGCGGCTGGACACCGCTGGTGTACTGACGTTTTCCGCGATGCTGGTGGCCCTGACCACGGCGGTGATCCTCGCGCCGGAGCACGGCTGGACGTCGCCGCTGGTTGATGCCCTGCTGATCGCGGCGGCGGTGTCTTTGCTGGTGTTTGTCCTCGTCGAAAACCGCTCCAGCCAACCGATGCTGGAGCTACGGCTGTTTCGCTTCCCGCGTTTTATTGGCGTGCAGCTCCTGCCGATCGGTACCTGTTACTGCTACATCGTGCTGATCGTGTTGCTGCCCCTGCGGTTTATCGGTGTGGAAGGCGCTAGCGCGCTGGACGCGGGGTTGATGATGCTCGCGTTATCGGCACCGATGCTGGTGGTGCCGATGATCGCCGCGTCGCTGACCCGCTGGCTGCCGGCGGGTGTGTTGTGTGCTATTGGCTTGCTGATCGCGGCGTTGGGCCTGTGGGGATTAAGCCTGGCCGACCAGCCTGGACAGACTGTCGCTGCGATGCTGGTCATCGGAATCGGCACCGGGCTGCCGTGGGGCTTGATGGATGGTTTGGCGATCAGCGTGGTGCCCAAGGAGCGTGCGGGAATGGCGGCGGGGATTTTCAATACCACCCGCGTGGCCAGTGAAGGCGTGGCGCTGGCGATCACGATGGCGGTATTGGGCGCGTTGGTTGCGCACCACTTGCGCGGAAGCGCAGCGGCGGATGTTTCGGTGGTTGCCCAGGCGATGGTGATGGGCGATATCCTGCAGGCCGGCACAATAATTCCACTGGCCGAATTGCGAGCGGCCTACACGGCCGGGTTCAACACATTGCTACAACTACTGGCTGGTTTCACGCTGGTCACGTCCTTGGTGGTCTTTGTATTTTTACGGCGCCAGGGTGCGGCGGATGGAAGCGATATGAAGAAAATGGAAGAATGCGCGCATGACTATTCCAAAAAAATGGCGTGACCAATTCCCCAACGCCCTCATCGAGCCACAGACCATTGGCGAGTCGGGAGCCGACGTCTTCCGCCTGCTCCGTGACAACGGTGAGGACCTGTTCCTGAAATCCGAGCCCATCGGCCCACACGCCGAGTTGCCCGACGAGATCGAGCGGCTGCGCTGGCTCCAGCAATGGAACCTGCCAGGGCCTGGCGTGCTGGATGAGCTGACGGAAAACCATCGTCACTGGCTGCTGATGACCGCCGTGCCCGGGCAGGATCTGGCCAGCGCCAGCGACTTGTCTGCGCCGCAGGTCATTGCCCTGGTGGCGAGCGCACTGCGCAGCCTGCATCAGGTTCCGGTTGCACAGTGCCCGTTCGACCACTCACTGGAACACCGTATCGCGGCCGCCGGTAATCGTGTGAACGCAGGGTTGGTTGACGAGACCGACTTCGACGATAAACGCCTGGGCCGAACCGCCGTGGATGTGTTCGCCGAACTGCTGTCGACCCGCCCCACCGCACATGACCTGGTGGTGACCCACGGCGATGCCTGCCTGCCAAACTTCATGGCTGAGGGCGATCACTTCAGTGGTTTCATTGACTGCGGTCGCCTGGGCATCAGTGACCGTTATCAGGACCTTGCACTCGCGGCCCGCAGCATCGAGCGCAATCTCGGAGCGGCCTGGGTGGCGCCGTTCTTCGAGCAATACGGCGTCGAACCCGATGAGCAGCGCATCGCGTTCTACTGTTTGCTGGACGAGTTCTTCTAAACCCAAACCCCAGACAGCAAAAAGCCCGCTCAATGAGCGGGCTTTCCGTGGTACCTGGCGTTCAGCGTTCCAGGTGACCGAATATGGCGCAGCGGACGGGACTCGAACCCGCGACCCCCGGCGTGACAGGCCGGTATTCTAACCGACTGAACTACCGCTGCGCGTAACACATAAAGCGAATGGTGGGTGATGACGGGATCGAACCGCCGACATTCTGCTTGTAAGGCAGACGCTCTCCCAGCTGAGCTAATCACCCTTCACTTTCGGTGTGGGGCGCATTCTATAGCAATTTTTCGTAATGTCATGATTTAAATGCAATTTATTCAAAATATTTTGCCTTAGCCCCTGCGAACCCCGCAAAACCGGCGCTTTGGGCGCAAACGCGAGTCTATTGCGTTTGCACAAGCCTTGGCCCCACAATTAACAATTATTCTCAATAACACCTGGACCGCGCCTTATGTCTGTGGGTGAACCGCCGTTCCAACGGGAGATTACCGAGCTATACAGCGCGCATCACAGCTGGCTGTTCACTTGGTTGCGCCGAAAACTGGGCTGTACCCACAATGCCGCCGACGTGGCGCAGGACACCTTCGCGCGGATTTTGCACGCACGAGAGTCGGTGACCAGTATTCGCGAACCCCGCGCCTATTTGAGCACCACCGCCAGGCGGCTGGTCATCGACCAGGCCCGGCGCAAGCAGATTGAGCACGCCTATCTTCAGGAATTGATGCTGACGGTGGAAACCCTGGAGGGTTTCCAGTCGCCGGAACAGATCCACACCACCCTGGAAGCCCTAGAGCACATCGCTTTCATTCTTGAAGGCATGCACGACAACGTGCGTCAGGCGTTTGTGCTGTATTACCTCGAAGACCTGACCCAGCAGCAAATCGCCCGTCACCTGAAATTGTCGGAGCGTACGGTACGCAAGTATTTGATCCAGGCCCTGCTGCATTGCAGCCACAGCGTGGATATCTGAACCGCGCATGCCCGACTCCCGCCAACAGATCGACGAACAAGCCGCCGAATGGATGATTCGCCTGCACGAAGGCGAATTGAGCGAGGCCCAGCGCCAGGCGTTCGAGCGCTGGAAGCAGCAAGGACCGCAGCACGCAGCCTCAGCGGCGCGCATGGAAGACGTGATTGCGCGGATGCAGGCCCTGCGCGGGCAAAAAGCACCGGCGCGGGCGGCCTTGAGTGCGGCCTTTCCTCGGCATGGGAAAGCCCGCAAACGCTACATCCGAGCGCTCGTATTGGCCTGCAGCCTTGCCCTTCCCGCCGCGGCGCTCCTCTACAGCCCTTACCCGCAACAGTGGATGGCCGATGTACACAACGGCCCCGGCGAATGGAAAACCCTACACCTGGCGGACGGCTCCACGCTGACCTTGAACGGCATCAGTGCGGCGAACCTGCATTTCGACAGCCGGCAGCGGCGCATCGAATTGCTGCAAGGTGAGATCCTGGTGGAAGTGGCCCACGATGGCGACCGTCCGTTTGTGGTGCAGACGGCCCAGGGCTCCCTGCGTGCGCTGGGTACGCGGTTTGTGGTCAGGCGTGAAGGTGATGTCACCGTACTGAGCATGCTCGAATCCCGCGTTGCCGCCCAAAGCGCGAATGGCCAGCAGACGCTGGAAGTGGACGCAGGCTCGCAGGTGCGGCTCAGCAAGGATGCCGTGCGCCTCTCCGGCAGTATCGATACGGCGAGCATCAATGGGGCTTGGCGCCGCCATCAACTGGTGGTGGATAACCGACCGTTGCCGGAAGTGTTGGATGAGATCGCCCGCCACCGTTCGGGCCGCTTGCAGTTTGATCGAGCCGCACTGGCGAACCTCAAGGTCTCGGCGGTACTTCCCCTGGATGACACCGACCGCACCTTGCAGATGCTGGCTCAAACCCTGCCGATCACGCTGAAAACCTTTACGCCGTGGCTGATGATCGTCAGCCCGGATACCGAGAACAAAAAATAATTATCCAAATTGTTTCCGCTTTGTTTAAAGCTACCCGTCAAGGAAGGTATATCGATAACTAAAGGACTGCCATCGTCATGCCGCTCCCTTCCAAACCCCGCAGACGCCTGCTGAGCAGCGCGCCGCTGACCCTCACACTGCTCGCGACGACGTTATTGAATATCCACGTGGCACAGGCCGACACGGTAAACGTCGCGGTACAAGCCTACGACATACCCGCAGGGCCGCTGGGCGCCACACTTAACCAGTTTGCCCAGCAAGCGGGGGTGGCCATTGTGTTCCAGTCCCAGAACCTCCAAGGGCTGAATGGGCCAGGGCTGAAAGGCACTTATAGCGTGGACGCAGGGTTCGACAGGCTGTTACAGGGCAGCGGCTACCGCGTAATCAAAGGTGATCAGGTGTACGCGCTGGAAGCTAACCCCGCGGCTACCGACGCCATGGAACTGGGCCCGACGCAGGTAAGCGCCAACCAGTTGGGCAACGTCACCGAAGGTACTGATTCCTACACCCCAGGCAGCATCGCAACTGCGACGCGGCTGGTGTTGACCCCCAAGGAAACCCCGCAATCGGTGACCGTCGTCACCCGCAAGCACATGGATGACTTCGGCCTGAACAACGTCGACGACGTGATGCGCCATACCCCGGGCATTACCGTGTCGGCCTTCGACACCGATCGCACCAACTACTATGCCCGCGGTTTCTCCATCAACAACTTCCAGTACGACGGCATTCCTTCCACCGCGCGCAACGTCGCCTATTCGGCGGGCAATACCCTGAGCGACATGGCGATCTATGATCGGGTCGAAGTGCTTAAAGGCGCCACGGGCCTGCTGACCGGTGCCGGTTCGCTGGGTGCCACGATCAACCTGGTGCGCAAGAAACCTACGGCTGATTTCCAGGGCCATGCCAGCCTCGGCGCGGGCTCCTGGGATAACTATCGCAGCGAACTGGACGTCAGCGGCCCGATGACCGAAAGCGGCAACGTGCGTGGCCGGGCCGTCGCGGCGTATCAGGACAAGCGCTCGTTCATGGACCGTTACTCGCGCAAAAGCCCGGTGTACTACGGCATCATGGAATTCGACCTGTCCCCCGACACGATGCTGACCGTGGGCGGCGACTATCAGGACAGCCTGCCCACCGCCTCGAGCTGGTCCGGCAGCTTCCCGCTGATCAACGCCAATGGCGACCGCAATAGCGTAAAGCGCTCGTTCAACAACGCGGCCAACTGGAGCAGTTGGGAGCAATACACCCGCACCGCCTTCGCCATGCTCGAGCATGACTTGGGTAATGGCTGGGTCACCAAGTTGCAACTGGATCACAAGATCAACGGCTACCATGCGCTGATGGGCTCGATCCAGGGCGATGAGCCACGGGCAGATGGCACCGCCAAAATCACCTCGGGCAAATACACCGGGGAAACCGTCAGCGATTCCGCCGACTTGTATGCCAGCGGCCCGTTCAGCCTGGGCGGCCGCGAGCATGAACTGGTGGTGGGCGGGTCCATCGGCATTTCGGACTGGAACGGCAAGGGTTACTGGAACCTCACCCCCAACATGGTGGACTTCAATAACTGGCACGGCCACGCCACCCAACCCGATTGGGGCGCGCCGCAGCAATATACCGACGACACCATTCGCCAGACCGGCGCCTACATGACCACGCGCCTGAACCTCGCCGACGACCTGAAGCTGTTGCTCGGTGGCCGCGTGGTTAATTACCACCTGACCGGCAACAACCCGTCCTACCGCGAGACCGGACGCTTCGTACCGTACGTCGGCGTGGTCTACGACCTGAATGACACCTACTCGGTCTATGCCAGCTACACCGATATCTTCATGCCCCAGGAAAACTACAACCGCGACCGGCAAAACCAGTTGCTGGAGCCGGACGAAGGCCAAAACTACGAACTGGGCATGAAGGCTGATTTCTTCGATGGACGCCTGAACGCCAGCGCGGCGTACTTCGAGATCCATGAAAACAACCGCGCCGTTTCCGACGATGACTACAACAACCTGAAACCGACACCACAGAACTACGCCTACAAAGGCACCAAGGCCGTCACCAAGGGCTACGAGCTGGAAGTGTCCGGCGAGTTGAGCCCGGGCTGGCAGATTCAGGCCGGCTACACCCACAAGGT
This sequence comes from Pseudomonas sp. TH34, assembly GCF_016650865.1. NCBI lineage: Bacteria > Pseudomonadati > Pseudomonadota > Gammaproteobacteria > Pseudomonadales > Pseudomonadaceae > Pseudomonas > Pseudomonas sp. TH34. Next base: position 118,533 of record NZ_JAEKFB010000001.1, read on the forward strand.
GGTGCGTGACGACCAGGACCAGAAGATTTCAACGTTTGAGCCTGAAGACCAGGTCAAGCTGTACACCACTTATAAGCTCAAAGGCGACCTGGACAAGCTGACCGTCGGCGGTGGCGTGCGCTGGCAAAGCGTGGGTTGGCAGGACATCTACAACAACCCTCATGGCGGTTATGAAGAATTCTCCCAGGAGGCGTACTGGCTGGTGGACCTGATGACCCGCTACCAGATCACCAAGAACGTGTCGGCGACACTGAACGTCAACAACATCTTCGACAAGTCCTACTACACCAACATCGGCTTCTATAACTCCGCCGCTTATGGCGAGCCACGTAACTTCATGGTCACCACCCGCTGGGATTTCTAAACCCCATAAAAAACGCCCCCGATCACGGCACATGATCGGGGGCGTTTTTCAGACTGGTGGTTTTGGCAAACCCCAGACAGCAAAAAGCCCGCTCAATGAGCGTAATGCTGTTCACTTAAGCGGAGCAGCCTTACGGTCTACTGGAAATCGGGTTTTTGAGATCTTCACCGTCCTTGGCCTCGAAGGCCTTGGACGGTGATCCAGAAACAATCCTCCGATACCTGCCCTTAACTCTGCCAATCGTCTCCCTGTCGCTGAAATCGGGTTGGCCGCAGCCATCACAATCAATTGCACCGCGATGTACTGACAAGCCGGTTTGAAACGGATGTCCGAGGGCGCTCGGCCAAACGCCACCGCTGCCTGACTGGCTTCCCGACGAATTACGTTGTAAGCCAGCAAAAGTCCCCACACCTCCTGATAAATCAGCTCGACTTTTTTGCTGCGCAAGGTCATAGCGTTCTGTTGCATCGAACTCTTGATGTCCCTGAAGCCCAGCTCGATCTCCCAGCGTTCCTGATAAAGCTTGGCAACGGCCTTGGTGTTGTAGGTCTCGGCCGGCAAGGACGTCATGACGGTCTTCACTTTGCCTTGCATTTCATAGCTGACTTCACGTACCTCCCAGTGCGATGGAAGGACCGGATTTCGCTTTCTGGCCTGCGGTGAGACTTTCATGCGCACCAAACGGTCATGCATGCTGTAACGGGCCACTTCCTCACAGACCAGTCCTTTTTTTGCCGGGATCAACCAATGACGGTGGGTGCCCGAACGGCTCAAACTCGACAGTAGCTCGGCGCCCCAGAACCCTTTGTCGAACAGCGTCACTGAGTGGTCGGGAATCTGCTGCAAAAACTCGTCGGCCAAGCGCATTTCACTGCGTCGGTAAGGGCTCAATTGAGCATCCAGGATCACATGCGAACGCACATTCATCAGCGCCACCAGGCGCAGCATGGGAAACGGTGTCTGGCGCTCACTCGGGGTGTTTCCCGATCCAAAGTGATCTCGCAGCTCGGGCGTATCCGGAGTGCGTAAAAGTGCACCGTCCACCGCGAATACCTGCAGGTCGTGCCAGGCATCATCGTCGTAGCGCTCCGCCCCCCATTGAGTACCGGTCTTGCGAAACAGCCACTCAACAGGATCGGCACCGAGCCGCTTTCGCGCCTCGGTCACACCGCTGCGGGCCAACAAGTGGTCAGAAGCCAGGCCTTGGGCGCAGATGTTCAAACGTCTGGCCACTTCGTGAACCGGCTCATCTCGAAATAGCGCCATCCCCAGTACCAACCAAAGCACTTGATCAGCGGGCAGGCGACGCCGGCGAATGGTGGCCTGACTGGAAAGATCCAGCGCAGACGCTACCCACTCAATGGGAATATTTTGGGTAAAGGTGCTCAGGTCGCAGAAGTTGAAAAGGTCGCCGAGGTCAAGCAGGTCCTGTTGAACAGACATAAAAAATCCGATGCCAGAGGTCTGGTATCGGATTTTCTAGGAAGCCCGGCGTGGGCTCAAATGCTTAAGTGAACAGCATTACGCTCAATGAGCGGGCTTTCCGTGGTACCTGGCGTTCAGCGTTCCAGGTGACCGAATATGGCGCAGCGGACGGGACTCGAACCCGCGACCCCCGGCGTGACAGGCCGGTATTCTAACCGACTGAACTACCGCTGCGCGTAACACTAAAAAGCGAATGGTGGGTGATGACGGGATCGAACCGCCGACATTCTGCTTGTAAGGCAGACGCTCTCCCAGCTGAGCTAATCACCCTTCACTTTCGGTGTGGCGCGCATTCTACGGAGCGACCCATGGTCTGGCAAGCACTTTCTTAAATAATTTTTTTCAGGCCTTCCAATGGCTTAGCGAGGGTTGGCCTATGACGCCATGAGGAGAATAATGCCCCCCTTTGTATATAAGGAGAGACTCACCCCATGTGGTTCAAAAACCTGCTTATCTATCGCCTGACCCAAGATCTGCCTGTTGATGCCGAGGCGTTGGAAACTGCACTGGCCACCAAACTGGCGCGCCCTTGTGCAAGCCAGGAGTTGACCACTTACGGTTTCGTCGCCCCTTTCGGTAAAGGCGAAGACGCGCCCCTGGTGCACGTCAGCGGTGATTTCCTGCTGATCGCTGCGCGCAAGGAAGAACGTATCCTGCCGGGCAGCGTAGTGCGTGACGCGGTGAAGGAAAAGGTCGAAGAGATCGAAGCCGAGCAAATGCGCAAGGTCTACAAAAAGGAACGCGACCAGATCAAGGATGAAATCATCCAGGCCTTCCTGCCGCGCGCGTTCATCCGTCGCTCGTCGACCTTCGCCGCCATCGCGCCGAAACAGGGCCTGATCCTGGTGAACTCCGCCAGCCCGAAACGTGCCGAAGACCTGCTGTCCACCCTGCGTGAAGTGATCGGCACCCTGCCGGTACGTCCGCTGACCGTGAAAACCGCGCCAACCGCCATCATGACCGACTGGGTCACCACCCAGAAACCGGCCGACGACTTCTTCGTCCTCGACGAATGCGAACTGCGCGACACCCACGAAGACGGCGGCATCGTGCGCTGCAAGCGCCAGGACCTGACCGGCGAAGAGATCCAGCTGCACCTGACCACCGGCAAAGTCGTGACCCAGTTGTCCCTGGCCTGGCAGGACAAGCTGTCCTTCATGCTGGACGACAAGATGACCGTCAAGCGCCTGAAGTTCGAAGACCTGCTGCAGGATCAGGCGGAACAGGACGGCGGCGACGAAGCGCTGGGCCAGCAGGACGCCAGCTTTACCCTGATGATGCTGACGTTTGGCGACTTCCTGCCGGCGTTGGTGGAAGCACTGGGTGGCGAAGAAACCCCACAAGGCATCTAAGTCTTAAGTGGGCACAGTCAATGTGGGAGCTGGCTTGCCTGCGATGCGGGCACCTCGGTTTATCAGTTAAACCCGGGTGATGCTATCGCAGGCAAGCCAGCTCCCACAGTTGATCGGGTTAGCACTTCCAGCATTCTAATAACAAGGACCAACCCCATGCGCGCACTCGCCGCCTTGAGCCGTTTCGTCGGCAATACCTTCGCCTACTGGGTGCTGATTTTTGCCGTGGTTGCGTTCCTGCAACCGGCCTGGTTTATCGGTCTGAAAGGCGCCATCGTGCCGCTGTTGGGCCTGGTGATGTTCGGCATGGGGCTGACCCTCAAACTTGAAGATTTCGCTGAAGTCGCGCGCCACCCGTGGCGCGTGGCATTGGGTGTGGTCGCGCACTTCGTGATCATGCCCGGCGTGGCCTGGCTGCTGTGCCAGGTCTTTCACCTGCCGCCGGAAATTGCCGTCGGCGTAATCCTCGTCGGCTGCTGCCCGAGCGGTACGTCCTCCAACGTCATGACCTGGCTGGCCCGGGGCGACCTGGCGCTGTCGGTGGCCATCGCCGCCGTCACTACCCTCCTCGCCCCGCTGCTGACGCCCGCACTGATCTGGCTGCTGGCCTCTGCCTGGTTGCCGGTGTCGTTCATGGAGTTGTTCTGGTCGATTCTGCAAGTGGTGCTGTTACCGATCGTGCTCGGAGTGGTGGCGCAGCGGTTGCTGGGCGCCCGGGTACGGCACGCGGTGGAGGTGTTGCCGCTGGTGTCGGTGATCAGCATCGTGGCGATCGTCGCCGCCGTGGTGGCGGCAAGCCAGGCGAAGATTGCCGAGTCGGGCCTGCTGATCATGGCGGTGGTGATCCTGCATAACACCTTTGGTTTCCTGCTGGGTTACTTCACCGGCCGCGTGTTCGGCCTGCCACTGGCGCAACGCAAATCCCTGGCGCTGGAAGTGGGCATGCAGAACTCCGGCTTGGGCGCCGCCTTGGCAAGCGCGCATTTCTCGCCACTGGCGGCGGTGCCGAGTGCGCTGTTCAGCGTCTGGCACAATATTTCCGGGGCGTTGTTGGCGACGTACTTCCGGCGGATGAGCGAAAAGGAAGATCGCGAACTGTTGGCGAGCAAGTCAGAAACTTGATCACCTGATCAATATTCGGCACTCTACCGGGCTTCGCGGGGACGACCTCGCGACGCTATCGTGCGATTAATCAGGGGACGACCCCACCTAAGAAGGGAGGTCATCATGTCCTGGATCATTCTGTTTTTTGCCGGACTGTTTGAAGTCGGTTGGGCCGTCGGACTGAAGTACACCGACGGTTTCAGCAAGCCACTGCCCACGGCCCTGACGATTGCCGCCATGGCCGTCAGCCTCGGGCTGCTGGGGCTGGCCATGAAGGAACTGCCGCTGGGCACCGCCTATGCCATCTGGACCGGAGTCGGTGCGGTGGGCACGGTGATTGCCGGGATTATCCTGTTCGGGGAATCCATGGCGTTGTTTCGCCTGGCCAGTGTGGCGTTGATTATCTGTGGGCTTATTGGGCTCAAGATCAGCGCTTAGGCACCAGATCGTTCCCACGCTCTGCGTGGGAACGCATCCTGTGACGCTCCGCGTCACGACTCTAAAAGCGGACGCAGAGCGTCCTCGGCGGCATTCCCACGCAGAGCGTGGGAACGATCAACTACCTGACACTCCCGCGCAATTCCCCCACCACCCCATGCAACGCCTCGGGCGTCGCCGCCTCTACCGTCACCGGCGCGCCGGCCACCAAGGTCACCCGCGACCAGATCCGGTGAAAGAAGCCCTTGTTCGGATCGCGACTGAAGAAACTCCCCCACAGCCCCTGCAACGCCATCGGAATCACCGGCACCGGCGTCTCTTCAAGAATTCGCGTCACCCCACCGCGGAACTCGTTCATCTCGCCATCGGAGGTCAATTTGCCTTCCGGAAAGATACACACCAGCTCACCGTCCTTCAGGTAGTGGGCAATCCGCTGGAACGCTTTTTCGTAAATCTGGATGTCCTCATGCCGCCCGGCTATCGGAATCGCCCCGGCAGTACGGAAGATAAAGTTCAGCACCGGCAAGTTGTAGATCTTGTAGTACATGACAAAGCGAATCGGCCGACGCACCGAACCGGCAATCAACAGCGCATCGACAAACGACACGTGATTGCACACCAGCAATGCCGCGCCCTCGTCCGGGATCAGCTCGAGGTTCTTATGCTCGACCCGGTACATGGAGTGGCCGAGCAGCCAGATCATGAAACGCATGGTGAACTCGGGCACGATCTTGAAGATGTAGGCGTTGACGGCGATGTTCAGCAGCGACACCACCAGGAACAACTCGGGGATCGACAGCTTGGCCACGCTCAGCAGCAGGATCGACACAATCGCCGAGACCACCATGAACAGCGCGTTGAGGATGTTGTTGGCCGCGATCACCCGCGCTCGCTCGTTCTCGGCGGTACGCGACTGGATCAGTGCGTACAGCGGCACGATATAGAAACCGCCAAATACACCGAGGCCGAGGATATCGAACAACACCCACCACGCCTGGCCGTAGCTCAGCACCGCGATCCAGTCGTTGGCCTGTATGTTCTGCGGGAACCCGCCGGAATGCCACCACAGCAGCAGGCCGAACACGGTCAAACCGAACGAGCCGAACGGCACCAGGCCGATCTCGACTTTGCGCCCGGAGAGCTTCTCGCACAGCATCGAACCCAGAGCGATGCCCACCGAGAACACCGTGAGGATCAGCGTGACCACGGTCTCGTCGCCGTACATCCATTCCTTGGCATAGGCCGGGATTTGCGTCAGGTAGATCGCGCCGACAAACCAGAACCACGAGTTGCCGACAATCGAGCGCGACACCGCCGGCGTCTGCCCCAGGCCCAGCTTCAAGGTGGCCCAGGACTGGCTGAAGATATTCCAGTTCAGGCGCATCTCGGGGCTGGACGCCGCCGCGCGGGGAATGCTGCGGCTGGCCAGGTAACCCAGCACCGCGATGCCGACGATGGCGGTGGAGACCACCGGCGCGTAATGGGTGGAGGACATCATGATCCCGGCGCCGATGGTGCCGGCCAGAATCGCGAGGAACGTGCCCATCTCCACCAGGCCGTTGCCGCCCACCAGCTCATCTTCGTGCAGGGCCTGGGGCATGATCGAGTACTTCACCGGCCCGAATAGCGCCGAGTGCGTGCCCATGGCGAACAGCGCCAGCAGCATCAGCTCCAGGTGGTTGAACATGAAGCCCACCGCGCCCACCGACATGATCACGATCTCGCCGATCTTGATCACCCGGATCAGCGCGTCCTTGTTGAACTTCTCGCCGAATTGCCCGGCCAGGGCCGAGAACAGGAAGAACGGCAGGATAAACAGCAAGGCGCAGAGGTTGACCCAGATGGAGCGGTCGCCCTCGATGGTCAGCTTGTAGAGAATCGCCAGGATCAACGACTGCTTGAAGATGTTGTCGTTGAACGCCCCAAGGGACTGGGTAATGAAGAACGGCAGGAAGCGCCGTTTGCGCAGCAAAGTGAATTGCGAGGGGTGGCTCATCGTCCGTGTTCCTGCGTGGCCTGAAGACTGTTATTGGTTTTTCCAGGCCACGACTTTACCTAATCCTGCTTACTTATTCGCTAGTCCTGCAATGCACGGCGATACAAAAAGCTCACCTTTATAGGCACCTTGCACCGTGCGCTTGGCAACGATCAGCCACATCAAGGCCAACGCTGCCACCAGCACACTGCCGACGATGCTGAAAAAGCCCAGGTGCAAGGTGCTCGCCAGTTTCAGCGTCGCCAGCGAGTACACACCCAATGGGAAGGTGAAGCCCCACCAGCCAAGGTTGAACGGAATGCCGGCCCGCAGGTAACGCACGGTGATGAGCACCGCGATCAGCATCCACCACAAGCCGAAGCCCCACAGGGTGATCCCCGCTACCAGACCAATGCCGTTGGCCATCTCGCCGACGCCGGGCAAGCCATTTGCCGCAAAGATGGCCGGTGCATCACTGCCCAGCACCAACATGCCCAGGGCGCCGGTACCGATGGGGCCGAGGGCCAGCCAGCTCGACGCGGCCATATTGGCGTGAGGCAGTTTATGCAGGGCCATGCGCAGCATCAGGATGGTCAGGATGCTGAACGCCACCGGCAGGGAAAACGCCCATAACACGTAGCTGGTCACCAGCATCACCAGTTGCGAATGGGCATCGGCCAGGTGCGGCGCCAGCAGGCCACCGCTGGCGGCGGCGACTTCAGCGGCCACCACCGGCAGCAGCCAAACGGCGGTCATCTGGTCGATGCTGTGTTCCTGGCGGGTGAACATCATGAACGGTATCAACACCCCGCAGGCCAGGGCCATCGCCACGTCCAGCCACCACAGCACTTCGGCCAGTTGCACCACGCCATCACCCCAGCGCGGCAGGCCGAATACCAGGAAGCCATTGATGATGGTCGCCAGGCCCATGGGAATGGTGCCGAAGAACATCGACACCGTGGAGTGCCCGAAAATGCGCCGCGCCTCGTGGAAAAACATCACCCAGCGCGCCGCGTACAACACACTGAACAGCACAAACAGGCCGATGGTAAACAGCCACAGCCCTTCGGCCACGGCGTGCAGCCCCGGCAGGTTGACCGGCAATTGCGCCAGCGCCAACGCCAGCACCCCGGTGCCCATGGTGGCGGCAAACCAGTTGGGGGTGAACTGGCGAATCACTTCCCGGGGACGGGCCAGGTGACTGAAGGGTTTCAAGCTGCTGCTGTGAAGCGTATTCGGGCAAGTCATGGTGTATTCCTCTTCCTCGCATGAGGTTGAGACCATGGTAGAACCGAATCGAATATCTATATAACGGGTAATATCTCTAACTGTTATCTGTTTTGTAGATATACGATTAAACGCTGCCTTCGGATTCAATCACCAGAATCCGTGCCGGGCCCTGTGGATGGGCCACATGCTCGGTGCCGACGCTGGCGTAGAATATGTCACCGACCTGCAGTAACGCCATCTGCTCGGTGCCGTTTTCGCGGTAGTGCATCTGCACCTGGCCATCGAGCACCACGAACACCTCCTCCCCGTCATTCACGTGCCAGCGGTACGGCTGGTCGGTCCAGTGCAACCGGGTGGTGATGCCGTTCATGTTGGCGATGTCCAGCGCCTCCCAGGCGCGGCTGCCGGTGAAGTCCTTGCTGCGGATGATCTTCATGTGTGAATCCCAAGGCGTACGGGTGGCGAATTATTACCGAATCAATTACCCGCCGTCGCCCTGCTCCGCGCCAAATCCTGCAATAGCAACGCCACCAACGCGCCGAGCGCCAATACGATCAGCACCACGCCGTAACCGTCGGTGGTGGCGATCAAACCGAAGGTGCGCGTCAAGTTGCCCGCCAACAACGACGGCACGCAGAACGCCAGGTAACTCAGCACATAGAACGCTGACATCAAACCCGCTCGCTCATGGGGCAAGGCCAACGGTAAAACGCTGCGCAGTGCGCCGAGGAACCCCGAGCCGAAGCCGCCGCCGGCGATCAGTGTGGCAATGAAAAACAGCGGCAGGCTGGCGCTGTGGACGGCCGTGAGGATCAGCGCGACACCCACCGCCAGCAGCACGGCGCCCAACCGCAGGACCTTGTCCGCCGGGCGGTTGCGCAGGCTGAAAATCATCACCGCACCGCTCAGCGTCAACACCGCGACCAGCCCGCCGCCAATCAGGTTCGAGGTGGACCCGGTGGCCGCTCGTACCAGCGAGGGCGCCAGGGACAGGTAAAAGCCGCCCATGGCCCACACCGCTACATCCACCGGCAATGAGATCCACAACGCACGACGCGCCTGGGGTGGCACATGCAAGGTAGGCCACAGCGAGGCCAGCGCGCCAGGCATCCGGCTGACTGTTTCCGGCAGGCGCCAGACGTACAACGCTTGGAGGATCATCAACACGAGCAGGGTCCAATAAATCAACGTCGTCGGCATCGGCGCGAACTCCACCAGCAGGCTGCAACCCATGGCGCCACAGGCCATGCCCAACAAAGGCGCTACGCTGTTGATCAACGGACCTTGCTGGCGGTCAGTGTCGAGCAACGCGGCGCCCAATACGGCGGTGGCCATGCCGGTGGCAAAGCCTTGTACCGTGCGAGCGGCAATCAGCCAGCCGACGCTGTCGGCATTGATAAACAGTAGCATCGCCAGCATATCGAGGAGCAGCGCGGCAAAAATCACCGGCTTGCGCCCCAGATGGTCCGACAGTGAACCTACGGTCAGCAGGGCAGCCAGCAGGCTCAAGGCGTAGATGCCGAATACCAGGGTCAACATTGCTGCCGAAAAATGCAGGCCTTCCTGATAGAGGTGGTACAACGGCGTCGGCGCGCTGGAGGCGGCGAGAAACGTGAGCAAGGTGATCGCGAGGAACACCAGGCTGGAACGATGGGAAGTAACGCTGGACATGGGCACGCTCCGCTAAAGCTAATATTTTGCTTTTGCGGAGTGTGCTACTGGATGGCGCTTAAAGCAAATTCTTTGTGTTAAGGTTTTACGCATGGCGATAAAAGAAGGGCTCCGCCCGGGGGGCCGTAGTGCCCGGGTTCAGGAATCAGTGCATTCGGCTGTGCGCGAATTGCTCGAAGAGCAGGACCGTTCCAGCGTGACCGTGCCGCAGATAGCGACGCGCGCCGGGGTTACGCCCTCGACTATCTACCGCCGTTGGGGTGACCTTGCTGCGCTGTTGGCGGATGTCGCCATGGCTCGTCTGCGGCCGGACAGTGAGCCGGCCAACACTGGCAGCCTGCGTGGCGACCTGCGGGCCTGGGGTGAGCAATATCGCGATGAGATGAGTTCGGATCTTGGCCGGGAGATGATGCGCGATGTGCAATGCAGTCAGGCGCCGGGGTATTGCGTGGGGATTCTCACCGGGCAGTTGGAGACGATCCTGGATCGCTATCCGGGCGATGCTGAAACTGCCCCCAGCGTGGATCGGCTGATCAACCTGATCGTCGCGCCCACCGTGTTTCGCAGTTTGTTTTCTACTGCGCCGTTGGAGGTTGAAGAGCTGCATGAGTTGATTGAGTTGGCTTTGCGGGGGTGAGGTGGGTTGTGGGTTTGGGTGTATATCCGTTGCTGCGGTAACGGCCGCCTATGGTTCCGCTCTTACAGCGGCTCACTTTTGAACAGCGCAAAAGTAAGCAAAACGCTCTTGCCCCACCACTCGGCACCTCGCCTAGGCTCGGTGTGCCCTCACTCCGGCTTTGGACCGTGGGCCGCCGTCATGGGCCATCCCTGGCCCAGGACGGCTAACCCGGCGTCCTGCCGGGTTACCCACGCTCCAAAGCCTGCGTTCGGCCAGCGTGGTTTAACGGGGCGCCTAAGATCAAGATCAACAGCAAGAGCACAGCGGCCTACCGGCCGGCTTGAGTGTTGTGAAGCAAAAGCCAAATCAAAAGCTAAAGCGGGCACGGTCAAATGTGGGAGCTGGCTTGCCTGCGATAGCATCAACTGGGTGTACCTGATGCACCGAGGTGTCTGCATCGCAGGCAAGCCAGCTCCCACAGAAAAGCAGAGCTGCTTTCGCTCTGGCTCTGGCTTTTGATCTGGCTTCTAACACTCAAGCCGGCCGGTAGGCCGCTGTGCTCTGCTTTTGATCTGCTTTTGATTCTGATCTTCGGGCCCCGTCAACCACGATGGCCGCAAGTAGGCACGGTGGAGCGGGTAAATCGGCAGGGATGCCGATTTAGCCGCGCCGGGCCATGGATGGCCCGTCGCGGCGGCCCGCGGAACCGGGCCGGAGTGCGGGCATGCCGAGCCTAGGCGAGGCACCGAGTGGTGGGGCAAAGACCTTTTGGTTACTTTTGGGGCGTTTGCCAAAAGTGACCCGCTGTAAGAGCGGAACCATAAGCAGCCGTTACCTAAATAACGGATATGTACTCCCCCCCAAAATCCCAAAAAAACGGCCTCATCTGGAGGCCGTTTCTCATTACATCTAAACGCTTAGGTGCGCATCCCACGCCCACTCACCAGCAACCGCGCACACCCCACATACAGCACCACCGTCGCCACCAGCATAAACGTGATCGCCACACTGATCTTGATATCCGAAACACCCAAGATGCCATAGCGAAAAGCGTTAACCATATGCAAAACCGGGTTAGCCAACGACACCGTCTGCCAGAACGGCGGCAGCAAGGTGATCGAATAAAACACCCCACCCAGGTACGTCAACGGCGTCAGCACAAAGGTCGGAATAATCGAAATATCATCAAAGTTGCGCGCAAACACCGCGTTGATGAACCCCAGCAACGAAAAGATCGTCGCCGTCAGCACCACCACCAGCAAGGTGATCCCCAGGTGATGCACCTGCAAATGGGTAAAGAACAACGACAGCAGCGTCACAATCACCCCGACCATCAACCCACGCAGCACGCCGCCCAGGGTGTAGCCGATCAGAATCGTATGGGGCGACACCGGCGACACCATCAATTCCTCGATGGACCGCTGGAACTTGCTACCAAAAAAGCTCGACACCACGTTGCCATAGGAGTTGGTAATCACCGACATCATGATCAACCCCGGCACGATGTACTCCATATAGGTGAAGCCACCCATATCACCGATCTGCCGACCAATCAGGTTGCCGAAGATCACAAAGTACAAAACCATGGTGATCGCCGGCGGCAGCAGGGTTTGCGGCCAGATCCGGGTGAAGCGTTTCACTTCGCGGTAGACGATGGTCTGCAGCGCGACGAGGTTGGGTTGCAGTTCCGAACTCATACCGCCACCTTCGCCAGATTTTTCTCCACCAGGGACACGAACAACTCCTCAAGGCGATTGGTTTTGTTACGCAGGCTCAGCACTTCGATGTTCTGGGTGGCCAACTGGCCGAACAACGCGGTGATGCCCACGGCTTTGTCTACCTGAACTTCCAGGGTGTGGCTGTCCACCAGGCGATTCGGGTAGCCGATCAGCTGGGGCGCAACCGTCATGTCGTTTTTCAGGTCGAGCAGGAAGGTCTCGACGTGCAACTGGCTCAGCAAGTTACGCATGCTGGTGTTTTCGACGATGGTGCCGTGGTCGATGATGCCGATGTTGCGGCACAGCTGCTCAGCCTCTTCCAGGTAGTGGGTGGTGAGGATGATGGTGATGCCTTTCTGGTTCAGCTCGGTGAGGAAGGTCCACATCGAGCGACGCAGTTCGATGTCCACACCCGCCGTCGGTTCGTCGAGGATCAGCAGGCGCGGTTCGTGAACCAGGGCGCGGGCGATCATCAGGCGGCGCTTCATGCCGCCAGACAGGGAGCGTGAAGGCACGTCGCGCTTGTCCCACAACCCCAGTTGGGTGAGGTATTGCTCGGCACGTTCCTTGGCGATCTTCGGCGGGATGCCGTAGTAACCGGCTTGGGTCACAACGATGTCGAAGGTCTTTTCAAACTGGTTGAAGTTGAACTCCTGGGGCACCACGCCAATGCTGCGCTTGAGCGCCGCCGGGGATTTATCCAGGTCGTGGCCAAAGATGTTCACTGTACCGGTGGTCTTGTTGACCAGGGTCGAGAGAATGCCGATGGTGGTGGATTTGCCGGCGCCGTTAGGGCCGAGCAAGGCGAAGAAATCACCTTCGGCAACGTCCAGATCGATACCACTCAGGGCCTGGAAACCGTTGCCGTAGGTTTTGGTTAGCTGCCGGATGGACAGAGCGGAACTCATATCGGATTACGCACCAAAGAAGAGGAATAGGATTGTTACATGAGGGCGGACCGCACGGAATACAACGGCTGCGCGTGACAAGCATGGTGCTTGTCCGCGCCGCACAAGTACAGTCACCCGTATTAATAGTGGGTATCAGGTCAACGCGGTCATGACCGCTTTTTGATAGGCCGGACGCTGGCGCAGGCGCTGGTACCAGGCCTCCAGGTTCGGCATCGACGGGCGTTCGATGGGCATCTCGAACCAGGCATAGATGAAACAGCCCAAGGGAATATCACCCATGCCGATCTCTTTGCCGGAGAGGTAAGGTTGCGTCGCCAAGGCCTGATCCACCGTCTGCAATACGTCGATGCAAGCCTGGCGACCAGCGTTGATGGTGTCCCAGTTCTGCTTTTCGGCAGGGGTGCGAAGTACGCCCCAGAACACGGTCCTGAAAGGGTCGGCGAGGGTAGAGGTGGTCCAGTCCATCCACTTTTCGGCGTTGGCGCGGGCTTGCAGGTCGCTCGGGTACCAGTTCGAATCCGGCGCATGCTTGGCGGCCAGATAGCGCACGATGGTGTTGGACTCCCAGAGCACAAAGTCGCCATCTTCAATCATCGGCACGCGGCCATTGGGGTTCAGCGCGCGGTATTGCGGCGTGTCGACCACACCAAAAGCCCCGCCCGCATCAATTGCCTCATAGTCCAGGCCGAGCTCCTCGGCGCACCACAGTGCTTTCCTGACGTTTGACGAATTTTTACGACCCCAGATTTTCAGCATGACCGCCCCGATTTTGAAAAAGATGGTTGGATGAATGCCGAGGCAGCATACGCCGGATCACGCCCGGCTTAAATCACTCTGCATGTCGCCCAACAGGATCGGCATCTGCTCGCCAAACAGGTGCGGGTAACATTTCTGAATGTGAGCGAAGAAGAATTCCTCGGGCACTTCGGCGAATTGCCCATGGTCCACCACGTACTCCATGGAACGCTGGCCCTTGCGGTTGAAGGCGTGGAAAACACTGTCGTGGATGCCGTCGAACTCCAGGGGTGGCACGTCGAACAGTTCACACAGTTGCTGGTTGAATGCGGGCGTGGCCTTGACCCAACGGCCATCCAGATACAGCTCGGTGTAGCCGTGCATGGCAAATACGTCACTTCTGAGCAGCTCGATCAAACGGGGCGTCGAGAGGTGGTTGCGCACGTCGGCCAGGCCGATGCGTGCCGGAATGCCACAGTGCCTTGCGCACGCCGCCAATAGCGTCGCCTTGGGCACGCAATAACTCTCGCCGGCCGCCAGGGCGAAGCTGCCGCTGAGGGTTTGCGGGTCACGGCTGAAGGTGTAAGGGTTGTAGCGCACCGCCTCGCGCACAGCGTAGTAAAGACTGACTGCCTGGTCACTGAGCGCGGCACTCGAACCGCGATGTTTTTCGGCGAACTCCACCACCGCAGGGTGGTCACTATCGATGAAGCGGCCGGGATTCAAGTACGCATTCATGAGGTTAATCTCCGAGGCAAGCCTTGAGTCTAACCACAGGCCTGCACCTGGGATAACGACGATTCGGCCAAATGTCGGCGCTTGGTGCTGATCTTTGCCGGCACACCACGTAACACCCTCGTCACCGCGCTTTTTCGGATGCCGACTAAGCTCAGAGGTGATTTCGCACCTGGTTTCACGGAGGATTGAATATGCTGTTGTTGTGGATACTGGTTCTGGTGGTGGGCATTGCCTACCTGGCGCACCGGCGCATCGCGCCCCTGCCCGCCATCGGCGTGGTCGCCGTCTACCTCTTGGCGATGGGCGCCTTCAGCCATGCTCCAGGCTGGTTGCTGTTGATCTTCTGGGTGCTGATCGCCGTGGTGGCCGCCCCGCTGCTGCTGCCGGACCTGCGTCGCAAGTACTTCACCGCGCCGCTGTTCAACTGGTTCCAGAAAGTCCTGCCGCCGATGTCCGAGACTGAGCGCGACGCCATCGACGCCGGCACCGTCTGGTGGGACGGCGAGCTGTTCAGCGGCCGCCCCGACTGGGACAAGTTGCTGGCCTATCCCAAGGCGCAACTGACCGAAGAAGAACAAGCCTTCATCGACGGTCCTACTGAAGAACTGTGCGCCATGGTCACCGACTGGGAAATCGGCCAGGCCATGGACCTGCCGCCCGCCGCTTGGGAGCACATCAAGCAGCACGGTTTTTTTGCCCTGATCATCCCCAAGGAATTCGGTGGCAAAGGCTTCTCCGCCTACGCCCACTCCCAGGTCGCGATGAAGCTGGCAACCCGCAGCGGCGACCTCGCCTCCACGGTCATGGTCCCCAACTCCCTGGGCCCGGCCGAATTGCTGCTGCACTACGGCACCGATGAACAGCGCAACCATTACCTGCCCCGCCTCGCCCGTGGCGACGATATCCCGTGTTTTGCCCTGACCGGTCCACTGGCGGGCTCCGATGCCGGCTCCATGCCCGACACCGGGGTGATCTGCAAAGGCGAATGGGAAGGCAAGGAAACCCTCGGCCTGCGCCTGAACTGGGAAAAACGCTACATCACCCTCGGCCCGGTGGCGACCCTGCTTGGCCTGGCCTTCAAGGCCCACGACCCGGACCACCTGCTGGGCGACAAAGAAGACCTCGGCATCAGCCTCGCGCTGATCCCCACCGACACACCGGGCGTTGAAATCGGCCGCCGTCACCTGCCACTGGGTGCCGCGTTCATGAACGGCCCCAACTCCGGCAAGGACGTGTTCATTCCCCTGGAGTTCCTGATCGGTGGCCAGGAAATGCTCGGCAAGGGCTGGATGATGCTGATGAACTGCCTGTCGGTAGGCCGTTCGATTTCCCTGCCAGCGGTTGGCACCGGCGCGGCCAAGTTCACCAGCCTGGTGACCGGCCAATATGCCCAGGTGCGTGAGCAGTTCAACGTACCGCTGGCGGCCTTTGAAGGCATCCAGGAAGCCTTGGCCCGCATCGGCGGTAACGCGTGGCTGATGGACAGCGCGCGAATGCTCACCTCCAATGCCGTCGACCTGGGAGAAAAACCCTCGGTGCTGTCGGCGATTCTCAAGTACCACCTGACCGAACGCGGCCGCGAGTGCATCAGCCATGCAATGGACGTGCACGGCGGCAAGGGCATCATCATGGGGCCCAACAACTACCTGGGCCGCAGCTGGCAAGGCGCGCCGATCTTCATCACCGTGGAAGGCGCGAATATCCTCTCGCGCAACCTGATGATCTTTGGCCAGGGTGCGATCCGCTGCCATCCGTTCGTACTCAAGGAAATGGCCCTGGCTGGTCGTGAAGACCATGACCAGGCCCTAAAGGAATTCGACGGACTGCTGCTGCAGCACATCGGGTTTGCCGTGAGCAACGCCGCCAGCACCCTGGTGCTGAACCTCGGTTTCGGCCACTTCGAGAAAGCCCCGGGCAATCGCTTGAGCCAGGGCTACTTCCGCGCACTCAACCGTCAGGCTGCTGCGTTTGCGATGCTGGCGGACCTGAGCATGATGCTGCTGGGCGGCGAGTTGAAACGTCGCGAACGCCTGTCGGCACGTCTCGGTGATGTGCTGAGCCATATGTACCTGGCGTCGGCGGCGCTCAAGCGTTATCACGACCTGGATTCGCCAGACCACCTGGAACCGCTCTTCGCTTGGGCCATGGAAGAAAGCCTTGGCCAGTCCGAGCGGGCACTGGATGAATTGCTGACCAACTTCCCGAGCAAGGTGTTGGGTTGTCTGTTGCGGGTGATCGTGTTCCCGTTCGGCCGCCGTCATAAAGGCCCGTCCGATGCACTGGATGCCGAGGTGGCCGCAGTGCTTGGTCGCGCCAAGGGTGACCCGACGCTGGAAGCAGTGCTAGCGGGCTGCTATCGCCCACAGTCCGCCGAAGATCCGGTGGGTGCCCTGCAACACGCCTACGACCTGTTGGCCGACAGCCATCCATTGCAGAAAAAACTCCACGAAGGCCTCAAGAGCGGCCAGGTCAAACCGACCGCCGGCGAACACGCCATCGACGCCGCGCTGCATGCCGGCGTGCTGCAACCAGCCGAGGCGCAGACCCTGCGTGACGCCGAAGCGGCACGACGCAAGGTGATCGACGTGGATGATTTCAGCAAGGAAGAGCTGACCCAGGCTGAGGGAAAAGTCCGCTGATCCCAGCGGTCATATAAAAACGGGCGCTTGAGCTATATACTCTCGCGCCCGTTTTGCTCTTGAGGACTTATCTCGTGTCCAATGTCGTTGCCGATCATCTCGTCTTGCTCGACCACCTGCGCAGCATCCTGGTTGCCGTCGGCGAAGCCGAACAGGTGCCCGAGGAAAGCCACCTCCTGTTCCTGGAGCGCTTCGATGAACTGCGCGCCCTGCTGCCCATCGACCCGATCGAAAGCCAGTACCTGGGCCAGGACATGATGAGCCAGGTCATCCTGCGCTACCCGCAAATTGCTCACCTGGTACCGCGCGACCTGCTGTGGTTCTTCGGTGGCGACTGCCTGCACTTCATGCCCGACGACGAACTGGACCTGTACCAGGCTCTGGAAGAGCGTCGCTTCGAAGCGGAACAGAACGATGAACCGTTCGACTGGAACCAGGAAAAGCAGTTGTTGGCCATGTCCAATGACCAGCCCAAGCACTGATTCAGGGCTAACGAAGATCCAATGTGGGAGCGGGCTTGCTCGCGAATGCGGTGTGTCAGTCAATATTTTAGGTGACTGATACGCCGCATTCGCGAGCAAGCCCGCTCCCACATTTCGATCGCATTCCTACCGTTTCTTCAGCGTCGGCTCTTTAGCCATGCACTCCACCAGATAATCAATAAACACCCGCAACTTCGGCGGCAGATATCGCGTCGGCGAATGCAGCAACCAGGCATCCCCGTGGTACGACGCAATAAAATCCCACCCCGGCAACACCTGCACCACCTCCCCCGCTTCCAGCGCATGCCGCGCCGTGAAATACGGCAAGCTGCCAATTCCCACATGCTGCAACACCGCATCCAGCCGCACCCCGGTGTGATTCGCCGCATACCGCCCGCGCACCCCGACCGTCACCGCCTTGCTGCCCTGGCGAAACTTCCAGCGCGCATCCCCAGGCGTCTCGCCCAGGTAGATGCAACTGTGCTCCAACAAATCATGGGGATCCTGCGGCGCACCGTGCTCCGCCAGGTAATGCGGCGTGGCGCAGATCAAGTGTTCGATAGGTAGTAATTGGCGCCCCACCAAGCCCGGCGGCGGGCTGTCGGTGATGCGGATGCTCAGGTCGACATTGTCATCAATCAGGTCAACATGCCGGTCCTCAAGGATCAATTGCACATCGACCTTGGGATAACGCCGCAGAAATTCCGGCATATGGGGATGCACCACAAAACGCCCCACCGCCTTGGGCACGCTGACCCGCACCAACCCTTCGGCTTCATGGGTGTACTGCCCGCTGATTTCCATTACAGAACGCGCGGCGCTGACCATCTCCTGGCAGCGCTTGAACACCTCTTCGCCTCCTTCGCTGAGGCGCAACTTGCGCGTGGTGCGTTGCAGCAGGCGGGTCGCCAGGGCTTTTTCCAGGCGCGAGATGCTGCGGCTCACAGAGGACGGCGATGCACCCAATTGCCGTGCGGCCTCGGAAAAGCTGCCGGTTTCCACCACCTTGACGAAAATCGCCATTTCGCCGAGCAGAGGCAAGGGAAGATTGATGCTCATGACGCACAAGTCCATTGAGATTTGAACGGATTATCACCCATTGGCGCACTTCTTATACTGCCGGATAGAAACCCTGATGCGGATGTAGATGATGACCCAGCGCCTGTTTTTTACCCATGACCACCTGAATGCCGAACTTGAAGTGCTGGGATGCACACCTTTTGATAACCAATTTGCGGTAGTCCTGCAGTCGACGATCTTCCACCCCCAAGGTGGCGGCCAGCCATGCGACACCGGCTGGCTGGGAGAAAGCCAGGTGTTGAAGGTCGTGCAGGAAGGCGATCGCATCGTGCATTACGTCGACCGCCCCGTAGCACCCGGCGCGATACAGGCACGCGTCGATGAAGACCGCCGTAACCTGCACACGCGCCTGCATTCAGCCGGGCATCTGATCGGCAATGCCGGCGAAACCCTGGGCTGGATGCCGATCAAGGCCCATCACTGGCCGGGCGAAGGCAAGATCACCTTTATTCGCGGTACTTCGGCTCAACCCATGGACGCCGAGGCGATTCAGCGGCAAGTCGACCAATGGATCGCCGCCAACCTGCCGCGCCATATGGCACTGGATGAGGGCACGCGGGAAGTGGGTTTTGGCGAGCTGCCGGCCTATGCCTGCGGCGGTACGCATGTGCAGGCATTGGGGGACGTGGGCCAAGTGACGATCCTGGCCCTCTCCGAGAAAAAGGGTGCGTTGTCGGTGCGCTATACCCTGGACTGACTAAACCGCAATCGCTCCCGCCCTGCCCGACTCCACCACAAACGACTTGAGGGTTGAGACACTGGCATTCGGATCCTTCGGATCGGAAATCACCCGGAAGTGCGTCAGCATGCTCTTCTCCTCAAGCGCTACCGACACATAGCCGCGCTGGCGGCTGTCGAAAAACTTTACATGGGGATTGAGCGGCAGGATCGCACTGAACGCCTCAAACGGCGGCCCGTCAGAGGTCACCGAGGTGCCGACAAACTCGGTAGCGACCACCGGCGAATCCAGGTTCCCTCCGTCAGCGTGCAGGTCCGTCGCCCAGAACGAGTGAATATCGCCACCCCAGAACACCGGGTTATTCACCTTCCTGCGCACCATCGAAGCGAGCATCCGTTCACGGTTGGCCATGTAACCATCCCAGCCATCGGTCCAGCGGCCAGGCTTGTGATTGGTCAGGTCTCGTTGTGTGAGCGGCGCGACCAACAGGTCCTGGGCGATCACGTTCCATTGCGCCCGGGACTCGGCGAAACCTTGATCCAGCCAAGCCTCCTGCTCCCAGCCGAGCATGGTGCGACGGGGATCGCGCAGGTCGGCACAGGTATTCGCGGCCACATGCCCCTTGTGGCTGCCATTGGCCAGGATGCACGGCTGCTCGGAGCGGTACTGGCGACCGTCCAGCACATGGAAACGCGCCAGTCGGCCGTAGTCCAAACGCCGATAAATGCGCATGTCCGGCCCTCGCGGCAGGCTGCTCGCCCGCAGCGGCATATGCTCGTAGAACGCCTGGTAGGCCGCCGCCCGCTGCTTGAGAAAACTCGCCACCGGGATGTTCGGGTCCTGGGACCATTCATTGGCATAGTCATTTTGCACTTCGTGATCGTCCCAGGTGACCACACTGGGCGCCGCGGCATGCAGTGCCTGCAAATCCGGATCGGTCTTGTACAGGGCGTAACGGTTGCGGTAATCCACCAGGTTCAGCGCATTGCCGCTGCCGTGGGGGCGAATGATCTTGCCGGAATCAGCCGCGTAGGAACTGTCATAGATGTAATCACCGAGGAAAAACACCAGGTCCGGCTGCTCATCTGCCAAGTGACGATAGGCGCTGAAGTAGCCTCGCTCCCAATGAGAGCAGGAAACAAAACCCAACTGCGCCGACGCCATGGCATGCACCGCCGGGGCCGTACGCGACTGCCCCACCGGGCTTTGCGCGCCGAGGCCTTCGAACTGGTACCAGTACGGTCGACCCGCTTCCAGCCCGGCGACTTCCACATGCACCGAATGGGCGAAACACTCGCTGGCCATCACCTCGCCCTGGCGCACAACCCGCGTCATCGCCGCATCACTGGCCACCTTCCAGCGCACCGGCACTGCTCGGTTCAATCCGCCGCGACCGTCTGCGGCATTGAACAACGGCGCGAGGCGCGTCCAGATCACGAAACCATCGGGCAACGGATCGCCTGAAGCCACGCCGAGGGTGAAGGGATAGTCGATGCCTGCACTGCGGGCAAAAGGACTAAGGATCGAAAACGCGGTGGCAACTGCAAGCCCGCCCAGTACGCGACGGCGGTCGTGATCGACGCTCATCAACCGCGCTCCGTCCAGTCGGCACGCACCAGGCCGTACAACAACATGTCCTCGTACACCCCGTTCTTGAGGAAGGCGCCCTTCATGCACCCTTCGTAAGCCAAGCCGATTTTTTCCATGACCCGAGCGGACCCTTTGTTACGGGCAAAGCACTGGCTGCCCACACGCTGCAGCGCCAATTCGCTAAACCCAAACGCCATGATCTGCGCCGCTGCTTCGGCGGCATAACCCTGGCTTCGACAATGGGCGGCCACCCAATACCCGAGATGCCCACTTCGATGAGCCGCAGACAACCTGAGGCTGATCACGCCGATCAATTCGCCCGTTTCCCGCAGATGAATACCCAGCCCCAGTGAATGCCCCGAGCGGTAATTCTCTGCCTGGCCATCAATAAAGACGTGTGCGGTTTCCAAGGTGTAAGGCGATGGAATCGCAGCCGTGTTGTTCGCAATATCGGGATCGTTGGCCAGCACCGACAACGTCTCGGCCTGCTCCTTTTGCAGAGGTTTCAACAGCAGGCGCGGGGTGGATAAATGCGGCAGTGCAATGCTCATGCAGAGGGACTCGCGAAATAAATTCTCCAAGAATGTACCCGCGTCGTGTCAGTTTCATTACGTAGATAAATAGACCCACGAGTCGTCTGTAAGACGCGTCCTAGAGCCTTAAAAGCTTAAATTAAAGTTAACCATTCGGTCATTTTTGGTTGCTAGCGTGTCGCCCCTAATCAACGGTGGGGTAGCGGAATGAGAACTTGGGATGAACCCAAAAAGCGCAAGGCACACATCGAACTGATCCCGATGATCGACGTGATGATGTTCCTGTTGGTGTTTTTTGTACTGGTGAGTTTGAACGTGATTCCGGCCCTGGGCATGAAGACTCAGTTGCCGAGCGCCAGCAGTTCACAACAGCTCAAGCCGCAGAATAAATTCATCCTGACCCTGGGCCTGGAAGGCCAGCTGCAGCTCGATGGCAAGGACATGAGCGTCGAGGCACTGGTGCCTGCTCTCAAGGCCGCCGAGAAGCCTGACACCAAGTCGACGATCATCGTCAACAGCGACAAAGGCGTGGAAGTGTCGCGCCTGGTCGAGGTGATGGACACCCTGCGCGTGGGTGGCTTTACCTCTGTCTCCATCGCCACGAAAAAGTCCTGATCATGTATGCCTTGTTTCGTGCGCGTCGGCTGCTGGGCAGTGTCCCGGCCCTGATCGCCCTGGTGCTGATTGCACTGGGTATCCAGTCCCAACCCCTGAAGATCCAGCCGCAGTACGACGAGTCGGCGGTTGAACTTGCCTTGGTGGAGCCCGAGCCGGAAGTGGTCCCCGAGCCCGTGGTGGAGCAAGAGCCACCGCCGCCGGTGATCGAAGACGAAGAGGCCGAACCCGCCCCGCCGCCTCCGCCACCCAAACCGGTGCCCAAGCCTCTGCCAAAACCTGAGCCCAAGCCAAAACCGGTGCCCAAGCCCGTGGTCGCCAAGCCAACGCCTGTGCCTGCGCCAGCTCCGGTGGCCGCCAAACCGGTGCAAGCCGCTCCCGCACCCACGCCAGCACCCGCCGCGCCACCGGCGCCGCCGAAAGTCGACGGTCAGGCGCTGGAAGGCGGCTACCTCAAGGGCTTGCGCAACGAGTTGGACAACTACAAGCAATACCCCACCGGGCGCCAGGCGTCCCTCGAACGCCCCAGTGGCGAGGTGGTGGTCTGGTTAATGGTGGACCGCCAAGGCCGCGTCCTCGACTCCGGGATCCAGACCCCGGCGCCGAGCATGCTGCTCAACCGGGCCGCCACCAACAGCCTGCGCCGTATCAAGCAGGTGAAACCGTTCCCCGAACAAGCCTTCGGTGGACGTAACGAGCAGCGCTTCACCGCCACCTTCAACTACAGCGTGCAATAAGCACACACCACCAGGACGACAGTGATGAAGTTCACCCGGATTCATCTGGCACTCGTTGCCGCGACGAGCATGACCCATGGAGTGGTCATGGCAGACACCAGCGACAGTGACGTCGGGACTATTGGGGTACAGGGCAAGGCAACCGCGGGGGGCGGTTACATGGTCCAGGAAGAGAGCGCCAAGGGCCGCTCGACCATCACCAAGGAAGCGCTGGACAAACAGACGGCCACCGGCAACGCCATCGACAAGCTCAAGTACACCCCGGGCCTGAACATCTCCAGTGAAGACAACACCGGCCTCTCGGGTTTCCGCTTCACCATGCGCGGCATGAACTCCGACCAGGTCGGTATGTCGGTGGACGGCATGCCGATCAACGACTCCGGCAACTACGCCTTGTACTCCAACCTGTTGGGCGACCCGGAAAACATCGACCAGATTTTCGTCACCCAGGGCTCGTCGGAAGCCGACGGCCCGCACATCGGTTCCAGCGGCGGCAACATCGGCATCGTGACCATTCGCCCCACCAAGGAAACCGGTGCCTTCGTCAAGCAAGTGGTCGGCAGCAACGCCACCCGCAAGACCTTTGCCCGCCTCAACACCGGTGAAGTCAACGGCCTGAGCAACTGGCTGTCGGCCTCCCACACCGAAGGCCAGATGTGGCGCGGCTCGGGTGCCGTGCGTGCGGACAAGGTGGAGTGGAACAGCTTCTTCGACGCCGGCAACGGCAACACCGCCAACCTGATCCTCAAGTACCACGAGCAGGACAACAACAGCTACAGCCAACTGACCAAGTCACAGTTCCAGCAGTACGGCCGCAAGTACGACCCGTATCCGGCGACACCGGCGGTGGGCGCCAACGGCAAGATCAGCAGCTACTACGACCTGGCGCAGAACCCGTTCCAGACCTTCACCGCCGTGCTCAACACCCAGTACAAACTGAGCGACAATCTGTCCCTCTCGGTGATCCCGTATTACTACTACGGCAACGGCAGTGGCGTGGGCTCTTCGGCCTATGCGCTGAACAGTGGCTCGAACAAGGGCGGCGTTTTCGACCTCGGCAACCTGCCGACACAGGCTCAATACAACGCCGACGGTTCCGCGACCACCGGCGTCTACTACCGCCCTTCGCGCACCCAGACCTGGCGCCCGGGCATCACCACCAAGCTGAACTGGGACCTGGGCGATCACAGCCTGCAATTCGGCTACTGGTACGAACGCGCCCGCCAAAGCCAGACCCAGCCGTTCATTGCCCTGAAGAACAACGGCAAGCCGAGCGACACCTGGCCCGACGGCAACTCCGTGGTCGACGCCAACGGCAACACCGTGCAGGGGCGCGACCGCTACACCGTGACGCCGGCGCAGAAGGTCTGGACCCAGGACACCTGGTACATCAACTCGGACTGGACACTGATCGCCGGCATCGCCTACATGAACGTCGAGCGTGACGGCACCAACCACGGCAGCCTCACCGAGCAACCGGGCAAGGCCAGCCAGACCTACAACAAACTGCTGCCCAACGCCGGCCTGAAGTACCAGATCGACGAGCGTGACCAGTTGTTCTATAGCCTGTCGCGCAACATGCGGATTCCGCAGAACTACGTGCTGTACGACAAAGGCGTCGGCTCCCTCGACTCCAAGCCGGAACTCAGCTGGAACCAGGAGCTGGGCTGGCGCTACACCGGCGAAGACAGCACCCTCGCCGCCACCTTGTTCTACATGCAGTTCAAGAATCGCCAACTCACCTCCCTGGACAGCAATGGTGATTCCGCCGATATCAACGCCGGCACCGTCATCAACAAAGGCCTGGAACTGGAGTGGAGCGGCAAGCTGCCGCACAACTTCAACTACTACACCTCCTACACCTACACCAGCTCCAAGCAGCAGGATGACCTGACGGTGTACAGCGCCGGCAAGCCGATCGTGCTGCCCACCAGCGGCAAGCAATTCGCCAACGTGCCGACCAACATGCTCGCAGCCAACGTCGGCTATGACGACGGGCGCTTCTACGGCACCTTCGGCGGCAAGTTCACCAGCAAGCTCTATGGCGACCTGACCAACGACGAAGCCATCTCCGCCCGCATCGTTTTCAACCTCGGCGCCGGTATCTACCTGCCGGTGGACAAGAAAGTCGTCAAGGACGCAACCCTGCGCCTGAACGTCGACAACCTGTTCGACAAGAAGTACCTGGACGGCGTGTACACCACCAAGACCAACTCGGCGAGCTACAGCGGTTTCCGCGACGGCGACCCGGCTTACATCGTTGGGCTTGACCGCACCGTCACCGTATCCCTGGAAGCCAATTTCTAACTGCGAGGCTCAGCATCATGGACATGAACCTGCTTCACCAAATCACCTTTTATGTGATGTACGCCGCCCTGGCGATTGCGATCTTCATCACCATCGAACGTGGCATCTACTTCGCCTACGTGCGCCGTCAGGCCCGTGCGCTGACTGAAGTGCTGGGCGCCAATGTGCACAGCGAGCGTGACCTGCCGGAAAACCTGACCCGCCGCGACAGCCTGCCACTGAGCATGGTGCTGCCGATCCTGGCGCAGAAGGCTTCCAATGGTTCGCGCAAGGACCTGGACGACGAGATCGAAACCCAGTACCTCAAGACCCGCGCGCCGCTGTCCCGCAGCCTGTGG
Organism: Pseudomonas sp. TH34; assembly: GCF_016650865.1. Classification (NCBI taxonomy): domain Bacteria; kingdom Pseudomonadati; phylum Pseudomonadota; class Gammaproteobacteria; order Pseudomonadales; family Pseudomonadaceae; genus Pseudomonas; species Pseudomonas sp. TH34. The sequence continues at coordinate 143,873 of NZ_JAEKFB010000001.1, forward strand.
ATCATCGAAACCATCACCACCGCCGCGCCGCTGCTCGGCCTGCTGGGCACCATTCTCGGCATCATCGACACCTTCAAAGCGCTGGCCACTGCCGGCGTGTCCGACCCGGGCCAGATTTCCGGTGGTATCGGTACGGCCCTGTTCGCCACGGGTTTGGGTATCGCCATCGCGCTGTTCTGCGTGGTGTTCCACAACTTCTTCCAGGACAGCCTGGAGCGCATCAACGACCAGCTGAAAATCCTGCTGATCCGCGCTGCGACCGGTGCCCGCGTACAGGGTGAAGTGCCGCACCTGGTGCCGACACCGCTGCATACCCGCACAGCATGACCTTCAAGGCGGGCGCATGATGCGCCCGCCTTTCTTTTTGCCCGATGAGACGCCTATGTCCCTCTCGATGAAGTTGCGTATCGCAGGCCTGACCGGCTTGCTCCTCAGTCCGCTTGCCCAGGCGGACTTTTCAATTCCGGGGTTTGAACTGGTGCACACCGTGCCGGTGGATACCACGTTGGGCACGGCCGATTTGCGTCAGCCGGGCCCGGTGTGGATCGAGTTGTTTGACGGTGCAAAAAACAGCATTGATATCGGCCAGTTCTACGCGGCCGACCATCCCGGCTCGGTGATGGACACGGTCATCGAACACCTGGAAGCCGCCGGCAAGCGCGGGGTGAAAATCCGCTTTCTGTTGGAAGAAAAAGGTATCCGGCTGTCGGAAGCGTCGACCCTGGAGCGCTTGCGCGCGATTCCCAACCTGACCTTCCGCGTGCTTTCGTACGGGCAACTGAGTGGCGGAATCATCCACGCGAAATACATGGTGGTGGACGGCAAGCAGGCGTTTATCGGCAGCCAGAACTTCGACTGGCGTTCGCTGGAGCATATCCACGAAACCGGTTTGCGCATCAGCGATACAACCGTGGTCAGCCAGGTGCAGGCGATCTTCAATCAGGACTGGCAAGCCCAGGCCGCCCTTACAGATAAACAACCCGTGCCGCTGCCGGCTGCGGGCCAGGAGCAGGGACGCACCGGCAACTATCTGGTGGCCAGCCCACAACGCTACAATCCGCCCGGCGTGGGCGATTCACAATTGGAACTGCCGCGCCTGTTGAGCGAGGCCAAGAAAGAAGTGCGCGTGCAACTGCTCGACTACGCGCCGCTGTCCTACGGGCCGGACCGAACCCGGCCGTACTACGCGGTGATCGACAACGCCGTGCGCGCCGCCGCAGCGCGTGGTGTGTCGGTGAAGCTGATGGTGTCCAACTGGAACACCGAAGCCCTGGAATTGCCGTACCTGAAAAGCCTGGCCGTGCTGCCCAACGTAGAGGTCAAAATCGTTACCCTGCCGCAGGCCAAGCAAGGGTTTATTCCTTACGCGCGGGTGATCCACAGCAAGACCATGGAAATCGACGGGCAAGTGGCGTGGGTGGGGACCAGTAACTGGCTGGGTGGTTACTTCGATAACTCGCGCAACCTGGAAGTGGTGATGCATGACGCGGCGATGGCCAAGCGTGTGGGCGAGCTGCATGCGCAATTGTGGGATGGGCCGTATGCCAAGGCACTGGATGTAGCGGCGCAGTACCCGGAACCGCATCCTGGCAAGCCTTGATAACCCATTTCAAACTTCACCGAAAAACCCAGTGGGAGCGGGCTTGCTCGCGAAGGCGCTGCCGTAACACGGCAGCAGTCTGCCCCTCAGAAGTCGGGGCGTGGTGGTGCGCAGCGCGCGTCAGTTCTCACCGCTGAATATGCCGGAAAATGCCCTGAGCCTGGGGTTTGTCTCGCTTGACCGGGATGAGATCCGGGAAGTCATACTGCGTTTGGCGCGGGTGATGAGCAGGCGTTGACGACACGCATGCATCGACAAAAGCTAGAGCGCGCCATGGCCGCTGTTTTGGAGCCGAGCAAGGTCGGGACACTCGAGCAACAGCGCCCGATTGCCCCGACCGATATGCTCCATCACCGCCAGCGTGATGAACTCGCGCACCATCCCGCTCGAGACGTAATACATCGCCCAGGCTTGTTCGGGCGTGCAATGGCCGATCTGTTCTTCGATTTCCTTGTAGGCCTGGTATTCGTCCGGCTTCAGAAAGTATGGGTTAGCCGCATGGCGCATGATTTTTCTCCTCCCTGGAAACGCTGCGACAGCCCCTTAGTCTGCCGACGGATAAAGCGGGGCCGTTATGGCCCCATTCATACGCCTGCGCTGATCGACTTTCGTCGAGCGACTCCTCCCATCATGTTTATGGAGCAATGCCTTGATGCGGTTCAGCAGTCGTTCATCATTACCCTGTGACGCGAGGCCATGGGTTCTTTGCGCCTCATAGGCCTCAACCATCTTTATCAGCGTCACTAATTGATGACTGTCGGCTTTGGTTTCTTTGCAAATAGCCATGTAACCCTCTGCCAATAAAGATGAATGCCAAGCGGGTTATGTACCGCTCTTGACCTTGGTCCACACACGCGTGCGGATTCGTTCTAACTTCAACGGTAGTGGTTCAAGCGGAACAAGTGTGGCAACCGTATTCTTGTCAGGATAAATCCAAGGGTTGTCGCGCAGCTTCTGCTCGACGAACTCAGTGGCGTCCTTGTTAGCGTTCGGGTAAAGCGTGTGGTTCGAGCTCTTGGCAATCACTTGTGGTTCAAGCATGTAATTGATGAAAGCCAGACCTTCCTTGGCATGGGGCGCATCTTTGAGCAGCACAAAATTTTCCGACCAGACCAGCCCACCTTCGCGCGGCAGGCTGTAGGCAATCTTGCGCCCGGTGTTGTTTTTCTCGTTGATGGCCTGCGCCGTCAGTGCCCCGCTCGCCCAACCCACGACCACGCATATGTTGCCATCAGCAAAGTCGGCATCGGTTCTGGAAGAGTCGAAGTAGAGGACGTAAGGGCGGATTTTCAATAGCAGCGCCTGTGCCTTCAGGTAATCCTCTGGGTTCTGGCTGTTACTCGGCAGCCCGAGGTAATGCAGAGCGATGGAGATGATTTCACTCGGAGAGTCGAGCATCGCCACGCCGCACGACTTGAGCTTGCTGATGTTTTCTTCTTTGAAGATCAAGTCCCAACTGTCCACCGGGGCGTTATCACCCAGGGCCGCTTTGACTTTATCCACGTCGTAGCCAATGCCGGTGGTGCCCCACAAGTAAGGCACGGCGTAGAGATTGCCGGGATCATTTATCGCAAGCAACGCCATCATCTCGGGGTCGAGATGGGAGTAGTTGCTCAGTTGGCTGCGGTCCAGCGGCGCCAGGACGCCAGCCTGAATCAGGCTTGGCAAGACATTGGACGTGGCAACGACGACGTCGTACCCGGTGCGCCCAGCCATGGCTTTGCTTTGCATGACCTCGGCACTGTCGAAGGTATCCACGTGCATCTTGGCGCCAGTTTTCTGCTCGAATTCTTTCGGCGTCTCAGGGGCGATCAACCCGAACCAGTTGTACAGATTGACCCGTGGCTCTGCCGCCGCTGCCGGCGTGCTTGCGCCAACACAGACAAGCGAGGCCAAAAAAATGGCTCGCAAATGTGATTTATTCATATAACTATCCTTGTCATAACGAATGGCCTTCATGGCCATCACCACTGGTGGGTGAATATACCCGCCGTCGTCGATTAGTAAATACCTACAAGTACTTAGCTCAGACCTATGAATCCCTAACCCTAAAGGGGTAGTAAATGTCACTCGACCTTCATGACTTGGCCTGGCACCGGTCGGCCGGCAAGCTGATCATGGAGCTGAACCGCCCGGCTTTCTGGAGCTCTCTGGTTCGCGTATTAAAAGAATACGTACAGATCGATAACTGGGTTGTATTGGTGTTCAGCGATCAACACGTCACTGTGATCTCCGTGCCCGAAGTTGCCGACACCGAGGAAGTGGATGCACTGACACAACGCTACGTAAAAGGGCTTTATTTGCTCGACCCTTTTTACATAGCCAACCGTGAAAACCCACAGAGTGGCTTTTTCCATTTGTCAGACATCGCGCCGGAGCATTTCCTGACTACCGAGTATTACCACCAGTATTTCGCCCCGTATGTCTCTGTGGATGAGGTGCAGTACAACGTGCAGCTCGACGCGAACAGAACGCTGTGTATTTCCTTCGGCAGTAACGTGCGCTTCAGCCCGGAGCAGATCACCACACTGGAGATCATCAAGCCTTGGGTCATGGCATTGATGCATCAACGCATGTGCGTTGAGACGGACCTGGAAAAAAATCTCAGTGAGCCACCACCGTGGTCGGAAGCCATCGTTCAACTCGGCACGCAGATAACCGCGCGTGAAAAGGATGTACTCAAATTGCTGCTCAGCGGCTTTTCGAACAAAGAGATCGCCGGCAAATTGTCCCTGTCTACCGAAACAATCAAGGTGCACCGGCGCAACATTTACAACAAGTTGAACATCAAGTCGCAGTCCGAACTGTTCTCACGCTTTTTTATACCGAAGCAAGACGCTTACGCGCCGAACTAGATTCGGCGGATAAAAAGCCGCGCACACAAAAACGCCGATCATTGCTGATCGGCGTTTTCGTTAAATATGGAGCGGGAAACGAGACTCGAACTCGCGACCCCGACCTTGGCAAGGTCGTGCTCTACCAACTGAGCTATTCCCGCAAATGGCGTCCCCTAGGGGACTCGAACCCCTGTTACCGCCGTGAAAGGGCGGTGTCCTAGGCCACTAGACGAAGGGGACACGCTACTGAAACACATGGTGTGTATTTCAGTGCCCAGAGATTAAATCCGAAGATTATGCCCTGGTTTCACTCAGTGCCGCCCGAGAGCAACACTGCTTAAATTTGGAGCGGGAAACGAGACTCGAACTCGCGACCCCGACCTTGGCAAGGTCGTGCTCTACCAACTGAGCTATTCCCGCATATGGCGTCCCCTAGGGGACTCGAACCCCTGTTACCGCCGTGAAAGGGCGGTGTCCTAGGCCACTAGACGAAGGGGACACACGTACAACATTCACTCCCTACCGCGTTTCGCTGTGTGCTTTACGCTGTAAGTGGCGCGCATTCTATGGATGGATTGGGAGGTCGTCAACCCCCAAGGATAAATTTATTTAAATCAATGACTTCGCCGTGGTTTACGGAGGTTGCAAGGGTTTCTCGCCGTCCAGGCTTTGGCGCCTATATTCTGGCGTTCCACAAGACGCTATAGTTGGCCACAGCAAATGATGGCAATGTGCATCTACGCAGGGACTGCCCAGCTATATAGAAGAAACTACTGACGCAACTGGTCGCTCAGTCCTATCCGGCCACTGCACCAGTCACTACACTTCAACGCAAACCCCATAAAGAGGTCACACCGGTGACACCACTCATGATCACCCTGCTGGTAATAGCCGGGATCGTAATACTGATCGCCATTGGCTACATGAACCACGTGGTGGAAAACAATAAGCTGGAAAAGAACCGGACCCGGATCGAACTCAATGACCGGCTGCGTCGCTGCGGTGAAATCACCGAGACCTTTCCAGGCCAATTGATGACGCCGCGACTCAAGTTGCTGCTGACCCGCCTGGAGCTCAACGTCAACCAGCGCCTGTTGAATCTGGACAAGTCGAATGCGGCGCTCAAGGCACGCATCACCGAACTCAACGCACTGGTGGCCCAGGGCGAATCGATTCCGGTGAACAACCCGCCCGGCCCGATCCAGACCGAAGCCAAGGCCAAGGATGTACGGTTCCTGCTGGAAGCCCTGCATGGCCAGGTCACTCGCGCGGCCCAGGACGGTTTCCTGCCGACCAATGAAGCCAAGCACTGGATCAAGGAAATCCGCCACATCCTGGTGTTGCTGCACATCGAGTTCTTCAACAACCTGGGCCAGCACGCGCTGCAACAAGGCCAGCCTGGCCAGGCACGCCTGGCGTTCGAACGCGGCGTGCAGTACCTGCGCAAACAGCCGGAGCCCGTGGCGTACAGCCAGCAACTGCAATTGCTGGAGAAACAACTGGCGCGCGCCAACTCCATGGTGCTGACCAACCTCGAGCCGGCTGAAGACGAGGTCAACGAATTGACCCAAGGCTTGAAAGAGGTGGATGCGGACGCGGACTGGAAGAAGAAAGCCATCTACGACTGATCCCCTGCCATTGTGGTGGGCGGTAAACCCGCTCGCCACATGCCATCACTCTGCACCTATCCCCTTCCCCCCGAATAGCGTAAAAAAGGCCCCTCTCTCCGTTAACGAAAAGGGCCTCGCCATGCCTGTCGTGATCATCGATGGACAACCGCTGCACTACCTCGACCAGGGCACCGGCCCGGCCGTTCTCCTCGGTTCCAGCTACCTGTGGGACAGCCAGATGTGGGCACCGCAGATAGAAGCCCTTTCCCAACAATACCGAGTGATCGTCCCCGAGCTATGGGGCCACGGCGAGTCCGGCCCACTGCCTGCAAGCACCGTGTCCCTGGACGACCTCGCACGCCAGCACCTGGCCCTGCTGGATCACCTGGACATTGCCCAGGTCAACCTCGTGGGTTTGTCGGTCGGCGGCATGTGGGGCGCACGCCTGGCGCTGCTGGCACCCGAGCGGGTCAACAGCCTGGTACTGATGGACACGCACCTGGGTGCCGAGCCGGAAGCCACTCGCCAGTACTATTTTTCGCTGTTCAAGATGATCGAAGATGCCGGCGCCATTCCGGAGCCGCTGCTGGATGTGGTGGCGCCGATCTTCTTCCGCCCCGGCATCGACCGGGAATCTGCCTTGTACCAGGATTTTCGCAACGCACTGAAGGTCTTTCCGAAAGAACGCCTGCTGCAAAGCATCGTGCCCCTGGGCCGGATTATCTTCAGCCGCACCGATGTGCTGGAGCAGCTTTCGCGCCTCGACACCGATACCACCCTGGTGATGTGCGGGGAGCAAGACAAGCCACGCCCACCGGCCGAATCAGAAGAAATGGCGACCTTGATCGGCTGCACACTGACGTTGATTCCGGACGCCGGGCATATCTCCAGCCGCGAAAACCCCGACTTCGTCAACGAAGCGCTGCTGACCTTCCTGGTCAACAACGCCTGACGACCCTGCCCTTTGATCACCGCAGGCCTGCGGTGATCAAAGTCGGAAGTGCCCGACCATCCCTTTAAGCTCCGTGCCCAACTGCGCCAGCTCGATGCTCGACGCCGCGTTGCCCTGCATGCTCAACGCCGATTGATCGGCACTGGCACGGATGCTGGTGACGCTGCGATTGATTTCCTCGGCCACCGAGCTTTGCTCTTCGGCCGCCGCGGCAATCTGCTGGTTCATTTGCTGGATCAGCGACACCGCCGCTGCAATGCTGCCCAGGGCACTTTCAGTTTCCAGGGCATCACTGACCGCCAGCTTCACCAATTCGCCACTCTGTTTGATCTGCTGCACCGAAGACTGTGCCGCGCTACGCAAGGTGCTCACCAGTCGCTCGATTTCCTCGGTCGATTGCTGGGTACGCTTGGCCAGTGCCCTTACCTCATCGGCCACTACCGCAAAACCACGGCCCTGCTCGCCCGCCCGGGCCGCTTCGATGGCCGCATTCAGGGCGAGCAAGTTGGTTTGTTCGGCCACGCTTTTGATCACCTCGAGTACCGTGCCGATATTCTGGATTTCCGCACTGAGGCTTTCGATGCTGGTACTGGCAGAGGTTGCGGAACTGGCCAGCAACTCGATACGTTGCAAGCTCTGGCGCACGACCTGCTGGCCGCTGTCGACCTTGTCATCCGCGGTCTGCGCAGCCTGGGCCGCTTGTTCGGCGTTACGCGCCACGTCGTGCACGGTGGCAGTCATCTGGTTCATCGCCGTGGCGACCTGTTCGGTCTCTTCCTTCTGGCTGCTGACCTCGACGTTGGTCTGCTCAGTCACGCTGGACAGCGAATGGGCCGAGCTGGCCAGTTGCTCGATACCCGCCTGCAACCCACTGACCATATTGCTCAGGCCACTGCTCATCTGCTGCATCGCCAGCATCAACTGGCCCATTTCGTCCCGACGGCTGACGTCCATGCGGCCACTGAGATCACCGGCGGCAATCTGCTGGGCCACCGCAATCACGCTGCGCAGCGGGGCGACGATCAACCGGGTGATGATCCACGCCGCAATCAGCCCGACCAGCAAGGCCAAGGCTGAAGAGCCAATGATCAGTAACGCGCTTTTCTTCAACTGCGCCTGCATCGACACGTCTTCTGCGTCATAGGCCTGATTGACCCGGGTGACCACCTCGGCAGCACGCTCGTGGAGTTGCTTATAGACCACCTTTTCCTGGGCCAGCAGGCCGGTGTACTCACCGAGTTTTTCACTGAAGGCCGCGATATGCCCGGATACCTCGTTAAGCACAGTTTGATAACCGGGATCCTTGACCGTGGTTTTCAGCTGTTCGACCTGGGCCAGGGCCTGGTCAGCCTGCTCGATCTTGCCTTGCTCGGCGTTCTCGTCATCGCCCTTGCGGCTTTGATCCAGACGCACGTGCGCTTCGTTCATGGCTTGCAGCATCAGGCGCGAGACCTGGCTGACCTGCCCCGCCTGCTCGATAAATTCGGCGCCTTCCTTGCCCTGGCTTTCCTTGAGGCCATAGGCGCCGTCGTCCGCCAGCCCGGCCTGCAACACATCGAGATTGTTGGCGACACTGGAGACCGACCAACTGGCCATTTCCAGTGCCAGGTCCTTGGTCTGGGTCAGCTCGACAAACTCATCGAACGCCTTGCGATAGGCCGCCAGCGCCTGCTCCACGTCGGTCATCACCGGGACGTTGGCGGGCGACTGGCCCTTGAGAATCGTGGCCTGGGCGGCCAATGCGTCGACGCTTTCGTGCAAGGCGTCCACCGACTTGGGGTCGGCATGCAACGCGTAGTCCTGCTCGATCAAGCGCACCTTGAGCAGGCCGCTGTTGAGCGCCGACATGGCTTTCAGGCCCTCGAAGCGCTGACCGACGGTTTGCAGCGACCACACGCCGATCGCGGCCACCAGCGCCGTCAACAGCAACACCAAGGCGAAGCCCAAGCCCAGTTTCTTTGCCATACCGAGGTTGGCAAAACGTCGTTGCACGACAGAAATCATTGCACTTGAGTCCTCTTGCAGTGGCGAATGCCATCAAGCCCGGTTTCAATGCAGCGAGATTCGCAACCCCGGGGCCCTGAACACAAGCGTTTGGCGCCACAATAATGGCAAAAAGCTACATCCTCGTCGTTTTCAGAATGGTAGAGGTCGATCCTGCCGGGCCCATGGCCTTGAACAGCGCGAGGGCGCGCTGATCTGAAGCATAGGCCACATTGATGCGCAGCCAGTCACTGTGTTCGCCCGTCGGGCTGAAAAGCGCGCCCGGCGTCAGCAACACCCCAAGCCGGCGAGCCTGCGCGTACAACGTCGAACCATCACCGACACCAGGGCGCGCCCACACAAACATGCCACCCGCAGGCACCGCGAAAACCTCCCACTCCTCGTCTTCCAGCACTTGCAGGGTGATGGCCATTTCGGTGTTCAAGCGCCGACGCAGACGTTGCACCCACTTGCGGTAGGTACCATTAGCCAGCAACGTCGCCACCACCGCCTCGGCGAACCGCGAGGTGCCGATACCGGTCATGGTCTTGACCTTGGACAACTGCGCGATGATCGCCCCGCTGGCCGTGAGATAGCCCACGCGCAAAGCGCTGCTGAGGGTCTTGGAAAAACTCGAGATATAGATCACCCGGTCCTCGTGGGGCAACGCCGACAGCCGAGTGCAGGTGGCATGTTGCAGATCGCCGTAGACGTCTTCCTCGACAATAAAGAAGTCCTGGGAATGGGCCAGTTGCAACAAGCGCTCAGCCACTCCCTGGGACAGGCTGGTACCGGTGGGGTTGTGATACAGGCTGTTGATGAACAGGCACTTGGGCCGATGCCCGAGCAACAGCGCCTCCAGTGCAGGCAGGTCCGGGCCACCGCGTGTGCGCGGCACTTCCAGCAGCTTGATACCGTGAAAGGCCAACTGGCGGTACAGGTTGCCGTAGCCCGGGCTTTCCACCACCACGGTGTCGCCGGCCTTGAGCAGTGTGCGGATCAACAGGTCCTGGGCATGGCTCGCGCCTTGGGTGATGAGGATATGGTCGACCCGGGCCGCCACATGAATGTGGGCCAGGCGCTTGAGCAACTGTTCCCGCAGCGCCGGCAGGCCCAGCGGCGTGCTGTAGTTGAAGACGGCGGCGGTATCGGTGCGGGTGACTTCACGAATCGCGTAGCTGATGTCGTCGCTTTCGCGCCAGGTGTCCGGCAGCCAGCCGCATCCCAGTTTCAGTTCACCCAGTTGATTGTCGACAAAGGCGCCCCACCCGGACTCGGCGCCCTCATACCATTGGTTTTCGCAGCGAAGGCCACGCTCGGCGGGTGGCTGGGCCACACAGAAACCCGCGCCTTGCCTTGAGGCCAGCACGCCTTGGGCAACCATCCGTTCGAACGCCTCGATCACGCTGGACTGGCTGAGCAGGTTCTCGTGGGCCAGTTGCCGAACCGAAGGCAACCGCGTCCCGGGACTGGCTCCGCTCTCGCGAATCCAGGCGGCCAACGCGCTGACGATTTGCTGCACTACCGGTACAAGGGCTTGTCGATCGATCCCTAAATCCATGAGCCACTCACTTAAACTGTTGTCATTTAACCCAAACCAGTTAAGCACAGAAGCCCAATGACAGCCGTGGTGAAGATTTATTAAATCATTGATTTAATTGGATTATTTACCTACTGATACACATTCGGCCAGGGCACCTGGCCACCTGCAGAAAAGCCTCACAGCGCCGCCAACGCTTTTCTGAATGGCATCAGCATCAGTTCCTAAATCGCGGTCGCACCACCGTCCACCGCCAATGCCTGGCCTGTGGTAAAGGCAGCGCCGTCACTGCACAGATAAAGCACCGCACTGGCGATTTCCTCGACTTTGCCAATACGCCCGACCGGGTGCATGGCGGCAGCAAATTCAGCTTTGCGCGGGTCGGCCTCATAGGCACGGCGGAACATATCGGTGTCGATCACCGCCGGGCATACCGCGTTGACGCGGATTTTCTTCTTCGCATACTCGATCGCCGCCGACTTGGTCAGGCCGATCACCGCGTGCTTGGACGCGGCATAGATGCTCATCTTCGGCGCCGCCCCAAGCCCGGCCACCGAGGCCGTGTTGACGATGGCACCACCGCCCTGGGCCAGCAGCAACGGCAGTTGATACTTCATGCACAGCCACACGCCCTTGACGTTGACGCCCATGATGGCGTCGAACTCATCCAGGCTGCCGTCGGCCAACTTGCCCTTCTCGATCTCGATCCCGGCGTTGTTGAACGCATAGTCCAACCGACCATAGGTGGCCACGGACTGCTGCATCAACTGCTGTACGTCCGCTTCGAGGGTGACATTGCAGCGTACAAACACCGCTTCGCCACCGGCCTGATGAATCAGCGCCACAGTGCCCTCGCCGCCCGCCGCGTCCAGGTCAGCAACTACAACCTTCAAGCCTTCAGCAGCAAACGCCAGCGCAGTGGCGCGGCCAATGCCCGCGGCCGCGCCGGTCACCAGGGCGACCTGGCCGGAAAATGTCATGCTCATGGTGATGTCCTTCGATGGGGATGCTGGATGACCCCAGTCTAGCCAGAGCGGCCATGGGCACGTCAGCACTATCAAACGCCCGGTTGGCGGACCATGAGCGGCAGTGATAAGGGCACCGGCGTCATTATCATTGCAGTGGATCGACGGGCATTCGCAGGTACCGCGCACCTTGCCGGTGCGGCTCGAAGGGTCTATCACTCAAGGTCCACTTCTCAAGAGTCCCAGCCATGACTGCCCAGACCAACCGCCAATTCCTGCTCGCCAAACGTCCGGTCGGCGCTGCCACGCGGGACACCTTCACCTACCAGGAAGTACCAGTGGGCACGCCCCAGGACGGGCAGGTGCTGGTGCATAACGAATACCTGTCCCTGGACCCGGCCATGCGTGGCTGGATGAACGAGGGCAAATCCTACATTCCGCCGGTAGGTATCGGCGAAGTCATGCGCGCCCTGGGCGTGGGCAAGGTCATCGCCTCGAACAACCCGAAATTTGCCGTGGGGGACTACGTCAACGGTGCCTTGGGCGTGCAGGATTACTTCGTCGGCGAGCCCCGGGTTTTCTACAAGGTCGATCCGAAACTTGCACCTTTGCCGCGCTACCTATCGGCACTGGGGATGACCGGCATGACCGCCTATTTCGCCCTGCTGGATACCGGCGCGCCCAAGGCCGGGGACACCGTGGTGATTTCTGGCGCGGCCGGTGCGGTGGGCAGCATTGCCGGGCAGATCGCCAAGATCAAAGGCTGCCGCGTGGTGGGCATCGCCGGCGGGGCCGACAAATGCAAGTTCCTGGTGGATGAGCTGGGTTTTGATGCGGCCATCGACTACAAGAACGAAGACGTGCACGCCGGCCTCAAGCGCGAGTGCCCGAAAGGTGTGGACGTGTATTTCGATAACGTCGGCGGGGACATTCTTGACGCCGTGCTCAGCCGCCTGGCGTTGAAAGCGCGCGTGGTGATCTGCGGTGCCATCAGCCAATACAACAACAAGGAAGCCGTCAAAGGGCCGGCCAATTACCTGTCATTGTTGGTCAATCGTGCGCGTATGGAAGGGTTTGTGGTGATGGACCACGCGGCGAACTTTGCCGCTGCCGGGCAGGAAATGGCCGGCTGGATGGCTCAGGGCAAGCTCAAGAGCAAGGAAGATATCGTCGAAGGACTGGAGACGTTCCCGGAGACACTGATGAAGCTGTTCAACGGTGAGAACTTTGGGAAGTTGGTACTGAAAGTCAGCTGACACACCGCAGATCGTTCTGCACACACGGTTAATGTGGGAGCCGGGCTTGCCCGCGATGCAGGCGACTCGGTGTTTCAGTGATACCGAGTCGATGCTATCGCAGGCAAGCCAGCTCCCACAGAGACCGTGGCCGCTTTAGTCAGGCGATCTCGGCAACCACCGCTGCCAGCGCCTTGGCCGGATCGGCCGCCTGGCTGATCGGGCGACCGATCACCAGGTAATCGGAACCGGCGTCCAGGGCCTGGCGCGGGGTCAGGATGCGACGTTGGTCGTCCTGGGCGCTGCCCGCCGGGCGAATCCCCGGGGTTACCAGCTGCAGCGACGGGTGGGCGGTCTTCAATGCCTGGGCTTCCAGCGCCGAGCACACCAGGCCGTCCAGGCCAGCCTTTTGCGCCAGGGCGGCGAGGCGCAGCACTTGTTCCTGTGGCTCGATGTCCAGGCCGATGCCGGCCAGGTCTTCCCGTTCCATGCTGGTCAGCACGGTCACGCCAATCAACAATGGCTGGGGGCCGCTGCGTTGATCGAGCACTTCACGGCACGCCGCCATCATGCGCAAACCGCCGGAGCAGTGCACATTGACCATCCACACGCCCATCTCGGCGGCGGCCTTGACCGCCATCGCGGTGGTGTTGGGGATATCGTGGAATTTCAGGTCGAGGAACACCTCGAAGCCTTTGTCACGCAAGGTGCCGACAATTTCCGCGGCGCAACTGGTGAACAGTTCCTTACCGACCTTGACCCGGCAAAGCTTGGGGTCCAACTGGTCAGCCAGTTTCAGTGCGGCGTCACGGGTGGGGTAATCCAGGGCGACGATGATAGGAGTCTGGCAGACGGACATTGGAATGGGCTCTCAGGCAAGTCGAAATCGGCGCGGATTGTAGCGCAAGCAGCGCGTTTGCGGGATCCGATGATCGGTAATTCGCGATTTAGCCGCCAGATTGCGGGCTCCCGAGCAATTGTGTCGAAACAGATACATTCCCGACATGCCTGCAATACCCCCGAAGATTAGCCTCGCACACGTGAACCACCGTACAGAACTTCCAGCCCCGGTGCTGGGCGCCTATGCTGAACGCAACAACCTCGCCGCCGATCCTCGGCCCGGCGGCCCACCAGGTAGATGATCGCACCATGCAAACCCTGACTCCTGTGCTGAATGACGATCAAAAAGGCTCGCTTGTGGGTGAAGACAAGCGCTGGAACACCCGTGCGCTGATCGTCGACGACGACGTGCCGATCCGCGAACTGCTGATCGATTACCTGGCGCGCTTCAATATCCTCGCCAGCGGCGTGACCGATGGCGCCGCCATGCGCCACGCCATGCAAGCCGAAACCTTCGACGTGGTGGTGCTCGACCTGATGCTGCCGGGCGAAGATGGCCTGTCGCTGTGCCGCTGGCTGCGGGCTGAATCGGACATCCCGATCCTGATGCTCACCGCCCGCTGCGAACCCACCGACCGCATCATCGGCCTGGAACTGGGGGCCGACGATTACATGTCCAAGCCCTTCGAGCCCCGCGAACTGGTGGCCCGCATCCAGACCATCCTGCGTCGCGTGCGGGATGACCGCACCGAGCAACGGGCGAATATCCGCTTCGACAACTGGCGCCTCAACAGCGTACTGCGCCAGCTGGTGGCCGACGATGGCCTGGTGGTGCCGCTGTCCAACGCCGAATTCCGTTTGCTGTGGGTGTTTATCGAGCGCCCGCGCCGGGTGTTGAGCCGCGAGCAATTGCTGGATGCGGCCCGGGGTCGCTCCATCGAAGCCTTTGATCGCAGCATTGACCTGCTGGTCTCGCGCCTGCGCCAAAAACTCGGTGACGACCCGAAGGCCCCGCAACTGATCAAGACCGTGCGCGGTGAAGGCTACCTGTTCGACGCCCGGGATATCGGCTGATGCGCAACGCCTTCAACACCCTGTTCGGGCGGCTGTTCGGTGTGTTGCTGGTGGCGATTGTGCTGGCCCACGTGCTGGCATTCTTCTGGTTTCACCATTATGGCCCGCCGCCGCCACCGCCCCACGAGACCTTCATCGAGCAGCCAGACGGCACCCTGACGCCAATGCCCAAGGAGCATCGTCGTCCCTGGTTCGGCGGGCCTGTGGTGCCGCTGACCTTCCAGTTTATCTCGCTGATCATCGCCGCCTGGTACGGTGCCAAGCTGCTCAGCCGGCCGATCCAACGCCTGAGCGCTGCGGCCGAACGACTGAGCCTGGACCTCGACAGCCCGCCGTTGAACGAGTCCGGCCCACGGGAGGCGCGGCAAGCGGCGTCGACTTTCAACCTGATGCAAAAGCGTATCCGCGAACAGGTCACCCAGCGTGCCCGCATGCTGGGCGCGGTGTCCCACGACCTGCGCACGCCGCTGTCACGGCTCAAGCTGCGCCTGGAACAGATCGAAGACACCAAGCTGCAAGGCCAGATGCGCCAGGACCTGGACGACATGATCGGCATGCTCGACGCCACCCTGAGCTACCTGCACGAGCAGCGCACCAGCGAAACCCGGCATTGGCTGGACGTGCAGGCGCTGGTGGAATCCCTGAGTGAAAACGCCCAGGACCGCGGCTCCGACGTGCAATGCAGTGGTGAATGCGCGCCGCTGCAAGTGCAACCGATGGCCCTGCGCTCGTGCCTGAACAACCTGATCGACAACGCCCTGCGCTATGCCGGCACGGCGCGTATCGAGCTGGCGGACAGCCCACAGGCGCTGGTGGTCAAGGTGATCGACCATGGGCCGGGGATTGCAGCGGATAAACGCGAGGCGGTATTTGAGCCGTTTTATCGGCTGGAAGGCTCGCGCAACCGGAACTCCGGCGGCGTGGGCTTGGGGATGACGATTTCCAAGGAAGCGGTGGAACGCCTGGGCGGAAGGTTGAGCCTGGAAGAAACGCCGGGCGGCGGCCTGACAGCGGTAATGTGGTTGCCGAGGGCGTAGGAGTTATTCCTACGCCCTGTTTGAAACATTACTGCCCGGCTTTATCTTCCCGCCGTACCTGAGCCTGGCTAGCGCTCCAGTCCGTCAGCAAGCTATAGGCTACGGCCAGCAGCGTCGGGCCGATGAACAGGCCGATGAAACCGAACGCAATCAACCCGCCAAACACCCCCAGCAGCACGATCACCAGCGGCAGGTTGCCGCCACGGCTGATCAGGTAGGGCTTGAGCACGTTGTCCACGCCACTGATGATGAATGTGCCCCACACACCCAGAAATACCGCATAGGTGTAGTCGCCCTTCCACGCCAGCCAGGCGGTGGCCGGTATCCAGATCAGCGGCGGCCCCATGGGAATCAGGCTCAGCAGGAACGTGACGATGCCCAGCACCAATGCTCCCGGCACCCCGGCAATCCAGAAGCCGATCAGCGCCAGCAGCGCTTGGGCGGCAGCGGTGCCGATCACACCGTTGACCACCCGCTGCACCGTACCCGCGACCAGTTCGATGTAGTAGCCCGCCCGGTCGCCGATCAACCGCTCCAGCAGGCGATGGACAAACATCGCCAGGCGCGGCCCGTCCCGGTAGAAAAAGAACACGAACACCAGGCTCAGGGTCAGTTCCAGGATGCCGCCACCGATCTGCGCACTGCGAGCCAGTAACCAGTTGCCCACCTGGCCCAAGTAAGGTTTCAACGTGACCATCAGCGCCGCGCCCTGCTGGTCGATGCTGTCCCACATCGCCACCAACCGCTCGCCGACAAACGGAATGGAGCCCAGCCAGGTCGGCGCCGCAGGCAAACCATCCACCTGAATATCCTTGATCAGGCCCACGGCGTCGCGTACATGGTCAGCCAGGTTGAATCCCAACCATACCAGCGGTAACGCCACCAACAGCATCCAGACCAGGGTGAGGATTCCGGCCGCCAGGGATTCGCGCCCACCCAGCCAGCGGGTGAGCAGGCGCATCACCGGCCAACTGGCAAACGCCAGTACCGCGCCCCAGAACAGCGCCGACCAGAACGGCGCCATCACCCAGAAGCTGGCACCAAACAACACCAGCAGCAGGATCTGCACCAGCAGGCGATCGTTATTGAGCATGTGGTTTCTCGAAAAGAAGTCTGTAAGAGGAAGAGCTTAGGCGAACGGCGCGGGTCCGTTCGCCCTGGAACGGTCAGCGTATCAGATGCAGGTGCAAACCCTTCGCCTCGGCGGTGCCGGTTTCCAGGCGGGCCGCACGTACGCCCTGATCGATCAAGCCCTGGCGCCATGCCTCGGCAGTGGGCCCGGTCAAACTGACCCGCAGGGTGGCATCCAGGTTCAATCCACGGGAAATAAGCGTGAGCCAGGTGGCGTCAGGTTCGGCGCCCAGCTTGGGGAAGTCCAGCTCGCCGGTGCTTTTCAGCTCCCGCAGCAGCGTGGCGGAAGTCGGCAGCAAGTCGCCCAGCGGTGCGCTGGCGTCCAGTTGCTCTACATGCAGATACGCCCGGCGATTGCCCCGGGTGATACCGTACAGCGCGACCAGGGAGTTGTCCTGAGGTGCTGCCAGACGTAGCAACAGGTATTCCTGTTGGCCGTCGGCGCCCACCAGCTTGGCGTTGCCAAAGACTTCATTGGCCCACAGGCTGCTTTCGCCGCAATCGCGGGCCTGGCACCAGAACAGCAACTGCGCGCCCTGGGCCTGCAAGGCTTCGCGGGTGGCGGTAAAGGCGGCACTGGAGGTGTGTTCAGCGGGCAGTTCGTAGGTGATGGCGGTGTTTAGCCCACGGGCGGTGGCCTGGGCTTCATAGCGCAACTGGCCGCTGATCTTGCGGATCGAGCCCAGCGGGTAGATGCGTTCTTTATCTTCGGCGGGGCGGTAGTCGACGATCTGCGCGTCGACCTGACGGGCCACAGCGGGCAAGTCCTGGCTACCCGGCACGTCGGCGGCAAACACCAGCGGGCTGAAACAGCACAGCCCCAGAATACGGATAAATCCCTTCGGCATACTCATCGGATGAGCGCGCCCTGGCCATTGGGGTGCGCTGCGGTGTTGAGATCGTTCATGGTTGACTCCCTTTCGATCCGCCCAGCCTCGGCAGTTGACCCCGCCAAGTCAAGGCGTGGAGAAGAACCGATTGAAACAGTCTGCAACAAGGGTAGCCCCTGACTCGTCGTTCAGGTGCAAATGATGGCCACCGGGCAAGGTGGTCACCTGGAACGGAAGCCCGGAAAGCAATTCGGAATGTTTCGCCAGCATGCCGTCTTCAGCGACCACCAGCTGTGTCGGACAGCCGACTCGACGGACGAAAGCCATCGCCTGTTCCTCTGTCAGGCGCATGGGGGAAGCCAGGGTCAGACGACTGTCGCTGCGCCAGGTGTAACCGCCCGGAACTGGCATAAGGCCGCGCTGGGCCAGCAGTTCGGCTGCTTCGCGGCTGACCGCCACTACGCCTTTCATCCGCGCTTCCACCGCACGATCGAGGGTGCTGTACACCGGTTTGCGCTTGTCCTGCAGGTTCAATTGCGCCTGCAACGCCATCCCAAGGCGCTCGGCGGCGTTGTCTGCGGTGCCGGTCGGCGGGATCACGCCATCAATCAATCCCAGGTGCGTTACGCGCTCCGGCAAGGCACCGGCCAACACCAGGGAAACGATGGCGCCGAGGGAGTGGCCAAGTAATGCAAAACGTTTCCATCCCAGTTGTTCGGCGACTTGCAGCACATCGTGGATGTAATCCCACAGGGAGTAACCGGCACCGACGGGGCGATGGGCCGAATGACCATGGCCGGCCATGTCCAGCGCGACGATGCGCAGGCCATGGAGTTTCGGCGCCAGGCGCGCAAAGCTGTTGGCGTTGTCCAGCCAGCCATGCAGGGCGATGACCGGCAGGCCGTCTTCAGGGCCGAACAGATGCGCCGCCAACTCGATGTGCGGCAGCGCCAGGCGGACTTCTTCGACAGGCGCAGTCATGCGCAACTGCGCTCGCGCTGGCGAGCTTCCCAGCGGGCAAACAGGTTTTTGATCAAGGTGGCGGTGTCCTGGGGGCGCTCAAGGGGAAACATGTGGCCGCCGGGCATGGTCAGCATTTCGCCCATGGGCATGCGCCCCACACCGCTGGCATGGTGACGCATCACTACCCGGCTCTGCCGACCACGCACCACCGCCAGTGGCACCTTCAGTTGCCGGGCCTGGCCGGGGCTGGTGTGGGGCACGCCACGGTAGATGCTGATCTCGGTGGCCGGATCAAAGCGCAGACGCAGGCGGTCGCCCACCTGCTCCAGGCCGTGATGCAGGTAGGCGTCAAAACAGTCGGGATCAAAGCCGCGAAACAGGGTCTTGCCGGCGAAGTACTGGCGCGCTGCCGCCAGGTCGGCGAACTCTTCACGTCGGCCCAGGGTGCGACCCGCCGGGGTCAGCCGGTCGATAAAGCCGAAGCGCTTGGCCGCACGGATCACCCAGCGATCCGCCAGGGTCAGCACCGGGGAGTCGAGCATCACCACCCCCCGATACAACTGCGGGCAACGCATGGCCGCGTGCAAGTGCAACACGCCACCCAACGAATGGCCCACGCCCCACACCGGCTCGGGTTGTTGCTCAAGGTGGTGGATCAGTTCGTCCACCAGGTTCTGCCAGTTGTCATCCACCGGAAATCGGGGGTCATGGCCGTGTTGCGGCAAATGCGCGACGGCGTACTCCGGGGCCAGGGCGGCAAACAATTTGCCGTAGGTCGCCGAAGGAAAGCCATTGGCGTGAGCGAAAAACACGTGCTGCGACATACCAGATCCATCACCGTAAACAGAGTGTTGATTCTCCCCAGACCGGACAGTCACGGCAATGACTGTAACTGCCAGGAATGATGACACTCACGCCACGCCTATCGGGCCGGCGGGTTCTCGCCCAGCGGCACCACGGCCATGGTCAGTCGCGATATGCAGCTGGCCTTGCCTTCATCGCTGGTCAGGCGGATGTCCCATACGTGGGTGGTGCGTCCGATATGAATCGGCTTGGCCACCGCCGTCACCCGCCCGCTGCGCAAACCGCGCAAGTGGTTGGCGTTGATTTCCAGGCCCACGCAATAAAACTTGCTGGCGTCGATGCACAGATAACTTGCCATGGAGCCCACGGTTTCCGCGAGTACCACCGACGCGCCGCCGTGCAGCAGGCCGTAGGGTTGATGGGTGCGGTGGTCGATCACCATGCTGGCGGTCAGGGACTCGTCGTCAAAGCTTTCGAAGCGGATATCCAGCACTTCACCGATGGTGTTTTTCTGGATTGCATTGAGTTGTTCGATATTCGGTTGGGTGCGCCACAGGCTCATTGATCGGTCCTTATTGGTTTTATGTCAGTGCTCAATCCTGCCACAGCACGGCTTCGGAGCGCGCGCTCCAGTCCAGGAACTGTGGCCCGTAGACGGCTTCAATCACGTTACGCTTGATCTTCAAGGTGGGCGTGAGGAAACCGTTTTCCACCGCCCAACTGTCTTTTACCACCACCAGCTGGCGCAAGCGCTCATGTTTATCCAGCGCCTGGTTGACCTCTTCCAGCAGGCGCTCGAGACTGCCCTGCAATGCCTGCCGCCCCTGTCCATCGGCATCTTGCAGGCCCACCACCGATAACACGCACAGGCCCATGGGCGCGCTCAAGCCATCGCCCACCACGCACACCTGTTCGATACGCGCATGTTCGGCCAGGCGGTTCTCAATCGGCGCCGGGGCCACGTATTTGCCTTTGCTGGTCTTGAAAATTTCCTTGAGCCGTCCAGTCAGCCGCAGTCGGCCATCGGCGCCCTGCTCGCCCTTGTCGCCCGTGCGCAGGAAGCCGTCGGCGGTGATGGTTTCTGCGGTTTTCACCGGGTCCTTGAAATAACCGAGCATGGTCGCGCCGCTGCGCACCTGGACTTCGCCGTCGTCACCGATGCGCACTTCAACGTCCGGGCATGGCGGGCCGATCCAGCCGATTTTCTGCTCGCCGGGGCGGCACACGTGGGAATAGCCGCAGCTTTCAGTCATGCCGTAGACCTCCAGCACATCCAGGCCGAGCCTGCGGTACCAGACCAACAGGGCTTCGGGCACGGGGGCTGCGCCGGAGAGCGCCACGCGCACAGCGTCCAGGCCCAACCCGGCGAGCACTTTGTGGCCGACTCGTTTGCCGATGAAGGGCAGGCGTAGCAAGGTGTCGAGGCGGCTTGCGGGGATTTTGCCGTAGACGCCCATCTGGAATTTGGTCCAGATGCGCGGTACGCCGAACAGTGCTGTCGGCCTGGCCCGCTTGAGGTCTGCCAGAAACGTGTCGAGGCTCTCGGCGAAAAATACGGTTTGCCCCGTGTAGATCGACGCCATCTCCACGAACATGCGTTCGGCGACGTGGCACAGCGGCAGGTAAGACAGCAGGCGGTCGCCCTCCCCCAGGCCGAACAGTTCAGTGCCGCGGATGGCCGCGAAGGCCAGGGCGCCGAAGCTGTGCATCACGCCCTTGGGCAGGCCGGTGGTGCCGGAGGTGTAGATGATAGTGGCGAGATCGGACGCTGCGGGCGCGGGGTTGTCCTGGATGGGGGAGCAAGCTTGCAGGTCGGCCCAGGTGAAATCGAATTCGCCCTCGGGGCACAGCGGCAGGCTGATGGTGGGCAGGTCGGCCTTTACTCCGGCGGACATGGCGGGCCAGTCGTCCAGTTTGCCAATGAACGCCAGCGCGGCTTCGGAGTGCTCGAGTACGTGGGCGACGGAGTCGGCGGTGAGGTTGGGGTAGAGCGGGACCGAGACGTGGCCGGCCATCCAGATGGCGAGGTCGGCGATGATCCAGTGGGCGCAGTTTTTCGAGATCAGGGCGATGTGGGAGCCCTGGGGCAGGTCGCGGGCTCGCAGCCAGTGGGCGGCGCAGCGGGCTTGGTGGCCGGCATCGGCCCAGGTGAGGGTTTGGACCTCGCCGCCTTTGATGGGTTGGACCAGAAACCGTTGGCGCGGGTGTCGCGCTTCACGTTCGAAGAAGACCTGCAACGGCAAACGAAAAGCGACAGACATGGACGCGCTCCTTTGTGTTCCGATGATCGCCAACCAAGCACTTGCTTGGGTGGACTATTTCATGGGAGCGCGGGGGGGTGCAAGTTCTGCTGTTTGGGGGTATATCCGTTATTTAGGTAACGACCGCTTATGGTTCCGCTCTTACAGCCATCCCTTTCAAGGTCTTGGTTTAAAATCCCCTAACCAATCCAGTCAGGACGGCGAAACTATGTGGGAAAAGGTTTTAGAACGGTTTGAAAAACAGGCTCCGGCCAGCGTCATGACCAAGTTGATATTAGAGCAGGCAGTAGATGCCGCTTGGGTTGACAAGGTGTTCGATGATCACCGCCAACGGCAGTACTCACGTGAGCTTTTGTTTTCAACCGTTGTTGAGCTGATGTCCCTTGTTTCATTGGGCTTGAGGCCGTCGTTGCACGCGGCGGCGCGCAAGATGGAGGGCCTTTCGGTCAGTGTTTCGGCACTCTATGACAAGATCAAGCGAACCGAACCCGAGCTGCTTCGCGCCCTCATTTCGGGCAGTGCCGAGCGTTTGATACCAACCGTCGAAACGCTCGGCCATTCATCGATCCTGCCCGGCTGGCAGTTGCGTATTGTGGATGGCAACCACTTGCCGGCCACTGAAAAACGTCTAGGCGCTCTGCGCAATGAGCGCGGCGCAGCGCGCCCAGGATTTTCAGTAGTTGCCTACGATCCGGATCTGGATTTAGTCGTTGATCTTCAGCCGTGGGAAGATGCCTACGCCAGTGAGCGAGTCAGTGTTTTACCGCTGCTGGCCCGCGCATGCGCGGGCCAGTTGTGGATGGCTGACCGGCTCTATTGCACGCTGCCCATCCTGCAAGCCTGCGAGGATACGGGGGCTTCGTTCATCGTTCGCCAACCCAGCAAGCATCCACGCCTGGTCCAGGAAAGTGAGTGGCAAGACTCAGGGACGGTCGATAGCGGAACCGTTCGCGAACAAATCATCGAAATGAAGGGTGGCCGCCGCTGGCGACGTGTTGAGTTGAGCCTGCAAACGGCGAATGACTCAGGTGATTTGGTGATGTGGTTCTGGAGCAATTTGCCCGACACCATCGGTGCCCGGCAGATAGCCGATTTATACCGTCATCGCTGGAGTATCGAGGGAATGTTTCAGCGCCTTGAGTCGGTACTGGACAGTGAAATTACAGGCCTTGGCAGCCCGAAAGCCGCGCTATTGGGCTTTGCCTCGGCGGTCCTGGCTTACAACGTTTTGTCGGTTCTCAAGCGTAGCGTTGAGCAGGCGCACCGCGAAACGCAGCCAGAGGGTTGGCAGGTTTCGATTTTCCATTTGGCGGTGCATGTTCGCAGTGATTATCAAGGCTTGCAGATCGCATTGCCTGCGGAAAATTTCCCTCTTGAAAAGACTCCGCAAGGGCTGGCAGAGCGATTGCTGGCCCTGGCAAGGATGATCAAACCTAAGTCCGTAGCAAAAAGCCCTCGTGGCCCCAAAGTAGCCAAGCCCAAGGAGTGGCTGGAAGGTAAGGCAGCACGGGCGCATGTCTCAACAGCTAGGGTGCTTAAGGCGGCCAAGTCGGATAAACGTACTTAAACATGGCCTTAAACGGACTTTTAAACGCAGACCTTGAAAGGGATGGCTCTTACAGCGGCTCACTTTTGAAAAGCGCAAAAGTAAGCAAAACGCTCTTGCCCCACCACTCGGCACCTCGCTTAGGCTCGGTGTGCCCTCACTCCGGCTTTGGACCGTGGGCCGCCGCGATGGGCCATCCTTGGCCCAGCGCGGCTAACCCGGCGTCCTGCCGGGTTACCCACGCTCCAAAGCCTGCGTTCGGCCAGCGTGGTTTAACGGGGCGCCTAAGATCAAGATCAAGATCAAGATCAACAGCAAGAGCACAGCGGCCTACCGGCCGGCTTGAGTGTTGAAGAGCAAAATCAAAAGCTAAAGCGGGCACGGTCAAATGTGGGAGCTGGCTTGCCTGCGATGGCATCACCTCGGTGTATCTGAAGAACCGAGGTGTCTGCATCGCAGGCAAGCCAGCTCCCACAGAAAAGCAGAGCTGCATCAGCTTCAGATTCGGCTTTCGCTCTGGCTTTCGCTCTGGCTTCTAACACTCAAGCCGGCCGGTAGGCCGCTGTGCTCTCGCTCTTGATCTGCTTTTGATCTTGATCTGCGGGCCCCGTTAACCACGATGGCCGCAAGTAGGCACGGTGGAGCGGGTAAATCGGCAGGGATGCCGATTTAGCCGCGCCGGGCCATGGATGGCCCGTCGCGGCGGCCCGCGGAACCGGGCCGGAGTGCGGGCATGCCGAGCCTAGGCGAGGCACCGAGTGGTGGGGCAAAGACCTTTTGGTTACTTTTGGGGCGTTTGCCAAAAGTGACCCGCTGTAAGAGCGGAACCATAGGTGGCCGTTACCGAAGAAACGGATATGTACCCAAACCCAACCTTAAGGATTCCGAACACTCAAAAGACTCATCAACCCCGCCAACGGAAAATCCCCTTCCAACTCCGCCAAACTCGCCGTACTCATAGCCTGCGGCTGCCGCAAATGCCCATGCTGCAAATAACTGATCAGCCCCCCTACAAACGGCTGATGACTAACCAACAATACATCATCATCATTATCGAGATGCTTGAGCACCTCCAGCGGATTACTCTCCGGCGTCAACCAAGACACAGTGCGAATCTCAGGCTCAAACCCCAACGCCTCACGCACCAACTGCGCCGTCTGCTGCGCCCGCACATACGGACTGGCAATAATCGCCCGCACAGGCTGCCCAATCAGATGCCCCGCACTGCGCAAAACCTCCTCGCGCCCATGGGCCGTCAAATTACGCTCAGCATCCGTACGCGCATGCCCCTCGGCCTCACCGTGACGCAACACCCACACCTTCATAGCTTGGGTTCCTCATCACGCACAGGATGCGGCGCCGGCGGCACGCTGTGAGCAGCCTCACCTTCAGGTGCACGGGGCGTCGGCCAATCAGCAAACGGCCAAGGCTTCTGATCACTATGAAAACTGCCAAACCGCCCAATCTGCGCCAGGAACTGACTCAGGCTGTCACCAAAATTCATCAGCCCCAGGTTCGGCGCGCCGTACACCAGGCGATAAACCAGTTGCACTACCACCAGCGCCCCCAGCAGAAACTGCGCCACTTGCCACACCAGGGCAAACACCAGCATCCACAGCACACGCAGGCCAATGGATTCGTACTTGGGAGCTGCTTTCGGATCGTTCATGACGCGTTCCTCAGTTGAAACCACTGGTGGAAATAAAGTCGACATCGGTCTTCGGCTCGGCCCGCATCAGCAACTCGATGACCTGGTTCAAGGTGCGCCCTTCAAACAGGATCGCGTGCAAACCCGCGACCAGCGGCATATACACCCCGACTTCCTGAGCCTTGGCCTTCAGCACCTTCAGGGTGTTGACGCCTTCGGCCACTTCGCCCAAACGCGTCACGGCGTCTTCCAGGCTCAGGCCCTGGCCGAGGGCAAAACCGACCTGATAGTTGCGGCTTTTCGGTGACGAGCAGGTGACGATCAGGTCGCCCACACCCGCCAGGCCAAGGAAGGTCATCGGGTTGGCGCCCTGGTTGACCGCAAAGCGCGTCATCTCAGCCAAGGCACGGGTGATCAGCATGCTCTTGGTGTTTTCGCCCATGCCCAGCGCAACCGCCATGCCGGCGATGATCGCGTAGACGTTTTTCAACGCCCCGCCCAGTTCGACGCCGAAGCGGTCAGCACTGGCGTAAACGCGGAAGGTGCGACCGTGCAGCACTGCCTGCACCCGCTCGCAGAGTTCTTCGTCTTCACTGGCGATCACGGTGGCGGTCAGGGCGTGCTCAGCCACTTCCCGCGCCAGGTTCGGGCCGGACAACACGCCAATGCGTGCCTCGGGGGCGATTTCTTCAAGGATTTCACTCATCAACTTGAAGGTGTGCGCCTCGATGCCCTTGGTCAGGCTGACCAGCAGCTTGCCCGCCAGCCGCTCGGCGTGGGGCGCGAGCACCGAACGCAAGGCACTGGATGGCAACGCGACGAAGCACAGGTCGCACTCGGTCAACGTCGCCAGCAAATCTGTCACCGGCTCAACAGCCGGCAGAATCTTGATGCCTTTAAGGTAACGGGGGTTTTCCCGGTTGACCCGGATGGCCTCGGCTTGCTCGGGGTCACGCATCCATTGACGCACCCGGTGACCATTTTCAGCCAGCAGATTAGCCACGGCGGTACCAAAACTTCCGCCTCCCAGGACCGCAATAGGGCGCTGTTCAGTCATATGCAATCCGTTAATCCATAGCAGTGGCGATGGCCGCATTATACGGAGCGACCCGCTTGCGGCCAGCCCCCGCGTCAATTCAAACGCTGGTCGGAAAATGCGACATTTGTGCGAAGTAATTACAGGGCCGACGACTGGCAAAAGGCCCCACCTCAGTTAACATGGGCGGCTATCCGTAATTATCAAGGCCGTGCCGTGTATTTGGGCCCTCCTCCTCGTTCATCCCTTCTGCTGACGCTGTTGTGCATGCCATGGTGCAGTGCGCCGTTGCTGGCCGACGATCTGTTCCTCGACAGCCAACCGCTGCCGCAGGTGCTGACCGCCACTCGCCTCAAGCAATCGGCCGCCGCCGTGCCCGGCAGCATGACGGTGATCGACAGCGAGTTGATCAAGGCCAGCGGTGCGCGGGATATCCCGGAACTGCTGCGGTTGGTGCCCGGAATGATGGTCGGCTACACCACCGGCAACCAGGCGGCTGTGAATTACCACGGCACCCAGGCCGGCGACGCCCGGCGCATGCAGGTGCTGATCGATGGTCGTTCGGTGTACCGCGCGGGCCTGGCGACAGTGGACTGGAGCGATATTCCGGTGGCCCTGGAAGACATCGACCGCATCGAAGTCTTCCGCGGCCCCAACACCGTCAGCTACGGTGCCAACGCGCTGATGGCGGTGGTCAACATCCTCACCCGCTCCCCAGGCAACAGCCACGGCACCCGGATGAAACTTACCCAGGGCGGCCGCGGGATCAACGACTGGTATGCCAGCCAGGGCATGGGCTGGGAAACCGGCGACCTGCGCCTGTCACTCTCCGGCCAGCAGGACGATGGTTTTGACAGCGACCGCGTGGGCGCCGACCGCCGCGACAGTCGCCGCCTGAGCCGCTTCAGCCTCGCCGTGAGCCAGACCCTGAACGCGCAGCAAAGCATCGACTGGCAACTGGACGCCAAGGAAGGCACCAACCAACGCCCGTACACCTACCAACCGGTGTTCGACGGGATTACCGAAGGCGGTACAAATTCCGACGTCAGCGCCAAGGATTACGCCGGCTCCCTGCGCTGGAACTTCGACTTCAATCCTGATCACAGCCTGTATATCCAGGGTTCGGCCCAGCAGTGGGATCGCCGGCAGATCTGGCGCGCCTGCGATGCCAAGGTCTCCTTCAGCCCGGAGTTGACCCAACTGTGGCAGCTCAATCCCAACTATGCCGAGCGGCTGGCCCGGCACATGGAGGCATACAGCAATGGCTCGGCGCCTCCTGGCAGTGCGGCTGAACAGGCCCTGGCCAATCAGGTGCTGAATCAATGGCGTGAGGGTGCGAACCAGAGCGTGTGCGGCAACATCGACCAAAGCACCAAGGAAAGCCGCTACGACCTGGAGATTCAGGACACCCTCAGCCTGTCCGACAGCCTGCGCCTGGTCAGCGGCATGAACTACCGCTACGACCGCGCCGACTCCGACACCTATTTCAACGGCACCCTGGACGACACCACCTGGCGACTGTTCGGCCACCTGGAATGGCGCGCCAGCGAACATTGGCTGCTGCAGGGCGGTGCGATGTACGAAGACACCCACCTGAGCGGCAACTCGCTGACGCCCCGAGTGGCCGTCAACTACCTGATCAACCCGCGCCACGGCCTGCGCGCGGTGTACTCCGAAGCGATCCGCTCGCCGGACATGTTCGAGAACAACGTCAACTGGAGCTACCGCGTCACCAACCTCAGCTCACCGGCCTACGGCCAGAATTCCGGTCAATATTTCGTGGTGACCCGCGGCCCGGGCGACCTCAACAAAGAGCGGATGCGCTCCCGGGAACTGGGCTACAACGGCTTTTTTGCGGATATCGGGCTGAACGTGGACGTGAAGCTGTTCTACGACGAAATCAGCGACATGGTCAGCGAGCCACTGCGCAACAACCAATACATCGCCAGCAACTCGAACAGCTCGCGTTTCACCGGCACCGAGACCCAACTCGACTGGCACATGAGCACCGCCGACCGGCTGCGACTGACCTATGCTTACGTGGACGCCAGCGCCACCAACCCTCTGGACAGACAGCAAACCGCCCGCAACAGCGGCTCGGCGGGCTGGATGCGGGAGTGGGGCCAGGGCTGGTCCAGCGCGGTGTTCTACTATGGCGACGACGCGCTCAACCAGTATCGCTTCGAACGGGTCGACCTGCGGGTGGCCAAGCGCATTGCCCTGGGCAAAGCCAACGTGGAGCTGGCCGGCATGTTGCAACAGCGTCTCGACAATCAGCCCACCACCTGGCCCGACAACAACTATGACCAACGCCACGTGCTCTACTTCAGTGCGGAGCTAGAGTTCTAGTGGACAGCGACTCGTCACGGATGACCCCCTCCTTTACCGCCCGACTCTGGCGGTGCTGTGTGTTGCTTGGGGTTTTACTGTTTGCCGCCCCGACATGGGCGGCGGATATCCTGCTGACCGCCGAGGAAGACGGCCCCGGCGTACAGACATTCGTCCAGGCCCTTGCCCAACAGCGCCCCGAAGACAGCGTGAAGTTCACCCGACTCAAAGACCTTCCCTCCCCGGCGCACTTGCCGGCCAGCACCCGCCTGATCCTGCTGGACCTGCCCAGCCTCGACTGGCGCCTGCAAGACACCCAGGGCCCGCCGACCCTGGTATTGCGCATCAGCCGCCTGCAAGCCCGCCAGCGCCTGGGTGATAGCGTGCCGCCCAAGATCAGCTTGTTGTGGAGCGACCCGCCGCTGGACCGCCAACTGCGCCTGATCAGCGGCACCCTGCCCCAGGCCCGGCGCATCGGCGTGCTCTATGGCATCGACAGTGAATTCCTGCTGCGCGAGCTGCGCCAGTACGCAGCCCCCATGGGCCTCGAGATCGTGCCCCAGCTGTGGGACAACATTAATGACAGTCGCCCGTTGCAAAGCCTGTTCAAGAACAGCGACGTCTTGCTGGGGCTGGATGATCCCCAGCTGTACAACCCGAAAACCGCGAAAAACCTGCTGCTTAGCAGCTACGCCAGGCAGTTGCCACTGGTCGGGCCTAACGCCGGGTTCGTCAAGGCCGGCAGCCTGGCCAGCACCTACAGCGATCAGGCCGACTGGCTGAACGTACTTGACCGGCTACTGGACCATGCGCCCGCCAACTGGCCACGCTCGCTGTACCCGGAACGTTTCAAAGTCGTGGGCAACCCGCAGGTTGCGCGCTCACTGGGGATCGAACAGGTGGACGAAACCAACGTCGCCGCCCGCCTGGCCGAAGGAGAAAAACGCCCATGACCTTACGTCGCCGTTGGGACATCAACACCCGAACCCAGCTCATCACCCTGGGCCCGGCACTCCTGCTGACACTGCTGTTGATCAGCTTCTTTACCTTCGTACGGATCCAGGACTTGCGCCAGGAGCTGGACCACACCGGCCAGTTGATCGCCAACCAACTGGCGCCGGCCACCGAATATGGGGTTATTTCCGGCAACAACGACGTGCTCGAAAGCCTGTTGCGGGCCACCCTGGCCACGCCCCATGTGCGCTTTCTGGAGATTCAGGACAGCTCCGAAAACATTCTGGTGTATGTCGAGCAGCCGTCAGAGAAGCATGATCGCTCGCTGTCGGTGAAAGTGTTCCAGGCGCCGATTCGCCTGCAGCATATCCAGTTGGGCAATGACTTCTTCCAGGACAGCACCACAGAACCCAAGGCTCCCCGCGCGGATTATCTGGGACGGGTGATTGTCGGCATGTCCAACGACGCGTTCAGCCAGCGCCAGCAGGAAATCCTGTTCAAGGCCGGGATTCTTGCGCTGTTCGCCCTGTTGTTTACCTTCCTGCTGGCCCGGCGCCTGGCGGCCAGCCTGTCGCAACCCATCAGCGCCATGGGCAATGCAGTCAAGGCAATCCAGCAGGGCGATTACCAGACGCCACTGCCTATCGTCGATGACTCGGAACTGGGCGACTTGTCGCGCCACATCAATAACCTGGCCGACGGTTTGAACCAGGCCAGTCGTGAACAGCACCAGGCCATGGCCCAGTTGATCCAGACCCGCGAAGAAGCCGAGCGGGCGAACAATGCCAAGTCGGACTTCCTGGCGATGATGAGCCATGAACTGCGCACGCCGATGAACGGGGTGCTGGGCATGCTGCAACTGCTGGAAACCACCGACATGACCGAGGAGCAGACCGAATACGCGGCACTGGCCTCGGAGTCCACCGAACACCTGCTGAAGGTGATCAACGACATCCTCGACTTCTCGCGCATCGAGCGCGCGGCACTGGAGCTTGAGCACATTCCGTTCGACCTGGTGGAGCTGATCAGCAGTTGCGCCCAGGCTTTCCAGCATGCCGCCCAGCAACGCGGACTGGCGCTTGAAGTACCGATCCCGCAGGGCCTGGGCTCGCTGCAAGTACAGGGCGACCCGACCCGCATCCGGCAGATCCTGGTGAACCTGATCGGCAATGCCCTCAAGTTCACTGAGCACGGCACCGTCACCGTCGAACCCCATTGGCAGACCCTGGACCATGAATTGCTGTGGTTCACCTGCACCGTGCGCGACAGCGGGATTGGCATTTCCGCCGAGCGTCTGGAACTGATGTTCGACGCGTTCCAGCAAGCCGACAGTTCCATTTCAAGACGTTACGGTGGCACCGGACTGGGCCTGCCTATTGCACGCACCCTGGCCGAACGCATGGGCGGCACCCTTCGCGCCCAGAGCCAGGAAGGCCAGGGCTCGGTATTCACCCTGGAAATCCCCCTGGCGATCTACCAGCAGAGCTTGCCGGTGCTCGTGCCGAACGCCGAAGGCAGTGCCAGCGCAGGCGAAGGCCGCAACGTATTGCTGGTGGAAGACAATCCGGTCAACCGCACGGTGGTCGAAGCCATGCTGCGCAGCCTGGGGTTCGAGGTGAGCATCGCCACCGATGGTGCCGAAGCGATTCGCAGTGCCGAGAGCCTGATTTTTACCGCGATCCTGATGGACTGCCGACTGCCGGGCATCGATGGCTACGAGGCCACCCGGCAGATTCGCCAGTTGCCCGGCTGCGCCGACCTGCCGATCATTGCCCTCACGGCCAATGCCTTGCAGGGTGACCGCGAAGCCTGTCTGGCAGCCGGAATGAACGATTACCTGGCAAAGCCGTTCAAACGCACGGATTTACAGCAAATCTTGCAGCGATGGGTGCAGTAACACGGTGCCATCAGCCAACTGCGACTGGCGTGAAAGACGAAAGTGCGGCAGTCTTAGGCACCCGAACGGGCCCGTAAACCGGCCCGGTTTATAATTTCAGTGCACAAGTGTACATTCATGACCTTGACGCTGTGACTTTCACTACAACGCAATAGTCTATGTGTAGGCTGCCGATATGAGGCATGAACGCTTCAGTCGGCCGGGAAGATTTGCCCTGCCCTGCCGCATGGGATTATTGAGGAGCTCGCATGACCAAACAAAACGCCTTTACTCGGGAAGACCTGCTGCGCTGCAGTCGCGGTGAGCTGTTCGGCCCAGGTAACGCGCAACTGCCCGCCCCGAACATGCTGATGGTGGATCGCATCACCCATATCAGCGAAGAGGGTGGCAAGTACGGCAAAGGTGAATTGGTCGCCGAGCTGGATATCACCCCTGACCTGTGGTTTTTCGCCTGCCATTTCGAAGGCGATCCGGTGATGCCGGGCTGCCTGGGCCTCGACGCCATGTGGCAGCTGGTCGGTTTCTACCTGGGCTGGCAAGGCTTGCCGGGCCGCGGTCGCGCCCTGGGTTCGGGCGAGGTGAAGTTCTTTGGCCAGGTCTTGCCGACCGCCAAGAAAGTCACCTACAACATTCAAATCAAGCGCGTCCTCAAGGGCAAGCTGAACCTGGCCATTGCCGATGGTTCGGTGACTGTCGACGGTCGCGAGATTTATACTGCCGAAGGCCTTCGGGTCGGCGTATTCACTTCCACTGACAACTTTTAAGGGTTATCCGCATGCGCCGCGTCGTTATCACTGGTCTGGGCATTGTTTCGTGCCTGGGCAATGACAAAGAGACCGTCTCCGCTAACCTGCGTGCAAGTCGCCCTGGCATCCGCTTCAACCCGGAATATGCCGAAATGGGTCTGCGTAGCCAGGTTTCCGGCTCCATCGACCTGCCCCTCGAAGAACTGATCGATCGCAAGATCTATCGCTTCGTCGGCCACGCAGCTGCTTACGCCTACCTGGCCATGAAGGACGCGATCACCGATTCCGGCCTGAGCGAAGACCAGGTGTCCAACGTGCGCACCGGCCTCATCGCCGGTTCCGGTGGCGCGTCAACCTTGAACCAGATGGAAGCGCTGGACATCCTGCGCGAGAAAGGCGTCAAGCGTGTTGGCCCGTACCGCGTCACGCGGACCATGGGCAGCACCGTTTCCGCCTGCCTGGCCACGCCGTTCAAGATCAAGGGCGTGAACTACTCGATCTCCTCCGCTTGCGCCACCAGTGCTCACTGCATCGGTACCGCTGTAGAGCAGATCCAGTTGGGCAAGCAGGACATCGTGTTTGCCGGTGGCGGTGAAGAAGAACATTGGAGCCAGTCGTTCCTGTTCGACGCCATGGGCGCCCTGTCGACCCAGTACAACGAAACCCCGGAAAAAGCTTCCCGCGCCTATGACAAGAACCGTGATGGTTTCGTCATTGCCGGCGGTGGCGGCATGGTGGTGGTCGAGGAGCTGGAACACGCCCTGGCCCGTGGCGCGAAGATCTACGCGGAAATTGTTGGCTACGGCGCGACGTCCGACGGCTACGACATGGTTGCGCCAAGCGGCGAAGGCGCCATCCGCTGCATGCAGATGGCCATGTCCACCGTTGATACCCCGATCGACTACCTGAACACCCACGGTACTTCGACTCCGGTCGGCGACTCCAAGGAAATGGAAGGCGTGCGTGCGGTATTCGGCGACAAGGCTCCGGCAATCAGCTCTACCAAGAGCCTGTCGGGTCACTCCCTGGGCGCCGCGGGCGTTCACGAAGCGATCTACTGCCTGCTGATGATGGAAGGCAACTTCATGGCAGGTTCTGCCAACATCGAGGAACTGGATCCGGACGTGGCTGACATGCCGATTCTGACCAAGACTCGTGAAGATGCGACCATCAACACTGTGATGAGCAACAGCTTTGGCTTTGGTGGCACTAACGCTACCTTGGTGCTGAAGCGCTGGCAGGGTAAGTAAGTCCCCGCGGCTTGATCGCCTGAAAACGCCCCGACTGGTTCGGGGCGTTTTTTTTTGCCTCGGTTGTTGGGTGTATATCCATTATTTGGGTGATGGCTGCCTATGGTTCCGCTCTTACAGCGGCTCACTTTTGAAAAGCGCAAAAGTAAGCAAAACGATCTTGCCCCACCACTCGGCACCTCGCCTAGGCTCGGTGTGCTCACTCCGGCTTTGGACCGTGGGCCGCCGCGATGGGCCATCCTTGGCCCAGCGCGGCTAACCCGGCGTCCTGCCGGGTTACCCACGCTCCAAAGCCTGCGTTCGGCCAGCGTGGTTTAACGGGGCGCCTAAGATCAAAATCAAGATCAAAAGCAAGAGCACAGCGGCCTACCGGCCGGCTTGAGTGTTGAAGAGCAAAATCAAAAGCCAAAGCGGGCACGGTCCAAATGTGGGAGCTGGCTTGCCTGCGATGGCATCGCCTCGGTGTATCTGAAAGACCGAGGTGTCTGCATCGCAGGCAAGCCAGCTCCCACAGAAAAGCAGAGCTGCATCAGTTTCAGATTTGGCTTACGCTCTGAATCTTGCCTTTGCTTTCAACACTCAAGCCGGCCGGTAGGCCGCTGTGCTCTTGCTTTTGATCTTGATCTGACTGCCCCAATAAGCCCGAGGCCGAACGCAGGCAGTGCGGAGCGGGTAAACCGGCAGGACGCCGGTTTAGCCGCGCTGGGCCAAGGATGGCCCATCGCGGCGGCCCGCGGAGCAGTGCCGGAGTGAGGGAACACCGAGCCTAGGCGAGGTGCCGACAGGCGGGGCAGAGCCCTTTGCTTACTTTGGGCTGGGCCGGCATTCCGGCTTTTCCAAAGTGAGCCGCTGTAAGAGCGGAACCCTAAGTGGCCGTAACCTAAATAACGGATATACACCCCACTCTCCAAAAAACACGGGCCTAAACCGAAAACCTAGCCACCATCGTATTGAGATCCACCGCCAACCGCGACAACTCCTGGCTCGCCGCACTGGTCTGATTCGCCCCCGCCGAAGTCTGCTGCGCCAAATCGCGAATATTCATCAAATTGCGATCCACCTCCCGCGCCACCGCCGCCTGCTCTTCCGAGGCACTGGCAATCACCAGGTTACGCTCGTTGATCAGCGTAAAAGCCGAAGCAATCTCCTCCAGCGCCGTCCCAGCCGACTTGGCGATATCCAGCGTCGACCGCGCCCGAGTATTGCTCTGCTGCATAGAGCTCACCGCCTGATCAGTCCCCTGCTGAATCCCACTGATCATCTGCTCGATTTCCTGCGTCGACTGCTGGGTCCGATGAGCAAGCGCCCGCACCTCATCCGCCACCACTGCAAATCCACGCCCGGCATCCCCGGCCCGCGCGGCTTCAATGGCAGCATTCAACGCAAGCAAATTGGTCTGCTCGGCAATCGAGCGAATCACATCCAGCACCTTGCTGATGCCATACACCTTCTGCGCCAGGTCCTCCACCTGCGTCGCATTGGCCGTCACGTCATCCGCCAGGGACTCAATCGACAACACCGTCTGATGCACCTGCTCGCGACCATGCTGGGCAATACGGTCCGACTCACGGGACGCCTGTGAAGTGGCCACCGCATTGCTCGCCACCTCCTCCACCGCCGCCGTCATCTGGTTCACCGCCGTGGCCGCCTGCTCAATTTCCTGACTCTGCTGATGCAGCCCACGGGTGGCATCTTCCGTCACACAGCTGAGCTCTTCGGAAGCCGACGCCAATTGGCTGGACGAATCAGAAATACGCCGAATAGTTTCCCGCAGGCTCTCCTGCATGCTTTTCAGCGCCTGCTGCAAACGCGCCGGTTCATCCTTGCCGCTGACGGTAATCACACCGGTGAGGTCGCCGCTGGCCACGCCCTGGGCGACTTTCAGCGACTGGGATAACGGCAGCACGATGCTGCGGGTCAGCAGCAACGCCAGGCCAATGGTGATCAGTGCCGTCACGGCAATCATGCCCACCACCCAACTGCGCGATTGGGTGAACACACTTTGGGCCAGGCTCGCCGCCTGATTGGCGCTGACCTTGTTCAGTGTCACCAGCTCACGCAGGGTGCCGGCCAATTCATCAGCCAACTGGTTCATCTCGCCGTTGACCACCTTGATCGCGTCTTCCAGCTGGTTGGCCTGGGAAAACGCCATCACTTGCTCTTGGCGTTGCAGGTAGCGCGCTTCCTCGGCTTTAAAGCGATCGAACAGCACCCGCTCTTCGGGCAGCACAATCAAGCCTTCATAGAGCGACTGGGCCTTATGCAGACCGTTTTTCAGTTCGGTGATTTTCTGTTCATTCTGCGTGATCGCCTGCGGGTCGCGGTTAAGCAGCAGACGCAACGTCAAGGCCCGCACCCGCAGCAGATCCTGATTCATCTCGCCGACCGCCATCACGCTGGGCAGCCAGTTGTTTTCCACCTGATCCGACTGTTGACGCATATTGCCCATCTGCAACAAGGCGAACCCGCCCAGGGCAAATACCATCAGCGCCAGCAAACCAAAACCCAGGCCGGCGCGAGGGGCGATATTCAGACTTCTGATATTCATGCTCGGATCCTTCCAAATGCGCTGCATCCACCTGCAGCGGGCTCTTGAAAGGTATCGGCGAAGAACGGAGTTTGCGTAAGACGAAAACGCGATATCAAAACGCCTTATGATCGCCCTGCCCCGGCTGTAGCGATTCAGCTAAGCCCATCACCTGGGCTTGGGCAGAATCGCCAGGAAATTGTCCCGCGCGACCTTTCTGGCCACGTCCTCAGGCAGCGTATCAAGGAACGGGTCAAAGCTGCGCATTTCCTTACCGAGCTTGTTGAAACGTCCTACCACGTCTGAGCCGAGCATGAAGCGGTCCGGGAAGCGCTCTACCAGCTCTAACCACTCAGGGCGTGGCTTTCCCGCCTCATCCAGCAAGTAAGGCGTGAGCACGCTCCAGGAGAGGTCGACGTACAGGTTCGGATAAGCCTCCAGCATGCGCGCCAGGGTCGGCAGCAAAAAATCCATCTGCGTCTGGTGCCGATGGATTTCCATGCTGCTGCCCGCGTGGGCCCAGATAAACCGGGTGTGCGGATGGTTGCGCAGAGGCTCTTCCATTTCCGCCAGGTACAACGGATTTTTCTCACGCTTGGAGGTGATGTTGGAATGCACCATCACCGGCAGATCATTCTCCGCCGCCAGGTGATAGATGCGGGTCATCGCCTCGTTGTTGGCCCTTGGGGTGTCGCCGGAGGTCAGCGCAGTCAGGTCGTCGTGACGGGTAAAGACTTCGCCGATGCCTTGCCACAGCCCTGGATTGAGGTCGAGCATGCGCTGGATGTGGGACGCGGCGTTTTTATCGTTGGGGTTGAAACCGCTGAGGAACGGGTGAAAGTGCTGGCGTTGTTCCGGGGCCAGCTTATTCACCGCATCGGCGACAAAGACGTCAGTGGCGCTGTACCAATACGCGTCGGCATCGTCGCCGGCGTAATAGCGCGGACGCTTGGGTTCGTCTTCATGCCATTTCTTGGCCACGGGAATGCCGGAAATCATCACATGCTCGATGCGATTATCGGCCATGGCCTTGAGCAACTTGTCCATGCCCGCCGACTCCTGGAAGAAGTCGACGTAGTGCAGGTGTGCATCGCTGTAGGCATAGTCGCGGGCCTGCACCGCAAGGCTCGCGGCGGACAGTAACAGGGCAATACTCAGGCGGGTCCGGCGCACAGGGGTCTCTCAAACAAGGGCTAATGAAGGTAGACCTCAGGCCTCATCCGTGGGTTCAGCGGTAAACAATGGGGAACACCAAGGTGCCAGCATGCTCTATAACTGCATGAGCTTCTTCCTGCCACCCTGTGAGGTTTGCCATGCCTGTTACCGTGAATACGCTGAACGCCGAAAACTTTCGTCACAGCGTCAACATCAATAACCATGAGCTGTTTACCGACCTGCCCAAGAGCCTGGGCGGCGACGATTCGGCGCCCTCTCCCCACGATTACTTCGATGCCGCGCTGGCGTCGTGCAAGGCGCTGACGGTCAAACTCTATGCGCAGAAAAAAGACATTCCGCTGACCGGCGTCACCGTGGAAGTCACCCACGACAGCACCGAAGAGCAAAAGGGCAAATACAAGCTCAGCGTCAAACTCACCCTCAAGGGCGTACTCACCGACGAGCAACGCGATGAACTGCACCGCGTGGCGGATCGCTGCCCGGTGCACAAGCTGATGACCACCGCCGAAGTCACCATCGAGACCAAGCTCTCGGAAGGCGCCTTCAGCCAGTAGCGGCAACCTCCCGTCGAGCGGGTTATGCTCATGCCATCTAACCCGCTCAGACTGGGATGCACCATGACCACAACGACCGTGATCCGCCCGCGCGCCGAAGATGTGGAAGGCCAACCGATCCTGCGCCCGCTGCCCTCCCGGCAATGCCGCAGCGTCGGGCCTTTCGTGTTTTTCGACCATATGCTGCAAACCCGTTATGCCCCGGGCACCGGCATGAATATTCGCCAGCACCCGCATATCGGCCTCTCCACCCTGACCTACCTGTTTGAAGGCGAACTCCTGCACAAGGACAGCCTCGGCTCCGACCAATTGGTCAAGGCCGGGGACGTCAGCTGGATGACCGCCGGCAGCGCCATTGCCCACGTTGAACGTAGCCCCGAGGCGTTGAAGGCCAGTGGTTTCAGCCTGCACGGGTTGCAAGTGTGGCTGGCCTCGCCCCGGGAACATGAGCAAGGGCCGGGGCACTACAGCCATCACCCCGCCGCCAGCTTGCCGGTAAGTGACAACCTCGGCGTGCAGATTCGCCTGATTGCCGGTAGCGGCTTTTGCCTCGAGTCACCCGTGCCGGTGTTGTCGCCCACCTTGTATGCCGAGGTGCGGATGCAGACGGCTACGACGCTGCTGATCCCGGATGAGCATGCAGAACGGGCGGTGTATGTGCTGGAGGGTGAGGCGCAGCTGGATGGCGAGGTGCTGGAGGTGCATAGCCTGGTGGTGTTGCCGGCAGGCGAAAGCATGGCGCTGTTTGCCGAGACCGATTGCCATCTGATGGTGTTCGGCGGCGCGGCGCTGGATGGGCCACGGCGGATTAACTGGAATTTTGTGGCGAGTGATCCTGCGTTGATCGAGCAGGCTCGGCAGCGTTGGGCGGCTGGGGATTGGCCGACAGTGCCGGGGGAAAGTGAGCGGATTGAGTTACCTGGAGGCAAGGCTTAAGCGCTTTATTGCTGGTGAAACAGCCTTCGCGAGCAAGCCCGCTCCCACATTTTGACCGTGTACACCCTGAAGGAACGCGGTCGAAAGGTGGGAGCGGGCTTGCTCGCGAAGGGGCCAGCTCAGGCAACCGAACTATCAGCCCTTGAACACTTCATCCAGCAAGTTATGCATCGACTGGAAGGCCCGTGCAGCGGTCTTCGCGTCATACATCATCTTGCCCGGCACATTGGCGTGCGGGTCGGTAAACGAGTGCACCGCACCGCCGTAGCTCAGCAATTGCCAATCAACACCGGCTGCGTTCATTTCATCTTCAAACGCCGGCAGTTGCTCTTTCGGCACCAACGGGTCGGAAGCACCGTGCAACACCAGCACGGAACCCTTGATGTTTTTCGCATCGGCCGGGTTCGGTGTGTCGAGGCTGCCATGGAACGAAACCGCCGCTTTCAACGGAGCACCGGTACGCGCCAGCTCCAGGGAGCAGCAACCACCGAAGCAGAAACCGAAGGTCGCCAGCTTCGAGGTATCCACCGCGGCTTCGGTCTGGGTTTTCAGGTGATCAAGTGCAACCTGCATGCGCTTGTTCAGCAGCACCCGATCATTCTTCAACGGCATCATCGCCGCGCCCGCTTCATCGCCATTCGAGGGGCGAACCGTTTGCCCATAAAGGTCGGCGAGCAGCACCACGTAGCCCTTGCTGGCCACGCTCTTGGCGATCTCTTCAGCGCCGGCACTGACACCCATCCAGTTCGGCGCCATCAACAACCCTGGCAGCGGGCCCTTATGACTGGCATCAAACGCCAGGCGGCTTTCATAAGGCTGGCCATCAATCTGATAGACCACGGAACGCACGGTGATTTGGCTCATCATTTACTCCAGGTGAAAGGCTCTAGAACGAAAAAACCCGCCGAAGCGGGTTTTTCTACAACGGTGTTAAACCGACAGTTCAACCAACAGCTTGTTCAGTCGGCGCACATAAGCGGCCGGGTCTTTCAGGCTGTCGCCGGCAGCCAGGGCTGCTTGGTCGAAGAGGATGTGCGACAGATCGCCAAACCGCTCTTCGCTCTGCTCGCCGTCGAGTTTCTCGATCAGCGGGTGAGCCGGGTTGAATTCGAAGATCGGCTTGGAGTCCGGAACCTTCTGGCCGCTGGCTTCCAGGATCTGACGCATCTGCATGCCCAGGTCCTGCTCGCCGATGGCCAGGATCGCCGGGGAATCGGTCAGACGGTGGGAAACCCGCACTTCGCTGACAGCATCGCCCAAGGCGGTCTTGATTCGCTCAACCAGGCCCTCTTTGGACTTGGCCACTTCTTCAGCGGCTTTCTTGTCTTCTTCGGAATCCAGGTTGCCCAGGTCCAGGTCGCCACGGGCGACGTCAACAAAGCTCTTGCCGTCGAAGTCGCTGAGGTAGCTCATCAGCCACTCGTCGATTCGGTCGGTCAGCAGCAGCACTTCGATGCCTTTCTTGCGGAAGACTTCCAGGTGCGGGCTGTTCTTGACCTGAGCGTAGGTTTCGCCGGTCAGGTAGTAGATCTTGTCCTGACCTTCCTTGGCGCGAGCCAGGTAGTCGGCCAGGGAAACGGTCTGCTCACCGTCGTCACCGTGGGTCGATGCGAAACGCAGCAGGCCGGCGATTTTTTCCTTGTTGGCGAAATCTTCTGCCGGGCCTTCTTTCATGACCTGGCCGAAGTTTTTCCAGAAGCCCTTGTATTGCTCAGGCTCGTTCTTCGCCAGCTTTTCCAGCATGTCGAGGACACGCTTGGTCAGCGCCGACTTCATGGAGTCGATGATCGGGTCTTTCTGCAGGATTTCCCGCGACACGTTCAGCGACAGGTCGTTGGAGTCGACCACGCCTTTGATAAAGCGCAGGTACAACGGCAGGAAGGATTCCGCCTGGTCCATCACGAACACGCGCTGCACGTACAGCTTCAGGCCTTTCGGCGCTTCACGCTGGTACAGGTCGAACGGAGCACGGGCCGGTACGTAGAGCAACGAGCTGTATTCCAGCTTGCCTTCGACCTTGTTGTGACTCCAGCTCAACGGGTTCTCGTAGTCATGGGCGATGTGCTTGTAGAACTCCTGGTATTCCTCGTCTTTGACTTCAGTACGAGGACGGGTCCACAGGGCGCTGGCACGGTTGACCACTTCCCATTCCTGGGCAGGCGCCTCTTCGCCTTCGACCGCCGCTTGTTCTTTCGGCAGTTCGATCGGCAAAGCGATGTGATCGGAGTACTTCTTGATGATGTTGCGCAGGCGCCAGCCATCGGCGAACTCGTCTTCACCGGACTTCAGGTGCAGGACGATACGGGTACCACGGTCAGCCTTGTCGACGGTGGCGATTTCAAATTCGCCCTCGCCTTTGGACGACCAGTGGACGCCTTCGCTGGCAGCAAGGCCGGCGCGGCGGCTGAATACTTCAACCTTGTCGGCAACGATGAAGGCCGAGTAGAAGCCCACGCCGAACTGGCCGATCAGGTGCGAATCTTTCTTCTGGTCGCCCGACAGGTTTTTCATGAAATCAGCGGTGCCGGATTTGGCGATGGTCCCCAGGTGGGTGATCGCATCGTCGCGGCTCATGCCGATACCGTTGTCTTCGAGGGTGACGGTTTTCGCGTCTTTGTCGAAGCTCACACGGATTTTCAGTTCCGCGCCGCCTTCCAGCAACTCAGGCTTGGACAGGGCTTCGAAACGTAATTTGTCGACAGCGTCAGAGGCGTTCGAGATCAATTCGCGAAGGAAAATTTCCTTGTTGGAATACAGCGAATGGATCATGAGGTGCAGCAGTTGCTTCACCTCGGTCTGGAAGCCCAGGGTTTCCTTTTGAGTTTCCACACTCATGGTCATCAAACTCCAATTGGATGGCAGTGGCCGCGCCCTTGAGGGTTGGCGGCGGGTTGTCATCAAAGTTGGGGGCTAAGACCAGGATTTCAAGGGCGGGCCGGTTCCTCAATCTTGAAATGTGCACGGGCGGTGGCAATCGGTTCGGCCGGGGTACTTTGCCATGCGGTAATCGCCACATTGGCTACTCGTCGGCCCTGGCGCCATACCTGGCATTTGGCGTAGGTGTCGCGAAACTGGCCGGCGCGCAGGTAATCCAGGGAAAAGTCGATGATTTTGGGGACGCCTGGTGCACCGGTGAATACCAGCAAATGCAACGCCGCGGACAGCTCCATAAAGCCGGCAATCACCCCACCGTGGATTGCCGGCAATATCGGGTTACCAATGTTGTCCTTGTTGGCCGGCATGCGGAACAGCAATTCATCCCCCAGCCGCGTGCATTCAATGCCGATCAGTTTGGCGTAGGGAATCAGGTTGAGCAGCGCCTCATAGTTGCCGCGCTCATGGGCCTGCTGCAGACGCGTCTTGAACTGATGCTTCATGGCTGTTCTCCCTTGATTGCATTGCCCAGGCCCTGGCTGCCCTTGAGGCGCTTGCCCATGCGCATGAAGGTGCCCACCACATGGGCAATCGGCTGCTGCGGGTCGTCCTGATAGGCGAAGCCGCGGGTGAAGATCACGTCGGTGGTCACCCGGTAGCACTGGGCAAAACCGAATACCGGCTTGTGGGGTTCGGCCGGGTGCATGTAGTCGACACGCAGGTCCAGGGTCGGGCAGACCTCGAACTCCGGCAACACACATAAGGTGGCCATGCCGCAGGCGGTGTCCATCAAGGACGTGAGCGCGCCGCCGTGGATCACGCCGGTCTGCGGATCACCGACGATATGCGGTCCATAGGGCAGCACCAGCGTCATGCCATCTTCACTGGCGGCATGGACCTGGATACCCAGCACCTGGCAGTGGCGCAACGCTGAAACAAAGCGCGTGGCACGGGATAAAAGAGGATTTTCGGTCATTCAGTCTGGACTCTTATTAGTGTTGACCCGCGGTGTAGACAGTGCGGGTGAAAGTTCCTTGGCGGCTGTGGTTTATATATCTGTGTAATAAAAGGAACTAATGCTGAACCCCTACGCTCGAAAGGCCAGAAGATATCTTCAATAAGGAGAAACACCCCATGCGCAAGACTTTAGCTATTTCCATGATGCTGGCCGCTGCCCTCGGTCTCGCTGCCTGCGACAAGAAATCCGAAGACAAAGCCCAAGATGCTGCTGCACATTCTGAGCAAGCTCAGAAAGACATGGCGAAGGCTCAGGATAAAGTGAATGACGCTGCGAAAGAAAACGCCGATGCTGCCAAAGCTCAGGCCGAATCGAACGAAGCCGCCGCAAAAGAAGCAGCACCTGCAACCGGTTCTTGAGTCTGACGACTTGAACACCGTGGCTTGAAAAGCCAGTGTTGCAAAGGTTGCAAAGAAAGCCCGCCAAGTGCGGGCTTTACTTTGTCTGCTGCTTTTATCGGCGCAGTAACGTGCGAAAGATCGGACTAAGCCTCAATTGGCCCGAGGAACCAGCCCCACATTTAGAATCACTCAATTAACGCCCCGAAGGTACGGAGCTCCGCCATCGCTGGAATAGAAGGGAATGCCATGCTACTTCAGAGATAGAACCACCATGCTCACCCCCTCCAAACCCTCCAGCCCGGTATCCACCCCACACCTTGCCCCGCCGCCCACCAACAAACCGACGGCGCCCACAAGGCCGACAGCGCGACAAATTACGCAACCTCATACAGCGGGCTTGAATCACAGTGATTTCGTCATCCCCGGAGTGCGCGGCATAACGCCGGTCGTCGCGGATACCAACCGCCCCGCCACCGTCACCACCCAATCCCAATTGATTGACCAGCACCGGAAACTGAACAAACAAATTACTGACCTGCTAAGCCACCAGACAACATTCCATCGATTTATTCAGGTCCAGTTGAAAAAAGCCTTTCCCGAGCTCGATTCAATTGATCCGAATTCCATTCACGTCAAAACGTACGGTCAAAAGCCCGGCGCAGAACGCATCCTGACATCTACACAAACGCTGTCCCAGGCACTGTTCGACAAGATCATGGAAGTGAACCTGAACGCACTCACCGGTTCGCCTGACAAAGAAACTGAAACCGCCTTTTATATTAATGCACCAGACGGTGGTGCTCAGCGCAAGCTCGAACCCCGTTGTTCATTGCTCACGATCGCCCAAAATATTGCGACCCGGCTTCCCATCGCGCTCAGCAGCTATTGGAAAAAACCACCCTCAGGCCTCGGGTCCCAAGCGCCACGACAAGAACAGTTGCTGGCCTTGCATAGGCAGATGCTCTCCACCGAGGCGGCGCTACGCGTTGAGGACGGGACACTCAGCCACCCCGGCAAACAGCTGATCGACACGGCCTTTCAGTACCCCACCCTCGCAGCACGCGAAGGTGCGTTTGCATCAGGCAGTCGCCCCGGGGTGTACCCCATCAGGATTAATGACAACACCCCCAAGGGGGCGCTTTTAGCCGGCTGCTTCCTTATCACCAGCAAAGACGGATCGTCAGCTGAAGCGCCCTACACAGCAACGGACATCCGAAATATAGGGCTCAACGCGCCTAACGGTCCCGTTGTGCTTTACACCCCCTGCGACGGGTTCGAGGAGTTCGCGACCCCGGCCGATGCCCGTGAAGCCTTGTTACGCAGGATCAACGGTGATGAGGAGAAAGCAGGCGTACTGCTGAAAAGCTTGCCGCTGTCGGTGCAGCACAGTCGCAACCCACAATGGGGCGACGACTTGATGCTGGGGTTCGCGCCGGTATCGGGAGACGTGGTGGCCCAGGCATTGCCCTTGTTGCTGAAGCGCCAGGCAGATGAGGTTATGGAAACACTACAGTTCGCCTTCACCGCCGAGCCCGGCAAATATGGCACCGGGAATGTGCTGGATCCCGCAATCGCCACGGGCATCAATGACGCCGCCGACCTGTCGCTGCAATTTGATGGCAGCAATGCGATGCTCGCACGCAACGAAAAACTAATGGAAAAACGCCAGCCGCCATGGCTAAAAGAACTGACTC
Source organism: Pseudomonas sp. TH34 (assembly GCF_016650865.1). NCBI lineage: Bacteria > Pseudomonadati > Pseudomonadota > Gammaproteobacteria > Pseudomonadales > Pseudomonadaceae > Pseudomonas > Pseudomonas sp. TH34. The sequence goes on from NZ_JAEKFB010000001.1 coordinate 188,060, forward strand.
CGGAGCAGGAAGCCCGCTACCGGGACCTTGAGCAGGCGGAGCAGACCAGTTTCTCCCGCCTGCAACCGCTGCTGGAGAAACTGCCCTCCCTGGGAGATTTTGCAAAAAAGCTGCTGCTCCAGGCACTGAAAGACAAACTGCAAAAGCGCTACCCGAAGGATGACGTCGACCCCGACAAACTGATGGTCCGGGTCACGACAGAAAAATCCATAAACCTTCGTCAAATTGTGCTGCCCCGTATCCCTTTGCCGCCTACCACTGAACTGATATCGCTGACCGACCTGGCCCTGCGGAACACCTTGGCCTGGGATTCTGGCGTCTCACTGCTGTCCACCCAAACAACTTGGGAAGCAAATCTGGTCGGCGCCGACGGAAAACGCGTGACGCTGGATACGCAATGGCTTGAGGAGCTGATCAAGCCAGCCGATGTGGGTGGCAACTACCTGAGGCTGCTCGGTGAAAAGCTGGACCCGAGCGCCACATCGGGAGAGGCGGCGGCGTTGCGCAACGCCTGGAAGCATAACCAACAGGCGAGGCTGGCCAAGGACGCTTTTTTGACATCCCTCGATCCGGATGCCTATCTGAACAGGCAAAAAATCGCCGAGCAGTGGATCAACGCATCGATAGCCCATGCCGATTCCACCACATGGCCGGTTGTGAATGGGTCCTCCATCATCTCCCACCGTGTCGCAAGGGATGGAAAACCGGTTCAAGGCATGCTGGTCATCCAGCCAGCCGACCATCCATCGTTGGTGCTATACAGCCCGGACGCCCCCGACGGACGTCCCTTCAGGGAAATAGTCGGCCAGGGCCAACTGAACACTCTGCTGGCCAAACCTGAGTGGAAAACCTATATGGACCAGCGGGTTTCACCTGCAGATAAGTACTCGATTCACGACAAACTCTTCATACACCCGGTCAACATGGTCCTGAAGCAGCTGGCAGTCGACCATGAAGCCGGTATCGCGCTCAAACCGGTCAAAGGCTCCCTCGGCGAGCATCTCTACGCGCAAAACGTGGCCTTGGTGGCCGCCAAAGCCGGTAGCCAATTCATCACGAGCACTGAAGTAGCGGCCCAAAGCACCACCAACCAGCTGATATTTGCCGGCGAGGTGGCCATGTTGGTCCTGGACTTGATCCCTGTCACCAAAGGAATTTCCGCCGTCAGCAGGCTCTCAAAGGCTGCCTTGAAGGCCTTGCGCACTCCCGGGCGAAGCTTGCCTAAACTACTCACCCAGCCGGGCCAATGGGGCGCCGTCTATTCGGACTTTTCCATCGCCGCGGCAGGCCTTCCATTGCTTAGAAGAACACCGTTACGCCCGGTGTTCAGAGCGCCTGCGCACGCACCTCAACAGCGCCGGCCAATCGCTGCTGGCAAAGCTATTGGGCCAAGCCGTCACGTCTCGCAGGCTCCGAGTACGTCACTCTCGGTGGCGCGCCCCTCCAGCCTCCCTACCCCGTTGCCAAACCCGGCTCGCCCCACGCAGCCGTTGAATCGGGGGGATCTCGTCGCTCATGCGCTGGATAATCAACTACGGGCAGGAAAACCGCTGAACGCCACCGGGCCACAGCACGTAGGTGAAAAAGGGTTGATCCGTTACACCGATAACTCAGGCACGAGCAGCACGTCCAACTTCGGTAGTCGGCAATCAACGCCGCCGGGTCAAAAACCACATCCCGTGTTGACCAATACCAAAGCTCGTGACCTGAATGCCGAGAAACACCTGGCCGGCGCGGCATTGAACCCCAGGGCTCCTCGAGCGGAACTGGTGTCGATCACAAAGCCGGAGGACCTGAACGTGGTATCGAAACCCAATACCGTCAGCAAGTTCGTCTTCACCCAAGACAAGCAATTGATCGTGGGCAACATCGACAAAGATGCGCCGCCAAAATGGTTATCCCATCCTGCCATCGCGGAAATCGGTGCCGGCAGTGGTCAATCAGGACAGGTGGTCAGTGCAGGCTACATCAGGAAAGACATCATGGGGAAAATCCACCTTTCCAATGTATCTGGACACTATCTACCTAAACAAAACGATTTGAAGCCTGCCCAGGAATATTTGAAGAACCTGGGCGTGGATTCGACAAAGAGCATGTTGCCGATCCCCTGAAACAGGCAGATTGTCCTGACTCCGCGCATAAAAAAGCCCCGGAGCATTTGATCCGGGGCTTTTCGATTACGGCGTAGGCCGGAGGCTTTAAGCGATCGCTTCGCTACGCTTGCCCAGCACGCGGTCAACCACCACAGCAACGACCAGGGTCATCACCGAAGGCACCAGCCATGCCAGGCCCTGCTCGCTCAGCGGCAGGTGAGCCAGTTGCGATGGCATCCAGTCCGCCAGGCCAGCGCCCTTCAACGCGTCAATGCAGCCGAAGATGAACGACACCAGCATCACCGGGCCGACGATCCGGCCCTGCTCCTGCCAGAAGTCCTTACAGAAGCTCAGGGCCACCAGCACGATGCACGGCGGGTAGATCGCGGTCAGTACCGGGATCGAGAACGCGATCAACTTGGTCAGGCCCAGGTTGGATACAAACAGCGAGAACACCGCCAGGATCACCACCAGGGTTTTGTAGGACAGCGGCAACACACGGCTGAAATACTCGGCGCAGGCGCAGGTCAGGCCTACAGCGGTCACCAGGCACGCCAGGGAAATCAGCACGGCGAGGAAGCCGCTGCCCAGGGAGCCAAAGGTGTGCTGGACGTAAGCGTGCAGCACGGCCGCGCCGTTGGCGGCGCCGGCGGCCACTTCATGGCTGCCCGACCCCAGGCGGAACAGGCTGATGTACACCAGTGCCAGGCCTACTCCGGCGATCAGCCCGGCAATGATTGCGTAGCGGGTGATCAGCTTCGGCGACTCGACGCCACGGGAGCGAATCGCGTTGACGATCACGATGCCGAACACCAGGGCGCCCAGGGTATCCATGGTCAGGTAGCCATTGATAAAGCCCTGGGAGAATGGCGCAGCTACGTATTCAGGAGTGGCGACACCCACATCACCGGCCGGCAAGGCGAAGGCGGCAATGCCCAATACGGCCAGGGCGATGATCTTCAACGGCGCCAGGAAGCGACCGACGGTATCCAGCAAACGGCCTGGGTACAGGGAGATGAAGAACACCAACAGGAAGTACACGGAGCTGTAGAGGAACAGCGCCAACGGGCTTTCACCGGTCAGGGGCGCCAAGCCCACTTCAAACGACACGGTCGCGGTTCGCGGGGTAGCGAACAACGGGCCGACTGCCAGGTAGGCAGCTGCTGCCAGCAAGCCACCGGCGATCTTGCCGATCGGGCTGCTCAACGCGTCCATGCCGCCACCGACCTTGGCCAGGGCCACAACGGTGATCACCGGCAAACCGACCGCGGTGATCAGGAAGCCCAGCGCCGCCATCCAGACATGAGGCCCGGACTGCAAACCGACGATAGGCGGGAAGATGATGTTGCCGGCGCCCACGAACAGGGCAAAGGTCATAAAGCCCAACGCCAGGATGTCCTGGCTTTTCAACACTTTCATTTGAGGAAATACCACACTACTGAATCGGAATTTAGAGAGGGCTTCCCTATGGATGAGGGAAATACTGCCGGTCCTGATGGGGACCGACCGGTCTGGCGCGAGGCTTCCTTTTGGGATGCGTACGCATAAAGAGGCGGCTAGCCTAACGAATTTGCGGGTCAAACGCACTGTTGGGGGGCGAACTGTCCGATAAGCGACATTTTTATGTCGCGTTTTTATATTTAAATTTTGAAATGCGATGGAATGTGGGAGCTGGCTTGCCTGCGATAGCATCACCTCAGTGCATCAGAAACACCGAGTAGCCTGCATCGCAGGCAAGCCAGCTTGTATGGTTAGACTTGTAGGGGTGGTGGGACTAAAAGCCAGCATCTGACTCTAGCCAGTACAGACCGTGGGAGACTTCGCCCCACCCCTTCACCAAAGCGCCGATAAGGAATGCATCGGCCATGACCGACGATAGAAGCAAGCCAGCGCAACGGTGAAGCCCCAACAAGCCCATAAACCCTAACCCGGAGCGTTTTTCATGGCAATGACTGTCTTGCAATCAATCATCGGCGTGGATGTTGCTAAGGCTGAAGTCGTGGTCTGTCACATTGAAACAGACGAATTGAAGATTGTGCCCAACAACAAAACCGAGCTGAGGGCGTGGCTCAAATCTCTACCCGTGGACAGTGCCATCGCGATTGAGGCGACCAATATCTATCACCTGGATACGGTCAATTTGGCTCACGGGATGGGCCATAAGGTTTATGTGATTGATGGCTACCGCCTTAATCACTACCGCAAAAGCACGGGTGGGCGGGCGAAAACAGACGCCAGCGATGCGCGTTTACTGGCCCGTTATTTGAAAAATGAACAGGCTGATTTACGTGCCTGGAACCCGCCGCCGAAGATCTATACCAAGCTTCAAAGCTTGCTTCGCCGACGGGCAGCGTTGGTGAAAATGCGGGTTGGCCTTAGCCAAAGCTGGGCAGGTGAGCCACTCCTTAAGGCCTCATCAAAAAATGTCTCAGCCTGCCTTGCGAGACATGAACGGCTTATTGAAAAACGGATATTAGATGCCGTCACTGAGGCGGGCCTCTTGCATCAGATCAAACGCTGCCAAGCTGTTGAGGGGATTGGTTTTCTCACTGCGGTGGCGCTCACGATGGCGTTTCAACGAGGCGAGTTTGAAAGTGCCGATGCCTATATCGCGTTCCTGGGAATGGACTTGAGAGTATCTGACTCGGGGCAAATGAGCGGACGTCGCTCACTGAGCAAAAAAGGAGACTCGGAGATCCGTCGATTGCTGCATAACGCGGCGTCAGCAGGTATCAAGTCAAACGCTTGGAAACCGCTCTATGAAGGCTATCTGGGCAGAGGCCTGAAAACGACTCAGGCCTTGGTTATCATCGCTCGCAAGCTGGCGCGTATCGCGTTCTCCCTCATGAAAAACCTAAGCGAATACCAGTCGAAAGCGGTTTTGGGGGCTTCCCCCCAACCATAGAATCTCCCACAGTTGGTCGGCGTCATTCCAACCGATGAGTAATCCCCAGAATGCACAAAGGCCACCCGAAGGTGGCCTTTGTGTGGTGAAGCGTCAGTTAAGCGGGAGGCTTACTTGACAGCCCAACCGGTCAGCTCGGACAAAGCCTTGCCGATGTCTGCCAGCGAACGCACGGTTTTAACGCCTGCGTCTTCCAGGGCAGCAAACTTCTCGTCTGCAGTGCCCTTGCCGCCAGAGATGATTGCGCCAGCATGGCCCATGCGCTTGCCAGCAGGGGCAGTCACACCAGCGATGTAGGAAACAACCGGCTTGGTCACGTGTGCCTTGATGTAGGCAGCCGCTTCTTCTTCAGCCGAACCGCCGATCTCACCGATCATTACGATCGCTTCGGTCTTCGGGTCTTCCTGGAACAGCTTCAGGATGTCGATGAAGTTCGAGCCTGGGATCGGGTCACCGCCGATGCCGACGCAAGTCGACTGACCGAAACCGGCGTCAGTAGTCTGCTTGACAGCTTCGTAGGTCAGGGTGCCGGAACGGGAAACGATACCGACTTTACCTGGCAAGTGAATGTGACCTGGCATGATGCCGATCTTGCATTCGCCTGGAGTGATCACGCCTGGGCAGTTAGGGCCGATCAGGACTACGCCCAGCTCGTCGCACTTAACTTTAGCGTCCAGCATGTCCAGGGTAGGAATGCCTTCGGTGATGCAAACGATCAGCTTGATGCCGCCGAATGCTGCTTCCAGGATGGAGTCCTTGCAGAAAGGAGCTGGAACGTAGATCACGCTGGCGGTGGCGCCAGTGGCAGCTACAGCATCTTTCACGGTGTTGAACACTGGCAGACCCAGGTGCTCGGTGCCGCCTTTACCAGGAGTAACGCCACCAACCATCTTGGTGCCGTATTCGATGGCTTGCTGGGTGTGGAAACTACCTTGCGAACCGGTAATACCCTGGCAGATAACCTTGGTGTCTTTATTGATCAGGACGCTCATTATTTGCCCTCCGCAGCTTTGACAACTTGTTGAGCAGCGTCGGTCAGGCTGGTAGCAGCGATGATGTTCAAACCGCTTTCTGCCAGTACTTTAGCGCCCAGTTCAGCGTTGTTACCTTCAAGGCGCACAACAACCGGGATTTTAACGCCGACTTCTTTCACTGCACCGATGATGCCTTCGGCAATCATGTCGCAACGAACGATGCCGCCGAAGATGTTGACCAGTACTGCAGCGACGTTGGAGTCGGACAGGATGATCTTGAACGCTTCGGTAACGCGTTCTTTGGTGGCACCGCCGCCTACGTCGAGGAAGTTGGCTGGTTTGCCGCCATGCAGGTTGACGATGTCCATGGTACCCATGGCCAAGCCAGCACCGTTGACCATGCAACCGATGTTGCCTTCCAGGGCTACGTAGTTCAGTTCGAACTTGGCAGCGTGCGCTTCGCGCGGATCGTCTTGCGACGGATCGTGGAAAGTCTTCAGCTTAGGCTGACGGTACATGGCGTTGGCGTCGATGTTGATCTTGGCGTCGAGGCAATGCAGATCGCCGTCAGCCTTGATCACCAGCGGGTTCACTTCCAGCAGGGCCAGATCGTGATCCTGGAACAGTTTGGCCAGGCCTACGAAGATCTTGGCGAACTGGGCAACTTGCTTGCCTTCCAGACCCAACTGGAATGCCAGCTCGCGACCCTGGAATGGCTGAGCGCCAACCAGTGGATCGATAGTGGCTTTCAGAATTTTTTCTGGGGTTTCTTCGGCGATCTTCTCAATGTCCACGCCACCTTCGGTGGAGGCCATGAACACGATGCGACGGCTCGAACGGTCAACGACAGCGCCCAGGTACAGCTCTTTAGCGATATCAGTGCACGATTCAACCAGGATCTTGGTGACTGGCTGGCCATTGGCATCAGTCTGGTAAGTCACCAGACGCTTGCCCAGCCACTGCTGAGCGAAGGCTTTGGCGTCTTCTTTGCTGCGAACCAGCTTAACGCCGCCCGCTTTACCGCGACCACCAGCGTGAACCTGGGCTTTGACAACCCACTCGGTGCCGCCGATTTTGTCGCAAGCTTCTGCTGCTGCTTCCGGGGTGTCTACTGCGTAACCCTTGGATACTGGCAGGCCGTATTCAGCGAACAGCTGCTTACCCTGATACTCGTGAAGATTCATGCTTATTACCGTCTTCGTTAGGTACTGCGCATTCGGCGCTGCGCTCTTTATTGAGTGCCGCGCCACCTGTGACTGCTGCTTGCACAGTCAAACCACCAAAGGCCTGGACCCTGGGTGGTGAAACTGCGCAAGACTGCGTCCAGCGGATATTCCGCGGTGAGTCTTGCGCACAAGGCTCACGACGGGCAACCGCCGTGGTTTCTTATTATCTCGCTTAGCGCTTCTTCTTGTTGGCGATGTGGATGGCATGGCCATTCACTGCCAACGCGGCTTCGTGCAGCGCTTCAGACAGGGTCGGATGGGAGAAAACCATCATGCCGATGTCTTCGGCGCTGGTGCCGAATTCCATACCGATTGCGCCTTGCTGAACCAGTTCTGCTGCGCCTGGGCCAATCACGTGGACGCCCAATACGCGGTCAGTCTTGGCATCAGCGATGACTTTGACAAAACCACCGGTGTCGTTGGCTGCCATGGCACGGCCAGAAGCGGCAAACGGGAAGGTGCCGACGTTAACTTCAACGCCTTCAGCTTTCAACTGCTGTTCGTTCTTGCCGACCCATGCAATTTCCGGGTGGGTGTAGATAACAGACGGGATCAGGTCGTAGTTCATCTGGGTCTTGTGACCCTTGATGCGCTCGACAACCATGATGCCTTCTTCGGAAGCCTTGTGCGCCAGCATCATGCCGCGAACCACGTCGCCAATGGCGTAGACGCCTGGCACGGTGGTAGCGCAGTGATCGTCAACGTGGATGAAGCCACGCTCGTCGATGTTCACGCCGCTGTCGGAAGCCAGCAGATCAGTGGTCACTGGACGGCGACCAACGGCTACGATCAGCTTGTCGAAAGTGATGGTTTTTTCGCCATCCTTGTCGGTGTAGGTCACAACGACTTCTTCGCCGTTAACCTTGGAACCGGTAACGCGAGCGCCCAGCTTGATGTCCAGACCTTGTTTGGTCAGGGTTTTCAACGCTTCTTTGGACACTGCGGTGTCGGCAGCCAGCAGGAACGTGTCCAGGGCTTCCAGCACGGTCACTTCGGAACCCAGGCGGGACCAGACCGAACCCAGTTCCAGGCCGATCACGCCAGCGCCGATCACGCCCAGACGTTTTGGAACCGATTGGAATTCCAGGGCGCCGGTCGAATCAACGATCACCTTCTGGTCAACAGGAGCCGGTGGAATGTCGATTGGACGCGAACCTGGAGCCAGGATCACGTTCTCGGCTTCGATGACTTCTACCGAACCGTCAGGCTTGGTGATTTCAACTTTCTTGCCGGCCAGCAGTTTGCCGTGGCCTTGCAGGGAAGTCACGCCGTTGGCCTTGAACAGGGTCGCAACGCCGGAAGTCAGGCCTTTAACGATGTTGGCCTTGCGGCCTACCATTGCTGGCACGTCCATGGTCACGCCAGCGTGGTTGATGCCGTGGATGGCAAAACCGTCTTGGGCTTCGTGGAATTTCCAGGAGCTGTCCAGCAGCGCCTTGGAAGGAATGCAACCAACGTTCAGGCAAGTACCGCCCAGAGCCAGTTTGCCTTCCTTGTCGGTGTATTTTTCGATGCAAGCAGTCGAGAGGCCCAGTTGTGCGGCCTTGATGGCGGCAACGTAGCCGCCAGGGCCTGCGCCAATCACTACAACGTCAAATTTCTGCGACATGAAAAAAAATCCTCTTTAGCTAAAAGCTTCAAGCCGTGAGCCGCACTCCGGCCTGCCTTGCGGCAGACCGGGTGGTACGGCGCACCGCCGCTTTATCAGATATCCAGCAGCAGACGAGCCGGGTCTTCCAGCAGGTTCTTGATGGTCACCAGGAAAGTCACGGCTTCTTTACCATCGATCAGGCGGTGATCGTACGACAGCGCCAGGTACATCATCGGGCGGATAACCACTTGGCCGTTGATCGCCATAGGACGCTGCAGAATGTTGTGCATGCCCAGGATCGCAGCTTGTGGCGGGTTGACGATCGGAGTCGACATCATCGAACCGAAAGTACCACCGTTGGTGATGGTGAAGGTACCACCGGTCATCTCGTCGATGGTCAGCTTGCCGTCACGGGCTTTCTTGCCGAAGTTGGCGATGCCGCCTTCGATTTCAGCCAGGCTCATCAGTTCGGCGTTACGCAGAACCGGTACCACCAGGCCACGGTCGCTGGACACGGCAACGCCGACGTCAGCATAACCGTGGTAAACGATGTCGCCGCCGTCGATGGAGGCGTTGACTGCCGGGAAGCGTTTCAGCGCTTCGGTGGCCGCTTTCACGAAGAACGACATGAAGCCCAGGCGCACGCCGTTGTGGGACTTCTCGAACAGATCCTTGTACTTCGAACGCAGGGCCATGACTTCGGTCATGTCGACTTCGTTGAACGTGGTCAGCATCGCCATGTTCGACTGTGCTTCAACCAGACGCTTGGCCACGGTGGCACGCACGCGGGTCATCGGTACGCGCTTCTCGGTGCGGTCGCCAGCGGCGAACACAGGAGCAGCGGCAGCCGGGGCAGCAGCCTTGGCAGGTGCGGCAGCTGGAGCGTTTTTCTTGGCTTCAACAGCGGCAACCACGTCTTCCTTGGTTACACGGCCGTCTTTGCCGGTGCCCTTGATGGAAGCCAGGTTGATGCCGTTTTCGTCAGCCAGCTGACGTGCAGCCGGTGCAGCGATTGGATCTTCGCCGCCCGCAGCCGGTGCAGCAGCTGGAGCTGCGGCAGCAGCAGCGGCCGGTGCAGGAGCGGCGGCGGCGGCAGCAGGAGCAGCAGCAGCGCCGCCCTCTTCGATCGAGCCCAGAACCTGGTTCGACAGAACGGTAGCGCCCTCTTCGGCAACGATTGCGCCCAGCACGCCGTCAGCTTCAGCCAACACTTCGAGCACGACCTTGTCGGTTTCGATGTCGACGATCAGGTCGTCACGCTTGACGGCCTCGCCTGGTTTCTTGTGCCAGGTGGCAACGGTGCCATCGGCAACCGATTCCGGGAATGACGGGGCTTTGATTTCGATAGCCATTATCTGTGGGTCCTTAAAATTCGGTTTCAGTCAGCGCGAAGGCGTTAAACAGTGAAAGCATCTTGCAGCAGTTTTTCCTGCTGCTCGGCGTGCATCGACGCATAACCACACGCAGGTGCAGCAGAAGCATCACGACCGGCGTACTCCAAGCCCAGTGCCTGTTTGTGGTTGCCGATGCTGCGACGCAGATGATGCTGACTGCTGTACCAAGCGCCCTGGTTCATCGGTTCTTCCTGACACCACACCACGTTGGTGAGGTTGGTGTAAGGCGCGATGGCCTCCATCAGGTCGTCTTCCGGGAACGGGTAAAGCTGCTCGATTCGCACGATGGCGATGTCTTCGCGGCCTTCGGCACGGCGTTTTTCCAGCAAGTCGTAGTAGACCTTGCCGCTGCACAGGATCAGGCGAGTGACCTTGGCCGCGTCCAGGGTGTCGATTTCTGAAATAACGGTCTGGAACGAACCATCCGCCAGATCTTCCAGGGTCGAGATGGCCAATTTATGACGCAGCAGCGATTTCGGAGTCAGTACTACCAGCGGCTTGCGCAGCGGACGGATCACCTGGCGACGCAGCAAGTGGTAGATCTGGGCCGGGGTAGTCGGCACGCACACCTGAATGTTGTGCTCAGCACACAATTGCAGGTAACGCTCCAGACGGGCCGAAGAGTGCTCCGGACCCTGACCTTCATAACCGTGTGGCAGCAACATGGTCAGACCGCACAGACGGCCCCACTTGTGCTCGCCGCTGGTGATGAACTGGTCGATAACCACTTGGGCACCGTTGGCGAAGTCGCCGAACTGGGCTTCCCAGATCACCAGCGCCTGAGGCGTGGTGGTCGAGTAACCGTATTCGAACGCCAGTACGGCTTCTTCGGACAGGAACGAATCGAACAGGTCGAAACGTGGCTGGCCTTCGTACAGGTTCTGCAACGGGATGTAGGTGCCCGCGTCTTTCTGGTTGTGCAGCACAGCATGACGGTGCGAGAACGTACCGCGGCCGATGTCCTGGCCAGTCATACGGATCGGGTGACCTTCGAACGCCAGGGTCGCGTACGCCATGGTTTCAGCGTAACCCCAGTTGATCGGCAGGCCGCCGGCTTGCATCTTCTGACGGTCTTCGTAGATCTTCGCAACCTGGCGCTGTACGACGAAACCGTCTGGAATTTCCAGCAGCTTGGCCGACAGTTCCTGCAGGGTTTTCAGATCGAACGAGGTGTCGTGACGCGCCGTCCAGGCGTGGCCCAGGTACGGACGCCAGTCAACGAACAGCTCTTTGTTCGGCTCTTTAACCAGGCTTTTCACTACATGCAGGCCGTTGTCCAGCGCGTTGCGGTATTCATCGATCTTCGCTTGAACACGAGCATCGTCCACCACGCCGGCCTTGATCAGGCTATCGGCATACAGCTCACGGGTGGTGCGCTGCTTGGTGATTTGCTGGTACATCAACGGTTGGGTGCCGCTAGGCTCATCCGCTTCGTTGTGACCGCGACGACGGTAGCAGACCAGGTCGATGACCACGTCACGCTTGAACTGCATGCGGTAATCGATGGCCAACTGGGTCACGAACAACACGGCTTCCGGATCATCACCATTCACATGGAGGATCGGCGCCTGGATCATCTTGGCAACGTCGGTCGCGTACTCGGTAGAGCGCGCGTCCAGCGGGTTGCTGATGGTGAAGCCCACCTGGTTGTTGATGACGATGTGAACGGTACCGCCGGTCTTGAAGCCGCGAGTCTGCGACATCTGGAAGGTTTCCAGGACCACGCCCTGACCGGCGAATGCCGCGTCACCGTGGATGGAAATCGGCAGGACCTTCTCACCGGTGGAATCGTTACGACGATCCTGGCGAGCACGCACCGACCCCTCGACCACTGGAGAAACGATTTCCAGGTGGGATGGGTTGAACGCCATGGCCAGGTGAACTTCACCGCCGGTGGTCATTACGTTGGACGAGAAGCCCTGGTGGTATTTAACGTCACCGGAACCCAGCTCGACCTTCTTCTTGCCTTCGAACTCGTCGAACAGTTCGCGCGGGTTCTTGCCGAAGGTGTTGACCAGCACGTTCAAACGGCCACGGTGGGCCATGCCGATCACGATTTCCTTGGTGCCGTAGGAACCGGAACGCTGGATCAGCTCGTCGAGCATCGGGATCAGGCTTTCGCCGCCTTCCAGGCCGAAACGCTTGGTGCCCGGGTATTTGGTACCCAGGTATTTTTCCAGGCCTTCCGCTGCAGTGACGCGCTCGAGCAAGTGGCTCTTGACGTCTGCAGACAGCACCGGGCGACCACGCACGCCTTCAAGACGGTGCTGGAACCAGTGGCGCTGCTCGGAATCAGTGATGTGCGTAAATTCGGCACCGATGGTGCGGCAATATGTCTGCTGCAACGCTTCGTGAATTTCGCGTAGGCTCGCTTCCTCTTTGCCGATGAACAGGTCGCCGGCACGGAAGGTCGTATCAAGATCGGCATTGGTCAAGCCGTAATGATTGATCGACAGGTCTGCAGGTGCAGGACGCTGCCACAGCCCCAGCGGGTCAAGCTGGGCTGCCTGGTGGCCACGCATACGGTAGGCCTGGATCAGTCGCAATACTTCAACTTGCTTCTTCTCGTGCTCACTGCTCACGCTTCCGGCGGAAACCGGCTGGGCGCGGCGCTGGTTCTTTGCCAGCAGCACGAACTGATCGCGAATTGTTGCGTGCGATACATCGGTGGCAGCGTTGCCGTCTGAAGACAACGTCTGAAATTTGGTGCGCCATTCTTCTGGCACAGCGTTAGGGTCGTGCAGGTAGAGCTCATAAAGCTCTTCCACATAGGCAGCGTTACCACCTGAAAGATAGCCGCTGTTCCACATGCGCTGCATCACGCTTTCTTGCATGCTTGGTCACCCTCGATTTGGGGACACCACCGGCGAAAACACCGAGTTTGCTTGCAAAAGGCCAAGTGCAGCGACCAAAACAAGCCACTTAGGATCACGCTGATAGTTCGGGTACCAACCCGAATGCCCCTGCTTGTCTCATTTCTTCAAAATAAGAGCCGCGTCTTTGTAAGTCGCTGCTCAAGTTAAAACTACGGCGCCGGTTGAAGCCTGCGCCGTAGCATCTACGGGCACAACGGTCCTGCTTTTACTACAACGTCGGTTACACGCCGCTTTGCAGCAGCATGCTACGTACGTGACCAATGGCCTTAGTCGGGTTCAGGCCTTTAGGACATACGTTGACGCAGTTCATGATCCCGCGGCAGCGGAATACGCTGAACGGGTCATCCAGCGAAGCCAGACGCTCGGCAGTCTTGGTGTCACGGCTGTCTGCCAGGAAGCGGTACGCTTGCAGCAGCGCAGCTGGACCCAGGAACTTGTCCGGGTTCCACCAGAAGGACGGGCAGGAAGTCGAGCAGCAAGCGCACAGGATGCACTCGTACAGACCGTCCAGCTTCTCGCGCTCTTCCGGAGTCTGCAGACGCTCGATGGCCGGAGCCGGCGTGTCGTTCTGCAGGAATGGCTTAACCTTCTCGTATTGCTTGTAGAAGATGCTCATATCGACGACCAGGTCACGGATAACCGGCAAACCTGGCAGCGGACGAACAACCAACTTGTTGCCTTTCACCACGGAAGACAGCGGCGTGATGCACGCCAGGCCGTTCTTGCCGTTGATGTTCATGCCGTCGGAGCCGCAAACACCCTCACGGCAAGAGCGACGATAGGAGAAACCTTCGTCCTGCTCTTTAACCAGGGCCAGCACATCCAGCACCATCAGGTCTTTACCACCGGTATCGACCTGGAATTCCTGCATGAACGGCGCAGCGTCCTGATCAGGGTTGTAGCGATAAACACTGACTTTCAACATGGCAGCCACCCTTAGTAAGTCCGAATCTTCGGTTCAAACGTCGGAACCGTCTTCGGCGAGAAGTTCACGGCACGCTTGGTTACGCGCTTGTCACCCGGGAAGTACAGGGTGTGGCACAACCAGTTTTCGTCGTCGCGGTCTTCATAGTCTTCACGAGCGTGAGCACCACGGGATTCTTTACGAACCTCGGCGGCGATCGCAGTCGCTTCAGCCACTTCCAGCAGGTTTTGCAGCTCAAGGGCTTCGATTCGAGCGGTGTTGAACGCCTGGCTCTTGTCGTTGATCTTGACGTTGGCGATGCGCGAACGCAGGTCAGCCAGCTGGGCGATACCTTTCTGCATGTATTCGCCGGTACGGAACACACCGAAGTAGTTCTGCATGCAGCTTTGCAGCTCTTTGCGCAGCGAGGCAACGTCTTCGCCTTCGGTACGCGAGTTCAGGCCATCCAGACGCGCCAGGGCAGCGTCGATGTCGGACTGGCGTGGACGCGCGTAATCAACGCCTTCCTTGAGGGTCTGTTCCAGGAACAGGCCGGCGGCGCGACCGAATACCACCAGGTCGAGCAGCGAGTTGCCACCCAGGCGGTTGGCACCGTGAACCGATACACAGGCCACTTCGCCTACGGCGAACAGACCAGGGATGATCTGGTCAACGCCGTCGGCGTCCTGGGTGATCGCCTGGCCATGAATGTTGGTGGCAACGCCGCCCATCATATAGTGGCAAGTTGGAACAACCGGGATCGGCGCAACAGCCGGGTCAACGTGGGCAAAGGTCTTGGACAGCTCCATGATGCCTGGCAGACGGCTGTGCAGCACTTCTTCACCGAGGTGATCGAGCTTCAGCATTACGTGGTCGCCATCGGGACCACAGCCGTTACCGGCGATGATCTCTTTAACCATGGAACGGGCTACAACGTCACGACCGGCGAGGTCTTTGGCGTTCGGAGCATAACGCTCCATGAAGCGCTCGCCGTTCTTGTTGATCAGGTAGCCACCTTCACCACGGCAACCTTCTGTAACCAGTACACCGGCGCCGGCGATGCCGGTCGGGTGGAACTGCCACATTTCGATGTCTTGTACCGGAACGCCTGCACGCAGGGCCATGCCGATACCGTCACCGGTGTTGATCAGGGCGTTGGTAGTCGAAGAGTAGATACGGCCTGCACCGCCGGTCGCCAATACGGTGGCATTAGCCCGCACGTAAGAGGTTTCGCCAGTTTCGATGCAGATAACGATCATGCCTACAAAGGCACCGTCTTCGTTCTTCACCAGGTCGACGCCGTAGTATTCGTTGAGGAATACGGTGCCGGCCTTCAGGTTGGCCTGGTACAGGGTGTGCAACAGCGCGTGACCGGTACGGTCGGCTGCGGCACAGGTACGAGCGGCCTGGCCACCCTTACCGAAGTCTTTGGACTGACCGCCGAATGGACGCTGGTAGATGCGGCCCTGTTCGGTACGGGAGAACGGCAGACCCATGTGTTCCAGCTCGAAGACCGCTTCCGGGCCTACGGAGCACATGTATTCGATAGCGTCCTGGTCACCGATATAGTCGGAACCCTTGACGGTATCGTACATGTGCCAGCGCCAGTCATCGTTTGGATCGGCGGAGGCGATGGCGCAGGTGATGCCACCCTGGGCCGAAACGGTGTGGGAACGGGTCGGGAACACCTTGGTGATCACGGCAGTCTTGTGACCGCCCTGGGCCAGTTGCAGCGCAGCGCGCATGCCGGCACCGCCGCCGCCAATGATGATGGCGTCGAATGAAAGCGTATTAACTGTGTTAGCCATGAATCAGATACCCCAAAGAATCTGCACACCCCAGACGAAGTAAGCGAACATCGCGACGCCGCATACTGCCTGGAAGAGAAACCGTACTGCTGTCGCGGACTTGCCCAGCGCCATCGGCGTCAGGTAGTCGGTCGCGATGGTCCACATGCCAACCCAGGCGTGAGCGCCCAGGGCTACAAGGGCCAGCAGACTGAAGATGCGCATCCCGTTATGAGCGAACAGGCCGTGCCATTGGGCGTAGCCAATGCCAGGGTTCGCCGCGAGGTACCCGATCAGGAAGATGAAATAAGCCGCGAGAACAACCGCAGACACACGTTGCGCCATCCAGTCATAGAGGCCCGAACGCGACAGGTTCGTAACGCTGGTTACCATATCCAAACTCCCGCCAGAACGATCAGCACCACGGAAATGGCGATGACGATTTTCGAGCCCAGCTTGCCGCCTTCCAGCGTCTCACCGATACCCATGTCCATGATCAAGTGGCGAATACCGGCCACAAGGTGATAAAGCAGAGCGGACAGGAGGCCCCAGGCGACGAATTTGGCCAGCGGACTGGTCAAGCATGCCTTCACCTCGGCGTACCCTTCTTCCGAACCCAGGGATTTGCTCAATGCATAAAGCATGATGCCCAGGCCAAGAAACAGGATGATGCCGGATACACGGTGCAGGAACGACGTTACGCCGGTGATGGGGAGTTTGATGGTCCTTAGGTCTAGGTTTACAGGTCGTTGGCTATTCACGGCTTTTTTTCACACTGAAGAGCCCCTAACAATCAGGGCAAAGTTGTTGGGGAGTGCACTGGTCAGGTAACCACCACCCAGGGAGTGCGACCCCCATCAAAACGGGCCCAAAAGCCCCTGGCGGTCGGAGGCCGAGTATAGACAGTTAGGCAACTAATGACAACGCGCACTCCTCACCCTAATAGCGCATTGCGCTGGCGGCATAAAAGGCGTAAATGGCAGGTAATTTCGAGGAAAAAGTACGGTTAAAGCCTTCTGGAGCAAGACTTTAGGCAAATTGACATCTGAATTTATCTCACTATAGTGGTGCGGGCCCTGCGTGGGGGGTCTGTCTGATGATTTGAAGCATAAATAGGAGGCCACATGGCTGACAAAAAAGCGCAGTTGATCATCGAGGGCGCAGCCCCCGTCGAGCTGCCCATTTTAACCGGCACCGTTGGTCCCGATGTTATCGACGTACGGGGCCTGACGGCCACGGGCCGTTTTACATTTGACCCAGGCTTCATGTCGACCGCCTCTTGCGAGTCGAAGATCACCTATATCGACGGTGATAACGGTATCTTGCTGCACCGCGGCTACCCGATCGAACAGCTTGCTGAACAGTCGGACTACCTGGAAACCTGCTACCTGCTGCTTAATGGCGAATTGCCAACAGCCGAGCAAAAGGCCCAGTTCGTCAGCACCGTGAAGAACCACACCATGGTTCACGAGCAGTTGAAGACCTTCTTCAACGGCTTCCGTCGCGACGCCCACCCAATGGCCGTCATGTGCGGCGTAGTCGGCGCCCTGTCGGCCTTCTATCACGACTCCCTGGACATCAATAACCCGCAGCATCGCGAAATCTCCGCGATCCGCCTGGTTGCCAAGATGCCTACCCTGGCCGCAATGGTTTACAAGTACTCCATGGGTCAACCCATGATGTACCCGCGCAACGACCTGACGTACGCGGAAAACTTCCTGCACATGATGTTCAACACCCCGTGCGAGATCAAACCGATCAGCCCGGTGCTGGCCGCCGCGATGGACAAGATCTTCATCCTCCACGCCGACCACGAACAGAACGCCTCGACGTCTACCGTGCGCCTGGCGGGCTCTTCGGGTGCCAACCCGTTCGCCTGTATCGCCGCCGGTATCGCCGCACTGTGGGGCCCTGCCCACGGCGGTGCGAACGAAGCCGTATTGACCATGCTCGATGAAATCGGCGATGTATCCAACATCGACAAGTTCATCGCCAAGGCCAAGGACAAGAACGATCCGTTCAAGTTGATGGGCTTCGGTCACCGGGTCTACAAGAACCGCGACCCGCGCGCCACCGTGATGAAGAAGACCTGCGACGAAGTGTTGAAGGAGCTGGGGATCAAGAACGATCCGCAACTCGAACTGGCCATGCGCCTGGAAGAGATCGCCCTGACCGACCCGTACTTCATCGAGCGCTCGCTGTACCCGAACGTCGACTTCTACTCGGGGATCATCCTCAAGGCGATCGGCATTCCAACCAGCATGTTCACCGTGATCTTCGCCCTGGCGCGGACCGTGGGCTGGATCTCCCACTGGAAAGAAATGCTCTCCAGCCCGTACAAGATTGGCCGCCCGCGCCAGCTGTACACCGGCTACGAGTCGCGTGACATCACCAAGCTGGAAGACCGCAAGTAAGCTAACCGCTACTTGGCCACACCGAAAACGGCCTCCTTTGATAGGGAGGCCGTTTTTATTTGTGCCGGATTTGAGAAACAGTTTTGTCGTATTCGTTACCAATAAAGGCAAAAAAAAGCCCCGATCTCACGACCGGGGCCTTTTTTTTGTAACGGTTACACGCTTAGTGGCTTACCGCCCCACTCGCCCCCAGGCCAGTCTGCGAACGCACAAACTGCGGGAAGTACAGCGCACGCTCCTTCTCTGCCGCCGCCGACTTGTCGGTGATGGAGAAGAACCAGATGCCGATGAACGCGATGATCATCGAGAACAGCGCCGGGTATTCGTAAGGGAAAATCGCCTTCTCATGGTGCAGGATCGAGACCCAGATGGTTGGGCCGAGGATCATCAGGCCAACGGCGCTGATCAAGCCCAGCCAGCCACCAATCATTGCACCGCGGGTGGTGAGGTTTTTCCAGTACATGGAAAGCAGCAGCACCGGGAAGTTACAGCTCGCCGCAATGGAGAACGCCAGGCCTACCATGAACGCAATGTTCTGGCTTTCAAAAAGGATGCCCAAGCCAATCGCCAGCACTGCCAGGGCGATGGTGGTGATCTTCGATACCCGAATCTCATCCTTCTCGTTGGCCTTACCTTTCTTGATCACGCTGGCGTACAGGTCATGGGACACCGCCGAAGCACCCGCCAGGGTCAAACCGGCAACCACTGCCAGGATGGTGGCAAACGCCACGGCCGAGATGAAGCCCAGGAAGATACTGCCGCCCACCGCGTTGGCCAGATGCACCGCCGCCATGTTGTTACCGCCGAGCAAGGCACCTGCAGCATCCTTGAACGCCGGGTTGGTGCTGACCAGCAGGATCGCGCCGAAGCCGATGATGAAGGTCAGGATATAGAAGTAGCCGATGAAGCCGGTGGCATACAGCACGCTCTTGCGAGCTTCCTTTGCGTCACTCACGGTGAAGAAGCGCATCAGGATGTGCGGCAGGCCGGCGGTACCGAACATCAGTGCCAGGCCGAGGGAGAACGCCGAAATCGGGTCTTTCACCAGGCCGCCCGGGCTCATGATCGCTTCACCTTTAGGGTGAACCTTGATCGCCTCGGCAAACAGCATGTTGAAGTCGAAGTTGACGTGTTTCATCACCATCAGCGCCATGAACGAGGCGCCGGACAGCAGCAGTACTGCCTTGATGATCTGCACCCAGGTGGTCGCCAGCATGCCGCCGAACAACACATAGAGGCACATCAGGATGCCCACCAGGATCACCGCAACATGGTAATCAAGGCCGAACAGCAGCTGGATCAGCTTGCCCGCGCCGACCATCTGCGCGATCAGGTAGAACGCCACCACCACCAAAGAGCCACAGGCCGACAGGCTGCGGATCTGGGTTTGCCCGAGGCGGTAGGACGCCACGTCGGCAAAGGTGTATTTGCCCAGGTTACGCAGGCGCTCGGCGATCAGGAACAGAATGATCGGCCAGCCCACCAGGAAGCCGATCGAGTAGATCAGGCCATCGTAGCCGGAGGTGAACACCAGCGCGGAAATCCCCAGGAAGGACGCCGCCGACATGTAGTCACCGGCAATTGCCAAACCGTTCTGGAACCCGGTGATCTTGCCGCCGGCCGCATAGTAGTCGGCCGCCGACTTGTTGCGCTTGGACGCCCAGTAGGTGATGCACAAGGTCGCGCCAACAAAGGCCACGAACATCAGGATCGCTGCGATATTCAGCGGTTGTTTATGCACTTCGCCGGTCAATGCATCGGCCGCCCAAACGGCAGGAGCAAAAGCCGAGGCGCCGAGTACAGCCAATAGACGACGGATCATTGCGCAGCCTCCTTGAGAATCGCATTGTTCAGGTCGTCGAATTCGCCGTTGGCGCGTCGTACATAGATGCCGGTGAGGACGAAGGCCGACACAATCAGCCCGACCCCGATAGGGATCCCCCACGTGATGGACGAACCGGGGCTGATCTTGGCCCCCAGTATTTGCGGCCCATAGGCAATCAGAAGAATGAAAGCGGAGTACAGCCCTAGCATGATCGCCGAGAGAATCCAGGCGAATCTTTCCCTTTTACTAACCAGCTCCTTGAAACGCGGGCTGTTTTGAATCGAGAGGTAAATGCTGTCGTTCATTGTTTTTATCCTCGCAGCACAGCTTTTTATTATTGGAACATATCCACTGTATGCGGCTGCGGAACAGGTTCCAGACGACCTTAGTAGTAGAAGGAGTGTAGCGAGGGATATTGAAGGCGCAGGAATAATTGGCGGGGCGAAATAATGTGGGAGCCGGGCTTGCCCGCGATGAGATCACCTCGATACATCAGGTGCACCGAGACGTCTGCATCGCAGGCAAGCCAGCTCCCACAAGGGTCTTATTTAGCAGTCCACTCGGCGACACGCTCAGGGTGCTTGGCCACCCAATCCTTGGCCGCCGCTTCAGGCTTGGCGCCCTCTTGGATCGCCAGCATGACTTCGCCGATTTCATCCTTGGAGGCCCACTGGAATTTCTTCAGGAACGCCGCGACTTCCGGGGCTTTCTTTTCCAGGCCTTTGCTGCCGATGCTGTTGACGGTTTCAGCAGCACCATAAATTCCTTTTGGGTCGTCCAGGAAACGCAGTTTCCACTTGGCGAACATCCAGTGTGGCACCCAACCGGTGACCGCAATGGATTCCTGTTTGTCTTCGGCACGGGTCAGCTCGGCGATCATCGCCGCGCCCGAACTGGCTTGCAGCTTGTAGTCCAGGCCATAGGCCTTGATCGCTTCATCGGTCTTGAGCATCACGCCTGAACCGGCGTCGATACCGACGATCTTGTTCTTGAAGGTGGTATCGGTCTTGAGGTCTTCGATGGATTTGGCTTTCACGTACTCAGGCACGATCAGGCCAATCTTGGCGTCCTTGAAGTTGGGGCCGTAGTCGACCACCTTGTCCTTGTTCTTGGCCCAGTATTCACCGTGGGTCACCGGCAGCCAGGCGGAGAGCATGGCGTCGAGTTTGCCGGTGGCCACGCCTTGCCACATGATCCCGGTGGCGACCGCTTGCAGTTTCACGTCATAACCGAGCTTTTGCTTGATCACTTCTGCCGCCACGTGGGTGGTGGCGACACTGTCTGACCAGCCATCCACATAGCCGATGCTCAGGGTTTTGCTGTCGGCGCTGGCCAGTGTGGAGCTCATCGCAACTACCAGAGTGGCAGCTGCGCCCAAGAGTCGTCGCATCTTCATAGTGCTTCCCCGAAAGTGCTGCGCCCGGCGGATGCCGAGCGACGTCAACCTGTTGTTATGTGGTGCACCGCGCCCCCTTCACGCGCATCAATCACGTGGGTGCCTCGTCAGTGGAGGGCTGACACTTCGATCATCAACCTGCTGCCACAAGCGACCTGCTCTGACTGCGACCTCAGGTAAGCAAGAAACGACATCACATCGCCAGCAGGATGATTTGTAGGATATTCACCGACGATCCCGCCCGAACTTTGCATGTCAAAATTATGCGGCCCCACTGGGACGGCTCAAATCCGGGTAAGATGCGCGCCTTTGCCCCCAGACGGCCTGATCATGCCCGCGACTGCACGTTTCCCGCTCCTGCCCTATTTATTTGCCCTGATCCTCGGTGTGCTGGCCCTCGGCGGCTATTGGTACGGCCTTGGCCAACCGGTGGTGCTGCCGGACGTGGCCAGCGCCAGCCACAAGCTGCAATGTGCGTCCTACACGCCCTTCGACAAAGACCAATCGCCGTTCGACCAGCCGTTCAAACTGCGCCCCGAGCGCATGGACGCCGACCTGGCGTTGCTGGCCACCCGTTTCGAATGCATCCGCACCTACTCCCAGACCGGCCTTGAAGACTTGCCGGCACTGGCGCGCAAACACGGCCTGAAGCTGATGAGCGGCGCATGGGTCAGCAGTGATCCGGTGGCCACCGCCAAGGAAGTCGAGGCACTGATCGCTTCGGCCAATGCCAACCCCGACGTCGTCACCTCGGTGATCGTCGGCAACGAAACCCTGCTGCGCAAGGAAGTCACCGCCGGGCAGTTGGTCAAGCTGATCCATCACGTCAAGGACCATATCAAGCAACCGGTCACCTACGCCGATGTGTGGGAGTTCTGGCTGCAACACCCGGAAATCGCCCCGGCCGTGGACTTCCTGACCATCCACCTGCTGCCTTACTGGGAAGATGACCCGTCGGGCATCGACCAGGCGCTCAAGCACGTGGGCGATGTGCGCCAGACCTTCGGCAACAAGTTCGCCCCCAAGGATGTGATGATCGGCGAGACCGGCTGGCCGAGCGAAGGCCGTCAGCGGGAAACCGCAGTGCCGAGCCGGGTCAACGAAGCCAAGTTCATGCGCGGGTTCGTGGCCATGGCTGAAGCCAATGGCTGGCACTACAACCTGATCGAAGCGTTTGACCAGCCGTGGAAACGCGCCAGCGAAGGTGCTGTGGGTGGTTACTGGGGTCTGTTCGATGCGGATCGCCAGGACAAGGGCGTTCTCGCCGGCCCGGTGACCAATGTGCCGTACTGGCCGGTTTGGCTGGGGGTTGGCGGGATTATCCTGCTGGGTACGCTGCTGTTGGGCGGCCGCGTACGCACCACCCGTGCTGCGTTGGTGTTGCCGTTGCTCGGTGCCGTCGCTGCCTGCTCAATCGGCACCTGGGGCGAATTGAACCGGGTCACAGCGCGCTTCACCGATGAGTGGGTGTGGGCTGGATTGCTGGTGGCCTTGAACCTTGCGGTACTGGCTCACGCCGCCCTGGCGTTGAGTGCACGAGAAGGTTGGCGTGAACGCGCCTTCAACTGGATCGAGCAACGCGCTGGCTGGCTGGTGGCAATCGCCGGGTTCGCCGGTGCGGTCATGATGCTGGCGCTGGTGTTTGACCCGCGTTATCGCAGCTTCCCGAGTGCCGCGCTGGTATTGCCGGCGCTGGTGTACCTGGTACGTCCGGTGAGCGGGCTGCGGCGGGAGATTGCGCTGCTGGCGTTCATCATCGGTGCCGGTATTGCGCCGCAGCTGTTCCGTGAAGGGCTGATGAACCAACAGGCGTGGGGTTGGGCAGTGGTGAGCCTGCTCATGGTTGTAGCGTTGTGGCGATGCTTGCGGGTGCGCAAGGCTTAAGACCGCTTTCGCAGGCAAGCCAGCTCCCACATTTGGATCTGTGAACACGATCAAATATGGGAGCTGGCTTGCCTGCGATGGTGCCCTGTCAGGCTGCCCGAGGCGCCCTGACCAACCGCAACCCCGCAATCACCACCGCAAACACCGCAAAGGTCGTGTTGTACAACGCCAACGCCGGAAACCCGAACACCAGCGCCAACACCGCCAACCCCCACCCGGCTCGGCCCGGCACAAAAAACGCCAGCACCGACGTGATCAACGCCGCCCAGCCCAGCACCTTGAAGTGAATCATCAGCCCCAGGTTGGAACGCACCTGGCATTCCCAGCGGCTGGCCTCGTCAGCACAAATGCCCACCCAGCGGCCGTCCTCCATGAATCCGTAACGCGCGCCATAACTGGCGGCCAGCCAAAGCGGCAGGGCAATAAGCAACAGAATCAGCGGAAAACGGCGGGACATGAGGCACTCCGATAGACGAAAACGGCGCCCAGCTTAATCCCCCGGCAGCCGTTGGCAAGGCTTGGAAACAGATAAGTATTCATTAGTGCGTGCCAAAGTGTATCGTCTGGCTACTATTACCCCGATTCCGACGTTTTTTCCGACTTTTCGTGCCGAAGGCTGGCACTTCGGCAGCAACGCGGTGGTCATAGCCTGCGAACTCCACTTCAGCACGTTTTCCTCTTAGGGATTTAGTCATGCTCCGTTCCTTGCGCTGTGCGGCCCTGTTGGGCAGCCTTTTTCTGAGTGCGTCAGCACTGGCGGTCGATATCGACCAGGCCAGCTATGGCTACCCTTTGACCAACCCATTTGAAGCGACCATCGCGACCACCCCGCCGAACCTGCGGCCGGAACTGCCGTCCGACGATGAAATCAATCAGTCCGACTACACCCTGACGATGCGCCCCGAGCGTGAATTCAGCCTGCCCGACAATTTCTGGGCAGTGAAGAAACTCACCTACCGCATCGCCAAGCAAGACCGCGCCGCACCGCTGATCTTCCTGATCGCCGGCACCGGCGCACGCTTTGACAGCACCATCAACGAATACCTGAAAAAGCTGTACTACAAGGCCGGTTACCACGTCGTCCAGCTGTCGTCCCCCACCAGCTTCGACTTCATCGCCGCCGCCTCGCGCTTCGCCACACCCGGCATCAGCCAGGAAGACGCCGAAGACATGTACCGCGTGATGCAGGCCGTACGTGCGCAAAACCCGACGCTGCCCGTGACCGACTTCTACCTCACCGGCTACAGCCTCGGCGCCCTCGACGCAGCCTTTGTCAGCAAGCTGGACGAAACCCGTCGCAGCTTCAACTTCAAGAAAGTCCTGCTGCTGAACCCGCCGGTCAACCTCTATACCTCGATCACCAACCTCGACAAGCTGGTGCAGACCGAAGTGAAGGGCATCAACAACAGCACCACCTTCTATGAACTGGTGTTGAACAAGCTGACCCGCTACTTCCAGCAAAAGGGCTACATCGACCTCAACGATGCACTGCTCTACGACTTCCAGAACTCCAAGGAACACCTGACCAACGAACAGATGGCGATGCTGATCGGCACTTCGTTCCGCTTCTCGGCTGCCGACATTGCCTTCACCTCGGACCTGATCAACCGCCGCGGCCTGATCATCCCGCCCAAGTACCCGATCAGCGAAGGCACCAGCCTCACCCCGTTCCTCAAGCGTGCGCTGCAGTGCGACTTCGACTGCTACCTCACCGAACAGGTGATCCCGATGTGGCGTGCCCGTTCCGACGGTGGCAGCCTGTTGCAACTGGTTGACCAGGTCAGCCTGTATGCCCTCAAGGACTACCTGCACGACAGCCCGAAAATCGCCGTCATGCACAACGCCGACGACGTGATCCTGGGCCCGGGCGACCTTGGCTTCCTGCGTAAAACCTTCGGCGATCGCTTGACCGTCTACCCCCTGGGCGGCCATTGCGGCAACCTCAATTACCGCGTCAACGCCGACGCCATGCTGGAGTTCTTCCGTGGCTAAATATCTTCTGCTGCTCGCCGCCCTGATGTGCGCGGGCGTGGCCAATGCCGACAACAGCAAGGCCCACACGCCGACTGTAGTGGACTCCGACGGCTTCAAGGAGCCACTGAGCCATCTCAAGTTCAACCCCGGCCTGGACCAGCGTGAGTTCGAGCGTTCGTCGGTCAACGCCCTGAATGTCTACGACCCGCTGGAGTCGTGGAACCGTCGGGTGTACCACTTCAACTACCGCTTCGACCAGTGGGTGTTCCTGCCGGTGGTGGACGGTTACCGTTATGTCACCCCAAGCTTCCTGCGCACCGGCGTCAGCAACTTCTTCAACAACCTGGGGGATGTGCCCAACCTGTTGAACAGCCTGCTGCAGCTCAAGGGCCACCGTTCCCTGGAAACCACCGGGCGTTTGCTGCTCAACACCACCATCGGCATCGCCGGCTTGTGGGACCCGGCCACCGCCATGGGCCTGCCGCGCCAGAGCGAAGACTTCGGCCAGACCCTGGGCTTCTACGGTGTACCGGGTGGCGCCTACCTGGTGCTGCCGCTCTTCGGCCCCTCCAACCTGCGGGATACCACCGGCCTGCTGGTGGACTACGGCGCCGAGACCGAGATCAACTTCCTGAACGTGTCCAAGGTCAGCGAAAACCACCCGGAAATCTGGGCCCTGCGTGCTGTCGACAAGCGCTACCAGACCAGCTTCCGCTACGGCCAGATGAACTCGCCGTTCGAGTATGAAAAGGTGCGCTACGTGTACACCGAGGCGCGCAAGTTGCAGATCGCCGAGTAATACCCCCTGTAGGCGCTGGCTTGCCAGCGCCTACATCCCCCGCCGACACCACTTCCGCCACGTAAACCGCAATTGCAGCACGGCCGCCCTGGCCATATCCCTGTCCTGCTCAGCCAGCACCGAAGGCTGCTCAAGGGCTTCAAGCATCGCAACGCTGGCCGCGTCCATCAGTGACTCATTCGCCACGCTCGGTCCACCCTCCTCCAGCGCCGTCTCCAACGCCCGCAAATAGCGATCACGTTCAATCGCCAACGCGCCCCGGCTGCCCGCCAGGCAGGCACGCAATTCCAGCAACTCATCCCCCAGGTCCAGCCCGAGCAATCCATTGTCCCAATGGGCACGGCGATCAGCAGGCAAGGTTTCGCTGTAGCGCGACAAGCGAATCAGCCGGTCCGCCATGCGCCCGCCAAACCAGCTTTCAGCCTGTTCCAAGGGACGGGAAGTCAATTGCGCCAGGTCGAACAACGACGCCTTGAACATCCGCCGATAGTGATGCTCACCGGGATTGAGCTGGATCAGCCGAAACACCAGTACGGCGATCCCGACCCCCACCAACGTCGCAATGGCCTTGTTGAGGAAGGCGGCGAAGTCGTAGGTCATCACATTGCTGGGCCCGACGTTGTTGACGAAAAAAATGCAGAACGCTGAAGCCGTCGCCGCCAGTTTGAGGCGGCTCATGCACAGCGAAGCGAAAAACAGCGGCACGCCCAACGCCAGGCATAACAAGGGAAAGCCATCGAAGCCGGGCAACAGCACGAAGCACACAAACCCCGCCACCGGGATCGAAAGCGCAATGCCCTTGAGGAAATTCAGGCTTGAGGCCGACGGGTTTTCCCGTGCCGCAAACAGGCTCAGCACCACACCACAAATCGACACCGCGCCCAACCCCGAAGGCCATGCCGTAAAGATCCAGAACGCCGCCACCGCCAGGAACGCCAAGGCACTGCGCAACCCACCGAGCACGCCCTGCTCAATATCCCGGTGCCAGGACATCGCCCCCGGCGCGCCGGGCGGCACCCTGCCTTCTTCGACCGCGACCAGCGTCAATCCCCCCAGCTCAATCAAACGCAGTACTCGAGCCAGTTGCATCAGGCAAAAGTGCGCCTCCTGGCCAAGATGCGGAGCCTGCAAGACCAGGCCAAGCCGTTGCGCCAGCTCGGGCAGGTCATCGAGACGCTCCTGCTGCAACGCACCCGCCACCTCTTCAATCAGTGGCACCACCGCTGCCGTCTCATCGAGCATCATCCGCTGGCGCGCCACACCCCGCGCCGCCCGCAGCAGGCTGAGCAGGTCACGGCTGAGCACGCGCAAGGCCTGGGAGCGGCGTCGGCCCTTGGGCCCTTCAAACCAGGCGTGGTCGCGCTGGCTGTCCACCGCCACCAGGCGGCTCAACGCTTCGAGCAACCCTTTACGCTGATCATTGCCCAACAGCTCCGAAGCCGCGGCGCGCACTCCGGCCTGCCACGCGGCCCGCGCTTGAACCGCCAACACCTGCTCTACCCGGCGGGGCCATAAAATCGTGCTGGCGATGGAGGCGCAAAGGATCCCCAGGCTAATCTCCTGACAGCGTGCCACCGCCTCATCGAACACCCCCAGAGGTGCTGCGGTAGCCGGCAACGCAATAATCGCCGTGGTGTAACCCGCCAGTACAAAACCATAGGACGCGTGATTGCGCAGCAGCGAAGCCCCAGTGGTACAGAACGCCAGCCACAGCGCCATGCACAGCAGGAACAACAGCGGTGCCTGGCCAAACACGCCGATCATCGCGATGGAGACCATGGCCCCGACAAACGTGCCTACCAGCCGATACGCGCCTTTGGCCAAGACCATGCCGCTGGTGGACTGGCCAACGATAAACACCGTGGTCAAAGCCCATTGAGGCTGCTGCAAGTCAAAACAGAAGGCCAGGTACAACGCGACCCCGCCGGCGATCATGTTGCGCAAGGCAAACAGCAGATCGTTGCGGGAGGGGGCCAGCGTCGCTTGCCAGAAATCAGGGAGCTGAAAGGTGGAAGATTTCATGGAACCCGCATATAGATAGCAAGCTAATGATTAGCATCGTATCTATATTTTTTGCGAATGCCAATGTCGCGGTTATTTGACCAACCGCTTTTCCTTGGACGGCCTGTAGCCAAAGTAGGCGCTGTAGCACTTGCTGAAATGGCTCGGCGAGACAAACCCGCAAGCCACCAACACATCCACCTGGGACAGCTCGGTGTGTTGAAGCAGCCGGCGAGCCTCGGTAATGCGCAGTTCCAGGTAATAACGCTGAGGTGTGGTGCCCAGTTGCTCCTTGAACAAGCGCTCCAACTGGCGCCGGGAACGGCCCGCATAGACGGCCAGTTGCTCAAGTTCCAGAGGCTCTTCGAGGTTGGCGTCCATCAGGTTGACCACCTCGCGCAACGGCGCGCTCAAGCAGACGTTCTCAGTCGGTTTCACCCGCCGGTAGCGCGACTCCTCAAACGCCAGGATGTCCTCGATCCCCTCCACCAACGCTTTACCGTACAGCCCCTTGATCCAGTCCAGCGCCATATGAAACGCCCCGGACGGACTCGATGCCGTCAACCGGTCGCGGTCAATCACATACGGCTCGCTGCTGACCTGGGTCGCCTTGCAGAACTCGGCCAGGGCCGGGCGATGTTCCGGATGCACGGCGCATCGGTAGCCCCCCAGCAAACCCGCACGCCCGAGGAACCAAGCACCATTCCACAAACCGGCGAGGTTCACCCCCTGCTCCGCAGCGCTTTTCAGCAGATGGATGAATTCGTCGCAGGCCTTCAGTTCGGTGCGATAGCCACCGCAAATCACCAGCAGGTCCAACTCTTTAAGCACCGAAGACTCAAGCCGCGCATCGGGCCGGATCACCAGCCCCAGGTCGCTGGTCACCTCGCCTTCCTGCAAGCCGAAGGTCGAGGTAGAAAACGACGCGGGCCGCAGCAGGTTCGCGGTGATCAGCGTATCCAGCGCCTGGGTAAACGCCGGCAGCGAGAAATGTTCGAGCAACACAAATCCCGCACGCACCGTCTGACGGGCCTCGCCGGGACTTTCATTCAGGTAACGGAGGTTCTTGCCTTTCATGCCCCCGCTGAACTGCCGTCGCTCGATCAATTGCCTACGCCCTCGCCCGCTTCCAGAGGTTACCCACCACGCTGACCACCGCCAACACCACGGCCCCGGCGATGATCCCTGCCACGGCATTGAGCAACGTCGGCATCAACCACGCCAGCCCGCCGGTGCTCTGGCTCACCGTCTCGATCCAGTGATGCACCACCGGTACACCGTGGGTCAGGATCCCGCCGCCGACCATGAACATCGCCGCCGTGCCGATCACCGACAGGCTTTTCATCATGTACGGCGCCGCCCGCAAGATCGCCCCGCCAATGCTGCGCGCCGCCTGGCCGGGCTTCTGGGTGAGCCACAGGCCCAGGTCATCGAGTTTGACGATACCGGCCACCAGGCCGTAGACGCCGATGGTCATGACGATGGCGATACCCGACAACACGATCACTTGCTGCATCAGCGGCGCATCGGCCACGGTGCCGAGGGTGATGGCGATGATTTCGGCGGAGAGGATGAAATCGGTACGGATCGCGCCCTTGATCTTGTCCTTCTCGAAGGCCACCAGGTCCGTGGCCGGATCCGCCACGGCTTCCACCAGGTGCGCCTGTTCTTCGGTGCGCTTGTGGAAGAAGCTATGGGCGAGTTTTTCGAAGCCCTCAAAACATAAATAAGCGCCGCCCAGCATCAACAGCGGCGTCACCGCCCACGGCGCAAACGCGCTGATCAGCAAGGCAGCCGGCACCAGGATCAGCTTGTTGACGAAGGAGCCCTTGGCCACCGCCCACACCACCGGGATCTCCCGCTCGGCGCGCACCCCGGAGACTTGCTGGGCATTCAGCGCCAGGTCATCCCCCAACACGCCGGCGGTTTTCTTCGCAGCCATCTTGGTCATCAACGCCACATCGTCGAGCACCGCAGCGATGTCGTCGATCAATACCAGCAAACTGCTTCCTGCCATGGCTCAGGCTTCCCGTGATTCAAAGTGCGCCGAGAATAACGCGGCGCACACCGGGTTAGCGAGCCGTTCAGTGCTGAGGGGTTTGCCAACCACCGCCCAGGCTCTGGATCAGCGCCACACTGCCCTGGCTGAGCTGGCCCTGGGTGTCGCGAAGATTCTGCTCGGCTTGCAGCAACACCAGTTGCTGGGTCAGCACGGCTTCCTGGCTGACGGTGCCGGCGCGCAGCTGCGCCTCCTGGCTGCCGAACAGTTGCTGGTTGCGCTGGTAGACCTGCTGGAAGGCGTCGGCCTGGGTTTGCAGGTGGTTGATTGCCGAGAGGTTATCTTCGACGTTCTGCAAGGCACTGAGCACGGTGCCCCGGTAATTGGCGGCGATCTGGTCGTAGCTGGCCTCGGCCTGCCTGACCGCCGCTTCACGGGCGCCGCCGTCAAACAGGGTTTCCGCCAGGGCCGGGCCCAGGGTCCAGATGCGATTGGGCAGCGAGAATAGCCCGCCAAGGGCACTGCCCCGATAGCCGGCTTCAGCGGTGAGGTCCAGGGTCGGGAAGAATGCGGCTTCAGCCACGCCAATTTTCGCGTTGGCCGCCGCCGCCGAGCGCTCCGCCGCGACCACATCGGGACGCCGTTGCAGCAGGGTCGATGGCAAGGTCAAAGGGGGCGCGGCAGGACGAAGCTGTAGTCATCCCGCACAGCCACGGCAAACTCGCTCGGCGCCACACCCACCAGCACGGCCAGCGCATGTTCGTACTGCTCGCGGTCACGCAGCGAGGTCTGTAGATCGGCGATCGAGGTGGTCAACTGGTCTTGGGCCACCAGCAACTGGTCGTTGGTGGCGACGCCCTGGGTGAACTGCACCTGAATCATGTCCAGCAGTTGCTGATTGATCTTCTGCTGTTGTTGCAACAGGCGCACGTCGATATCCATCTGCCGCAGGGCCAGGTAGTTGCTGGCGACGCTGGAACTGATGGACAACCGCACCCCGGCCAGCAATGCGTCGGACTGCTGGGCGGTGGCCTGGCTGGACTCGATCCCGCGCCGCACCAGGCCCCACAGGTCCGGCTCCCAACTGGCGGTCAAGGTCGCGCTGACACTGTTCGAGACCCCGCCCGTCGTGGTACCGGTAGTCGACGTACCGCTGCCGCTGCCTGTCGACCCCCGCGAACCCGACAATCCTACGCCGACGGTCGGCCACAACCCTGCACGACTGGACGCCACCTGCGCCTGGGCCAAACGATAAGCGGCCTCCGCCGCGATGATCGACTGGTTGGCCTTGGCCGAGCGCGCCACCAGGTCGTTCAACACTGGGTCCTGATAGGCCAGCCACCACTGACTGTCCATCGCCCCCTGGGGATTCGACGCCGCACGCTGCCACTGCGCGCCTTCCTTGAATGACTGCGGCAGCTCCATGGCGGGCTTCTGGTAATCGGGCCCGACCATGCAGCCGCCGAGCAGCAGGCTGATGCAAAGCACGCTGTATTTCACATTCATAACCTTGCTTCCTTACGCCGACCCAGGCGCTGTGACGCCCGGTCGAGCCACAGGTAGATCACCGGGGTGGTGTACAGCGTCAGCACCTGGCTGAACAGCAGGCCACCAATAATCGAAATCCCCAACGGCCGGCGCAGCTCCGAACCGTAGCCGGTGCCCAGCACCAGCGGCAGCGCGCCAAGAATCGCCGCCAGGGTAGTCATCATGATCGGCCGAAAACGGATCAGGCAGGCCCGGCGAATCGCTTCCTTGGCCGTGAGGCCGAACTCCCGCCGCTCGGTGATCGCGAAGTCGATCATCATGATCGCGTTCTTCTTCACGATACCGATCAACAGAATCACCCCCACCAGCGCAATGATCGACAGCTCGGTGCCGGTCAGCAGCAAGGCAATCAGCGCACCGACACCGGCCGAGGGCAAGGTCGAGAGGATGGTCAGCGGGTGCATCAGGTTTTCGTAGAGGATGCCCAGCACGATATACACCGAGAGCAACGCGGCGACGATCAGCAACGGTTCGCTGGCCACCGACGACTGGAACACCTGGGCCGTACCGGCAAACTGGCCCACCACACTGGCGGGCATGCGCAGCTGCTTCACCGCGTCGTCCACCATTGCCGTGGCCTGGCCGATGGACGTGCCGGGGGCCAGGTTGAACGAGACCGTCACCGCCGGGAACGTGCCCTGGTGACTGATGGAAATCGCCGTGCGCGCCACCGTGTTGTCCGCCAGGGCCGACAGCGGCACCAGGGTCTGTTGAGTGGTCAGGTTGGGCGCTGCCGTGGTGCCCTTGGTGGCCGTGGCCTGGGTGCCCGTCGGCACGTAAATACCTTTGAGCGCTGAAGGGTCGGTCCAGTATTCCGGGGCGATTTCCATCACCACGTGGTATTGGTTGGCCGCGCGATACAGGGTGGCGACCTGGCGCTGGCCAAAGGCGTCGTACAGCGCCTGGTCGACCGCCGAGATACTCACCCCGAGGCGCGCCGCCGTGTCGCGATTGATCTGCACATTGGCCAGCAGGCTGTTGTCCTGCTGGTCGGTATTGAGGTCGGTCAGTTGCGGCAACTTGTGCAGCACCTCCACCACCTTGGGCACCCATTCGTCCAGGGATTCCTGGTCATCGGCGGTCAGGGTGTACTGGTATTGCGCGCCACTTTGCCGACCACCTACGGTGATGTCCTGGGCCGATTGCAAATACAGCTTGGTGCCCGGCAGGTCGCCAAGGCTGCGCCGGATCTGCCCGATCACCTCGGTGGCGTTGTCCTTGCGGTCCCCCAGGGGCTTGAGCAAGACAAACATCTGCGCGCTGTTGACCGCCCCGCCGCCGCCTCCGCCACCCCCGACAAAGCCAGCCACGGTTTCGATGTTCGGGTTCTTCATCACCTTGCGGTTGATCTCGGTGAAGTCCTTCTGCATTGCCCCGTAGGAAATGCTCTGGTTCGCCAGGATGCTGCCTTGCAAGCGTCCGGTGTCTTCCTGGGGAAAGAAGCCCTTGGGCACCAGCACGTACAGCACGCCAGCGAGGACGATCACCAGCACCGTGACAAAGCCCATCAGCACCGTATGGTCGATCACCCAGCCGAGGGTGCGATCGTAGAAGCGGTGAAAGCGCGAATCCGGGTGTTCGTTGCCTTGGTGAATCTCCTTCGGCGCCCGCAGCAGCACACTGGCGAGCATCGGCGTGACGGTCAGGGAGATCAGCATCGAGATCACGATGGCCACCGACAACGACACCGAAAACTCACGGAACAGCCGCCCGACAATCCCGCCCATCAGCAGCAGCGGAATAAACACCGCCACCAGGGACACGCTGATGGTCAGTACCGTAAAGCCGACTTCACGGGCCCCTTCCAGCGCGGCCTCCACCCGGGTCTTGCCGCGCTCCAGGTGGCGCATGATGTTTTCCACCACCACGATGGCATCGTCCACCACGAAGCCGGTGGAAATGGTCAGCGCCATGAGGGACAGGTTGTTCAGGCTGTAGCCGAGGAAGTACATCGCGCCGAAGGTGCCAAGCAACGACAGCGGTACCACGATCGCCGGCACCAGGGTGCTGCGCCAGTCGCGGAAGAAACCGAACGTCACCAGGGTCACCAGCAGGATCGACACCAGCAAGGTCACTTCCACGTCGTGCAACGAGGCACGAATGGTGGTGGTGCGGTCCATCAGCAGGCTGAGCTTGATCGTCGCCGGAATCGAGCTCTGCAAAAACGGCAGCGAGGCTTTCACCGCGTCCACCGTTTCGATCACGTTGGCCCCCGGCTGCTTGAACACCACCAGCAACACCGCCGGCTTGCCGTTGGACAGGCCGAAGTTGCGCAGGTCCTGCACGTCTTCGCGCACGTAGCCCAGGTCGGAGATATGGATCAGGTCGCCGTTGTGGGCCTTGACCACCAGTGGCCCATAGTCCTTTTCATCGAGCAACTGGTCGTTCGCCGCAATCCCGTAGTTACGGTCGCCGATGGCCACGTTGCCCTTGGGCAGGTTGACGTTGGAGGCGTTGATCACCTGGCGCACCTGCTCCAGGCTGACGCCGTACTGGTTGAGCCGGTCGGGGTTCAATTCCACCCGCACCGCCGGCAGCGCGCCGCCGCCCACCGTCACGTCACCGACGCCGGTGGTCTGCAACAACTTCTGCTCCAGCAGGGTCGAGGCCACGTCATACATCTGCCCCGGCGTGGCGCTGTCGGAGGTCAGGCTGATGATCAGGATCGGCGAGTCGGCCGGGTTGACCTTGCGGTACGTCGGGTTGCCCGACAGGTCACTGGGCAGGTTGCTGCGGGCGGCGTTGATCGCGGCCTGCACGTCCCGGGCGGCGCCGTCGATGTCGCGGTTCAGGTCGAACTGCAAGATGATCCGCGCCGAGCCGAGGCTGCTGGACGAGGTCATCTGCGTGACCCCGGCGATCTGCCCGAACTGCCGCTCCAGGGGCGTGGCCACCGAACTGGCAACCGTGGTGGGATCGGCACCGGGCAACGAGGCGCTGACGCTGATGGTGGGGAAATCCACCTCCGGCAGCGGCGCCACCGGCAACAGCATAAAGGCCAGCGCGCCAAACAACGCGAGGCCGGCCGCCATCAAGGTGGTTGCAATCGGGCGGCGAACAAACGGCGCGCTGAGGTTCATCGCCATCAGACCGCTTCAGCCGGACGGCGGCTGAAGCGCTGCCCCAGGCTGTGCATGGCCAGAAAGATTACGGGTGTGGAAAACAGCGTCAGCAACTGACTGAGCAACAACCCGCCGATAATCGCGATGCCCAGCGGATGCCGCAGCTCCGAGCCAATCCCGGTGCCCAGCGCCAGCGGTACCGCGCCGAACAGCGAGGCCATGCTGGTCATCAGGAT
This sequence comes from Pseudomonas sp. TH34, assembly GCF_016650865.1. Taxonomy (NCBI): domain Bacteria; kingdom Pseudomonadati; phylum Pseudomonadota; class Gammaproteobacteria; order Pseudomonadales; family Pseudomonadaceae; genus Pseudomonas; species Pseudomonas sp. TH34. The sequence goes on from NZ_JAEKFB010000001.1 coordinate 222,948, forward strand.
CGGCCGGAACCGCAACTCCGCCGCCTGACGGATCGCCGCCACAGGGCTCAGGCCCCCCTCACGTAAGAGTTCCAGGGCGAAGTCGACCATCATGATGCCGTTTTTCATCACGATGCCGATCAGCAGCACAATCCCGATCAAACCGATAATGTCGAACTGCGTGCCGGTCACCAACAGCGCCAGCAAAGCCCCGAGCGCCGCGGAGAGCAACGTCGAGAGGATCGTCACCGGGTGCACGAAGCTCTCGTACAGAATCCCCAGCATCAGGTACACCACCACAATCGCCGCCACCACCAGGAACACCTGATTCGACAGCGACTGCTCGAACGTCGCCGCTGCACCTTCGAGGTTGGCCTGCACCGACAGCGGCAGGCCGACCTTGGCCTCGATGTCCTTGAGCCGCGTGACCGCCGCGCCAAGGGTCTGGCCGGGCGCGAGGTTGAACGACACGTCGGCATACGGAAACTGGCCCAGGCGGTTGATGGTCACGGGCGTACGCACCACCTGCAGGGTCGCCATGCTCGACAGCGGCGCGACCCCGCCGCCCGGGATGTCCACGTACAAGCCCGTGAGCAAGTCCGGCAGGTTGCGCGGCGGATGGTCGGTGGCGATCACCACGTGGTACTGGTTGAGCTGGGTGTAGATGGTCGAGACCTGGCGCTGACCGAAGGCGTCGTACAGCACGTCATCGATTGCCTGGGGCGTGATGCCCAGCCGCGACGCCGTGGCGCGGTCGAATGTCAGCTGGATCTGGTTGCCGAACTGCATCGCCTGGCTTTGCACATCGGTGAACATCGGGTCTTGCTTGATCGCCGCCAGCAGCTTGGTGGTCCACTGTTCCAACTCGTCCGGGTCGGTGGCTTGCAGACCCAGGCGGTAACTGGTGGTGGACACCGTAGCGTCGAGGGTCAGGTCCTGTACCGAGTGCAGGTACAGGCGGATGCCGGCGTCATCGGCGTTGGCATCGGAGAGCCGGCGGATCACTTCGGTGGCGCTGTCACGCTCGCCCCGCGGCTTGAGGTTGATCAGCAGGTTGCCCTGGTTGATGGTCGGGTTGGTCTGGTCGATCCCGACAAAGGACGACAGGCTTTGCACCGCCGGGTCCTTGAGGATTCGGGCGGCCAGGCGCTGCTGTTCGGTCTGCATCTGCTGGAACGAAACCGTCGGCGCCGCCTGGGAAATACCCTGGATCAGGCCGGTGTCCTGGTCCGGGAAAAAGCCCTTGGGCATGATCACCAGGGTCAGCAGCGTCAGTGCGGCGGTGAGCACCACCGAGATCAGAGTCAGGGTGCGGTGGGCCAGCACCCAGTCGAGGCCACGCACGTAGTGGGTGTTGATGCGGTCGAAGAAATCCGCGCGGCGTTCTTCGTGCTTATTCTTGAGCATCCGCGCGCACATCATCGGCGTCAGGGTCAGCGAGATGAAGGCCGAGATAACGATGGTCACGGCCACCGTCATGGCGAATTCGCGGAACAACCGGCCGACCACATCGCCCATGAACAGCAGCGGGATCATCACCGCAATCAGGGCAATCGACAGCGAAATAATCGTGAAACCAATCTGCTCCGAGCCCTTGAGCGCCGCCTCCAGCGGTGAGTCGCCGGCCTCGATATAGCGCGTGATGTTTTCGATCATCACGATGGCGTCATCCACCACAAAGCCGATGGCGATGGTCAGCGCCATCAGCGTCAGGTTGTTCAGGGAGAAGCCCAACGCATAGGCCACGGCCAGGGTGCCCACCAGCGTCAGCGGAATGGTGACGGCGGGAATGATCGTGGCCGGCACATTGCGCAGGAACGCAAAAATCACGATCACCACCAGCCCGATGGCCATGGCCAGTTCGTACTGCACATCGGTGACCGAGGCGCGGATGGTTTGCGTGCGGTCGGTCAGTACATCGACCTTCAAAGTGCCCGGCAAACTGGCGCGCAGTTTGGGCAGCAATTGCTGCACGCGGTCGACCACTTGAATCACGTTGGCGCCGGGTTGGCGCTGGATGTTCAGCACGATCGACGGCGTGCTGTTGGTCCACGCGGCCTGGCGCGGGTTCTCCGGGCCCTGGGTGGAAGTGGCGATCTGCGACAGGCGAATCGGTGCGCCGTTTTTATAGGCAATCACCAGATCGCGGTATTCCTCGGCCGACTGCAACTGGTCGTTGGCACCAATGGAATACGCCTGGAACTTGCCGTCGATATTGCCCTTGGCCTGGTTGACGTTGGCGGTGCCGAGGGAAGTACGCAGGTCATCGATGGACAGGCCCAGGCTGTTGAGCACCGAGGTATTCGCCTCCACACGCACCGCCGGGCGCTGGCCGCCGCTGATGGTCACCAGGCCGACACCGGTGATCTGCGAGATCTTCTGCGCCAGCCGTGTATCCGCCAGGTCTTCGACCTTGGTCAGCGGCAAAACGTCGGAGGTCAGAGACAGGGTCAGCACCGGCGCATCCGCCGGGTTGACCTTGCTGTACACCGGCGGGTACGGCAGGTTGGCCGGCAGGAAAGTGCCGGCGGCGTTGATGGCGGCCTGCACTTCCTGTTCGGCGACGTCCAGGGACAGCGACAGGTCGAATTGCAGGGTCACCACCGAAGCGCCGTCGGAACTGGTGGAGTTCATGGACTTGAGGCCCGGCATTTCGCCGAGCTGACGCTCCAGCGGCGCGGTGATGGATGAGCTGACCACATCCGGGCTCGCGCCGGGGTACTGGGTGAAGACCTGGATGGTCGGGTAATCGACTTCGGGCAAGGCCGACACCGACAGCAAGTGATACCCCAACAGGCCCAGCAACAGCACCGCCACCATCATCAAGGTGGTGGCGACGGGACGTTCGATAAAGGGCCGCGAAATGTTCATGCTCGGCAGCTCCTCACTGGGCGACGACCTTCACGGCCGAACCGTCATCCAGTTTGTCGGCGCCTTCGGTGATCACCTGCTCGCCTGGCTTGACGCCGTTTTCGAGCACCGCCGACACATCGCCCATGGACGGGCCGGTCTTGATATTGCGCAGGCTGGCCTTTTCGCCATTCACCACGAACACGAAATCGCCCTTGCTACCATGCTGGATCGCCCGGGTGGGCACCACGGCGACCTGGGTCAAGGTGTCGGCCTTCAGGCGCGCATTGACGAACTGGTTGGGGAACAGCGCATTGCCCGAATCATCGAACTGCGCCTTGACCTTGATGGTGCCGGTGGTGGTGTCCACCTGGTTATCCAGAGCCAATACGCTACCGGTGGCCAACAGCGCCTTTTTATTGCGGTCGTAGGCCAGCACCGTCACCGCGCCACGGCTCAACGCCTGATTGATCGGCCCCAAATCATCCTCGGGCACGGCGAATACCACAGTAGCCGGGTTCATCTGGGTGATGACTACGATTCCGGTGGTGCTGGTGGTCGTGACGTAGTTGCCGGGGTCTACCAGGCGCAGTCCCACTACACCGTCGACCGGCGAGGTGATGGTGCAGTAGCCGACCTGCACTTCAAGGTTCTGCACATTGCCCTGATCGGCGGCCACGGTACCCAGTTGTTGCTGGACCAAGGAGGCCTGGGTATCGACGGTTTGCTGGCTGGTGGACCCGGCCTTGACCAGTTCGCGGTAGCGTGCCAAATCGCGCTGGGCATTGCTCAATACGGCCTGGTCATGGGCCAGGGTGCCCTTGGCCACGGCCAGTTGGGCCTTGAGGGCACGGTCATCGATTCGCGCAATCACCTGGCCCTTGCTGACGTGCTGGCCTTCCTTGAATTCCACGCTGCTGAGGATGCCATCGACCTGGCTGACCACGGTCACGCTGCGGGTAGGTGTGACGGTACCGAGGGCATCGATGTAAACCGGCACGTCCTGCAAGGTGACAGGCACCACGGCTACCGGTTCGCCGGGGGCGGGTGGCTTGCCTTTATGCCCACCTGCAAAGAAGTGCAAACCCAGGGCAATCAACAACGCTACCAGTAACAACGTGCCAACTGCCCAGGCGAACGTACGTCGTCTGCTTCTCTCCACGGTTTCTCTCTCGAACGCCGAAATCAGGATGGAGCGAGCCGCCTGATTGGCCGCTCGCTGCCCTGAACTCTAGCAGTGCGTACAACTCATGCCTGTACGACCGTGAATGCGTTCAGCATCAAGACAGACAAAGTCAGCTGAGCGCCCCGTAACGCAAGGGCTGCAGCGCGATTCTTGAGCCCTGCGCAAAGCCGGTGCTACCATGCCCGACCGCCTGTCTTGGCAAGGAACCTCCTGGTCTATGAGCACCATTCGCGAGCGCAACAAAGAACTGATCCTGCGGGCTGCCAGTGAGGAGTTTGCCGACAAGGGCTTCGCCGCGACCAAAACCAGCGACATCGCCGCCAAGGCCGGGCTGCCCAAGCCCAACGTCTATTACTACTTCAAGTCCAAGGACAACCTCTACCGCGAGGTGCTCGAAAGCATTATCGAGCCGATCCTGGCGGCCTCCACCCCGTTCAATCCCGACGGCGACCCCAAGGAAGTGCTAAGCGGGTACATCCGCTCGAAAATCTGCATCTCCCGGGATTTGCCGTTTGCCTCGAAAGTATTCGCCAGCGAAATCATGCACGGCGCCCCGCATTTGAGCCCCGAGCAGGTGGAACAGCTGAATGCCCAGGCCAAGCACAACATCGACTGCATCCAGAGCTGGGTGGACCGGGGGCTGATTGCGCCGATTGATCCTCATCACCTGATGTTCAGCATCTGGGCGGCGACGCAGACGTATGCGGATTTCGACTGGCAGATTTCAGCGGTGACCGGGAAGGCGAAGCTGGATGAAGCGGATTATGAGGCGGCGGCGCAGACGATTATTCGGTTGGTGCTTAAAGGGTGTGAGCCGGACTGATAGACCGCGGTGTAGCCATCGCAGGCAAGCCAGCTCCCACACTGGATTTGTGCCAGACACAGAATGTATGAACGACGGAGGTCCCCTGTGGGAGCGGGCTTGCCCGCGATAGCGATCTCCCGGACACATCCCGCCAAAACCTGGAAGATCCCTTAAAACATTCCCATCTAGCCTTTCAGAACTCACTTCTGCAAAGGGGCAACGGAATGCCTGATCTACCCGCATCATGTCGTCTACGCACTGGCCGCTATAACGAACCCAACCGAATTTATCTTCTGACCAGCAACACACTGCATCGCGAACCAATATTCAGCGACTTCAAGCTAGGCAGACTGGTTGTTCAGCAATTCAGAATTGCGCAAAACCAGCGGCTGGCAACCTCACTCGCCTGGGTAGTGATGCCCGATCATTTCCACTGGTTGATTTCGCTGGAAAGCGGTTCGTTGGCTGACCTGATGCGCCAAGTCAAATCCAAAAGTACTCGAGTCGTGAATGCTGTTGCCGGGAGAAAAGGGCGTCTTTGGCAACCAGGTTTCCATGATCATGCCGTGCGGCGCGAAGAAAACCTTGAGGGCATCGCTCGGTACATCGTGGCCAATCCCTTGAGGGCGGGGCTCGTGCAAAAATATGGCGACTACCCACTGTGGGATGCGATCTGGCTTTGACTGGAGACCGAGTCGCCGCCATCGCGGGCAAGCCCGCTCCCACATTTTGATTTGTGAATACATTCAACTGTGGGAGCTGGCTTGCCTGCGATGACTATCCATCAGTCACCTCAAATCAAGCAGACACCCCCGCATCCGCCCACAACCCCTGCCCCTCGATCGCACTGATCGCACACTGCTCATCAATATCCGACGTATCCCCGCTGATCCCGATTGCCCCCAGCACCACACCCTCTTGATCCCGAATCAAAACCCCGCCCGGTGCCGGCACCACGCTGCCCTGCCCCAAACTGTTCAACGCCGCAATAAACGCCGGCCGCTGCTGCGCATCCAGCGCCAGCAGCCGCGAGCCTTTGCCCAGGGCTATCGCACCCCAGGCCTTGCCGATCGCGATCTGCGGGCGCAGCAGGCTCGCGCCATCTTCGCGCTGCAACGTAATCAAATGCCCGCCGCTGTCGAGTACCGCAATGGTCAGTGGCGCTGACGAAAGGGTGCGGCCTGCCGCGATGGCATGACTGGCCAGGTTGACTGCGACTTTCAAGGTTAAAGCGCTCATGGGTGCCGTCCTTATCTTGTTATGGGAAAGCCGTGGGGCTCTGTTTGATCAGAAGCCGGATCAAACAAATAGAACACAATAGATTTATTTTTTGTATACAATATTTCGAAACATACGCACCACACGTCGAAATATTCCTGTCCAGAAGCCTTCCGACGAACGTAAAGGCCACCCAAGAAAATGGATTGACCTGCCCCGCTCGCCGTGAATACACTTCGGACCAACACAACTTGTATACAATTACAAAACGCAAGAGGCACCAAAACCATGAGCAAAATGAGAGCAATCGAAGCCGCTGTCCTGGTGATGCGCCGTGAAGGGGTCGACACCGCCTTCGGTATCCCGGGCGCCGCGATCAACCCGCTGTATTCGGCCTTGCAGAAGGTCGGTGGCATCGATCACGTCCTTGCTCGCCACGTTGAAGGCGCCTCGCACATGGCCGAGGGCTACACCCGCACCAAGGCCGGCAATATCGGCGTGTGCATCGGCACATCGGGCCCGGCGGGCACCGACATGGTCACCGGCCTGTACAGCGCTTCGGCGGACTCGATCCCGATCCTGTGCATCACCGGCCAGGCGCCCCGTGCACGGATGCACAAGGAAGACTTCCAGGCCGTCGACATCACCAGCATCGTCAAGCCGGTGACCAAGTGGGCAACCACCGTCCTGGAACCGGGCCAGGTGCCCTATGCCTTCCAGAAAGCCTTCTATGAAATGCGCTCCGGCCGCCCAGGCCCAGTGCTGATCGACCTGCCATTCGACGTGCAAATGGCCGAGATCGAATTCGACATCGACGCCTACCAGCCGCTGCCCCTGGCCAAGCCGTTGGCGACCCGCATCCAGGTGGAAAAAGCCTTGGCCCTGCTGGACCAGGCCGAACGTCCATTGCTGGTGAGCGGTGGTGGCGTGATCAACGCCGACGCCAGCGAGCTGCTGGTGGAGTTCGCCGAATTGACCGGCATCCCGGTAATCCCGACCCTGATGGGCTGGGGCACGATCCCGGACGATCACCCGCAGATGGTAGGCATGGTCGGCCTGCAAACGTCCCACCGTTATGGCAACGCGACGATGTTGAAATCGGACGTGGTGCTGGGCATCGGTAACCGCTGGGCCAACCGTCACACCGGTTCGGTGGAGGTGTACACCGAAGGGCGCAAATTCATTCACGTGGACATCGAGCCGACGCAAATCGGCCGCGTGTTCACCCCGGACCTGGGCATCGTTTCCGACGCCGGCTCTGCATTGACTATGTTCATTGAAGTGGCCCGCGAGTGGAAAGCCGCCGGCAAGCTCAAGGACCGCAGCGCCTGGCTGCACGACTGCCAGCAACGCAAGGCCACCCTGCACCGCAAGACCCACTTCGACAACGTGCCGGTCAAGCCGCAACGGGTATACGAAGAGATGAACCAGGTGTTCGGCAAAGACACCTGCTACGTCAGCACCATCGGCCTGTCGCAGATTGCCGGCGCGCAGTTCCTGCACGTCTACAAACCCCGCCACTGGATCAACTGTGGCCAGGCCGGCCCGCTCGGCTGGACCATTCCGGCGGCGCTGGGTGTGGTCAAGGCTGATCCGACCCGCAAAGTCGTGGCGCTGTCCGGCGACTATGACTTCCAGTTCATGATCGAAGAACTGGCGGTGGGCGCCCAGTTCAAGCTGCCGTACATCCACGTGGTGGTGAACAACTCCTACCTGGGCCTGATCCGCCAGGCCCAGCGTGGGTTTGAAATGGACTACTGCGTGCAGCTGTCCTTCGACAACCTCAACGCGCCGGAACTCAACGGTTATGGCGTCGACCACGTGGCCGTCGCCGAAGGCCTGGGTTGCAAGGCCCTGCGCGTGTTCGAACCAGGTCAGATCCAGCCTGCACTGCGCAAGGCTCAGGAAATGATCGAAGAGTTCAAGGTGCCGGTGATCGTTGAAATTATCCTGGAGCGGGTGACCAATATTTCCATGGGCACCGAGATCAACGCCGTCAACGAATTCGAAGATCTGGCACTGGTGGGCAACGACGCGCCAACTGCCATTTCACTGCTCGATTAAGGAGAACCCCATGCCGCGTTTTGCCGCCAACCTGTCCATGCTGTTTACCGAACAGGACTTTCTTGCCCGTTTCAAAGCCGCCGCCGACGCGGGGTTCAGTGGCGTGGAATACCTGTTTCCCTATGAATTCAGCTCGGCTGAAATCAAGGCACAACTCGATGCCCACGGCCTGACACAAGTGCTATTCAACCTGCCGGCCGGTGACTGGGCCAAGGGCGAACGCGGCCTGGCCTGCCACCCGGACCGGGTCGAGGAATTCCGTGCCGGGGTCAACCTGGCCATCGCCTACGCCCAGGTGCTGGGCAACACCCAGATCAACTGCCTGGCGGGGATTCGTCCTGCCGGTGTGGATGACGAGACGCTTGAAAAAACCTTCGTCGCCAACCTCAAGTACGCCGCCGACAAGCTGCAAGCGGTGGGCATCCGGCTGGTGATGGAGATGATCAACACCCGTGACATTCCGGGCTTCTACCTGAACAACACGGCCCAGGCCCTGTCGATTCGCGAGCAGGTAGGCAGTGCCAACCTGTTCCTGCAATACGACATTTATCACATGCAAATCATGGAAGGCGATCTGGCCCGCACCATGGCCGCGCACCTGGGTGAGATCAACCACATCCAGCTGGCGGACAACCCGGGGCGCAACGAGCCGGGCACGGGTGAGATCAACTACCGCTTCCTGTTCGAACATTTGGACCGCATTGGTTATCAGGGTTGGGTCGGCTGTGAGTACAAGCCGTTGACCACCACCGAAGCGGGTTTGGGTTGGCTCAAAAGCCACAACGCGATCTAACCCACAACACAGAACCCAATGTGAAAGCAGGGCTTGTGTGGGAGCTGGCTTGCCTGCGATGCAGGCAACTCGGTCTCTCAGTTAAACCGAGGTGATGCCATCGCAGGCAAGCCAGCTCCCACACAAGCAGCTCTCACATCGAATAAAGAGAGGATTTTCATCATGGCTAAAATCGGATTTATCGGCACCGGCATCATGGGCCAACCCATGGCCGCCAACCTGCAAAAGGCCGGTCACCAACTGTTCCTTTCCGAGCACCACGGCAAGGCGCCGGCTGAATTGATCGACGCTGGCGCGGTGGCCCTGGCCAACCCGCAGCAAGTGGCCCAGGAAGCCGAGTTCATCATCGTCATGGTGCCCGACACCCCGCAGGTCGACGATGTGCTGTTCCGCGCCGACGGCGTTGCCGCAGGCCTTGGGCCGAACAAAGTAGTGATCGACATGAGCTCGATCTCGCCCACCGCCACCAAAGCCTTCGCCGCGAAGATCAACGAGACCGGCGCGCGCTACCTCGATGCACCGGTATCCGGTGGTGAAGTCGGGGCCAAGGCCGGCACCCTGAGCATCATGATCGGCGGCGACCCGCACACCTTCGAACGTGCCCTGCCGCTGTTCCAGGCCATGGGCAAGAACATCACCCTGGTGGGCGGCAATGGCGATGGCCAGACCGCCAAAGTGGCGAACCAGATCATCGTTGCCCTGAACATCCAGGCGGTGGCCGAAGCGCTGCTGTTCGCCTCGAAGAACGGCGCCGACCCGGCCAAGGTGCGTGAAGCGCTGATGGGCGGTTTTGCCTCCTCGAAAATCCTCGAAGTGCATGGCGAGCGGATGATCAAGGGCACCTTCGACCCGGGCTTCCGTATCAGCCTGCACCAGAAGGATTTGAACCTGGCGCTGGCCGGTGCCAAGGAGCTGGGGATCAACCTGCCAAACACCGCCGGCACCCAGCAGGTATTCAGCACCTGCAACGCAATCGGTGGCGGCAACTGGGACCACTCGGCGCTGATCAAGGGCCTGGAACATATGGCGAATTTTTCGATTCGCGATAAATAACCTCCCCTGTTGGAATGCAATCCCTTGTGGGAGCTGGCTTGCCTGCGATAGCGATCTTTCAGACACCTTCCCATTGCCTGATACACCGCTATCGCAGGCAAGCCAGCTCCCACACTTAATCGCATTTCAAGTTTGAAAATGATGCACCCCTAATAACAAGAATCCCCGGGAGCCCGCTTATGTCGGTCGATCCGCAACACCTGCTTCGCGAGCTGTTTGCCACAGCCATCGACGCCGCCCACCCCCGGCAAGTCCTCGAACCCTATCTGCCCGCCGACCGCAGCGGCCGTGTCATCGTGATCGGCGCCGGCAAAGCCGCCGCCGCCATGGCGCTGGTGGTGGAAAACTGCTGGCAAGGCGAAGTCTCGGGCCTGGTGGTGACCCGCTACGGCCACGGCGCGCCCTGCAAGAAAATCGAAGTGGTCGAAGCCGCGCACCCGGTCCCGGATGCCGCAGGCCAGGCCGTCGCCAAGCGTGTGCTGGAGCTGATCAGCAACCTCAGCGAAGACGACCGCGTGATCTTCCTGCTCTCCGGCGGCGGCTCTGCACTGCTCGCCCTTCCGGCCGCCGGCATCACCCTGGCAGACAAGCAAGCGATCAACAAAGCCCTGCTCAAATCCGGCGCCGCCATTGACGAGATGAACTGCGTGCGCAAGCACCTCTCGGCGATCAAGGGCGGGCGCCTGGCCAAGGCCAGCTGGCCGGCCACGGTCTACACCTATGCGATTTCCGATGTGCCGGGTGACCAGGCCACGGTCATCGCTTCAGGCCCCACCGTCGGCGACCCGAGCACTTCGCAACAGGCGCTGGCGATTCTCAAGCGCTACCAGATTGAAATCCCGGCGTCCGTACGCACCTGGCTGCAAAGCCCGGAGTCGGAAACCGTCAAGCCCGGCGACCCGGTCCTCGCCCGCAGCCATTTCCAGCTGATCGCCCGCCCGCAGCAATCCCTGGAAGCGGTGGCGGTGAAAGTCCGCCAGGCCGGTTTCAGCCCGCTGATCCTTGGCGACCTGGAAGGCGAAGCCCGAGACGTGGCCAAGGTGCACGCCGGTATCGCCCGGCAGATCATCCAGCACGGCCAACCGCTGGCGGCGCCTTGCGTGATCCTTTCCGGCGGTGAAACCACCGTGACCGTGCACGGCAATGGCCGTGGCGGGCGCAATGCCGAATTCCTGCTGAGCCTCACCGACAGCCTCAAGGGCCTGCCCGGCGTCTACGCCCTGGCGGGTGACACCGATGGCATCGACGGCTCGGAAGACAACGCCGGCGCGATCATGACGCCCACCAGCTACGCCCGCGCCGAAGCCCTGGGCTTGAGCGCCAGTGACGAACTGGACAACAACAATGGCTACGGCTACTTCGCGGCCCTCGACGGCTTGATCATCACCGAGCCCACCCGCACCAACGTCAACGATTTTCGCGCCATTCTGATCCTAGAGCCCTGAAAGAGAGTCCCCTGAACATGACGCCTGACAAGAAGGTCAAGATCCTCGCCACGCTGGGCCCGGCCACCGACAGCATCGATGACATCCGCGAACTGGTGGAAGCCGGGGTGAATATCTTCCGGTTGAACTTCAGCCATGGCGATCATGCCGACCACGCCCAGCGCTACCAGTGGATTCGCCAAGTGGAACGCCAGCTCAACTATCCCCTCGGCATCCTCATGGACCTGCAGGGCCCGAAGCTGCGGGTCGGGCGTTTTGCCGAAGGCAAGGTGCAACTGATTCGCGGCCAGGCCCTGCGCCTGGACCTCGACCCGACGCCCGGCGACCAGCGGCGGGTCAACCTGCCGCACCCGGAAATCATCGCCGCCCTCAAGCCCGGCATGGACCTGCTGCTGGACGACGGCAAACTGCGCCTGCGGGTGATCACCAAGCACGCCGATGCCATCGACACCACCGTGCTCAATGGCGGCGAACTGTCAGACCGCAAAGGCGTGAACGTGCCCCAGGCGTTGCTGGAACTCAGCCCGCTGACCACCAAGGATCGCCGCGACCTGAACTTCGGCCTGGAACTGGGTGTGGACTGGGTGGCGCTGTCGTTTGTGCAACGCCCGGAAGATATCCGCGAAGCCCGCGAGTTGATCGGCGACAAGGCATTCCTGATGGCCAAGATCGAGAAGCCCTCGGCGGTGCAGCGCCTGCAGGAAATCGCCGAGCTGAGCGACGCGATCATGGTCGCCAGAGGAGACCTGGGGGTGGAAGTGCCGGCGGAGAGCGTGCCGCAAATCCAGAAGGACATCATTGGCGTCTGCCGTCAGCTGGGTAAACCGGTGGTGGTGGCCACGCAGATGCTCGAGTCCATGCGCTTCTCACCGGCGCCGACCCGCGCCGAGGTCACGGACGTGGCCAACGCGGTGGCTGAAGGGGCGGATGCGGTGATGCTCTCGGCGGAAACCGCTTCCGGTGAATACCCGCTGGAAGCGGTGTTGATGATGAGCAAGATCATTCGCCAGGTGGAAAACGGCCCGGACTACCAGACGCAACTGGACGTCAGCCGGCCCAAGGCGGATGCCACGGTGTCGGACTCCATCAGCTGCGCGATTCGCCGTATCAGCAGCATCCTGCCGGTGGCGGTGCTGGTGAACTACAGCGAGTCGGGCAGTTCCAGCCTGCGCGCGGCGCGGGAACGGCCGGCGGTGCCGATTCTGAACCTGACACCGAACCTGTCCACGGCACGGCGCTTGAGCGTGGCGTGGGGCGTGCATTCGGTGGTGAATGATCGGCTGCGGCAGGTGGATGAGGTGTGTTCCACGGCGCTGGAAATTGCCCAGGCACAGGGCATGGCGCAGCGCGGGGATACGTTGGTGATCACCGCGGGGGTGCCGTTTGGGCAGCCGGGGTCGACCAATTCGTTGCGGATCGAGACATTGATCTAGCGCCTGTAAGGGCCCCTTCGCGAGCAAGCCCGCTCCCACATTTTGATCACTGTTCGACATGACAACTCGGTCGAATGTGGGAGCGGGCTTGCTCGCGAAGGGGGCAACTCGGTCCCTCAGACTCACTCACCATGCCCAACCAATCCTGCCCCGACTGGGCCGAAGCCCTGCTCAACGGCTTCAGCCAGATTTTCCTCCAGCGCCACCCGCTGTGTGGCCTGCTCTGCCTGCTGGCGATCCTGATCGGCGCCCCGGCCCTGCTCGGCGGTGCACTGCTGGGCGGTGTCGCCGGTTTGCTGACCGCCCAACGCCGCGGCTATCCCAAGGCCGAGCGCCAGGCTGGCCTCTATAGCTATAACGGCGTGCTACTCGGCTTGCTGATCAGCCAGCATTTCACCTGGTCGGCACTCTTGCCACCGTTGATCCTCGCCTGTGGCGGCCTCAGCGCGATCGTCACCCGCCAGTGGCTCAAACGCGCCTCCACCCCGGACGACCTGCCCGCCTACACCGCACCGTTTGTCGTGCTCGGCTGGCTGCTGCTCGGCACCACTCCACCTGTCGCATTCGCCGCCAGCGAACCCGGCACCTGGGCGCTGCTCTGCGCACCGTTTAATGGCCTTGCCCAAGTCATCCTGCTGAACCAGCCTCTGGCCGGTCTGTTGATCGGCCTCGGCCTGCTGCTCGCCAACCGCCGCGCCGCGTTGTGGGCATTGACCGGTGCGAGCCTCGGCGTGCTGCTCGCCCTGCTGATGGACGAGCCCGCCAGCGCCCTGCTCGGTCTGCACAGCTACAACCCGGCTCTGGCGGCATTGGCCCTCAGCCAGCAACGCCGCCACCCCTGGCTGCCGCTGACCGGCATCCTGCTGGCGATCATCCTCACGCCGGGCTTTACCGGCCTGAACCTGCCAGCGCTGACCGCGCCGTTTATCCTCGCCACCTGGCTGGTGCGCGCCAGTCAGCGGGTGATGCAGAAAACCCGCATGGACAGCCCCTTCGAATCCCCCTAGGCTTCGCTGATCTTCGATTCAGGCGACTTCCATGGACAGCAACAAACACTGGCGTGAACGTCTCTACGTCATGGTGTTCCAAAGCGACACCCCGGCCGGCCGGCGCTTCGACAGCACCCTGCTGTTGATCATTCTCGCCAGCCTGGTGATCGTGATCCTCGACAGCATCCAGGCGGTCCACGACAACTACGCCAACGTGCTGGCCTATATCGAGTGGGGCTTCACGATCATCTTCGCCATCGAGTACGGCCTGCGGCTGTATTGCTCGCCCAAGCCGTTGCGCTATGCCTTCAGCTTTTATGGGCTGGTGGATTTGCTGGCCATCGTGCCCGGGATCCTGGCCCTGTATTACAGCGACGCGCAGTACCTGTTGATCATCCGGATCATTCGGATGCTGCGGATCTTCCGGGTGCTCAAGCTCGGCCCGTATCTCAAGCAGGCCAACTACCTGATGTCGGCGCTGCGGGGCAGCAAGCAGAAGATCGTGGTGTTCCTGGTCAGCGTCTGCACACTGGTCACGGTGTTCGGCACCTTGATGTACGTGATCGAAGGCCCGGAACACGGCTTTACCAGCATTCCCAAGGGCATCTATTGGGCGATCGTGACCCTGACCACTGTAGGTTTTGGCGATATCGTGCCGAAGACCCCGCTGGGCCAGGTAATTTCGTCGCTGGTGATGATCACCGGTTACTCGATCATCGCCGTGCCCACCGGGATCTTCACCGCCGAACTGGCCAACGCCATGCGTGGCGAAATGCTGCAAACCGATTGCCCGGTGTGCAAGAAAAACAGCCATGAGCCGAACGCCGCGTTTTGCTCACGCTGCGGCAATGGGCTTTTCAAGAAAGTGGAATAAGCAAAGTTCTTTTTAATCTTTAAGCGACTATGCGCCCCCCGTTATAGTCGCTGGCATATTGCCCCTATGTGTTTCAAAACCTTCTCGAACAACAAGGAATGAGCAGTGAAAAAACTCGTTAGTGCCTCTCTCCTGGCCGCCGGCCTTGCACTGGCTGGCGTCGTCCAGGCCGCCCCGGTCACCCTGCTCAACGTCTCCTACGACGTGATGCGCGACTTCTACAAAGACTACAACGCCGCCTTCCAGAAGCACTGGGCCGCCGATCACCCGGACGACAAGCTGACCCTGCAGATGTCCTTCGGTGGTTCGAGCAAACAAGCGCGCTCGGTGATCGACGGCCTGCCGGCTGACGTGATCACCATGAACATGGCCACCGACATCAACGCACTGGCAGACAACGGCAAGCTGGTGCCCGACAACTGGGTCACCCGCCTGCCGAACAACAGCGCGCCCTTCACCTCGGCCACGGTGTTCATCGTACGTAAAGGCAACCCGAAAGCCCTGAAAGACTGGCCGGATCTGCTCAAGGACGGCGTACAAGTCATCGTGCCGAACCCGAAGACTTTCGGTAACGGCCGCTACACCTACCTGTCGGCCTGGGGTTATGTGCTGAAGAATGGCGGTGACGAAGAGAAGGCCAAGAAGTTCGTGGGCGACCTGTTCAAACACGCCCCCGTGCTGGACACCGGTGGCCGTGCGGCGACTACCACGTTCATGACCAACCAGATCGGCGATGTGTTGGTGACCTTTGAGAACGAAGCAGAAATGATCGCCCGTGAATTTGGCCGTGATCAGTTCGAAGTGATCTACCCGAGCGTTTCCGCAGAAGCTGAGCCGCCGGTGTCGATTGTCGACAAAGTGGTCGAGAAGAAAGGCACCAAAGTGGCTGCCGAGGAATACCTGAAGTACCTGTGGTCGCCGGAAGGCCAGGAAACTGCCGCCAACAACTACCTGCGTCCACGTGACCCGAAAGTGCTGGCCAAGTACACCGACCGTTTCCCGAAGGTCGACTTCCTGTCGGTAGAGAAAACCTTTGGTGACTGGCGCACCGTGCAGAAGACCCACTTCAATGATGGTGGGGTTTTTGACCAGATCTATTCCGGGCAGTAAACAGCTCTAACTGGAGAAACCCGGTCAAAAATGTGGGAGCGGGCTTGCTCGCGAATGCGGTGGATCAGTCGGTACATCCGGTGACTGTCACACCGCATTCGCGAGCAAGCCCGCTCCCACATTTGTTTCAGTGTTCAGCCGTTACATCGGTGGCGTCACGCCATCCTTGCCCGCAGAAATCGCCTGGGCCGTCACGCTCCCATCCTCACCCTTCGCCGCAAACATCACCACTTT
Organism: Pseudomonas sp. TH34; assembly: GCF_016650865.1. Classification (NCBI taxonomy): domain Bacteria; kingdom Pseudomonadati; phylum Pseudomonadota; class Gammaproteobacteria; order Pseudomonadales; family Pseudomonadaceae; genus Pseudomonas; species Pseudomonas sp. TH34. The sequence goes on from NZ_JAEKFB010000001.1 coordinate 238,981, forward strand.
CACCCCAGGCTTCAGCAAGCTGCGATCACCCGGTTCCAGGTTGACGATCGGCACATCATCCGGCACCACGATCTTTTGCTCGCCGCCCTTGTACTTGACGGTCAACGTCCGGCCCTTGCTCACCACCAGGTCACCCACGGTACCGTTGGTCATGCTGCTGCCTTCCTTCAGGTCGAACGCCCGATGCCCGTCGCCGGTACCCGCCATGGCCGGTGGGAACACATGCACTTCCAACGCCGTCAGGGTGCCATCCGCGTTAGGCATGGCCGCCGAGCCGATATAACTGCCAGGCTTGATGTCTTCGATCTTGGCCAAAGTGACTGCACGCACCAGCGTGTCCTTGGTCAGGTGCACGGTGACGTCTTCACCGCTGTTGACCTTGACGTGCATCGCGTCGCCGTCCATCGCGGTAATCGCACCCCGTACGCCAACACGCGGGGCATCCGCGGCCTGGGCAACGCCCACGGTCATCAGCGCGGCCAGACTTGAGGCCAGGAGCATCTTGTTGAATGTCGTCTTCATGGCAGTCGATTTCCTGTTTATGCAGTTGTGACTGAATGTATCATCGACCTTCAGCCCGAAAGTTAACGTTTCAGTCATTAATTCCCGGCATGAGTGTTATCACCGCAGACGGGCTACTCCCGCTCCGGCTCAATCATTATTCTCGCTCGCCTCTTTCCTTCGCTTTTATGAGAACACCATGAACGCTACGCCCCACGCTACAAACACCATGACCCGAGGCATGGTGATGCTGTTTGCGTTCTGTTGCGGCGCCATCGTCGCCAACATCTACTACGCGCAACCGATCATCGAACTGATCGCCCCGGACATCGGCCTCACGCCGGCCATGGCCAGCCTGATCGTGTCCCTGACCCAGATCGGCTATGCCCTGGGCCTGTTCTTCCTGGTGCCGCTGGGCGACTTGCTGGAAAACCGCCGGCTGATGATCATCACCACCGTGGTGGCCATCGCCAGCCTGCTGGGTGCGGCGTTCACCGAGCAGCCGAACCTGTTCCTGCTGGTGTCGCTGCTGATCGGCTTCAGTTCGGTGTCGGTACAAATCCTGATTCCGCTGGCGGCGCACCTGGCGCCGGCCGAATCCCGTGGCCGGGTGGTCGGCAGCATCATGGGCGGCTTGCTGCTGGGTATCCTGCTGGCCCGGCCGGTGTCCAGCGTGGTGGCCGACCACTTCGGCTGGCGCGCCATGTTCATGGCTGCCGCGGCACTGATGGCGTTTATCAGCGTGGTGCTGATGCTGACCATCCCCAAGCGTCAGCCGGATCACGCCGCCAGCTATGGCCAGTTGCTGGGCTCCCTGGGCACCTTGCTGCGCCGCCAGCCGGTGCTGCGCCAGCGGGCGTTTTACCAGGGCTGCATGTTCGCCACCTTCAGCCTGTTCTGGACCGCCGCCCCGCTTGAACTGTCCCGCAACCATGGCCTGAGCCAAAGCCAGATTGCCCTGTTTGCCCTGGTCGGTGCCCTGGGCGCCATCGCCGCCCCCATCGCCGGGCGCCTGGCGGATGCCGGCCACACTCACCGCGCCTCACTGCTGGCGATGCTGTTTGCTGCGCTGAGTTTCCTGCCGGCCTTCGTGCACCCGCTGTACAGCGTGATTGGCCTGGCGGTGACCGGCGTGGTCCTGGACTTCTGCGTGCAGATGAACATGGTCCTCGGCCAACGCGCCATTTACGCCCTCGACGCCAACAGCCGCAGCCGCCTGAACGCGCTGTACATGACCAGCATCTTCATCGGCGGCGCCTTCGGCTCGGCGATTGCCAGCAGCGTGTACGAACATGGCGGCTGGCTGGGGGTGATGCTGGTGGGCAGCGCCTTCCCGCTGGTGGCGTTGTTGCGTTTCCTGAGTGCATCGCGGCAAGGCGCGGTAGCGACTGCCTAGTTACAACCGCACCAATTTCTCCAAAGCCGCATCGGCCAGAAATGACGAGCGGCTTTTCACTTTGTGCTCCCGCACATAACGGTCGATACGCTGGATCACATAGCCGGGCAAGGTCACGTTGACCTTCTCGGTCTTGCCCAGATACGGCGAGATGTCGAGCTCCAACATTCCCCAGCCCATGCCGGCGTAATCCTCATTATCGTGATGGGCGGCCACCGACGTTGGCATCGGAATCACCCGGCCTTCTGCGGCGATCTCTTGCAGCATGATGTGCGCCACTTCAACCGCCGCGTTGTAAGCCTCTTCAAAACTGTCCCCGGCGGTCACCGCACCTGGAATGTCGGGGATCTGGATACCGGTGGCGACAAAGTCATCGCCCCATTCGATACAGATTGGGTATTGCATGGAAAATCTCCTTAAACCGTCCTAAAACGAAAACAGCCCGGCACGTTTCCTGATACTTCGCACGGTGCCCATGGGCAGATCCTTCTTGGGATGGGGCACCGGTATCGTGTACGGGTTATAGCGGTGGGTGAAAAGATGATGGCTGCCCGTCACCCGATCCAGCACCCAACCTGCCTCTTGCAGCTCTTTGATCAATAGCCTGCTTTGCACCACAGCCTCCTTGCTCTGGCTCGAATAAAGGTAACTCCAGAGTTATCTTTACTCAAGCACAGAATTCATCAGGCTGACTGGCGGCTGTTTTACCGGATGTTGGAAAAACAACGAATCTATTCCCTTAAGGAATAAATTCTATGCCCCCGAATTGACTTCCACGCTTTTCCTAAAGGCCCCATGATTCCCGAAACGCCACGCCACAAGGACACCCGATGGACCGCCTCACTGCCATGGAAACCTTCGTCCACGTCGTCGAGACCGGCTCGTTTTCCGCTGCCGCAAAACGTATGGGAGTCGGCCAGCCCGCCGTTTCCAAAGGCATAGCGCAACTGGAAGCCCGGTTGGCGGTCAGCTTGCTGATGCGCTCCACCCGGGGCCTGACGCCCACCGAGGCCGGGCTGGTATTTTTTGAAAAGGCCAAGCGCGCGGTCGACGAAGCCAACGGTGCCGACGACGCCGCCCGGGGCGCCGGCAACGGCCTGTCGGGCAACTTGCGTATCAGCGCCGGCGTGACCTTGTCCCGCTTGCACATCATTCCCAACCTGGGCCCGTTCCTTGAGCAGCACCCCGGTTTGAATGTGGACGTGGTACTCGACGACCGCCTCCTCAACCTGGTGGAAGAAGGTATCGACGTCGCCCTGCGCATCGGCAACCTGAGTGACTCCGGCCTCACTGCCCGCAAGATCGGCCAAAGCCCCAGCCGGGTGTTCGGCACCCCGGCCTACTTCGAACGTTACGGCGAGCCCCACACCCCGGCAGATCTGCTGCACCACCAGGCGGTGATCTATAGCTTGAGCGAAAGCACCTGCTGGCCCTTCAGCCAAGGTGCTCATCAATACCCCATCGTCGCCGACGGACGCCTGCGTGTTACGTCATCCGAGGGTATTCGCGCAGGCGTCCTCGCCCACCATGGGGTGGCCATGACCGCCGAATGGATGTTCGCCCCGGAGATCGCCAGTGGCGAGGTCAAGGCGGTGCTGACTGACTGGGAACTACCGCCCCGGGACTTGTGGGCGGTAACGCCGACAGGCCGGATGGCAGGTGCCAAGGCCCGGGCGTTTATCGAGTACGTGGAGGGCGTGTTCAGCCGCTAAACCACCCGCCCATCCCAGCCTACCGTCACATGGCGCGGCAACTCCCGCCGATGCTGCAACAACCACGCATCCAGCGTGTGCCCCACATGGGTCAGCACACCCAACTCGGCCTTCACCTCATCAATGCACTGCAACGCCAACGTCAGGTCATTGTGATTACGCGGAGCCTGGGGTTGCGGCGGCATGGAGCAGTCCAGCACCAGTACATCCAGCGGTTCACGCTGCAGCCAGTCGCGGGTAGCCGGTGGCAGGCCAACGGTGTCGGTGAGGTAGGCGATGCGCCTCCCCTCGCCTTCCAGCAGATAACCCAAGGTGGGTTTGGAGTGCACCAACGGCAGCGCAGTGACGCTCAGCTCACCCAACTGGCGGGTTTCAAACTCGGCAAACGGCTGGCTGAAATCGAGGATGCCGGGGTGCTTGTACAGGTCGGACAACCCTTCCGGATCCACCGGACCATGCACCGGAATCACCAGCCCTTGCCCCCAACGCAAATGCAGCAGGCCTTGGGCGTGATCGGCGTGGTAGTGGGTCTGGAGAATCCCGTTGAAACTGCGGGGCGGGAAGCGTTCGGTGAGGTCGGGCAACCCGCTGTCGATCAACCAGCGCTGGTCGCCGCACTCAATCAACGCGCTGCATGGGCGACGCCGCAGGCTCTCATCACGGCGGGCCAAATCACAGGCCGCGCACTCACAGCCATACACCGGGACTTGCCGCGCATCGCCGGTGCCCAGCAGGGTCAGGCGCATGCCGGTTGCCCGTCGAGGCAGCCCAGCAGGCGCTCGACCGTGTGTTCCAGTTGGCCGGAGTTGTCGAGCAGGAAGACATCCGGTGCCGAGCTCAAGCCTTCGGCGAATCGCGCATTGCGTGCCAGCCGCTGATCAATCTCCGCCACGGATTCGCGGCCCCGCGCCAGCAAACGCTGGCGCAAAACGCCTTGATCCACCGTCAGCAATACCACCAGCAGGTTCGGGTAACGTAAGCGGGTTTGCGCCAGGTGGCCGCGAGAGCCGTTGACCAGCACGTCATCTCCCGCCGCCAACCACCCGTCGATTTCCCGGGGGATGCCGTAGGACAAGCCGTTGGCGTGCCAACTGAGGGCAAACGCGCCCTCGGCTTCCATCGCGGCAAACTGCTCCGGGCTCACACCCTGCGCCGCTTCGCCCACCGCTTCCGCCGAGCGGGTGATGACCCGCCGCACAATGCGGCAGCCACGCTCGGCCAAACGCGGGCGTGCGGCATCCAGCAGGCTGTCCTTGCCCGAACCCGATGGTCCGATGAGATAGATCAACCTGCCTGCCATCAAAACACCCTCTTCGCTTGTCGCCAGACTTGTTGGACCACTGGCAGTCCGTCGCGGCTTTTTTTGGCTTGCACCAGGTCGGCCCGCAGACCGATAGCGATTTCGCCGCGATCACTCAGGCCCGCCGCGTGTGCGGGTGCCAGGCTGATCATCTTGACCGCCCGGGATAGGTCGCCACCGTCCTGTTGATCGGCCAGCACGAACGCCGCCTGCAGCAGGCTGGCCGGGTAGTAGTCACTGGAAAGTATATCCAGCAATCCTTCGGCAGCCAGGCCGGCGGCGGCCACATTACCCGAGTGGGACCCGCCACGCACCACGTTCGGCGCGCCCATCAGAACTTTCATGTTCAGTTCCTGGCAGCCACGTGCCGCTTCCAGGGTGGTAGGGAATTCGGCGATGGTCATCCCGTAGCGTGCCGACTCCTCGACGTGAGCCAGCGTTGCATCGTCATGGCTGGCCACCGACAGCCCGCGCGCCAGGCAATGCTCGACGATCGCGGCGCGGTAGCGGTCGCTGTATTCCTTCGAGTTGGCCATTTGCAGCTTGATGAACGCGTCCATGGTCTCGTCATTCAGGTGGTACTTGCCCATGTAGTACTCACGGTACTTGGATTCGAGCACGAACTGGCGCTGGCCCGGCGAGTGGTCCATCACCGACACCAACTGCACCAGCGGGTTTTCCACCAGGTCACGAAACACGCTCAAGGTGTCGGGGTGGCACAGCTCGCAGCGCAGGTGCAGACGGTGTTCGGCGCGGGTCAGGCCGGCGCTTTCTGCCGAGGCGATGGCATTGAGCATCGCCGGCAGTTTTTGCATGCGGTTGCCCTTGGGGTTCACGTCGCCGATGGACACCGCGTCGAATACCGTGGTGATGCCGGCCGCGATGATTTGCGCGTCATGGCTGAGCACCGCCGAGGTCGACGGCCAGTCCACGCCGGGGCGCGGGGTCATGTGTTTTTCCAGGTTGTCGGTGTGCAGTTCCACCAGCCCCGGCAGCAGGAAATCACCGTCGAGGTCCTGGGCCTGGGGCAACTGGCTGCGGCCTTCGGCGATGTCGGCGATCAGTCCGTCCCGCAGCACTACGCTGCCAAGGAACATGCGATCAGCCGTCACCAGCCGGGCATTACTGAGGATCTGTTCAGCGGGCATGGGCGTATTCCTCTTGGGCAACGGGCGCGGGAGTCATGTCGAAATGGCGGTCGGCCACCGCTTCACGGGCGGCGCGGTCGTGGAAGATGCCGATCAGTGCGGCACCGCCGGCCTTGGCTTCGTTCATCAGCTCCAGCACCACCTGGCGGTTGCTGTCGTCGAGGGACGCGGTGGGTTCGTCCAGCAGCATCACCGGCCAGTCCACCATGAAGCCACGGGCGATGTTGACCCGCTGCTGCTCGCCGCCGGAGAACGTGCCGGGTGCCAACTGCCATAGGCGCTGGGGAATGTTCAGGCGGGTCAGCAGATGCTCGGCGCGCGACTGTGCATTGGCCTTCGACCAGCCACGGGCCAGGGCGGGCTCCATCACCACATCCAGGCAGGCCACGCGCGGGATCACCCGCAGAAACTGGCTGACGTAGCCCAGGGTCTGCTGGCGCACTTGCAACACCTCCCGAGGCTCGGCACCGACCAACTCCAGCCACTCGCCGAGGTGCTGCACACGAATGCTGCCGCCTGCCGGTAAATAGTTGCCGTACAAGGTGCGCAGCAACGTACTTTTACCGGCGCCGGACTGGCCATGCAGCACCAGGCATTCACCGCCTTTCACGCTGAACTCCACCCCGCGCAGCACGTTCAGCACTACGCCGTTCTGCTGGTGCAAGGTGAAGGTTTTCGAGAGGTCACGGACCTCGATCAAGGCATTCATCATGGCTGCAATACCGAAGACACCAGCAGTTGAGAGTAAGGGTGCTGTGGATCGTCGAGGATCTGGTCCGTCAGCCCGGTTTCCACCACGCGGGAACGGCGCATCACCATCAGGCGGTCGGCCAGCAGGCGTGCCACGGCGAGGTCGTGGGTCACGATCACCACCGCCAGATCCAGCTCGCGAACGAGGCCGCGCAGCAGGTCGAGCAAGCGCGCCTGTACCGACACGTCCAGGCCGCCGGTGGGTTCGTCCATAAACACAAGGCGCGGGCTGGAGACCAGGTTGCGGGCGATTTGCAGGCGCTGTTGCATGCCGCCGGAGAAGGTCCGGGGCAAGTCATCAATGCGCTGCGGGTCGATTTCCACCTGGCCGAGCCAGTCGAGGCCGGCGCCGCGCAGTTGCTCATAGTTGCGCACGCCTTGAGCCATCAAGCGCTCGCCGATGTTGGCGCCGGCCGACACGCCCATGCGCAAACCGTCCCGTGGGTTTTGCTCGACAAAGCCCCACTCGGTGCGCAGCAAGGTGCGGCGTTCGGCTTCGCTGGCGCTGTACAAATCCAGCCATTCGCCGCCCTTGCCGCGATAGCCGATGTTCCCGGCCTGCGGCGGCAAACGTCCGCTGAGCAACGAGAGCAAAGTGGACTTGCCCGAGCCGGATTCGCCAACAATCCCCAGCACTTCGCCAGGGTACAAATCGAAGCTGACGTCCTGGCAGCCCTTCTCTTCGCCGTATAACAACGACAGATCACGCACTTGCAAAAGAGGCTGGCTCACTGGTTGTTCTCCTTGACCCGTTGGGCGCAATACCAGGTGTCGGAACACACAAAACTCTGGGTACCGGCGTCGTCGAGAATCAGCTCATCGAGGAACGATTCATGGCTGCCGCAGATGGCGCAGTTGTGTTCCCACTTCTGCACTTCGAACGGATGGTCTTCAAAGTCCAAGCTAGTGACCTGGGTGTACGGCGGCACTGCGTACAGACGCTTTTCGCGACCGGCACCGAACAGCATCAGCGCCGGGCTCATGTCGAGTTTCGGGTTGTCGAATTTCGGGATCGGCGACGGGTCCATCACGTACCGCTCATCCACCATCACCGGGTAGGCGTAGCTGGTGGCGATATGGCCAAAGGTGGCGATGTCTTCGTAGAGTTTTACGTGCATCACCCCATAATCATTCAGGGCGTGCATGGTGCGGGTCTCGGTTTCCGACGGTTCGATAAAGCGCAGCGGCTCCGGGATCGGCACCTGGTAGACCATGATCTGGTCCGCGTGCAACGGGGTTTCCGGGATGCGGTGGCGGGTCTGGATCACCGTGGCGTCCGGGGTGCTTTCAGTGGTGGCGACGCCGGCGGTGCGCGCGAAAAAGCGCCGGATTGACACGGCGTTGGTGGTGTCGTCGGCGCCCTGGTCGATCACCTTGAGCACGTCGTCAGCCCCCAGGATCGCGGCGGTCAGTTGCATGCCGCCGGTGCCCCAACCGTAAGGCAGCGGCATCTCGCGACCGCCGAACGGTACCTGATAACCGGGGATCGCCACGGCCTTGAGCAAGGCGCGGCGGATCATGCGTTTGGTCTGCTCGTCGAGGTAGGCGAAGTTGTACGCCGGGTCACGGGCAGGTGTTTGGGTCAGGTCATTCATGGCGCGTGCCCTCGGCCGGTTGGCGCAGTTTGCGGATCAGCTCCAGTTCGGACTGGAAGTCCACGTAGTGAGGCAATTTGAGGTGGGAAACAAAGCCCGCCGCCTCGACGTTGTCGCAGTGGGACAGCACGAATTCCTCCTGCTGGGCCGGCGAGACGATCTCTTCGTTGAACTCATTGGCCCGCAGCGAGCGGTCCACCAGCGCCATGCCCATCGCCTTGCGCTCGGCATGCCCGAATGCCAGGCCGTAGCCCCGGGTGAACTGCGCCAGCTCGGTGGCCGAGCCGACGAACTGGTTGACCATCTCGCACTCGGTGACTTCGATGCTGCCCAGGCAGACCGGGAAACCCAACTCTTCCGGGTCGATCCACACCTCCACATCGCCGATACGAATCTCACCGGCAAACGGGTGGTTGCGGCCGTAGCCGCGCTGGGTCGAGTAACCCAGTGCCAGCAGAAAACCTTCATCGCCACGGGCCAGGGCTTGCAGACGCTGGGCGCGGTTGGCCGGGTATTCCAGCGGGTCGCGGGTGATGTCGGCGACGCTGCCGGTGTCGTCGGATTCGTTCTTGATCAGCCCTTCCTTGGCCAGCAAGCCGAGTACCCGAGGGCATGGTTCAAGGGCAGCATCCGGCGTGGTTTGCGGGCCAGGGTATTCACCTTCGGCCAGCAGTGCGAAGTCCAACAGGCGGTGGGTGTAGTCGAAGGTCGGGCCCAGCAGTTGCCCACCCGGCACGTCCTTGAAAGTCGCCGACAAACGCCGGCTCAGGGACATCTGCGCGGTATCAATCGGCAGGCTCGGGTTGAAGCGCGGCAACGTGGTGCGGTAGGCCCGCAGCAGGAAGATCGCTTCCACCAGATCCCCCGCCGCTTGCTTGATTGCCAGCGCAGCCAGCTCTGTGTCGTACAGCGAGCCTTCGCTCATCACTCGCGCGACCGCCAACGGCAGTTGCTCGCGGATCTGCTCCACGCTCAGTTCCGGAATGGAGGTATCGCCCCGGCGTTTTTTCGCCAGCAGACGGTGGGCATTGTCGATGGCCTGTTCGCCACCCTTGACGGCTACGTACATCAGGCATGCTCCTGTGCAATTCGGGTGCTGCGTGGCAGGCCGATCAGGTGATGGCCGGCGGCGAACAACACGTCCAGGCCACGGGGAAACGTCTCGCGGCGTTGACGCTCCAGCCAGAACGCCTGGGGCACCGGCAGGTTGACCTGACGCTGGGTCTTGATCCCCGGACCGCGCCAGTTCAAGGCGCGACCGGCTTCCAGGTCGGTCAACTGGACCAGCAAGGTGCAGGACTGATCGGGGTAGCGGTCATTGCCGTGGTCGAAGCCGCTGAGGTCGAGCAAGTCCTGTTCACCGAGCAAGGCGAACGCGGCCTCTTCACGGTTGGCGGTCAGCGGGCAGCCGCAGTGGAACGCCAGGTTGGCGCGAATCAGCGGTGTGTCGAAGCACGGCGCCAGCCACAGCGGCGTGTCCATATCCAGCAGCGCGAGGCACAGCGCGTAGGTGGCCGGCGCCAGGCCTTCAAGGCTCGGGGCGGCGGGCAAGGACTGGATCAGACCAGGCTCGGCGAGGGCCTTGAGGGCGCCGCGAAAACCGCGCTGGGCGTCCAGCACCGGGTCTACAAACGCCGGTTGCAAGCGTTGGGCATTCATCAGTTTTCTCCTCGAACCAGGGTGAAGAACTCGACCTTGGTGGCGGCGGTGTCGGCCTCTTTGTGCGCCCGGCGTTCGGCCTGGGCGTTGGCCAGTGAGCCGATCAGGTCGCTGAGCCAGGGGCTCGGGTGTGCGCCCTGCAAATGCGCATCCGCCAGGGCCGCCAGTTCGGCATGGACCTTGTCGCGCCCGGCCAGGTAGCTGTAGCCGGTGCGCCCGTCCGCCAGGCGCACCACGCAGCGGGTCACGCTCATTTCGCCGAGGTTGAACGGCGCGCCATTGCCGCCCATGCGGCCGCGCACCAGGGTCATGCCGATTTCCGGGGCGCGGATCAGTTGGTAATCCACGTCGCGCAGGGCGTCTTCATGGGGCAGCAATTCACTGCGAAAGGCGCGGGCGAGCACGCCGATCCAGTGTTGACGCGGGGACAGGTTCATCGAGGTCTCCATCAGGTCACCACTTGGTACTGGAAGCGATCCGAACGGCTGGTGGACTGCGCCAGCTCCACCGGGCGGCCGTCGCGATCGCGGGAAAGGGTGAATACGGTCAGCGCCGGCAAGTGCCGGGGCATCATCAGCAGTGCGGCTTCGTCGCGGTTGGGCAAACGCGCGCCGATCAGGCTCTGGGTGCGGGTCAACGGCAGGTCGCGCTCACGCAGGTAGTGGCGTAGCGAGCCGCCGTTGTAGTCCGCCAGCAGCGGCGCATGGCTGGCGCAGTAACGATGACGGATCAGGCTGACCGGCTGGTGGTCGAGCTTGCGCAGGGTCTGCAGCTCGATCATTGGCGCCATCTCGGCGATGCCCAATTGCTGCGCCTCTTCGCGGCTGGCGAAGCAGTAGCGACGCTTGAGCAGCATCGCTTCCACGCCCACGCCTTGGGCCGACAACGACTGGCTGTAGGAGGTCTCGGCCCCCATCGGGTAAATCAGCGGGCGGTCCAGCACTTGGGTGCCCTTGCCCTGGCGGCGCAACAGGCTACCTTCGAACACCAGCTCATCGATGGCGCGGCGCAGGGTGTGGCGGTTGACGCCGAAGCGTTCAGCCAGTTGCACCTCGCCCGGCAGGAATTCACCGGCCTGGTAGCTGCTCAGTTCGCGGCGCAGGATGTCGGCGAGTTCGCGGTACACCGGCTCATCTTGTCTAGACAACTGCATGCTTAAAAAAAGCGCCCTCGGGCACCCCTCCGACGTCAGATGAACTGCTTGCGCAGGCGTTGGGACAGCACGTCGATACAGCTCACCACCACGATGATCACCAGCAGCACCGCGCAGGTCTGCACGAACTGGAAGGCGCGGATGTTTTCCCAGAGGATCACGCCGATCCCGCCGGCACCGACCATCCCCACCACCGTCGCCGAGCGTACGTTGGCCTCGAAGCGGTAGAGCGCGTAGGACACCCACAGCGGCATCACTTGCGGGATCACGCCGTAGATCACTTCCTGCAAGGCACTCGCGCCGGTGGCTCGCACACCTTCAACGGGGCCCGGGTCGATGGCTTCGACGGCTTCGGCAAACAGCTTGGCGAGGACGCCGGTGGTGCTGATCCACAAGGCCAGGACACCCGCGAAAGGACCGAGGCCCACCGCGACCACGAACAACATGGCGAACACCATTTCGTTGATCGAACGGAAGGCATCCATCACCCGGCGCAGCGGCTGATGAATCCACCACGGCGTGATGTTGTCGGCGCACAGAATGCCCAGCGGCACCGAGCAGACAATCGCCAGCACCGTGCCCCAGAGGGCGATTTGCACGGTGACGATCATCTCCTTGAGGTAGGAGCGCCATTCGTGGAAATCCGGCGGGAAGAAGTCGGCGGCGAAGGTCGCCATGTTTCCGGAATCGCGGTACAGCGCCAGCGGGTTCATCTCGGCGCCGTGCCAGGCCCAGGCCAGCAGGATCAGGAACAGGCCCCAGCCCAGGTATTGCGGCCAAGTCCTTTTGCCCACTGCTTCAGCATGCAAGGTAGTCATGGGTCACTCTCGGTGTAGGGTTGGAACTGGGCTTAATGTGGGAGCGGGCTTGCTCGCGAATGCGGTGACTCAGTCGCCGGATGCGTTGAATGACACACCGTATTCGCGAGCAAGCCCGCTCCCACATGAACCCGGTTCCTACAGGGGGTTAGCCGTTGGCTGCGGTCTTTTTGTCCAGTTCGGTGATGCGCTGTTGCAGCTTGGCGAGGTCGGCGTCGATATCCGCCAGCTTCTTGGCCTTGTCAGCCGCTTCCAGCTTGTCGTCGGCGCTGATGGTGGTGCGCTGCTTGAACAGCTCCAGTTGGCGGATCGGCAACAGCTGGTCGTCGCTGGATTTGAGGAACTTGCCCAGTTGCATGTTCTTCAGCACGGCCTTCTCTTCGTCGGTGTCACCGTAGTTGGCGAAGAAGTCGCGGATCTTGGTCTTCTCGCTGTCGCTCAGGGCCTTGCTCCACACCATCGGGTCGGCCGGGATCAGCGGCGACTTCCAGATCACCTTGAGCATCGCGGCCTTGTCCGGCTGGGTGACTTCCAGGCGGTCCCAGCTTTCGGTGTTGAAGGTGGCGACGTCCAACTGCCCTTTGGCCACGCTCAGTGCGTTGACTTCATGGCTGGAGTTGAGAGTGCGCTTGAAGGCGGTGGCGGCGTCGACGTGGTTCTTGGCGAACACGTAGTAGCCGGGTACCAGGTAGCCCGAGGTGGAGTTCGGGTCACCGTTGCCGAAGGTCAGGTTCTTGGCGTTCTTGAGCATGTCATCGACGTTGTTGATCGGGCTGTCCTTGCGCACGATCAGTACGCTCCAGTACCCGGCAGCCCCGTTGGCGGCGGCGGTCTGGGCGAAGATTTCGCCGTTGGAACGGTCCACCGCTTCCATCGCCGCCTTGTTACCCAGCCAGGCCACGTCGACCTTGTTGAAACGCATGCCCTGAATCAGGCCGGCGTAGTCGGAGGCGAAGGTGGCGTTGATGGTCAGGCCGGTCTTCTTGTGCATGTCATCCAGAAAGGGCTGCCAGATGCTCTTGAGGTTCTGCGAAGACTCGGTGGACATGATGCCGAAATTGATCGCCTTGTCGGCGGCCTGGGCATTGCCCATGGCCACGCTGGCTAACAGCACGGCGGACAGAAACACATGACCGATACGGTTCAACATGGAGAGGATTCCTGTGGGTCGTTAGTAAGGTTTCAAGCGCGGGCCAGGGCCAACCGTGCGGGGACGACGGGTGTGCGGGTCTGGTCGGAAAACATCAGGCTGGTGTCGACATCGGCACCGTACAAATCATTGAGGAATTGGCTGCTCAGGTCGCTGGCCTGCCCATCGAAGTGAATCCGCCCGCCCTTGAGCGCCACGGCTCGCGGGCAATAACGCATGGCGTAATCGACCTGGTGCAGGGTGACCACCACGGTCTTGCCGTCGCGGCCGTTGATGTCGGCGAGGATCTCCATGACCTTGCGCGCCGACTCCGGGTCCAGGGAGGCGATGGGTTCATCCGCCAGGATCACTTCGGCGCGTTGCGTCAAAGCGCGGGCGATTGCCACGCGTTGCTGCTGGCCGCCGGACAAGGTGGAGGCGCGCTGGCTGGCCAGGTCCGCCAGGCCGACGCGGGCCAGGGATTCCATGGCGAACTGTTTTTCCTCGGCGTTGAACAACCCGAGGTTGCCACGCCAGCGCGGCATGCGACCCAGGCAACCGAGCAGCACGTTGTCGAGCACGCTCAGGCGGTTGACCAGGTTGAACTGCTGGAAGATGTAGCCGATGTCGGCGCGCAGGCGCCGCACCTTGCCATTCAACCGCCCGCTGGCCTGCACTTCCCGGCCCAGCACCTTGACGCTGCCGCCGTTGCTCTTGTCGCAACAGGCCAGACCCGCGAGGTGGCGCAGCAAAGTGGATTTGCCGGAGCCGGAAGCGCCAATCAGCGCGACCATCTCACCGGTGGCAACGGTAAGCTCGAGGTCGACCAATGCGGATTTTTTCGCAAAGGTCTTGTTCAGATGATCGACATGGATAGCTGGAGTCATGGGCTTCTCTGTCTGGTTGAACAGCCATCCGTGGCTGCGTTTGAGTTCAAACGACAGTAGGCGCGGGCTGTGTCAGCCCTATGACTTGCACATGACTGGAGTAAAACCGTTTGATGAAGGTTTGATGAAAGGTTGGAAGTAGCTGTAGGACTTTGATCGTTCCCAAGCTCTGCGTGGGAATGCCGTCTCGGACGCTCTGCGTCCAGCTGGGGATGGAAGGTTGAAGTCTTGCGCAGTGGTGACGCGGAGCGTCACGGGATGCATTCCCACGCAGAGCGTGGGAACGATCCAATGAAAGGTCTTCGCCCGGCAGTGGAAATGTGCCGGGCTGTGGTGCAATAGCTGGTCGTCAATATGTGCAAGAGGGCAACGTGATGGGAAAAGACAAGGCATGTCCGGTCGTTCTGCGAACCCGCCAATCGCTGGAAATCCTCGCCTTCAAACACCCACTGGCCGGCCTTCAACTGGTCAAGGGCAGCGTGGAGCCTGGCGAAAGCACCGACGCAGCTGCGATTCGGGAATTACAGGAAGAAGCCGGGATAACCGGCAAGGTGATACGTAACCTGGGCACTTGGCACTCAGCGTCCACGGGGCATACATGGGCCTTTCATCAATGCCTGATCCCTGAAGACCTGCCAGATACCTGGACCCATTTTGCAGAGGATGATGGCGGCCACGAGTTCCAGTTCTTCTGGCACCCGCTGGCGAGCGAGTCGTCAGAAGAGTGGCATCAGGTGTTTAAAGATGCCCTGGAGTTTCTAAAGTCGCGCCTTGCCGAGATCTAACTGGCAACGTAAATCCAATGTGGGAGCCGGGCTTGCCCGCGATAGCGGTGTATCAGCAACAGTTTCAAAACCTGATACACCGCTATCGCAGGCAAGCCAGCTCCCACATTTTGATTTTCATCAGGTTCAAATTCGTCGGTGTTATTGGGCGGTGCGGGCGCGCAATCGCGGCATCACAAAATCCAGAAACGCCCGCAGCTTCAGCGGCAACGGCGACTGGCCTTTGTGCACCAAACTGATGGGCAGCGGCGCCGACTCGAACGCCTCAAGCACCACCGCCAACGCCTCCTCCCGCAGCGCATCCGCCACTTGATACGACAGCACCCGAATCACCCCAACTCCCAATGTCGCCGCCTCAATCGCCGCTTCTGCGGTGTTCACCGACAACCGCGAATGCACCAGTACCGAGAGCCCGGTTTTACCCGCACCAAATCCCCACGCCCCTTGGGATGCCAGCACTTCGAAAGTGATGCAGTCATGTCCCGCCAAGTCCTGGGGTTCGGCCGGTACACCGCGAGCGGCCAGGTACGCCGGGCTGGCGCACACCACCCGCCGCACCGTGCCCACCTGCATGGCCTTGAGCGAGCTGTCGGGCAGTTCACCGATGCGCACGGCCACATCGCAGTGTTCTTCCATCAGGTGCACGACGCGGTCGGTAAGGATCAGGTTGATGTCGATCTCCGGGTACTGCGCCAGAAATTCCGCCACCACCGGCACAATGTGCAGCCGCCCGAAGACCACGGGCGCGGTGACCACCAATTCGCCCCGGGGCTGAGAGTATTCGCCAGTGGCCGCGCGCTCGGCCTCGCTGATGTCTTCAAGAATGCGCCGGCATGCGTCGAGGTAAGAGGCGCCGGCATCGGTCAACGACAGCTGGCGCGTGGTGCGGTGCAGCAGGCGGGTTTTCAGGTGCGTCTCAAGTTCAGCCACCTTGCGGCTGACGCTGGCCAGCGGCATGTCGAGGCGCCGCGCCGCAGCCGTCAGGCTGCCTGCATCAACCACGGCAACGAAGATGGACATGGATTCAAGACGGTTCATGGCAACCTATCAAATTCTGGAAGGATGATTCCAAATCCTAGGGGATTATCCTGCCAAGCGCGAGTGCGTAACGTTGGCCACTCATCTCCGCCCCCGGAGATCTGCATTGAAGGAGAGCGCCGTGAGTGGCCAACCGATTACTGACCAAAGTCCTGCAGCGCCTGCGGTCGCGCCGCGCGGCAAGATCATCATGATGGCGGTGATCGCCGGCGCGGTGATCACCAATATTTACTGCACCCAGCCGATCCTGCCACTGATCGCCTCGGACATGGGCGTGGACGTGACCACCGTGGACCTGGTGGCCGGTTCCGCCCTGCTGGGGTTTGCCACCGGCCTGGCATTGCTGTTGCCGATGGGCGACCGCTTTGACCGGCGCAAACTGGTACTGGGGCAGATCGCCCTGGCGTCCTGTTTCGCCCTGGCGGCGGCGTTTTCACCGGGTATCTGGGCGCTGGTTGCGGCGTCATTTGGCTTGGGGATTGTGAGCTGTGTACCGCAGCAACTGGTGCCGTTCGCGGCGGTGATGTCGCAGCCCCACGAACGCGGGCGCAATGTAGGCACGGTGGTCAGCGGGATCATGGTGGGCATTCTGCTGGGGCGCACTATCGCCGGCGTGGTCGGTGAGGCTTATGGCTGGCGGGCGGTATACGCGATGGAAGCGGCGTTCATGATCCCGGTGTGGATCGCCGCCGCCAAGCTGCTGCCACGGGGCGTGCCCAGCACCAACCTGTCCTACCCTCGCCTGCTGGCTTCGCTGTGGCCGCTGATGCGCGACAACAGCCCGATTCGCCAATCAATGATGGTGCAGGCGCTGTTGTGGGCTTGCTTCAATGCGTTCTGGGTGAATCTGGCGGCGTTGCTGGCCCACGGGCCATGGCAGTTGGGCAGTGCCTGGGCCGGTGGCTTCGGGATTATCGGGGCGGCAGGTGCATTGGCGGCGTCGCTCGGTGGACGGGCTTCCGACCGGCTGGGTTCGCGTAAGGTGATTGGGGCGAGTATTGGTATTGTCACCTTGGCATTCCTGCTGCTGGCGTGGGCGGAAACCTCGATTATTTTGCTGGTGCTGGGGGTGATCGTGCTGGATATCGGGGTGCAGTCGGGGTTGGTGTCGAATCAGACGCGGGCGTTTGCGGTGGACCCGAAAGCCCAGGGCCGCATCAACAGTTTGTACATGACGGCGACGTTTTTTGGCGGCGCGGTGGGGGCGACGGTCAGCGGCTGGTTGATGGCGCGGTTTGGCTGGATGGGGATTGTCGAGTTTGGGGTGATGCTGGGGGTGATTGCCGGGGTGATCCATTGGATCGGTGGCGCAGGCCAGGCCGAATATCAAAAACAGTAGAAATCCTGTGGGAGCCGGGCTTGCCCGCGATGGCGGTGTATCAGCCACAACTTCATAACCTGACACACCGCTATCGCAGGCAAGCCAGCTCCCACAGTTGATTGCATTTCACGCTCACAAAAAAGGCGACCCGAAGGTCGCCTTTTTTCATTGCGCGTACTGCTTGCTCAACCCCGGCGGCACGCCATGGACGTCGGTCTCTTCCCAAGGCCCGTTCGGGCTGATGGAGCGGCTCCAGCCGTTGCTCCAGCGGTAGTAGGTGCGCTGGCGATAGAACGTATCCGGCTGTTCGTCCAGCACGTACACCTGCATCTTCCCGTCCCAGTGGCTGGCAGCACCTGGCGGAGGTGCGAAGGTCGGCGAGGAGCTAGGCACCGGCTTCGACGGCTTGATCACCGGGCCGGAAGGCTGGGTGCCTGGCTGCGTGCTCGGCTGGGTCGACGGCCCTGTCGGTGGAATGGTCGGTCCGGTGGGCGACGGAGGCCGGTGGACCGCACAAGCACTCAACCCCAATACCAGGCTGAGCAGGGTGATACGTGCGATAGCGGTCATGGGCATTTCCTCGAATTATTTATCCGGACTGTCGATGGTCAACTGCTGCAGTGCCGTGGTGCTGCTGGCCAGCGGTTGGCTGCGGCCGATCCACTCGCCAGTTGTCGGAACACCAGCCCGGGATATGCGCGCAACCAGTTGGACTTCGGGAAAGTTGGACAGTTTCAACTGCGGCATCATCGCGTCGCTGTCGCCCAGTTCGACGGTAATCGGCAGGTCGGCCACGGTCACGCGCTTGGCCGCCAATGGCGCCGGCGGGCCTTTGACGGCACGGGCGAAGATGAACACGCTGTCGGTCGGCAAGGCCTTGGCCTTCACATCCGCCGCCAGGTCCACACGCACTTGCATCTGCTTTTGTGCTTTCACGGGCGCCACGCTACCGCCGCCCTCTCTGAGCTTCTCGGCAGCCCGGTCAATGCCGCCTTGCAGTGCGACACGGGAGTTGTCTTCCGGCGGCAGTTGCGCCAGCAGGCGGTTCCAGTAGTCGATCGCTTCCTGGTAACGCTGGCCTTCAAAGGCGGCGATACCCAGCAGGCCGAGGCTGGTGACTTCTTTCGGATCGAGTTTCAGTGCTTCGTCGGTCAGGGCCTGGACCTTGGGCGACCACTGTTTGTTATCGGCAAAGTACTGGGCCTGGGCCCACTGCCCGAGCAGCTCCGGCTGGCGACCGGCCAAAGCCACGGTGCGCTCGAAGACTTTGGCCGCATCGGCGGAACGGTCCTGGGCCATGTAGGCACGACCGAGGAAGTACAGGCCTTCCGGCGAATCCGGTTGGGCGGCAGCGGCGCGCTCCAGTCGGCGGGTCATGTCTTCCATGGACACCGGCGGCTGGGAGAATTCGCGTGTCAGTTCGACCTTGTCGCTGGCCCCGTAATGCAGGTACAGCGCAACGCCCAGCACCGGCACCAGAAAGGCCGCGAGCAACGGCAACGGTTTGCCGAGGCGTGATTCCCGGGGCTTTTCCACGCCCTCGGTATCCGCCAGCAACTCGCGAGCTGCTTCAGCGCGGCCACTGTCCAGTTGGGCCGCATCCAGCACGCCTTCGGACTGCTGGGTTTGCAGTTCCGCCACACGTTCTTGATACAGCGCCACGTTCAGCGCGGTGCGATCCTCTTCACGCTGGGCACGGCGGCCGCGTAACACCGGGATCAGCAGGAAACTCAAGGCAATCAGAAGCAGCAGACCGGCTGCGAGCCAGAAATCAATCATCAGTTTTTTTGTCCAGCAGTTGGTCGAGGCGTTGACGCTCATCGACGGAAAGCGAGTCCGAGCCATCGGCCGGGGCGACACGACGGCGGCGCACAATCACCGCCATCACCACGATACCGGCGAGCAACAACCCGGCCGGGCCGAACCACAGCAGCGCAGTCTTGCCGGTGAGCGCTGGCTTGTAGCGCACGAAGTCACCGTAGCGGTCGACCATGAAGTCGATGATCTGCTGATTGTCCTTGCCCTCGCCGAGCATGCGGAAAATCTCTTTGCGCAGGTCGGCGGCGATCGGTGCGTTGGAGTCGGCGATGTCCTGGTTCTGGCACTTGGGGCAGCGCAGTTCCTTGGTCAGTTCGCGAAAACGCTCGCGGTCACCGTCCTTGGCAAATTCGTAAGTGTCGATGGCGGCGTGGGCCACGCCAGCCATGCTCAAGCCCAACACAGCGGCGGCTAACCAACGCTTCATGGCTTGGCCTCATCCACCAGCGCCTGGTACTTGGCGGCCAGTTGCTCGCGCCACACCACTTCGTCGATCACGCCCACGTACTTGTCGCGGATCACGCCCTTGGCGTCGATGAAGAAGGTTTCCGGGGCGCCATAGACGCCGAGGTTCAGGCCGAGGTTGCCGTCTTCGTCGCGGATATCCAGCTGGTATGGGTTGTGGAACTCTGCCAGCCACTTCAGGGCGGCAGCATTATCGTCCTTGTAGTTGATGCCGTAGATCACCACGCCCTGCTCCGCCAGCTTGTTCAGCACCGGATGCTCCACGCGGCAGGAAATGCACCAGGTGCCCCACACGTTGACCAGTGCCGGTTTGCCCAGCAAGTCAGCCTGGGTCAGGGTTTTGTCGCCCTGCACCGTCGGCAGCGAGAACGCCGGGAATGGCTTGCCGATCATGGCCGACGGCAGCTCGGCCGGGTCCAGGTACAGCCCGCGATACAGGAACACCGCCACCACCAGGAATGCCGCCAGCGGTAACACCATCAACCAACGCTTCATACCGCCGCTCCTTGCAGGCCGAGGGCTTCACGCACTCGGCTCTTGACCTTGACCCGGTAGCGCCGGTCCATCGCTGCCAGCAAACCACCGAACCCGGTGAGCAGGCCGCCGAACCAGATCCAGCGCACAAACGGTTTGACGTGGACCCGCACGGCCCAGGCGCCATCGCCCAGCGGTTCACCCAGGGCGACGTAGAGGTCGCGGGTGAAACCGGCGTCGATCCCGGCTTCGGTCATCATCGAGCTTTGCACGGTGTACAGGCGTTTTTCCGGGTGCAGCACCGCCACTTCCTTGCCATTGCGCACCACACGTACGGTGCCTTTGTCGGAGGTGAAGTTCGGGCCTTCGAAGTGCTTGGCGCCTTCGAAAATGAAGTGGTAACCGGCCAGGTCCATGGACTCGCCGGGCGCCAGGCGCAGGTCGCGCTCGGCACTGTTCTGGCTGGACAACACCACGCCCAACGCACACACGGCGATGCCGATGTGGGCGACCTGCATGCCCCAGTAGCTGCGGGTCATGGTCGGCAGGCCTTTGATCAAACCTTTGTGGCGGGTCTTGTCGATCAGGTCACGTACGCCGGCCAGCAATACCCAGGCAGCCAGCATGAAGGTGGCGAGCACGGCCCAGTTGAAGTCGCCGTAGGCTATACCGGCAATCACGGCCAGCGCGGCGCTGCCGAGCAGTACCGGGGTGAGCATGCCCACCAGCCATTTCACCGGGGTGTCTTTCCAGCGCACCAGTACGCCGACCGCCATCACCACCATCAACAGCGCCATCAACGGGATAAACAGTGCGTTGAAGTACGGCGGGCCGACGGACAGTTTGGCGCCGCTCAGGGCATCCAGCACCAGCGGGTACAGGGTACCGAGTAGGATCATCGAAGCCGCCACCACCAGCACCAGGTTATTGCCCAGCAACAGGGTTTCCCGGGACCAGAGGTTGAATCCCACATGACTTTTGACCACTGGCGCGCGCAGGGCAAACAGGGTCAGCGAGCCACCAACCACGAACAGCAGGAAGATCAGGATGAACACGCCGCGCTCCGGGTCGGAGGCAAACGCGTGAACCGATGTCAGCACACCGGAACGCACCAGGAACGTACCCAGCAGGCTCAGGGAAAACGCGGCGATGGCCAGCAACACGGTCCAGCTTTTGAACACGCCGCGTTTTTCGGTGACTGCCAGCGAGTGAATCAGCGCCGTGCCCACCAGCCAGGGCATAAAGGAGGCGTTTTCCACCGGGTCCCAGAACCACCAGCCGCCCCAGCCGAGTTCGTAGTAGGCCCACCAAGAGCCCAGGGTGATGCCGATGCCGAGGAACGCCCAAGCGACGATGGTCCATGGCCGCGACCAGCGCGCCCAGGCCGCATCGAGGCGTCCGCCGAGCAAGGCGGCGATGGCAAAGGCGAAGGCGACCGAGAACCCGACGTAGCCCATGTAGAGCATCGGCGGGTGCACGATCAGGCCGATGTCTTGCAGCAGCGGGTTGAGGTCGTGACCGTCTACCGGGATCTGCGGCAGGATGCGGGTGAACGGGTTGGAAGTCATGATCAGGAACAGCAGGAAGCCGATGCTGATCATGCCCATCACCGCCAGCACCCGGGCCAGCATGACTTGCGGCAGTTGGCGGGAGAAGATCGAGACAGCAAAGGTCCAGCCGCCGAGGATCAACGCCCACAGCAGCAACGAACCTTCGTGGGCACCCCACACGGCACTGAACTTGTAGTACCAGGGCAAGGCGCTGTTGGAGTTGTTGGCGACATAGGCGACGGAAAAGTCGTCGGTCATGAAGGCGTAGGTCAGGCAACTGAAGGCGAACACCAGAAAGGCGAACTGGCCCCAGGCAGCCGGCTGGGCCAGGCTCATCCACAGGCGGTCACCGCGCCAGGCACCCAGCAACGGGACCACGGCCTGGACGATGGCGAAGCACAGGGCGAGGATCATCGCCAACTGGCCCAGCTCTGGAATAAACAATGCGGACGTCATGACTTAGCCCTCCTTGGCAGGGGTCGGGGCGGATTGGCCGCTGTCTTTGAGGGCCTTGGTGACTTCCGGCGGCATGTATTTTTCATCGTGCTTGGCCAGCACTTCGTCGGCCACTACCACGCCGTCGGCGTTGAGCTTGCCGAGGGCGACGATGCCCTGCCCTTCGCGGAACAGGTCCGGGAGGATGCCGCGGTAGGTGATGGTCACGGATTTGTTGAAGTCGGTGACGATGAATTTCACGTCCAGGGAGTCCCCGGAACGTTGCAGCGAGCCCTTCTCGACCATGCCACCGGCGCGGATTCGCGTGTCCAGCGGCGCTTCGCCGTTGGCGATCTGGGTCGGGGTGTAGAACAGGTTGATGTTCTCCCGCAGGGCACTCAGGGCCAGGGTCACGGCAATGCCGACACCGGCCATGATGGCCAGGATGATCAACAGACGCTTTCTACGCAGCGGATTCACTTTTCGGTCTCCCGGCGCAAACGACGCGCCTCTTGTTGCAGGTAACGCTTGCGGGCCAGGATCGGCGCGGCGACGTTGAGGGCCAGCACCGCCAGGCAGATGCCATAGGCCGTCCAGACATACAGGGCGTGATGGCCCATGGCGAGAAAATCACTGAAAGAGTTGAAGCTCATCCACGGGCTCCCAGGCTGTTTTGCACTTCGGCCTTGACCCAACTGGTGCGGGCTTCACGCTTGAGCACTTCGAGGCGCATGCGCAGCAGCAGCACGGCGCCGAAGAAGCAGTAGAACCCCAGCACCATCAGCAGCAGCGGCGCCCACATTTCCACGGGCATTGCCGGCTTTTCGGTGAGGGTGAAGGTGGCGCCCTGGTGCAGGGTGTTCCACCACTCCACCGAGTATTTGATGATCGGGATGTTGATCACGCCGACAATCGCCAGCACCGCGCAGGCCTTGGCGGCGCTGTCACGGTTGCTGATGGCGTTGCCCAGGGCGATCAGGCCGAAATACAGGAACAGCAGGATCAACATGGAGGTGAGGCGCGCGTCCCAGACCCACCACGAACCCCAGGTCGGCTTGCCCCAGATCGCGCCGGTGACCAGCGCCACGGCGGTCATCCAGGCACCGATGGGCGCGGCGCATTGCAAGGCCACGTCCGCCAGCTTCATCTTCCACACCAAGCCGACGACGCCGCACACCGCCAGCATCACGTAGCAGGACTGGGCCAGCATCGCGGCGGGAACATGGATATAGATGATGCGAAAGCTGTTGCCTTGCTGGTAGTCCGGCGGCGCGAAGGCCAGGCCCCAGACCAGGCCGATGCCGATCAGCAATACGGCGGCGATGCTCAACCACGGCAGCAGTTTGCCACTGATGCCGTAAAACCATTTGGGCGAGCCGAGCTTGTGAAACCAGGTCCAGTTCATGCTGTTTCCATCACGGTTGCTTCTCGTCGTTGCGAGAAGCTTAGGGTCTTTACTGGTTAAGGTTATATCCCTTAACCAGACCTCATTATTCGCCGACGCTGATCTTCAGGCCAGCCGCTATAGCAAAGGGTGTCAGGGTTACCGCCAGGGCGGCCAGGCTGCCAAGCCACAGGAGGTAACCGGTCGCCGGCATGCCCTGGAGCGCGGCTTGCAAAGCGCCGCTGCCCAGGATCAACACCGGGATATACAAAGGCAAAATCAGCAGGGCCAACAACAGGCCGCCGCGTTTCAAGCCGACCGTCAGCGCCGCACCTACGGCGCCCAACAAACTGAGCACCGGCGTACCCAGCAATAATGACAGGAGCAACACCGGCAGGCACTCGGTCGGTAATCCCAGCATCATCGCCAGCAACGGCGCGAGCAATACCAGCGCCAGGCCGGAAAACGCCCAGTGTGCCAGTACCTTGGCCAAGACCAGAAGTGGCAGGGGGTGCGACGAAAGGACCCACTGCTCAAGGGAACCATCTTCAAAATCACTGCGAAACAGCCCGTCCAGCGAGAGCAGGACCGACAAAAGCGCCGCCACCCAGACCAGTCCCGGAGACAAGGTTTGCAACAGTTTAGTCTCGGGGCCCACCGCCAACGGGAACAGCGCGATCACAATCGCGAAGAACACCAGCGGGTTGGCCAGTTCGGCCGGGCGGCGACAGAGTAACCGCGCTTCGCGGGCGACCAACAGGGCAAAAACACTCATACCGACCACCGGCCCAGGTCGAGGTCGCGGTAACCGGCAGGCATGCGCGTCAAGGTGTGGTGAGTGGTCAGGACCACCATGCCGCCCTGCTCGCAGTGCGCGGCAAGGTGTTCTTCCAAATGGGCGACGCCTTGTTTGTCGAGGGCGGTGAAGGGTTCGTCGAGAATCCATAGCGGCGGGCCGTCCAGATACAAACGGGCCAGGGCCACGCGGCGCTGCTGGCCGGCGGACAGGGTGTGGCAGGGAACGTCTTCGAAACCCTTCAGGCCAACGGCAGCGAGGGCCTGCCAGATCGCGTCGCGGCTCGCGGGATGATGCAGAGCGCTGAGCCAGCTGAGGTTTTCTTCGGCGGTGAGCACATCCTTGATCCCGGCGGCGTGGCCGATCCAGATCAGGTTGCGCGCCAGCTCGGTGCGTTGCTCGTGCAACGGTTTACCGTTGAGCCGCACTTCCCCCGCCGTCGGCTGCATCAGGCCGGCCAACAGGCGCAACAGGCTGGTCTTGCCGCTGCCGTTGGGGCCGCTGACCTGCACCATGTCGCCGCCCGCCAGACGCAGTTCGAGGTGTTCGAACAGCATCCGCAGGTCACGTTCACAGGCGAGCGCTACGGCTTCTAGAAGAGGGCTGGTCAAGAGATCGCGGGCCTTTACGGTTCAAGTCGGCGGTGGAACGGCCGTTAAAGAGATGCACATTAACTGCTTTGGCGACCGTTTTTAGAGAGCTGGATCAATCAGTTGTGTTGTTTTTAACGCTCTCTTTGAAGACGGGCGGCATTATACATGTGATGCCCTACTCTAAAGAGGGCAATTTCCCTTGAGACGGCGCGCACGATGACCGGTGAGATCAATCTTCCCACGCTTCCTCCGACGCTGCCGGCCGGGCCTGCGCCCGCGCCCGCGACGGGTGAGCTGCTGAAACTGCTGGAGCCGCAGACCGGCCTGATTGACCCCGGAAAAACCGTGAATGCCGAGGTGCTGGCACTGAAACAAGGCGGCGATGCGTTTCAGTTGCTGCTCAAGCTGACCCTGGAAGGCGGCCGGCAAACCCTGGTGCAGGCCAGCAGCAGCCAGCCGCTGCCGCTGGGCGCCCAGGTGGAAGTCAGCCAGACCCCTTCGGGCAATTTGTCCATCAGCCTTCAGCAGGCGTTGAGTTCCAGCGTCGCTGCGCTGACTCGCATCGACACCACCCAACTGCCGGTGGGCACCCTGCTGCAAGGCAAGGTGCTGACCACCCAGGCGCTGCCACAGGGTGCCAACCAGCCGGTGGTGTATCGCTCGCTGGTGTCGGTGCTCAATAACGTCCTCAGCGGCGCGACCCTGACCATCGAAAGCCCGCAGCCGCTGCGCATCGGCAGCTTGCTCAGCGCCGTGGTGCAAAGCGCCCAGACCTTGAGCTTTGTGCCCCTGAGCGGGCGCCAGGATCAACTGGCCGTGGCCCAGCAACTCTCCACCCAACAAAGCCGCCAGGGCTCGCTGGACGTGGTGTTCACCGCGCTGCAAAGCCTGCCGGCGACCAGCAGCGACAGCACCTCGGTCGATTTGCGTGCCGCCGCCGAGCGATTGCTGGCGAGCCTGCCCGACCTGGCCCAAGCCAGTAATCCGAAGGTACTGGCGCAACTGATCCAGAACAGCGGCACATTCCTGGAAGCCAAGCTGCTCGCCGGGCAAAACCCGCAGATACCGCCACTAGACATGAAAGGTGCCCTGCTGCGCTTCGTCGCCGACCTGCTGCCGGCCCTGCCCGCCAACACCAATCTCAATGCGATCCTGGCGTCCAACACCCTGGCGCAACTGCTGCCCAGCTTCGTGCGCAGCCCGTTGGGCACCCTCGGCCAGGTCGGCGCCCGCCAAGCGCCCGCAGGCTTTCCGCTGCCGGATCGGCTGATGCAACGCCTGGAAGGTGAGAGCGACCTGGAAAACCTGCTGCGCCTGGCCGCCGGCGCCATTTCCCGGCTGCAAAGCCATCAGTTGTCGAGCCTGGAACAAACCGGCACCACCGCCGATGGCAAGCTCTTGACCACCTGGCAGTTGGAAATCCCGATGCGTACCTTGCAGGACATCGTGCCATTGCAGGTCAAGTTCCAGCGTGAAGAACCCGCCCCCGACAAGGATCAGCCGGAACGCAAGGACAGCAAGGACCCCAAGCAAATGCTCTGGCGCGTGGAAATGGCCCTCGACATGGAGCCCCTGGGCCCGTTGCAGGTCCAGGCGCAACTGAGCCAGGGCAAACTGTCGAGCCAGCTGTGGGCGACCCGTCCGTTCACCGCCAGCCTGATCGAAAGCCACCTGGGCAGCCTGCGCGAGCGTCTGGTGTCGTCGGGACTCAACGTCGGCGACCTGGACTGCCACCTCGGCACCCCGCCGCGTGGCCCGAAGACCGGACTGGAACAACGCTGGGTGGATGAAACCGCATGAAAAATCCCAACCCGCCCCGCCAGGCCATTGCTCTCAAATACGACGGGCAACAAGCACCGACCCTGACAGCCAAGGGCGACGACGCCCTGGCCGAAGCCATCCTCAAGCTGGCCCGGGAAAACGAAGTCCCGATCTACGAAAATGCCGAGCTGGTCAAATTACTGGCGCGCATGGAGTTGGGGGACAGTATCCCGGAAGAGCTGTACCGCACCGTCGCCGAGATCATCGCGTTCGCCTGGACGCTGAAGGGCAAGTTCCCGGTGGGATATGACCCGGACGCGGGGCCGGTGGAGCGGGATGTGACGGAAAGAGGCGACGATTATTAATGTGGGAGCGGGCTTGCTCGCGAATGCAGCGTATCAGTCAATACATCTGAGACTGATCCAGCGCTTTCGCGAGCAAGCCCGCTCCCACACTTGATTGGCTCACATTAAGCCGTAACAACGGCGGATTAATCTGTCGCGACCCCCTAATCCCGGAGCGCGGCAGTTGAAACGGACTTCAATCCTGACAGCACTGAGTCTTTGTGTGTTTTCCCTGACGGCAACGGCCAGCAACGAGGCCCATGACTACCTCACGGCCTGTCGCGAAGCCAAGAAGCAATCGCCGGATGCACCACCGTCCTACCAGGCCGCCTATTGCCTCGGCATCACCACGGGCGTGCTGAGGACGCTGGAATACAAAGATGAATTCACCCGCAGAAACCGCCGCCTTTGCCAGCCGGAAAACCTGGAGCCAGGGCATTTGGTAGAGATGGTTCTGGAGTACAGCAAGAAATACCCTGCGGCAGAGCGAAGTGGCACGACCCGGCTGGTGAGGGGCGCAATTACCGAGCGCTATCCGTGCCCGAAGAGAAGCAACACGCTCTAGCGGAAGCCGCAGCCGCTGATGTATAGCAATTATATCTTTCAAGGTATAGATTATCTCGAACTCGATAGTTCAGGATAAAACCTATGAGCCCCACCCGCCCAATCCTCAGTCGAAAGCTACTCGCCGAAGCGCTCGCCCGTGATTTGGCGGGCGAGTCATTTGCCGATTACAGCTCCGGCATGTTCCTCGCGGCACCCCGTCGCACGGGCAAAAGTACTTTCCTGCGCAACGACCTCATCCCCGAATGCAAGACCCGAGGCTGGCTGCCGGTTTACGTGGACCTCTGGATGAACCGCGAAATCGACCCCGCCGAGCTGATCTCCGGCGCCATCGGCAAAGCCCTGGGCGAGTTCGAAAGCGCGGTGAGCAAGGCGGCCAAGAAAGCCGGTATCGAGAAGATCAGCCTGCTGCGCACCTTGAGCTGGGATTTCACCAAGCCTCAACTGCCCGCCGGCACCACGCTCAGCCACGCCCTGGACGTGCTGCATCAGGTCTCGGGGCAAATGATCGTGCTGATCGTCGACGAAGCCCAGCACGCCCTCAACAGCGAAGGTGGGGTGAACGCAATGTTCGCCCTCAAGGCAGCGCGAGATCATCTCAACGGCAGCAGCACCACCGATGGCCTGCGCCTGGTCTTCACCGGGTCCAGCCGGGACAAACTGGCCAACCTGGTACTCAAGAGCAAACAACCGTTCTTTGGCGCCCACATCACGCCGTTCCCACTGCTGAGCCGGGACTTTGTGGAGTTCGTGACGGACCTGTGGAACCAGCGCCTGGCCGCAACCAACCAGTTCAACCTCGAAGATATGGACTATGCGTTCCAGCTCGTCGGCCGGCGCCCGGAAATGCTCAACAAGCTATTGACCGAAGTGAGCGTGGGTCTTGGCGAGGCCAGCAATCTTGGCGAGCTGCTGAGGACGGGAGCACTGAATCACCAGGCCGGAATCTGGAGCGACTACGAGAGCGCCTACAACGACCTTTCCCCCCTGCAACAGGCGGTACTCGAAGTGATGGGCGAACGAACCCTGGGCAAGCAAGCGTTTTCGCCTTTTGCGGAAAAAACCTTCCAGGATGTGAACCGCAAACTGGAGCAGGCCCAGGTCGAGCCGAACGCCAGCACCCCAAACGTGCAGAAAGCACTGGAAGTGCTGCGGGAGAAGGAGTTGGTCTGGAAAGCCAACCGTGGTGAATATGCGCTGGAAGACTCGACCATGGCCGAATGGCTGAGCAATCGGCATCAGCTATAAGCGACAAGCCAACCTGCTTGCCGCTCGTAACCTTCAGTTGTCCTTGTGCAACCGGCTCATCAACTGCGCTTCAGCCTGGGTCAACCCGCAGGACTGCGTCAGCTCATCCACCGTCGCGCCCATGCCCACCAGCTTCGCCGCCTGGGCGAATGAGAGGCTCGACGGGTCACGCTGCTCGAGCGCCGACAGCTTGTCCGGCAACGGCGCCAGCACCGCACGCAGTTCGTGCACTTCATCCCCCACACGCACCGCGCTTTGCTGGAAGTGGTCGACCCGCTTGGCCAGCTCCAGGATTCGCCGGTCGCGCGCAGCGTCGCGCTCGACCTGTCGAGCAGCCAATTCCCGTTGCTGGCGCACGTAGCGCAGCAGAAAGCCCAAAGTCCCGGCCCACAGGATGGCCAGGACGATCACCGCTACCTCAAGGAACAATCAGATATTCTCCAGATCCTGCCATTCTTCTTCGCTCATCATCTTGTCCAGCTCAACCAGAATCAGCAGTTCGCCGTTCTTGTTGCAGACACCCTGGATGAACTTGGCCGATTCTTCGTTGCCGACGTTCGGCGCGGTCTCGACTTCAGATTGGCGCAGGTAAACCACTTCCGCCACGCTGTCGACCATGATCCCGACCACTTGCTTGTCGGCTTCGATGATCACGATGCGGGTGTTGTCGTTGACTTCGGTCGGCACCAGGCCAAAACGCTGGCGAGTGTCGATCACGGTCACCACGTTGCCGCGCAGGTTGATGATGCCCAGCACGTAGCTTGGGGCACCCGGCACCGGAGCGATTTCGGTGTAGCGCAGCACTTCCTGCACACGCATCACGTTGATGCCGTAGGACTCGTTGTCCAGCTTGAAGGTGACCCATTGCAGGATTGGATCATCCACCAGACCTTGTGCGGACACTGACTTGTTCATACTCCAGACCCCTTCAAATACCGTTGGTTACGGTGTGTGTTCTTGGGCAGCGCCGTAGCACTGCTGCTTGTTATCAAGTGCGTTTGTTGAGCGGCATGGCTTTTACCGCACCGCTGGCAATCAGCTCCGCCAGTTCGGCGACATCCAGCAACGCGCACATGTGTTCGATCACGGTGCCCGCCAGCCATGGCCGCTGGCCCCGGTGGCTGCGCCATTTGATTTCGTTCGGGTCCAGGCGCAATGAACGGCTGACCTGATGCACTGCCAGCCCCCACTCGTAGCCCTGGACCGAAATAACGTATTGCAGGCCCTGGCGGAAATCATCCCGATAGCGGTCGGGCATGACCCAACGCGCGGTGTCCAATACCTTCAAGTTGCCCTGCTGGCTCGGCAGGATCCCGAGGAACCATTCCGGCTGGCCAAACAACGGCGTCAACTCCTGGCCTTCCAGGGAGTAGATCGACCCCAGGCACACCAGCGGCACTGCCAGGGTCAGCCCGGCGACGTCGAACAGCAAGCATTCGAACGGTTCTGCGGCCCATACCGGGCGACCATCGCCCTGCACCGGCGGCGGGGTGATGCTCGGCGGGAGGTGAACCTCAACCACCGGCGCGATCACCACAGGCGTAACAGGCTTAACAGGCTCGGGCACAGCCACCGTTTCCGGAACGGCTAAGGGAACCACCAACGCATCACGGGCCTGCTCTTCCAGGACCGCCAGTTGAAACTCGTCCAGGGCCGCGGGTGTTGGCTCGATGACTTCATCGAGGATCAGAATCGGTTCCGGTATTTCCTCGGTCGCGTCCTGGAGCAAGGCGTCCAGGTAGGACTCCAGCGCCAGCTGCGGCCGGGTCTTGAAATCAACGGGACGGTTCATCTGTATGCCCACGCGCAAGCCCCACCAACCCTGTATTCAGAGGTTATCGGCCTGTAAGTGTCCGGACTTGAATCGAGAGCCGGTTTTGTCAGAAAAACCGCGGCGTCTGCATCGCTGGCAAGCCAGGCTCCTACAGGGCTGTTTATGATCATCACGCCACCTGCGCCACAAGTTGCTGGGACAACAGGTGCTTGAGCAACGCCCGATACGCCAGCACCCCACGGCTCTTGCCGTCGAACTGCGATGGCGTCAGCCCTGCCCGGCTCGCATCCCGCAGGCGCGTGTCCACCGGGATGTAGCCTTGCCAGATGGTGTCCGGATAAGCGTCGCGCAATACCCGCAGGGTGCCGAGGGAGGCCTGGGTACGGCGGTCAAACAGGGTCGGCACGATGCTGAACGGCAACGCCTGTTTGCGCGAGCGGTTGATCATTGCCAGGGTGCTGACCATGCGTTCCAGGCCTTTGACGGCCAGGTGCTCGGTCTGCACCGGGATCACCAGCTGTTGGCTGGCGGCCAGGGCGTTGACCATCAACACGCCGAGCAACGGCGGGCTGTCGATGATCGCGTAGTCGAAGTCCTGCCACAGCTGCGCCAGGGTCTTGGCGATCACCAGGCCCAGGCCGCTCTGCCCCGGCGACTGACGCTCAAGGGTGGCCAGGGCGGTACTGGACGGCAACAGCGAGATCTTTTCATTGCTGGTAGGCAGCAACAGTTGGCCCGGCAAATCGGTCGGCACGCTGCCCTTGTGCAGGAACAGGTCATAGCAACTGTGCTCCAGGGCATCCGGGTCGTAGCCGAAATAGCTGGTCATGGAGCCGTGGGGGTCCAGGTCGACCACGACCACACGCTTGCCGGCCTCTGCCAGCAAGCCGGCCAAGGCGATGGAAGTGGTGGTTTTACCGACACCACCCTTTTGATTGGCAACTGCCCAGACTCTCATTCTGATTGTTCCTCCCGGCAGGCACAGGCTCGACCGAGAAATTGCATGGGGTTATAGAGCCGGTGACGGAGAATTGACGGCACTCCCGCGAACCGGCGCCTTTACGGGCGCTGGTGCAGTTTGTGTGCCAGCCCGCTTCAAGGCGGCATCCGGTGTTGCATTGGCGGTGCCGGTACCGGTCAGGCTGCGGCGCACATCCAGGTTGCGCGACACCACCAACACCACCCGACGATTGCGCGCGCGGCCTTCCGCCGTGGCGTTATTGGCCACCGGCTGGAACTCGCCATACCCCACCGACGCCAGGCGCCCGGGGTTCACGCCCTGCATCGCCAGCATCCGCACAATACTCGCCGCGCGGGCCGAAGACAGCTCCCAGTTGGTCGGATATTGCGCCGTGCTGATCGGCAAGTTGTCGGTAAACCCTTCAACGTGTACCGGGTTCTCAAACGGCTTCAGGATCGCCGCCACCTTGTCGATGATGGTGAACGCCTGGTCGCTGGGCATCGCATCGGCGCTGGCGAACAGCAGGCTGGAATTCAGCTCGATTTCCACCCACAACTCATTGCCGCGCACGGTCATCTGGTTGGAGCTGATCAAGTCGCCAAAGGCTGCACTGATGTTATCGGCGATGCTTTTCAGCGGGTCACTGGTGCCACCGATGCCGGCGGCGGTTTCATCGCTGTCATTGACCAGCGGCTTGGCCGGGGTCACGGTCTTGGGGCGTTCTTCGCCGATGGGAATCGGCTTGAGGGCGCGGTCAGCGTCGTTGAACACACCGATCAGCGCCTGGGAAATGACTTTGTACTTGCCTTCGTTGATTGAGGAAATGGAGTACATCACCACAAAAAACGCGAACAACAGCGTAATGAAGTCGGCGTAGGACACCAGCCAGCGTTCATGGTTGACGTGTTCTTCAGGCTCGCGGCGGCGACGGCTCACAACAAATACCTCCCATCAATCCATGAAGCCCTGGAGCTTCAATTCGATGGAGCGCGGGTTTTCACCCTCGGCAATCGAGAGGATGCCCTCCAGCAACATCTCGCGATAACGCGACTGGCGCATGGCGATCGACTTGAGCTTGCTGGCCACCGGCAACAACACAAGGTTGGCACTGGCCACGCCGTAGATGGTAGCGACGAACGCCACGGCGATCCCGCTACCCAGTTGCGACGGATCGGCCAGGTTGCCCATCACGTGGATCAAGCCCATCACCGCGCCGATGATGCCGATGGTCGGCGCATAGCCGCCCATGCTTTCAAAGACTTTGGCCGCGTTGATGTCGCGGCTTTCCTGGGTGTAGAAATCCACTTCCAGGATGCTGCGAATCGCTTCCGGCTCAGCGCCGTCCACCAGCAACTGCAGGCCTTTGCGTGCGTAGCTGTCGGGCTCGGCATCGGCCACGCCTTCCAGGCCCAGCAGGCCTTCCTTGCGCGCCGTGAGGCTCCAGTTGACCACGCGGTCGACGCCGCCCGGCAGGTCGACACGCGGCGGGAAAATAATCCAGATAAGGATCTGCATCGCGCGTTTGAACGAACTCATGGGCGATTGCAGCAAGGCTGCGCCCACCGTGCCGCCGATCACAATCAACGCTGCCGGGCCGTTGGCCAGGGCACCCAGATGGCCGCCTTCGAGGTAGTTGCCGCCGATAATCGCGACAAACGCCATGATGATGCCAATCAGGCTCAATACATCCATTACAGGCAGGCCTCCACCAGATGCTTGCCGATGTCGTCCAGGCTGTAGACGGCGTCGGCCAGGTCAGCTTTGACGATGGCCATGGGCATGCCATAGATCACGCAGCTGGCTTCATCCTGGGCCCAGATCGCGCTGCCGCCCTGCTTGAGCAGGCGTGCGCCTTCGCGGCCGTCGGCGCCCATGCCGGTCAATACCACCGCCAGAACTTTGTCGCCGTAGGACTTGGCGGCGGAACCGAAGGTGATATCCACACACGGTTTGTAGTTCAGGCGCTCGTCACCCGGCAGGATTTTGATCGCACCACGACCATCGACCATCATCTGCTTGCCGCCAGGGGCCAGCAGCGCGAGGCCCGGGCGCAGGATGTCGCCATCCTCGGCTTCCTTGACGCTGATGCGGCACAACTTGTCCAGGCGCTCGGCGAAGGCCTTGGTGAACGCAGCCGGCATGTGCTGGATCAACACGATCGGCGCCGGGAAGTTGGCCGGCAGCTGGGTCAACACCCGCTGCAAGGCAACCGGGCCGCCGGTGGAGGTGCCGATGGCCACCAGCTTGTAGGCCTTGCGCTTGGGAGCAGGCGAATGCGCGGCGGGCGCAGCCGTACGCACAGGGGCTGCGGCCGGGCGCGCAACCGGCGCAGGCGCCGGGCGACCAAAGGTGCTCGGGGCTGCCGGTGGCGGTGTAACAGGTGCCGGCGCCGGTGCACTGAACAGGCTGCGTCGGTTACTGCGGGAGATGCTGTGCACCTTCTCGCAAAGCATCTGTTTGACCTTCTCGGGATTGCGCGAGATGTCTTCGAAATTCTTCGGCAGGAAGTCCACCGCGCCGGCGTCCAGCGCATCCAGGGTGACCCGGGCGCCTTCGTGGGTCAGCGAGGAGAACATCAACACCGGAGTCGGGCAGCGCTGCATGATGTGCCGCACCGCCGTGATGCCGTCCATCATCGGCATCTCGTAGTCCATGGTGATCACGTCTGGCTTGAGGGCCATGGCCTGATCGATCGCCTCTTTGCCGTTGGTGGCCGTGCCGACCACCTGGATATTGGAATCCGATGAAAGAATTTCCGAGACGCGGCGGCGGAAGAAACCTGAATCGTCCACCACCAGGACCTTGACTACCATAAACACTCCGTTAGGCCGGGCGAGGGACAACCGCCCTGCCCGGGCCGAATCAAATACGCCGTGCGGCGTAACGCTTGAGCATGCTCGGAACATCCAGAATCAGCGCGATCCGACCGTCACCGGTAATGGTCGCACCCGACATGCCCGGGGTTCCCTGCAGCATTTTGCCCAAAGGCTTGATGACCACTTCTTCCTGGCCCACCAGCTGATCGACCACAAAGCCGATACGCTGGGTGCCCACGGAAAGAATCACCACATGGCCTTCGCGCTGCTCTTCATGCTTGGCCGAAGCCACCAGCCAGCGCTTGAGGTAGAACAGTGGCAGCGCCTTGTCGCGCACGATCACCACTTCCTGGCCGTCCACCACGTTGGTGCGCGACAGGTCGAGGTGGAAGATTTCGTTGACGTTGACCAGCGGGAAGGCGAACGCCTGGTTGCCCAGCATCACCATCAGGGTCGGCATGATCGCCAGGGTCAACGGCACCTTGATGACGATCTTCGAGCCCTGGCCCTTGGTCGAGTAGATGTTGATCGAACCGTTGAGCTGGCTGATCTTGGTCTTCACCACGTCCATGCCCACGCCACGGCCCGACACGTCGGAAATCTCGGTCTTGGTGGAGAAGCCCGGGGCGAAGATCAGGTTGTAGCACTCGGTGTCGGTGAGGCGGTCGGCGGCGTCCTTGTCCATCACGCCACGCTTGACCGCAATGTTGCGCAGTATCGTGGGGTCCATGCCTTTGCCGTCGTCGGTGATCGACAGCAGGATATGGTCGCCTTCCTGTTCGGCCGCCAGGATCACTTTGCCCTGGCGGTTTTTGCCCGAGGCTTCGCGCTCTTCCGGCGTCTCGACACCGTGGTCGACCGCGTTGCGCACCAAGTGGACCAGCGGGTCGGCCAGGGCCTCGACAAGGTTTTTGTCGAGGTCGGTTTCTTCACCCACCAGTTCCAGGTTGATCTCTTTCTTGAGCTGGCGTGCCAGGTCGCGAACCAGGCGCGGGAAGCGGCCGAAGACTTTCTTGATCGGCTGCATCCGGGTCTTCATGACGGCGGTTTGCAGGTCGGCGGTGACCACGTCGAGGTTCGACACGGCCTTTTGCATGGCCTCATCGCCGCTGTTCAGGCCCAGTCGCACCAGGCGGTTACGCACCAGCACCAGTTCGCCGACCATGTTCATGATGTCGTCCAGGCGCGCGGTATCAACCCGCACGGTGGTTTCGGCTTCACTGGCCGGTTGCTTGTCTGCGGCCGGAGCAGCAGCGGCACGCGCGGGTGTCGGGGCCGGTGCAGGTTTGGCAGCCACTGGTGCAGCGGCCTTGGCGGCCACCGGGGCTGGCGTTGTCACCGCAGCGGCAGCTGTAGCAGCCGGTGCAGCAGCGCCGACCACTTCGGTGAACTTGCCCTTACCGTGCAGTTCATCCAGCAGGGCTTCGAATTCGTGATCGGAGATCAGTCCATC
Organism: Pseudomonas sp. TH34; assembly: GCF_016650865.1. NCBI lineage: Bacteria > Pseudomonadati > Pseudomonadota > Gammaproteobacteria > Pseudomonadales > Pseudomonadaceae > Pseudomonas > Pseudomonas sp. TH34. Next base: position 274,609 of record NZ_JAEKFB010000001.1, read on the forward strand.
GGCAGCCGGTGCAGCGGCTGCAGTAGCAGCAGGTGCTGCAGGTGCGGCGGCGGTTGCGGCGACTTCCGGCAGTGCATCGGCAGCAAACGAGCCTTTGCCATGCAACTGGTCCAGCAGCGCTTCAAATTCGTCGTCGGTGATTTCGTTGCTGGCAGGCGCCGCGGCTTCCGTAGGCGCTGGCGCTGCGGCCACCGCGTCCGGGGCAAACTGACCCTTGCCGTGCAACTGGTCGAGCAACGACTCGAACTCGGCGTCAGTGATGTCTTCAGTGGTTGGCACCATGGCCGGCGCATTGGCCGGCGGAGCCTCGGCTTCGGCCTTGACGGCGTTCAGCGAGTCCAGCAGTTGTTCAAATTCGCTGTCGGTCACGTCGCCCGCAGGCTCGGCGACAGGCTCAGCCACCGCTTCGACCACCGGCGCGTTGGCCGCAGGTTCCGCCAGGCGCGCCAGGGCGGCCAGCAGTTCCGGAGTGGCGGCCGTGATCGGTGCACGTTCGCGCACTTCACTGAACATGCCGTTGACCGCGTCCAGCGCTTCCAGGATCACGTCCATCAGTTCCGAGTCGACGTGTCGCTCACCCTTGCGCAGGATGTCGAACACGTTCTCGGCGATGTGACAGCACTCCACCAGCTCGTGGAGCTGGAGGAAGCCGGCGCCCCCTTTTACAGTGTGAAAACCGCGAAAAATTGCATTGAGCAGGTTCGCATCATCCGGTCGGCTTTCCAGCTCGACCAGTTGTTCGGACAGTTGCTCTAAAATTTCGCCGGCCTCTACAAGGAAATCCTGAAGGATTTCTTCATCGGCGCCGAAGCTCATGGGTGTGCTCCTTAGAAGCCTAAACTGGACAGCAAATCGTCTACGTCGTCTTGCCCGGATACAACGTCTTCACGTTTATCGGCATGAATCTGCGGACCTTCACCCTTGGCGAGGTGTTTTTGTGGATCTTTTTCAGAAAGGATCGCTTCGCGGTCATGTTCGATGCCGGCAAACCGGTCGACCTGGCCCGCCATCAACACCAGTTTGAGCAGGTTGCTTTCCACTTCGGTGACCAGTTGGGTCACGCGCTTGATCACCTGACCGGTGAGGTCCTGGTAGTCCTGGGCCAGCAGAATGTCATTCAGGTTGCTGGAAACCGTGCGGTTTTCCTGCTCGCTGCGGGACAAAAAGCCCTCGACCCGACGCGCCAGTTCACGAAACTCTTCAGCGCCCACTTCCCGACGCATGAACCGGCCCCAGTCAGTGCTCAGGGCCTTGGCTTCACTGGCCATACCGTTGACCAGAGGCGTGGCGTTTTCCACCAGGTCCATGGTGCGGTTGGCCGCCGCCTCAGTCAGCCTGACCACATAGGACAGGCGTTCGGTGGCATCCGTGATCTGCGAGATTTCTTCGGCCTGGGGCATGTGCGGGTCAATCTGAAAATTGACAATCGCACTGTGCAACTCACGCGTGAGCTTGCCCACTTCCTGGTACAGGCCGCGGTCACGGGTCTGGTTGAGCTCATGGATTAACTGCACCGCGTCACCGAACTGGCCTTTTTCAAGGCTTTCGACAAGTTGGTGAGCATGTTTTTTCAGGGTCGACTCAAAGTCGGCCTGCGATGATTCTTTATGCTCCATAGCTCCCCCGTGGCAGCATCAATGACCGATGCGTTCGAAGATCTTTTCGATCTTCTCTTTCAAGGCCAGTGCAGTGAATGGCTTGACCACGTAGCCGTTAACCCCGGCTTGGGCGGCTTCGATGATCTGTTCACGCTTGGCTTCAGCGGTCACCATCAGCACAGGCAGGCTGCGCAGTTTTTCATCAGCGCGCACGTGGCGCAGCAGATCGATACCGGTCATGCCCGGCATGTTCCAGTCTGTTACCAGAAAGTCGATGCTCCCGCTGTTGAGGATCGGAATCGCCGTAATGCCGTCATCCGCCTCGACCGTGTTAGTGAACCCAAGGTCACGCAACAGGTTTTTTATGATCCGCCGCATCGTTGAGAAGTCATCAACGATGAGGATTTTCATGTTCTTGTCCAATTCGACCTCCAAGCAGTCTTAAACGCGCCCAGCACCTGGGCGCGCCATATCAATCAACAGGCGTTACACAAAAAGGACTACCGGGGGCGCACCACGGGCCAAGCCCGTCCGGGCGCAGAGCCCGGACGGTATCGTTCGCAGTGTCCCCACACTGCCTGTCAGCGCGCTCGCCACTCTCCCAAACGCCCCCGCAAGCGGGCCGCGCACTGGCTGTGTAACTGGCTGACCCGCGATTCGCTGACACCCAGGACCTCACCGATTTCCTTGAGGTTCAGCTCTTCGTCGTAGTACAGCGCCAACACCAGTCGCTCACGCTCCGGCAAATTGGCAATCGCGTCCGCCAGCGCACGCTGGAAGCGTTCATCTTCCAGATCGCGTGACGGTTCGAGATGAGCACTCGCGCCGTCCTCGTGCAGCCCTTCATGTTCGCCGTCCTGCAAAAGGTCGTCGAAACTGAACAGGCGGCTGCCCAAGGTATCGTTCAAAATCCCGTAATAATCGTCGAGACTCAATTGGAGTTCGGCCGCAACTTCGTGATCTTTAGCGTCGCGACCGGTTTTTGCTTCAATTGAGCGAATTGCGTCACTCACCATCCGCGTGTTGCGGTGTACCGAACGCGGCGCCCAATCACCTTTACGCACTTCATCGAGCATGGCCCCACGGATACGAATCCCCGCGTAGGTCTCGAAACTCGCGCCCTTGCTCGCGTCGTATTTAGTCGACACTTCGAGGAGGCCGATCATCCCCGCCTGGATCAAGTCTTCGACCTGGACGCTGGCAGGCAAGCGCGCCAGCAAGTGATAGGCAATGCGCTTGACCAGAGGCGCATAGCGCTCGATCAATTCGACCTGACTGTCACGTGCCGACTTCTTGTAAAGGTTGTAGCCGCTGGCTGTCATAGCACCGGTCCTGCGCTCGTCTGATGCACCAATCGCTCGACGAAAAACTCCAGATGCCCCCGAGGATTGGCAGGCAACGGCCAGGTATCGACCTTCTGGGCAATAGCCTTGAACGCCAATGCGCACTTCGAACGAGGGAACGCTTCATAGACCGCACGCTGCTTTTGCACGGCCTTGCGTACGCACTCGTCGTAAGGAACTGCGCCAACGTATTGTAAGGCGACATCGAGGAAGCGATCTGTGACCTTGGTCAACTTGGCGAACAGATTCCGCCCTTCCTGCGGGCTTTGGGCCATGTTGGCCAGCACGCGGAAGCGGTTCATGCCGTAGTCGCGGTTGAGCAGTTTGATCAGGGCGTAGGCGTCGGTGATCGAGGTGGGTTCATCGCACACCACCAGCAATACTTCCTGGGCTGCGCGCACGAAGCTGACCACGGATTCGCCGATCCCGGCGGCGGTGTCGATCACCAGCACGTCGAGGTTGTCGCCGATGTCACTGAACGCCTGAATCAGGCCGGCATGCTGCGCCGGGCTCAGGTGCACCATGCTCTGGGTGCCGGAAGCGGCCGGCACGATGCGAATCCCGCCGGGGCCTTGCAACAGTACGTCGCGCAGCTCACAGCGGCCTTCGATCACATCGGCCAGGGTATGTTTGGGCGTCAGTCCCAGCAGAACGTCGACGTTCGCCAGGCCCAGGTCAGCATCCAGCAGCATGACGCGACGGCCAAGCTCTGCCAGAGCCAGGGACAAATTCACTGACACGTTAGTTTTCCCGACGCCACCTTTGCCGCCGGTCACCGCGATCACCTGTACGGGATGCATGCTGCCCATTTTATTTCTTTACCTTGTCTTGCTTAGACGCAGGCTACATAAGTTGGCCGCGGGAACTGCTGGCAGGCCATCGATGTAGATACTTTGCAATGTGTTCATATTGCCTCAGCCGACTCGCTTGTTCGGGCTGTGGTAGAGGTCAGCAAACATGTCAGCCATCGCTTCCTCACTCGGTTCTTCCTGCATTTGCACGCTGACAGCCCGGCTGACCAACTGATGACGGCGCGGCAGATGCAAATCATCCGGGATCCGCGGCCCGTCGGTCAGGTAGGCGACCGGTAACTCATGACTGATGGCCAGGCTCAATACTTCGCCCAGGCTCGCCGTCTCATCCAGTTTAGTCAGGATGCAGCCCGCCAGCCCACAGCGCTTGTAGCTGTGATAGGCGGCGGTCAATACCTGCTTCTGGCTGGTAGTGGCCAGTACCAAATAGTTTCGGGATTTGATCCCGCGCCCGGCCAGGCTTTCCAGCTGCATGCGCAGGGCCGGGTCGCTGGCTTGCAGGCCGGCGGTGTCGATCAGCACCACGCGCTTGCGCAGCAGCGGGTCGAGGGCGTTGGCCAGGGACTGGCCCGGGTCGACGTGGGTCACCGGCACATTGAGGATGCGGCCCAGGGTCTTGAGTTGCTCCTGGGCGCCAATGCGGTAGCTGTCCATGCTCACCAGCGCGATGTTCTGTGCGCCGTACTTGAGCACGTAACGTGCGGCCAGCTTGGCCAGGGTGGTGGTCTTGCCCATGCCGGCAGGGCCGACCATGGCGATCACGCCGCCTTCTTCCAGGGGTTCGATTTCCGGGGTGACGATCATCCGCGCCAGGTGGGCCAGGAGCATGCGCCAGGCCTGGCGAGGTTCTTCAATTTGCGTGGTCAGTTGCAGCAGGTCGCGGGACAACGGGCCGGACAGGCCGATGCGTTGCAGGCGACGCCACAGGTTGGCCTGTTGCGGCTGGCTGCCCTGCAACTGGTTCCAGGCCAGCGAGCCCAGCTGCACTTCCAGCAGTTCACGCAGGCCGTTGAGTTCGAAACGCATCGAGTCGAATACCCGCTGGTCTACCGCTGCCGCCGGGGCGGGCGCAGCAGGACGCGGCGGTTCAACAAAAGTCGGCTCTACCAGCGGCTCGGACGCCGTCAGCGGCAACCCGGCAAACAGCTGGCGATTGGTGGATGCGTCGCTGTCGCCACGCATGCTCAGTTCAGCCTGGGCCGAGACAATGCGCGAAGCGGTCTTGCGCAGCTCGTCTTCCAGTTCCATGTTCGGCACACGCGGCGCCAGGGCCGAGGGCTTGTAATCCAGGGCAGCCGTCAGCTCCACACCGCCGGCAATACGACGGTTACCGATAATCGCAGCGTCGGCGCCCAACTCATCACGTACCAGTTTCATGGCCTGACGCATATCGGCGGCGAAAAAACGCTTCACTTGCATATCCCACTACCTCAGCCGTTGGGCCCTACTGTCGCGACGATAGTCACTTGCTTATTGTCAGGAATTTCCTGGTAAGCCAATACATGCAAATTCGGTATAGCCAGGCGTCCAAACCGCGACAACATCGCCCGGACGGGGCCAGCCACCAGCAGGATCACCGGATGGCCTTCCATTTCCTGGCGCTGCGCGGCCTCAATCAACGAACGCTGCAGCTTCTCAGCCATGCTTGGCTCCAGCAACACGCCTTCATCAGCGCCCTGCCCAGCCTTCTGAATACTATTGAGCAATATTTGTTCCAACCTTGGTTCCAAGGTGATCACAGGCAGCTCAGAGTCAAGCCCTACAATGCTTTGGACGATTGCACGCGACAATCCGACGCGTACTGCGGCCACTAGGGCGGCAGTATCTTGACTCTTGGCGGCATTGTTGGCGATAGCTTCGGCAATGCTGCGAATATCCCGCACCGGCACCTGTTCGGCCAACAGCGCCTGCAGCACCTTGAGCAGTTGCGAGGTAGACAGCACGCCCGGCACCAGCTCTTCGGCCAGCTTTGGCGAGGCCTTGGCCAGCAATTGCAAGAGTTGCTGGACTTCTTCGTGGCCGATCAGCTCGTGGGAATGCTTGTACAGAATCTGGTTAAGGTGGGTCGCGACCACCGTGCTGGCGTCGACCACGGTGTAGCCCAACGACTGCGCCTGGCTGCGCTGGCTGATTTCGATCCACACAGCTTCCAGCCCAAAAGCCGGATCTTTGGCGGTAATCCCGTTGAGGCTGCCGAACACCTGGCCCGGGTTGATCGCCAGTTCGCGGTCCGGGTAGATCTCGGCTTCGGCCAGGATCACCCCCATCAGGGTCAGGCGGTAGGCGCTGGGGGCCAGGTCTAGGTTGTCGCGGATGTGCACGGTAGGCATCAGGAAGCCCAGGTCCTGGGACAACTTCTTGCGCACACCCTTGATCCGCGCCAGCAACTGCCCACCCTGGTTGCGATCCACCAGAGGAATCAGACGGTAACCGACTTCCAGGCCGATCATGTCGATCGGGGTCACGTCGTCCCAGCCCAACTCCTTGGTTTCAAGGGCCCGGGCCGGCGATGGCAGCAGTTCCTGCTGACGCGCCACTTCCTGCTGGGCAATCACCTTGATGTTGTTTTGCTTTTTCCAGAACAGGTAGGCACCACCGGCGGCCATGGCAGCCATGCTCAGGAACGAGACGTGAGGCATGCCCGGCACAATACCCATGATGGCCATGATGCCCGCCGCCACGGCCAGCGCCTTGGGCGAGGCAAACATCTGCCGGCTGATCTGCTTGCCCATGTCTTCGGAGCCCGAAGCACGGGTCACCATGATCGCCGCCGCTGTAGATAACAACAGTGATGGCAATTGCGCCACTAAACCGTCACCGATGGTCAGCAAGGCGTAAACCTTACCGGCGTCGCCGAAGGTCATGCCGTGCTGGAAGATGCCTACTGCCATGCCGCCGATCAGGTTGATAAACAGAATCAACAGGCCGGCGATGGCGTCGCCGCGCACGAATTTGCTGGCACCGTCCATGGAACCGTAGAACTCGGCTTCCTGGGCGACTTCAAGACGACGGGATTTAGCCTGGTTCTGATCGATGAGGCCGGCGTTGAGGTCGGCGTCGATGGCCATCTGCTTGCCGGGCATCGCGTCGAGGGTGAAACGCGCGCTCACCTCGGAAATCCGCCCGGCGCCCTTGGTCACTACCACGAAGTTGATGATCATCAAGATCGCAAAAACCACGATACCGACCACGTAGTTACCGCCGATCACCACCTCACCGAAGGCCTGGATCACCTTGCCTGCGGCGGCGTGACCGTCCTGGCCGTGGAGCATCACCACCCGGGTGGAGGCCACGTTAAGCGCCAGCCGCAGCAGCGTGGCGATCAGCAGAATCGTCGGGAACACCGCGAAATCCAGCGGCCGCAGGGCGTACACACACACCAGCAACACGACCACGGACAGCGCGATGTTGAAAGTGAAGAACACGTCCAGCAGGAACGGCGGCATTGGCAACATCATCATTGCCAGCATCACCAGCAACAACAACGGCACACCCAGATTGCCTCGCGAGAGGTCAGTCAGGGTGCCACGGGCCGTGCTGAGCATTTGAGAGCGATCCACCGGTATTCCTCGTTTCCTTGAAGCAAACTTTTGACGCCGGGAGACGTCCTGGAGGCGGTATTGCAAGAAGCCTTCCAACTTTTGCTTGAGGGAGCAGATCGGCCTCACGGACAGCGAAGGGCTACCGCCGTACACACATCACCTGTGGCGAGGGAGCTTGCTCCCGTTGGGCTGCGCAGCAGCCCCAGAACGGCTTACACGTTTTTGCCTGAATAACCGCGATAGCTTTATTGGGGGCGCTTCGCACCCCAGCGGGAGCAAGCTCCCTCGCCACACCAGCTCGTTCGCGGGAGATGGCGAAACGTCCGACAGGGATTTAGGGTTGCTGGTGGGAAGAAAAAGGCGCTATCGAAGATAGCCATTCCTCCTCCCAAAACGCCCCCGTCGTGCTATTCAGCGTAATCGACGGCATCAGTACCGAAGACCTGCTGGTCAACCTCACCGAAACACTGGCTTCGGCCCATGCCCTGACCTGCGACTTTGCCTGTGAACTGGAAGGATCGCGGCGGGAAGGCGCGCTGGGGATTGCGCAGTTGATTGAGATGGGTCGGTTGCTGGCTGATCGGGTGCTGGATGACATAGCGCCCTTGCCGGCGACTTAAACGTTGCCAGATGCAATTCGGGAACGCTCAGGAGATTTTTGTTGAATGGGAGGACGCCTTCGCGAGCAAGCCCGCTCCCACATTCGACCGCGTCTCTATAGGATGTACACGGTCAAATGTGGGAGCGGGCTTGCTCGCGAAGAGGCCGGCACAGGCGCTACAACACTCAGGAATCCCGACGCAAATCCGGCGGAATCGGCAGGTCTTTGAGCGGATCCGGCCGCTTGCCCTTGCCCGCCCGGTACTGGCGGATCTGATACACGTACGCCAACACCTGAGCCACCGCCAGGTACAGTCCGGCCGGAATCTCCTGGTCGAGGTCGGTGGAGTAAAAAATCGACCGCGCCAACTCCGGCGACTCCAGCAGCAGAATGTCATTGGCCACGGCAATCTCACGGATTTTCAACGCGGTGAAATCACTGCCCTTGGCCAGCAGCATCGGCGCCCCACCCTTCTCCGGGTCGTACTTGAGCGCCACGGCATAGTGAGTCGGGTTGGTGATGACCACGTCGGCGTCGGGAACGGCAGCCATCATCTTGCGCTGGGACATCTCGCGCTGCAGCTGACGAATCCGCTGTTTGACCTCGGGCCGGCCTTCCTGGTCCTTGTGCTCGTCGCGCACTTCCTGCTTGGTCATCAGCAGTTTCTTGTGGCTTTCCCACAGCTGGATCGGCGCATCCACCGCGGCAATGATGATCAACCCGCAGGCCATCCACAGCGAACTCCAGCCCACCACTTGCACACTGTGGATGATCGCCAGTTCGATCGGCTCGTGGGCGATGCGCAGCAGGTCGTCGATGTCGGACGACAACACCGTCAACGCCACAAACAGGATCAGGATGAACTTGGCCAAGGCCTTGAGCAGTTCCACCAGGGCCTTGGTGGAAAACATCCGCTTGAGCCCGGGCCCCGGGTTCATCCGGCTGAACTTGGGCGCCATGCTGCCGGCGGCAAACAGCCAGCCGCCGAGGGAAATCGGGCCGATCAGTGCGGCCAGCAGCAAGGTAATCAGGATCGGTTGCACCGCAAGGATCGCGATCTTTCCGGAGTGCAGCAGGTACAGGCCCATGGCGCCCGGGCTGAGCAGCACCTCACGGGGCAGGGAGAAATTCAGGCGCATCAACTCCATCAGGTCCAGGGCCAGGCCACCGCCGTAGATCAGCAGGCCACCGGAGCCGGCTAGCATGATCGCCAGGGTGTTGAGCTCTTTGGAACGGGCAATCTCGCCCTTTTCCCGGGAGTCCTTTTTACGTTTCTCCGTGGGGTCTTCTGTTTTGTCCTGGCCACTCTCGCTCTCGGCCATGGCTTACCGCGCCCGCGCCAAGTCACGTAAGAACTGCAGGGCGTCAGTCGCCAGCGGTTGATACTGATTGAGAATGTCAGCCATGCCGACCCAGAAAATCCCCATGCCCAGCACCAGGGTCAGCGGAAAACCGATGGAGAAGATGTTCAACTGCGGCGCCGCCCGGGTCATCACGCCAAAGGCGATATTGACCACCAGCAGCGCGGTGATCGCCGGCAATACCAGCAGCAACGAGGCACCGAGCACCCAGCTCAAGCGCCCCACCAGTTCCCAGAAGTGATTGACCACCAACCCGCTGCCCACCGGCAAGGTGGTAAAGCTCTCGGTCATGACCTCGAACACCACCAGATGGCCGTTCATGGCCAGGAACAGCAAGGTCACCAGCATCGTCAGGAACTGCCCGATCACCGCCACCGACACGCCGTTGGTAGGGTCGACCATGGACGCGAAGCCCATGCCCATCTGGATCGAGATGATTTGCCCGGCGATCACAAAGGCCTGGAAGAACAGCGTCAGGGAGAAACCCAGCAAGGCACCGATGATGATTTGCTCGGCGATCAACATCATCGCACTGAGGTCCAGGGCATTCACCGGCGGCATCGGCGGCAAGCCCGGCACGATAACCACGGTAATCGCCACCGCGAAATACAGGCGGATGCGGCGTGGTACCAGGGTGGTACCGAACACCGGCATGGTCATCAGCACCGCCGTGACCCGGAACAACGGCAGAATGAACGAGGCCACCCAGGTGCTGATCTGGGTGTCGGTCAACGCCAACATCGAATTCACGGGGTCAGCCGATCAACTGCGGAATACTGCCGTACAGCTGCAGGATGTATTCCATGAAGGTTTGCACCAGCCACGGGCCGGCAACGATCAGGGTGATCAGCATTACCAGCAGGCGCGGCAGAAAGCTCAGGGTCTGTTCGTTGATCTGGGTCGCAGCCTGGAACATCGCCACCAGCAGGCCCACCAACAGGCTCGGCACTACCAGCACAGCGACCATCATGGTGGTCAGCCACAGGGCTTCACGAAACAGGTCGACCGCTACTTCTGGCGTCATCGTCTACACCCCACCGAAACTGCCGGCCAGGGTGCCGATAATCAGCGCCCACCCGTCCACCAACACAAACAGCATGATCTTGAACGGCAACGAAATGATCAGCGGCGACAGCATCATCATACCCATGGCCATCAGCACACTCGCCACAACGAGGTCGATGATCAGGAACGGAATGAAGATCATGAAGCCAATCTGGAACGCAGTCTTCAGCTCCGAGGTCACGAACGCCGGCACCAGGATGGTCAGCGGCGCCATGTCGGGACTGGCGATGTCGGTACGCTTGGACAGCCGCACGAACAACTCAAGGTCGCTGGAACGGGTCTGCGACAGCATGAAATCCTTGATCGGGCCCTGGGCCTTGTCGATCGCATCCTGGGCGGTCATTTTCTCCGCCAGATAGGGTTGCAGGGCTTGCTGGTTCACCTTGTCGAACACCGGCGCCATGATGAACAGCGTCAGGAACAGCGCCATGCCGGTCAGGATCTGGTTCGACGGCGTCTGTTGCAGGCCGAGGGCCTGCCGCAGGATCGAGAACACGATGATGATCCGGGTGAAACTGGTCATCAGCATCACGAACGCGGGGATGAAGCTCAGCGCGGTCATGATCAGCAGGATCTGCAGGCTGACCGAATACTCCTGCGCGCCCGCCGCGTTGGTGCCCAGGGTAATCGCCGGGATCGACAACGGGTCTGCCGCGTACGCCAGCGGCGCTGCCAGCAACAGCATGAGCGTCAATAAAACGCGCATTACTTCTTATCCTTCTGATCCTTGCCCAGCAACTCCATGAGGCGCTGGGCGAATTCCGGCGTGGCCGCTTGGGTCTGGGCCACTTCCACAGGCTGCTTGAGCACGTGCAACGGGGTGATGCGGCCGGGGGTGATGCCCAGCAGAATCTGCTCGTCGCCCACCTGCACCAGCACCAGCCGGTCCCGCGGGCCAAGGGCACGCGAACCCACCAGCTCAATCACCTGGGCATTGCCCGGGCCAATGCGCTGTACACGGCGCAACACCCAGGCGAGCACGAAGATCAGCCCCACCACCAACAACAAACCCAACACCAACTGGGTCAGTTGCCCGCCAACGCCACTGCCGAGCGCCGGTGCGGCCGCCTGGGCGACCGGTTCTGCTGCCATTACGCTCAAGGGCAGCGTCGATAACAGTCCTACCAGTGAGCGCTTCATATCAACGCAACTTCTTGATGCGTTCACTTGGACTGATCACGTCGGTCAGGCGGATGCCGAACTTCTCGTTGACCACCACCACTTCGCCATGGGCAATCAGCGTGCCGTTGACCAGCACGTCCAGCGGCTCACCGGCCAGACGATCCAGCTCGATCACCGAACCCTGGTTGAGTTGCAGCAGGTTGCGGATGTTGATTTCGGTGCTGCCGACTTCCATGGAGATCGACACCGGGATGTCGAGGATCACGTCCAGGTTCGGACCGTCCAGGGTCACCGGCTCGTTGTTCTTCGGCACGCTGCCGAACTCTTCCATGGGAAGGCGGTTGCCCACCGGTGCGGTGGCCGCATCAGCTGCCAGCAGCGCGTCGATATCGTCCTGGCCGACATCGCCGGCTTCCTCCAGGGCAGCCGCCCACTCGTCAGCCAGGGCCTGGTCTTCGGCGGAAGTGTTTTCGTGTTCGGTAGCCATTACATGTCCTCGGCGGAGCAGAAATTAATGTGGATCAGCGGCGGTTGATCGGTTCAATCACTTGCAACGCGAGGTTGCCTTTGTGAGAGCCCAGCTTGACCTTGAACGACGGCACGCCGTTGGCGCGCATGATCAGTTCTTCCGGCAGCTCGACGGGAATCACATCCCCCGGCTGCATGTGCAAAATATCCCGCAACCGCAACTGGCGACGGGCCACGGTGGCGCTCAGGGGTACGTCGACGTCCAGCAGGTCTTCGCGCAGGGCCTTGACCCAGCGTTCGTCCTGGTCGTCGAGGTCGGACTGGAAGCCGGCATCGAGCATTTCGCGCACCGGCTCGATCATCGAGTACGGCATGGTCACGTGCAGGTCGCCGCCACCGCCATCGAGTTCGATGTGGAAGGTGGAGACCACAATGGCTTCGCTGGGGCCGACGATGTTGGCCATGGCCGGGTTCACTTCCGAGTTGATGTACTCGAAATTGACTTCCATGATCGCTTGCCAGGCTTCCTTCAAGTCGATGAAGGCCTGCTCCAGCACCATGCGCACCACGCGCAATTCAGTCGGGGTAAATTCACGGCCTTCGATCTTGGCGTGACGGCCGTCACCGCCGAAGAAGTTGTCCACCAGCTTGAACACCAGCTTGGCGTCGAGGATGAACAACGCGGTGCCGCGCAGCGGCTTGATCTTCACCAGGTTGAGGCTGGTGGGCACGTACAGCGAGTGCACGTATTCACCGAACTTCATCACCTGCACGCCGCCCACCGCCACGTCCGCCGAGCGGCGCAGCATGTTGAACATGCTGATGCGGGTGTAACGGGCGAAACGTTCGTTGATCATCTCCAGGGTCGGCATGCGTCCACGGACGATGCGATCCTGGCTGGTCAGGTCGTAGCTTTTGACGCTGCCGGGCTCGGCAGCCATTTCGGTCTGTACCAGACCATCGTCGACGCCGTGGAGCAGCGCATCGATTTCATCCTGGGACAGCAGGTCCTGCACGGCCATGTCGTGATCCTACTGCAATACGAAATTAGTGAAGAGCACCTGCTCGATCACCGGTTTGCCGACTTCCTTCTGGGCCACTTCCTGCACGCTGGCAGTGACCTTCTGGCGCAGCATTTCCTGGCCCACCGGGGTGGAGAGGGTGTCGAAGGGCTGGGCGGAAAACAGCATCACCAGGTTGTTGCGGATCACTGGCATGTGCACCTTGAGGGCATCCAGGTCTGCCTGGTTACGCGCCAGCAGGGTAATGCTCACCTGCAGGTAGCGTTGACGGCCGTTCTGATTGAAGTTGGCGACAAACGCCGGAAGCATCGGCTCGAAGATTGCCGGTTGCTTGACGTTAGGGTTGACCTCGGCCGTCGCGGCCGGTTTGCTCTGGGCGCTGTGCATGAAGTACCAGGTAGCCCCCACGGACAGGCCGATCGCCAGGAACAAGGCCAGGACAATCAGCAGGATAAGCTTGAGCTTGCCCTTGCCTGCGGGTGGTGTTGCTACGTCGTCGCTCTTCGCCATGCCAATAATCCGTCACTATTCAGGGATTCATAGTTCTGGGGAAAGGCAAGAGCAAGTGTTATGCCAGAGTTGTCAGTTCGGTCACGGTTTCGCCGACACTGCAAAACCAATGTGGGAGCGGGCTTGCTCGCGAAAGCGGTGGATCAGCACCTGTAACGGTGACTGACACTCCGTATTCGCGAGCAAGCCCGCTCCCACATTTTGATCATCGCCAGGCCTTGGATCAGGCGTAATAGTCCACGGCGCTGGAGCCAATCACCGACTGCACCACCGGCGCGGCAACTTCAGCCACCTCACCGATACCGCCGCCATCAACCCCATCACCCCGCCCGCCATTGCCACTGACGCCGCGTGCCTGGCTCTGCTGTTGTTGATCCTGACCCTGCTGACCCTGCCAGCCACGGGATTGGTCAGACACGTTGACGTCGACCTGGCCCATGCCCTGCTGGGCAAACATCTCCCGCAGACGGCCCGACTGGCTTTCCAACGCTTCACGAACCACCGCGTGGCCGCTCATGAAGGTGACCTGCGCCTGTTGGTCAGCGGACATTTTCACGCTGATGTCCAGGCGGCCCAGTTCAGCGGGTTGCAGCTGGATCTCTGCCGATTTGAGGTTGGCGCTGGACAAGTACATGACCCGGTTCACCACCTCGTCGGTCCAACCGCTCTGGTGCATGGCCAGTGGTGCGTTGGCCACCGGCGGCAGGGCATTTGCGGTTTTCGGCGTGGCGGCCTGGGTCAGTGCAGCGAGGCGATTGGCGAAATCGTCGACCCGGGTGTCGCTGCGGGCGTCTTTCAGGTCCTTGAGGCCGCCATCGATCAGGCCGCTGAAGGCTTTGTCGCCGCCCTGGTCGGTGCTGTCCTTGGACGCTTGCTGGTCGACCATGCTGGCCAGGCCAGTGGCGAAGTTTTGCGCGGCAGTTGGCTGATCCTGGGTCGGGGCCGGCGTGCCTTTGGCTGGGGTTTGGCTGCTGGCAGATACGTGTCCGCCCTGCTCCATGGCCAGGCGCACGGCGGGCATGGCGTCCAGTGGGTCGGCTTCGGGGTCGAAGGCGGGCTTGGCGTCGTCGGTGGCGGCCACGGGTGGCGCTACCACTGGCTGGGCCTTGTCGTCTTTCGCCGCGACCGGTGCCGGTGTTTCGACGGGCGCTGGCGTTGCCGGGACGGGAACGGGGACTACCGCGGCCATCAGCGCCGGGTCGACGGCGGGGTCGACCGGGGGTTGCTGGGCCAGGGTGGGGTCATCTGCCGGGGCCGTGTCGTCGGTCTTGGCGGTGGTGTCCGGGGTGTCGGACTTGGCCGGCGGGGTGGCAGGCAAAGTCTTGCCGTTATCGGCAACCGATGGAGTGCCGGCGGCAGGCTTGTCGTTGTTGGCGGCGGGCTTGGTGCTGGCGTCCGCAGGCTTGTCGCGGGTCGACCGGGTGGTGGTGTCGGAGGGTTTTGCCGTGGGCGCAGGGGCCTGTTTGGCGAACACCTGAGCGAAGCCCGGGGCCTTGTCCCGCGGGTCCGCAGCCACTGCCGGTGGATTGGCAGCGGGCGCTTGAGGCTTGGCCGCGGGGGCCGCCTGAAGAAGCGAATTCGGGGTGATTGCCATAGCTAAGAGTCTCCGCCGCACAGGGGTCGAGGGTGCGGTTACAGGAGGTATAGCAAGAGTTGGGCCAGGTTTTGGTTTTGGGTGTATATCCGTTATTTGGGTGATGGCGGCTTATGGTTCCGCTCTTACAGCGGCTCACTTTTGAAAGGAGCCCAAAAGTAACCAAAAGGCTCATGCCCCACCACTCGGCACCTCGCCTAGGCTCGGTGTGCCCTCACTCCGGCTTTGGACCGTGGGCCGCCGTCATGGGCCATCCCTGGCCCAGGACGGCTAACCTGGCGTCCTGCCAGGTTACCCACGCTCCAAAGCCTGCGTTCAGCCAGCGTGGTTTAACGGGGCGCCTAAGATCAAGATCAAGATCAACAGCCAGAGCACAGCGGCCTACCGGCCGGCTTGAGTGTTGAAGAGCAAAAGCCAAATCAAAAGCTAAAGCGGGCACGGTCAAATGTGGGAGCTGGTTTGCCTGCGATGGCATCACCTCGGTGTGCCTGATGCACCGAGTTGTCTGCATCGCAGGCAAGCCAGCTCCCACAGAAAAGCAGAGCTGCATCAGCTTCAGATTTGGCTTTCGCTCTGGCTTTTGATTTGGTTTTTAACACTCAAGCCGGCCGGTAGGCCGCTGTGCTCTTGCTTTTGATCTTGATCTGACTGCCCCAATAAGCCCGAGGCCGAACGCAGGTATTGCGGAGCGGGTAAACCGGCAGGACGCCGGTTTAGCCGCGCCGGGCCATGGATGGCCCGTCGCGGCGGCCCGCGGAGCAATGCCGGAGTGAGGGAACGCCGAGCCCTAGCGAGGCGCCGACAGGCGGGGCAGAGCCCTTTGCTTACTTTGGGGCTTTTCCAAAGTGAGCCGCTGTAAGAGCGGAACCATAAGCCGCCGTTACCTAAATAACGGATATACACACCACCTCAGAGCCAAAACGTCAGAGCTGAAACCGCTCCCGCTCATGCTCATACAACGGCCGCACCAGCGCGAATTCATGGTCAATCTCATCCACCAGTCGCCCCAAATCCGTAAAAGCGTGCTTCGCGGACGTATCCTCGAGCAACTGACAAAGCTCAGCCAACCGCACCGCCCCAAGGTTACCGCTGCTCCCCTTAAAACTATGGGCAATCCGCCCAAGGGCTTTCGCGTCATCCCGGGCCCGGCGCAGCGCCTCTACCCGCTTCTGCGAATCATCGAGAAAAGTGTCGAGCAGCTTCGGATACTCGCCCTCCATGACCTCCTGCAAGCCAGTCAGCACATCGGGGTCCAGATGAATCTCTGCCACTTGTTCGCTCCTTGATCAAGAATCGGCGGATTATGCCAGAGCCTTCCATGAAAACTCCACGCACGCACACCGCCCTCCGTCAGACCAGCCTACATCGCTGCTCAACTGCCGCACCAGGCTCAACCCCCGACCAGACAGACGGTCGACATCCAGCGGCCTGGCCAGCACCTTCTCCACATCAAACCCCGACCCACTGTCCTCGATCCGCAAGGTCAGGCACCCACCCTCCCCGGTCGGCACCACATTCAGATGCACCCGCACATACCCACTGCTCAACCGCGCCAGCCGCTCATTACGCTCGCGGTAATACGCCGCAAACCCCTGGGCATCACGCTTGAGCCGCGAATCCAACCCCAGCACCCCATGCTCCAGCGCATTGGAATACAACTCCGCCATCACGCTATACAACGCCCCGCTTTGCTCACGCAGACCATGAACCTCCAACAGCAACTGCAACAAATACGGCAACGGGTTGTAGGACTTGAGCGTCTCGGCACGAAACTCAAAGCTCACCGACCAATCCAGCGGCGACGACTGGCCGCTGTCGGAATACACCATCGACGGCGAACGCAACGCCTCCCCCGCCTGCAGGCTGATCTCCACCATGCTGACGTCATCACGCACTTCGCCGCGAAAAGCCGCCAGGGCCTGCTCGATCTCCTCGAATAACCGGTCCGGCTCGCGGTTGGCCGCAAAAACCTGCTGCAAACGCTCGGCGCCAAACAACTGCTCCTGGGCATCCGCAGTATCCAGCACACCATCCGACAGCAAGAACACCCGGTCGCCCAGCGCCATCGGCCAGACTTCAGTGCGGTCATCAAACGCCTCGGCCGTCAGCACGCCCAATGGCAAATGCCGCGACACCAGCGGCGTGCGCTTGCCAGTGGCGATGTCATGCACATAGCCCTCGGGCATGCCGCCGTTCCACACTTCCACCACCCGGCGCTGGGCGCTGAGGCACAGCAAGGTGGCGCAGCAGAACATGTCCACCGGCAGGATGCGCTTGAGCTTGGCGTTCATCTCCCGCAGGGTCTGCGCCAGGCCGTAGCCCTTGGCCGTCATGCCGTAGAACACTTCCGCCAGCGGCATCGCGCCGACCGCCGCCGGCAAGCCATGACCGGTAAAGTCCCCCAGCAGCACATGCATATCGCCCGACGGCGTGTAGGCAGCCAGCAACAAGTCACCGTTGAACAACGCATAAGGCGATTGCACGTAGCGAATATTTGGCGCGGCGTTGATGCAGCCGGAATGCGCGACTTTGTCGAACACCGCCTTGGCCACGCGCTGCTCCTGCAACAGGTAGTCGTGGTGCCGGGCGATCAGGTCTCGCTGCTGCAACACCGTGGCCTGCAAGCGACGCAGGCGGTCCATGGCGTTGATTTTGGCCGCCAGGATCACTTGGTTATAGGGCTTGGCCAGGAAGTCGTCGCCGCCGGCATCCAGGCACTGGGCCAGGGCTTCACTCTCGCGCAGGGAGGTGAGGAAGATAATCGGCACCAGCGCCTCCCCCGCCAGTTGCTTGATTTGCCGGGCCGCCTCGAAGCCGTCCATGACCGGCATCAGTGCGTCCATCAGCACCAACTGCGGCCGCTCGCGGGTAAACACGTCGACGGCTTCCTGGCCGTTGCTGGCGGTCAGTACCTGGTGGCCCTGACGGCGCACGATGCTCGACAGCAACAGCAGGTCGGCGGCGCTGTCTTCGGCGATCAATACCGTCAGCGCCTCGAGGACCGGGGCCAGGACGCTCAAGTGAGGTCGAACAGTTTGTCGAAGTTGGAGATGGCGAGGATCTTGCGCACGTCGGAGTTGCTGTTGACCACCTGCACTTCGGCATCGTCGCCGCCGGCATGGTCCCGCAGCAGCAGGAGCATGCCCAGGGCCGAGCTGTCCATGTAGGTGGTTTCCTTCAAGTCCACCACGTAGATCTCGGGCACCTTGTAGAACTTTTCGTAGGCATCACGAAAAGCCTGGTGACTACCGAAATCGAATCGGCCCTTGACGGTGATCGTCGCTTTCTTCCCATCCAGGGACACTTCTGATTCGACTGACATTCGACTGCTTCCTTGTCATTGGCAATGTGCAACAAGGTTTAGCAGGTGATGGGGAAGTGGGCAACTCCATGTGGGACGGGTGGCGTGCTCAATAGGGGTTTTGGCGGGGCAGACGCTGGGACAGTTCATCGAGCAACTTCTGCTCGCGCTTGTCTTCCAGTGCGCGGGCTTCGTCGATGTAGCGTTGCACCAGCTTGCGCAGGCCTTCGACCCGGGCGTAGGCCTGTTGCCAGCTGTCGCGGGCCTTGTCGACATTGGCCTGGTGCCAGGCCAGGCTCTGGCGCTGCTGGCCGACGGCGGTTTCCAACTGGTTGAGAAAGCCCTGGTAGCCCATCAGCCATTGGCCGGAGACGCCTTTGCTGCCGCGCTCGATCCACTGCTGCTGGTACTCGCCGCGAAAGCGTTCCAAATCCCCCAGCTTGCTTTCCGCCAGGCGAACCTGGCCCTGGAAGTATCCCAGGCGCTGGACGGCGGTCTTTTCTGCTTTTTCGGCCATGTCCACCACCGGGGCAAGGCGTGCGGCGCGGGTATTGGCCATGGTTTATCCGCCGGGTGCCGGAGCGAAGATGCTACCCAGGTGCGCCTCGCTTTCACCCATGCTGATCTTGTCGTTGAGGCCTTGGCGCAGGTAGGTCACCAGTTGCGGTTGCAGGGCAATCGCCAGGTCGGTCTCGCGATCACCGCCGGCCACATAGGCGCCCACGCTGATCAGGTCACGGCTCTGTTGATAGCGCGACCACAGTTGCTTGAACTGCTGCGCGCGCATCATGTGCTCAGGCGTGACCACCGACGGCATCACCCGGCTGATAGAGGCTTCGATGTCGATGGCCGGGTAGTGCCCTTCCTCGGCCAAGCGCCGGGACAGCACGATGTGCCCGTCGAGCACGCCCCGCGCCGAGTCGGCAATCGGGTCCTGCTGGTCATCGCCCTCGGAAAGCACGGTGTAGAACGCGGTGATCGAACCCCCGCCGGCTTCAGCGTTACCGGCGCGCTCCACCAGCTTGGGCAGCTTGGCGAACACCGACGGCGGATAGCCCTTGGTGGCCGGCGGCTCGCCGATGGCCAGGGCAATTTCCCGCTGGGCCTGGGCGAAACGGGTCAGGGAGTCCATCAGCAACAGGACGTTCTTGCCCTTGTCGCGAAAATATTCGGCGATGCGTGTGCAGTACATCGCGGCACGCAGGCGCATCAGCGGCGCGTCATCCGCCGGTGAGGCGACCACCACTGAGCGCTTGAGGCCTTCTTCGCCGAGGCTGTGCTCGATGAATTCCTTCACCTCGCGGCCCCGCTCGCCGATCAGCCCGACCACGATGATGTCGGCCTCGGTAAAGCGGGTCATCATGCCCAGCAGCACCGACTTACCCACGCCGGTACCGGCGAACAGGCCCAGGCGCTGGCCGCGGCCCACCGTCAATAATCCGTTGATGCTGCGAATGCCCACGTCCAGCGGCACGCTGATGGGGTTGCGCTTGAGGGGGTTGATGGTCGGGCCGTCCATCGGCACCCAGTCTTCAGCCTTCATCCCGCCCTTGCCGTCGAGGGCACGGCCGGCGCCATCCAGCACCCGGCCGAGCATGCTCATACCCATGGGCAGGCGGCCGGTATCCGCCAGCGGCACCACTCGGGCGCCGGGCGCGATACCGGCAACGCTGCCGACGGGCATCAGGAATACTTTGCTGCCGGAAAAGCCCATCACTTCGGCTTCGACCTGCACCGGGTGGTAGCTGTCGTCGTTGATCACCATGCAGCGGCTGCCCATGGCGGCGCGCAGGCCTTCGGCTTCCAGGGTCAGGCCGACCATGCGCAGCAGGCGGCCCTCCAGGATCGGCTGGCCCGGCAACTCAGTGACTTCGGCATAGCCACCCAGGCGCTTGGCGAAGCTGGTGCGATCAAGGCGCATCACGGGTGTCCAGCTCGACGCTCAAGTCCGGCTCCGCCGGGTGCAGCGCCTGCTCGTGCAACTGGTCGAACAGCTTGGCCATGATCTGGGTGATGCGCGTCTCCACCGTGGCGTCGATGCGGCTGTGTTCGGTCTCGACCCGGCAACCACCGGGCAGCAGCGCGGCGTCTTCGACGATGCGCCAGGTTTCTTCATGGCGCTCGCGCAGCGCTTTGACCTGTTCGAAATCCTGGGGATTGATGTACAGCCGCACATTGCCGGCGCCCAGGGGCAGCAGCTTGAGGGCTTCGCGCATCACGCTTTCGATTTGCGTGGAATCCAGGGCCAATTCGCGCTGAATCACCTGGCGGGTGATGTGCTCCACCAGCCCGACCATGGCTTTTTCGATCTGCGAATCCTGCTCGGCGATGGGCTCGAACAGGCTGCCCATCAGGGTTTCCAGGCTGGCCAGCTTGACGCTCAGCGCCGCCTCGGCTTCCTGGCGGACCTTGAGGGTGGTGCTGCGAAAACCGTCTTTCTCGCCGGTGGAAAAACCTTCGTTGTAGGCTTCCTGACGAATGCTTTCGAGCTCTTCCAGGGTCAGTGGCTGGACTTCTTCCAGCGGCACTTCTTCCATCTCGGCCGGAGCTTCTTCTACCGGCTCGGGCTCTGGCTCCGGGCGATGCGGGTCGAAACTGGGCAGCGACCAGACGTCGAACCCTCCGACGTCCCGTGCGCGAATCAGATCGCTGGGCGTCTCATCTTTGTTCGACATGCGCGGCGCCTTAAATCATTTCTTCGCCGCCCTTCCCACCGAGAACGATTTCTCCGGCTTCGGCCATACGGCGGGCAATGGTGAGGATTTCTTTCTGCGCAGTTTCCACGTCGCTGACGCGCACCGGGCCCTTGGCCTCGAGGTCGTCGCGCAACAGTTCGGAAGCCCGCTTGGACATGTTCTTGAAGATCTTTTCCTTGACGCCTTCGTCCGAGCCCTTGAGGGCCAGCACCAGCACGTCGGAGGAGACTTCACGCAGCAACGCCTGGATGCCACGGTCGTCGACATCGGAGAGGTTGTTGAACACAAACATGAGGTCTTCGATCTGCACCGACAGGGTATCGTCGATCTCGCGGATCGAGTCCATCAACTGGCCTTCCACCGAGCTGTCGAGGAAGTTCATGATGTCGGCCGCACGCTTGATGCCGCCCAACGTGGTACGCGAAGCGTTGGAATTACCCGAGAACTGCTTCTCGAGAATCGTGTTCAATTCTTTCAGGGCCGCCGGCTGTACGGTGTTCAACGACGAGACGCGCAGGATGATGTCCAGGCGCACCTTGTGGTCGAAATGGCCGAGCACTTCACCGGCCTGGTCGGGGTCGAGATACGCCACCACGATCGCCTGGATCTGCGGGTGTTCGTAGCGGATCACGTCGGCCACGGCCCGCGGTTCCATCCACTTCAGGCTGTCGAGGCCGCTGGTGTTGCCACCCAGCAGGATGCGGTCGATCAGGCCGTTGGCCTTGTCTTCGCCCAGGGCCGAGGTGAGCATCTTGCGAATGTAGCTGTCGGAGCCGACACCCAGGCTGGTCTGGTCGCCGACGATCTCGACGAACTCGCTCATCACCTGCTCGACTTGCTCACGGTGCACATTGCGCATTTGCGCCATGGCCACGCCGACACGCTGAACCTCTTTGGGCCCCATGTGGCGCAGCACTTGGGCGGCGTCGGTTTCTCCAAGGGACAGCAACAGCACGGCGGCTTTGTCGACCCGGGAGAGTTTGGCTACTGCAGCTCGGCTATCACTCATCTGCGTTAATCCACTCTTTCACGACCTGGGCCACACGCCCCGGGTCTTCGGCCACCAGGCTCTTGATTGCGTTCAACTGAGCGTCATAACCCTCGCTCGGGCTCGGCAACAGAATGCTTTGCGGGCCACCGAGGCTCACGCGGTCGTTGGCCAGTTCGCCATCGAGGCCGCCCATGCCACCCAACTCGACGTCGCCGCCGGCCAGGGCCAGTTGTTTTTTGCCGTGACCGGTAATGTTGTTGAGCACCGGACGCAGCACGCCGAACACCAGCACCAGGATGAACAACACACCCAGCACTTGCTTGACGATGTCCCAGAACCACGGCTGAGTATAGAACGCTGCCTCGGCAATCACCTCGCCCCGCTCGGCGGAAAACGGCATGTTGATTACGCTGACGCTGTCGCCACGGCTGGCATCGAAGCCCACCGCGTCCTGCACCAGGCGGGTGAAGCGCGCCAATTCATCGGCGCTCCATGGGGCGCGGGTGATGGCGCCGTCTGCGGCATTGACCTTGACCTGGTCATCCACCACCACCGACACCGACAGGCGATTGATCCGGCCCTGTTGCTGCTTGGTGTGGCTGATGGAACGATCAAGCTCGAAGTTCTTGGTGGACTGGTTGCGCTTGTCGGCCGGGTACGGCGCGAGCATGGGCTGGCCGGTGGCCGGGTCCATGATCTGCTGGCCGTTGGCGTCCAGCAGCGGCTGGCCAGGTTGCACCGCGCCTGCGGTAGCAGCAGCGCCACCGGTGGTTTGCGGGGCAGTGGCCGGGGTTGGTGGCTGGTTGCTCAGGGCACCCGGCACGCCTTGCGGGCCATTGCTGGCGGTACGTTGTTCGGTGGTCGATTGCTCGCTGCGCAGGGCCGGCTGGTCCGGGTTGAACTGCTCGGAGGTCGATTCGACGGCGCTGAAGTCCACGTCGGCCGACACTTCAGCCTTGTAGCGATCATTGCCCAACACCGGTTGCAGGATGTTGTGCACCCGCTGGGTCAGCATGCTTTCCATACGGCGACTGTAGTCGAACTGCTTGCCGGCCATGGTCAGCGAAGAGTTTTCCGCGAGGTCCGACAGCAAGTTGCCCTTCTGGTCGACCACGGTGATTTGCGACTTGCTCAATTCGGGAACGCTGGTGGCCACCAGGTTGATGATCGCCAACACCTGGCCAGGCTCCAGGGAGCGGCCGGCAAACAGCTCGACCAGTACCGAGGCGCTGGGCTTGCGCTCGTCGCGTACAAACACCGAGCTTTTCGGAATCGCCAGGTGTACCCGGGCGCCCTTGACGTTGTTCAACGCAGAAATAGTCCGCGCCAGCTCGCCTTCCAGGCCACGACGGTAGCGGGTGGCTTCCATGAACTGGCTGGTACCCAGGCCTTGGTCCTTGTCGAGGATTTCAAAGCCGATATTGGCGTCGGAAGGAGTGACGCCGGCCGCAGCCAGCTTCATCCGCGCACGGGCCACATCATCGGCCTTGACCAACAGGGCGCCGGAATTCGGTTCGACGGTGTAGCCGATGTCGGCTGCTGCCAGGGTTTCCATGATCTGCTTGGAATCCATGCCCGCGAGACTGCCATACAGCGGGCGGTAATCCGGTTGCTGGGACCACAGCACCACGGCAAAACCAATCGCCACGCTGGCAGCCAGGCCGACCATCAGGCCCACCTGACGCAGCATGGTCATCTCGGAGAGGTTTTCCAGGAACGACAGGCCAAACAGCGGCGGCTTGCCGTCTGCCTTGGCGGGTGCGTTATCCACGACTGCTTCTGCCATGACTCAAATCGTCCTTAAACCGGCATCTGCATGATGTCTTGATAGGCTTGAACCAGCTTGTTGCGCACCTGGGTCAAGGCCTGGAATGAAACGCTGGCTTTTTGCGAGGCGACCATCACGTCGGTGAGGTCCACGCCGCTTTTGCCGATCTCGAAGGCGGTGGCCAACTGATTGGAGGCCTGTTGGGTATCGCTGACTTTGTTGATGGCCTGGCCGAGCATGTCGGCAAAGCTGCTCTGGCCCAATTCCGGCACGGCTTGCGCGGCGGATTTCGGTTGGGCCATGGCATCCATTTGCATGGACCGCATATCCAACATCAACCGATTGAACTCAACACCTTGGCTCATGACCTTCTCTCTCCGACGACCCGCAATTTTTTGACACTACACAGCGATTACAGGGGTGGTAGCAACAAGGGTGCCAGCTCCGTGGCATTCTGTAAGAAAAGGCGACTGACCTTGTCGGCTTCGAGAATTTTCAGGTGGCGTAGAGGTAGGCTTCCACGTCCATCCCGGCATCGCGCATCTGCGCCAGCTTGTAGCGCAGGGTGCGCGGGCTGATACCCAGGCGCTCGGCGGCCTCTTTGCGGCGGCCGCGCTCGGAGCGCAAGGTGTCGATGATCATCTGGAATTCGCGGCGGCGCAGGTCGTCACCCAAGGCACCGGCCGACTCGGCAGGCGCGGCTTCAATCTGTGGCGCGACCGCCAGGCTTGGCAACGGCGCTGCGCCAGTGCCCATGGCCAGGCAGAAGTCTTGAGGCTGGATCAAACCGCCCTGTTGCAGAATCAAAGCGCGCTGGATTGCATTGTCCAGTTCCCGCACGTTGCCGGGCCATGGGTAGCTGATCAGGCAGGCCTGGGCGTCGGCCGACAGGCGCGCCTGGGCGTGCTTCATTTTATTGACGTGCTTGCTCAGCAGGCGTTCGGCCAGCGGGATGATGTCTGCCGGGCGCTCGCGCAACGGGCGCCAGGCCAACGGGAAAACCGAGAGGCGGTAGAACAGATCCTCACGGAAACGCCCCGCCGCCACTTCGCCCGCCAGGTCGCGGTTGGTGGTGGCGACCACACGGATGTCCAGCTGGATCGGCTTGCGCGCCCCCACCCGCTCCACTTCGCGCTCCTGCAACACTCGCAGCAATTTGGCTTGCAGGCCCAGGGGCATTTCGGAGATCTCGTCCAGCAGGATAGTGCCGCCGTCGGCCTGTTCGAACTTGCCGGCCTGGGCGGCGATGGCGCCGGTGAACGAGCCTTTCTCATGGCCGAACAAGGTAGCTTCGAGCATGTTGTCGGGGATGGCCGCGCAGTTGATCGCAATGAACGGCTGGCTGGCACGATGGGATTGCTGGTGGATGTAGCGCGCCAGCACCTCCTTGCCGGTGCCGGACTCGCCGGAGATCAATACGGTGGAATCGCTGCGGGCGACCCGGGCCGCCAACTCCAGCAATTGCGCACTGGCCGGCTCGAAGGCAATCGGGCCTTCGCCGTCAGCGACACCCAGAGTGCCGAGGGCATGGCGGGCGACCAGTTCGATCAAGGCTTTGGGTTCGAAAGGTTTGACCAGGTAATCCGCAGCGCCCTGGCGCATGGCGTCGACGGCGCGCTCCACGGCACCGTGGGCGGTCATCAACAGCACCGGCAATTGCGGCTGGCGCGCACGCAACAGGCCGAGCAATTGGTGGCCGTCCATGCCCGGCATGTTCACGTCGCTGACCACCAGGCTGAAGGACTCCTGCTCCACGGCCTCCAAGGCGTCTTCGGCAGAACCGACCGCCCGGTAGTCATGGCCCGCCAGCAACAGCGTGTCAGCCAATGCTTCACGCAGGGCGCGATCGTCTTCAACCAATAAAACCTTGATAGCCATGACCTTTACTCCGCGCTGACGGCGCATGAAAACAGCGGCAGCGTGATCAACGCGCACGTGCCGCGACCCAACCGGGAATGCAGCTGCAATTCTCCCTGATGGGCACGGGCGACTGCCTTGACCACGGTCAGGCCCAGGCCGGTACCGTTAGTTTTGGTGGTGAAAAAAGGTTCACCGAGGCGCTGCAGCACCACCGGGTCAATCCCGCTGCCACTGTCGCTGATGCTCAGGCGCAAGGTGTCGCCGCGGCTATACAGGTGCACTTTGAGCCGCGCCCCGGGGCCGCTGGCCTGGGTCGCGTTTTCGATCAGGTTGAGCAGCGCGCCCACCAGGGTGTCGCGGTTGCACAGCAACTCGCCGTGATGGCTGTCGCACTGCCAACGGACTGACGCTTCCTGGATATGGGTGGCGGCTGCGGCTTGCAGGGACTGCATCAATGCAGCCGGGGTGACACGATCGGTCAGCGGCAATTCGCCGCGGGCAAACACCAGCATGTCGCGCACCTGATGCTCCAGCTCGTGCAGGCGCTCCTTGAGCCGCCCGGCAAAACGCTGGTGGGTGGCCGCCGGCAACTGCTCATCAGTCAAATGACTGGCGTAAATCAGCGCAGCGGACAACGGGGTACGAATCTGATGCGCCAGAGAAGCGACCATCCGCCCCAGGGATGACAGGCGCTCGTGGCGTGCCAATTGGTCTTGCAGGTGACGGGTTTCAGTCAGGTCGTTGAGCAACACCAACTGGCCGGGCTCGGCGTCCAGGGAACGGGTGGCGATGGACAGGCGCCGTCCGTCCTTGAGGGAGATTTCGTGGCCGTCGTCTTCCCGCGGCGCAAAGCAGCGGGTGATGACCTCGCGCCACAGCTCGCCTTCCAGCGGCAGGCCCAGCATGTCGCAGGCGGCCGGGTTGGCTTCGCGCACGCGGCCCTGGTCGTCGATGACGATCACGCCACCGGGCAACAGGTCGAGGAGGTTTTGCAGGCGGTTGGCCAGGCGCTCTTTCTCGGCCAGCTCTTCCATACGCTGGGCGCTGACCACCGCCAACTCGCCTTTAAGCTCGGAAACCCGTGCTTCCAACAGGCTGTAGGAGTCAGTCAATTGGCTCGACATCTGGTTGAACAGGGAAAACGCCTGTTCAAGCCCGAGACGGCTGATCTGCTCTACGGAGGGGGCAGGCCCCTGAGTGTCAGGGACCGAAGATAGTTGGGCGGCGTGGGGCATCATGCTCTCTCGCTTGGCTGACCGTCAGTTAAACGGAACGTTGCGAGTGCTGTAGCAATACCCGTGCCGAAAAAAACCGCTGATTAATCAGCGGTTTGAAAAACAGGCGTCAATCATCCGCCTGTTCATCACCTTCTTTGCGGCTCATGCCGTACTTGCGCATCTTCTCCACCAGGGTGGTGCGGCGAATGCGCAGGCGTTCGGCGGCACGGGCGACGATGCCGTTGGCGTCGTCGAGGGCCTGCTGGATCAGGCCTTGTTCAAGGCTGCCGAGGTAGTCTTTCAAATCCAGGCCTTCCGGCGGCAACATGGCGGTGGAACCCAAGTCCGGCGTATGGCCGTTGATGGCCACGCGCTCTTCCAGGTCGCTGCGCAGGCTGTCTACCAGTTGCTCGTCTTCGTCGTCGACGTAGCGGAATTTCTTCGGCAGCTCGACCACGCCGATCACCCCGTACGGGTGCATGATCGCCATGCGCTCCACCAGGTTGGCCAGCTCGCGGACGTTGCCCGGCCAGCCGTGACGGCACAGGGACATGATCGCCGCCGAGTTGAAACGGATCGAACCGCGCTTTTCGTGCTCCATGCGCGAAATCAGTTCGTTCATCAGCAGCGGGATGTCTTCGACACGCTCGCGCAGGGGCGCCATTTCAATCGGGAATACGTTGAGGCGGTAGTACAGGTCTTCGCGGAAGCTGCCGACCTCGATCATGCTTTCGAGGTTTTTGTGGGTAGCGGCAATGATGCGCACGTCGACGCTTTGGGTCTTGTTGCTGCCCACGCGCTCGAAGGTGCGTTCCTGCAAAACCCGCAGCAGCTTGACCTGCATCGGCAGCGGCATGTCGCCGATTTCGTCGAGGAACAGGGTGCCGCCGTTGGCCAGTTCAAAACGCCCGGCACGGCTGGTGATCGCCCCGGTAAAGGCGCCCTTCTCGTGGCCAAACAGTTCGCTTTCCAGCAGCTCTGCCGGGATCGCCCCGCAGTTGACCGGCACGAACGGACCGTCGCGGCGCTTGGAGTGGTAATGCAGGTTGCGCGCAACCACTTCCTTGCCGGTGCCGGACTCGCCAAGGATCAGCACGCTGGCGTCGGTGTCGGCAACTTGCTGCATCATCTGGCGCACGTGCTGGATCGCACGGCTGGTGCCGACGAGGCTGCGGAAAAGATTGGGTTCGCGGTGACGGCCGCGTTCGCGGGCCTGGTCGTACATCTCGCGGTAGACCTGGGCACGGTGCAGGGAGTCGAGCAATTTGCTGTAGCTGGGTGGCATTTCGAGGGTGGAAAGGACACGACGGCGCTGGTCTTCCGGAAGGTCCACAGAAGAAATATCGCCCATCAGCAACACCGGAAGGAACTCATCCCAGGTTGACAGTGTCTTTAACAAGCCCAAAACGGCGCCAGGAGCATTTACCGTCCCGATCAGCACACAAATGACTTCACGGCTCGACGACAAAGAGCTGACCGCCTGCTGCCAGTCGTGGCTGCCGCAGGGTAAATTTTCTTCCCCAAGAAAATTCAGGATCACCGCCAGATCGCGGCGTCGAACGCTATCGTCATCGATCAGCAGGATTTTGGTTTCACGCCACATGCAATAGCAACTTCCCTAGTAAAACTCTAATGCCCTCGAGTTGGGGCAATCTAGATAGCGGTAGGCATTTTCTGCGCTACAGCTTTCTGACGTCTGAAAATAGCACTAGTTAAGTCAAAAATATGTGCACGGTCAAATTAATGACGCGCCTTGTTCGGATTAACTGAGCCTTCAGCCGAACAGATGGTAAACCTTTGACGCACTTTCCGCTCGGTTGATCTGCGACATCTCCTCGAAAATCGCCTGACGCTCCCCGGTTGTCACCTCAAGCAGCTGCTGATACACCTCCAGCAAACTCTCCAGTTTTTCCCGCAGGGCATCTTCGTCCACCGGCGCATTGCTCAGCGCCTCATCAATCACTGCACGACACCCCAGGTCCAGTTCGCCGATGGCGTCCCAGTTACGTGCGGCCAATGCGTCCATCAAGGCTTCGCGGGTCTCGTCAATCCGTTGCAGGGCGTGGTTCATAACGTCTTCCTCAGGCCAGCAGGCCTACAGTGTTGCAATACCGTCCCAGCCTTCCTTGAGCGTAATCATCAAGCCGGCTACTTCGTCGATCATTGCCACATCGCTCTTGGTATTGGCTTCGAGCAAGCGCGTGGTCATGTAGGCGTACAGGTTATCCAATTGCTGCAAGGCGGCCGGATCATCGGTTTTTTCCGGGTTCAGGCCGTCACGCAGGCCAATCAGGATATCGATCGCCTTGCCCAGCAACAGGCCCTTTTGCGCGATGTCACCACGAGCCATGGCGCCCTTGGCCTGGGCCATGCGGTCCAGCGCGCCTTCCATCAGCATTTGAACCAGACGGTGCGGGCTGGCTTCGGAGACCTGGGCATGGGAATTGACCTTCTGGTATTGGCGAAGGGCTCTCATGGGATTCATGTTTCTACCTCGTGACAGGCAACAGCTAAAAAGAATGGGCTCTGACTATTATGTCGACGGTGTCGCAAAAAACTTTAAGCCGGCGGTCTGCTGAAGATCCCGCCCAGCGAAGCTATTCACTTCACCGGGCGGCTTCATTGAGGATCAACTGTCCGAGGAGGTCTTGTTCAGCGCGTTGAGCGTGGTCATGACACTGGAGCGTTGACTGGTGAGCTGAGCCACCAGGTTGTTCATGGTCGTGTACTTGGCGGTCAGGCTTGTCTTCAGGGCAGCCATGCGCGCGGTCAGGGTGTCCTGCTGGTTTTGCAGGTCCTTGAGGTTGGCCGACAGCGTCGAAGAACGCGTGGCCAGGACGCCGGTGTTGGTCACCGCATAGCTGTCGGTCGCAGATTTCATACGCGCCAACAGGCCATTGTCACCATTGAAAATGCCGCCGATGTCGGTGGGATTGGTGGCGATGGCGGCACTGAACACCTTGTCGTCAATGCTCAACTTGCCGGTTGTCTGGTCAGTGTTCACACCAAACTGGGCCAGGGATTTCAATGTGCCCGTACCGGCCAACGCATTCAGCTGAGCACGCACGGCCGTCTGCAAACCGCGCATGGTGGAATCGCCCGTCAGCGCAGCAGAAGTGGTGGAACCATCCGCGTTGGTAGTGACGGCGGTCTCGGTATTGATCGCGGTCATCAGGGCGTTATAGGTGTCGACAAAACCCTTTACCGAACTCTTGAGAGTGTCGGTACTACGCGTGACGGTGATGGTTGATGCTATCCGATCCTTTTCATCTTTGCTGCCGGTGGGCAGCGGAGACACCGCCACCAACTTAATACTCACACCACTGATCGCGTCGGACAGGGTATTGCTCTTGGATTCCTGAGCAGTACCGTCAATGGTGTACTTCGCATTCTGCGGCGGGCTGCCCACCACTGAAGAGCCAGTATCCAAACCGGAGTTGCCACCCAGCTTGATATCGGTATCGGCGCCAGTATTGGAAGACGTCACGACCAGTCGGGAACCGGTGGCATCAGTCAGAATGTTGGCACTCAGACCTGCGCTGCTGTATTGCGCGTTGATTGAGTCACGCACCTGCTGCAACGTCGCTCCAGGTGGAACGCTGACCCCATAGCTCTGACCTGACTGGGAAATTTCCAGGGTCGTCGCAGTGGTGCCGGTATTGACGACCGTCTTCGCCCCCGCCGCATAAGTCTGGGTAGCAACTTTCGAAGCCGTCGCCAGTTGGCTGACGATCAAGGAGTAGCTCCCGGCAGAAGCACCGGCGCCCAGGGTGACGGTAGAAACATTGGCATCCGAGGTGGTCGCCGTCAGGCCGCCGATACTGGCGTCCTTGGTCATGTTGTCCATGGCGCCGCGGAAGGCATCCAGCGCCGCTTGAATCTTGCCGATCGAGGACAGTTGGGCGGTCGACGTTTGCGTCTGCTTGTTGATCTGCGACTGCTTGGGCGCTTGTTCAGCGTTCACCAAGGCCGTAACGATCGACTCGGTATTAATCCCCGTAACCGGGCCGCTTACCGTGATATCACCCATGACTCTTCTCCTGATCGGGGCTGGCGCTTTCTTGACGGACGACGCCTCAAGCAGCTACAGCAACAAAATTCATGCCAGCTCAGACTTTAGCGTCAAACAACACGTTGCTGGCGTCGTGAAGGCTTTGTGCGAGTTTCAATGCGGTTTCCGACGGGATCTGACGAATGACCTCGCCGCTTTCGGTCGCGATGACCTTGACCACCACCTGATGGGTGGAGTCATCAATGGAAAAATCCAGGTTGCGCTGGGCCGCCTGGACAAATTTGCGAATATCGTTGACGGCCTTTTCCAGGTCGTCCGGTTTCGTTTCCTGCTTGGGCTTTACTGCTGCGACGGTCGCATCAACCTTGGGGGTCTGCGAGTCGGCAGTCACAGGGGCAGGCGCACTCTGTGGCGTTGGGGCAGCAGGATAAGACAGGTTCAACTTGACGCTCATGTCCATGTCCAATCTCCTCATCACGCAAAAGACAAAAGGGCACGTAAACGCGCCCTTCCGTCAGTCATCTACCGATGGCTATTACTGAAGCAGCTTCAGTACAGCGGATGGCAGTTGGTTGGCCTGGGACAGGATCGCAGTGGAAGCCTGTTGCAGGGTTTGTTGCTTGGTCAACTGAGCAGTTTCAGCAGCGTAGTCAACGTCCTGGATCTGACCGCGAGCGGCGCTGGAGTTGTCGGAGATGCTCTGCAGGTTGGCAACGGTGTTGTCGAAACGGTTTTGTACAGCGCCGAGGCCGGCACGCTGGGAGTCGATGTCCGAGATCGCCTGGGTGATCACGTCGATCGAGTTCTGTGCGTTGGCAGCAGTGGTGATGTCGGTGTTGTTAACGGTGGTTTTGGTGGAGTTGGCAGCAGTACCAGTCGCTGCGAACAGACCAGTCACACCGGCGCCGCTCAGGGAGTAGCTGCTGGAGGAGTTCAGGGAAACTGCACCAGTAGCGATGATCGCGGTGTTAGCCAGAGCAACGGCAGTACCGAAGGTGCCAGTGCCGTCTTGGGTAGCCACTTTGATACCGGCAACAGCTCCTGGGTCGCCAGCGTTGAAGGTCAGGTTCTCACCGGTGTCAGACTTGACCGACAGCGCTTGAGTGGTCGAATCGTAGTTAACGGTGATGCCCAGCTTGGCAGCGTTGGACTTCAGCTGGTCAGCCAGATCGGAAGTGCTGGTTACGCCAGTGAACTGGACCGCAGTACCGCTGCCGACTTTCAGGGTGAAGTTTGCGCTGGCAGGGGTTGCACCAGCAATGGCAGCGGAGTCAACGGTGAACTGGGCAACAGTGCTGGCAGTAGCAGCCAGGCCGCCGACAGCGCCGTTCATCTGAGCAGCGATCTGCTTGGCGGAAGCACCAGCAGCGATGGTCAGGTTGGAGGACTGGCCGCCACCGGTAACAGCGATCGCGCCGCCGGCAACGCCTGTTGCGCTTGGAGCAACGCCTTGGGATTTCAGCTGCTGCGAACCAATGTTGTTGGCCGCAACGTTACCGATGCTCATGTCGATGGTCTGGTTGGCGTTGGCGCCGACCTGGAACGAAGTGGTACCGAAAGAACCGTCCAGCAGGTTCTTGCCACCGAAAGTAGTGGTGGTAGCGATACGGGTCAATTCAGCAGTCAGAGCAGCGTATTGAGCCTGGTTCGACTTACGGTCTTCAGCGCTTGGCGA
The DNA here is from genome assembly GCF_016650865.1 of Pseudomonas sp. TH34. Classification (NCBI taxonomy): domain Bacteria; kingdom Pseudomonadati; phylum Pseudomonadota; class Gammaproteobacteria; order Pseudomonadales; family Pseudomonadaceae; genus Pseudomonas; species Pseudomonas sp. TH34. The sequence continues at coordinate 307,167 of NZ_JAEKFB010000001.1, forward strand.
GCCGTTGGCGGATTGCAGAGCCAGGGTACGCATGCTTTGCAGGATGTTGGTGGACTGCTGCATGGCGCCTTCAGCGGTCTGAGCAATCGAGCTGCCGTCGTTGGCGTTCTTGATTGCAACGCCCAGGCCGTTGATCTGGCTGGTCAGACGGTTGGAGATTTGCAGGCCGGCCGCATCGTCTTTGGCGCTGTTGATACGCAGGCCGGAGGACAGACGCTGCATGGAAGTTTGCAGGGCGCCGGAAGCCTTGTTCAGGTTGTTCTGAACGTTCAACGAAGCAAGGTTAGTGTTTACTGTTAAAGCCATGACGAAATCCTCGTGGGTTGTTTACTGCGGCTTCCGGCCCTGGCAACCGCCGGGTGTGGCCTAGAGAACCTTCGTAATAGTTATCGTCGTGAAAGCAGGTTGCTTGAGGACTTTTTTGATTTTTTTTACTAGCACGATGCCACCCCTTGTAATTCAAGCATTTACGACGGCCCAAACCCCCGCAGTTGCTGGCTTTTTGGCGCCAAATAAAAAACGCCCATGATCTTTCGATCATGGGCGTTTTTTTGTGCAGCGCCTTTAAGGCATCAAGGGCGATGCAAAATCGCCGAGCCCCAAGACAGGCCCACGCCAAAACCACTGATGGCGACGCGCTTCCAGGTGGAGTCGAGCATGTGCTTTTCCAGCAGCAGCGGAATGCTCGAGGACACGGTGTTGCCGGTCTCGACCATGTCCTTGATGAACTTGTCCACCGGTGCATCTTCGAAACGCCGGGCCACGGCGTCGACAATCGCCGCACTGCCCTGGTGAATGCAGAATGCGTCAATCTCGTCAGCCTTGAGGTCCGACTCGTTGAGCAGCTCGTGCAAATGGGCCGGCACCTTGAGCAAGGCGAAGTTGAACACCTGGCGGCCGTTCATGAAGAACACGCCATCGCTGACCTTCAAGTGCGGCGCACCGGAACCGTCAGTGCCAAACTTGGCCTTGCCCAGCTGCCAGGGCGCGTCTTCGCCCATCCAGGTGGCAGTAGCGGCATCGCCGAACAGCATGGTGGTGTTGCGGTCTTCCGGGTCGACGATCTTCGAGTACGGGTCGGCGGTCACCAGCAGGCCGTTTTTCAGGCCCGTGGCTTCCATGAAGCCCTTCATCGCATAGATGCCGTAGACATAGCCCGAGCAGCCCAGGGAAATATCAAAGGCCGCCACGTGCGTCGGCAGGCCCAGTTTGTCCTGGACGATAGCGGCGGTGTGAGGCAAGCCCTCTTCGTCGCCGTTCTGGGTGACGACGATCAGCGCATCGATGGATTCGCGCTTCAAATCGGGGTTGTTGGCAAACAAGGCGTTGACCGCCTCGACGCACAGATCGGAGGTTTCCTGTGCAGCATCCTTGCGCGGCAGGAACGCCGAACCGATCTTGCCAATGATGAATTCTTCATCCTTGGCGAATTTGGCACCCTGGGCGTAGTTATCGATCCCGTCTGCCGGCACGTAACTGGCGATGCTTTTTATGCCAATCATTGTGGCTTCCCAATACTAAATAGCTGGAGAACACCCCGCGAGACACGTCGCCGGGTGCTGACAATAATGGGGATAACCCCGCAAAAAACTCGCCGAAAACCGCCTTTACACCTTGGCGGCAGGCCCTCGCAGAGACCTGGCGACGACCTATCCTTTTCACACGATACAGTGAAGATGCGCTTTATGACTCACAGGTCACTCAATTTTCTGCGCTTTGTGCGAAACACGGGGACATACAAGCGCCAAAAACCACAACGGCCCACCCCGTTTCCAGGGTGAGCCGCAGGTTTGCAGCCGCTCGAATCACATCTTGCTGAACAGGCTCAACTGGGAGATTTTCACGAACGCCAGTTGCGAGGCCTGCAGCATGGTCTGCTGCAAGGTCAGGTCAATAGCGGCTTGCCCCATATCAACGTTGGCCAGGGACGACATGGTGGACGTATTGGCCAGGCCCAGGCTAGTGTTTTCCGTGCTCTGGATATCCATCGCACTCTGGCGTGCACCAATGGAGCCGCGAACCTGGTCGATCTGCGCCGAAGCGTTACCCAGGTTGCCAATGCTCGTGGCGACCACGTCCTTGAGGTTATTCAAGGCAACCGGATTGCCGTCGGCCGGGGTTTCCAGGGCTTTGCGCAATTGGCCCAGGGTGTCCAGGGCATTCATGTTCTTGTTGCTGGTGGCGCCGACCGAGAACTGGTCACCGGCACCTGGCGTGCCACTCACACCAAAGGTCAGGCCGGCCGTGGTGATCGACGTCGCGCCGGCAGCCATGGTGCCGCTGGCAATGGCCTTGCTATTGGCGGAGTACGGCTGGGCGAACACCTGGTAATCGGTGCCACTGGTGAACTTAATCACCGCACCCGAGTTGGGAAAGGTGCTGGTATAAGCCGCCGAATCCGTGACCGTGCCACCCGTCAGTTGCGCAGTGGACGGATTGCTTGCCGTACGGGAAATACTGAAGCTGTCAGGCTTGGTCGCCAGGGAGAATTGCTTGCCCGCCACCAGCGCATCGGATGCCGGGCCCGACGCAACGTCTTTGCCCAGGTTCAGCCGGATGTCGAACGTGACACCCCGCAGGCTGACGCTGGATGAGCCTTCCTTGGTGGAGTCAAACGTACCGTTACCGGTGATCTCCGACGTGACGTCGTTGCCGTCCTTGTCGGTCACGCTGTATTGGGTGCTGCTGGCGAAGGTCAGCTTGTACGGCTGGCCATCGGAAAAGCTGTTGGCAAACTTCGTGCTCGACGTGACCAGCCCCGCCGAGATCCCCACCGTGCCGTCATTCACGGCAGGCGGCAGCAACGTGGCCTGGGTGCGACCGGTATTGGACGAGCTTTCCAGCAGCGCCTTGCCGGTATCACCCATGGAGATCGAAAGGTTGTTGGAAATCTGCAGGCTCAGGGGCGTCTCGTCACCCTGGTAGGTGTAAGTACCGTCATTGTTGCGGGTGTACGGCGGTGTATCGGTCTTGGCACCGGAGAACATGTAGTTGCCGCTGGAATCCTTGGAGTTGAGCAAGCCCAGCACCTGGTCCTCAAGCGCTCCTACCTGGGCGGCAATCGCCTTGCGATCGTCATCGCTCTTGGCGATGTTACCGGCCTGCTGCGCCAGGCCCTGGGCGGTTTGCAGCGCGTTATTGATGCTTTGCAGCACGCTCTCTTCGTTGGTCAGGGAGTTTTGCAGGGTGGTGATGTTGGTGTTGTATTGCCCCAACATGTCTTTCTGCTGCTGCAGCATCAGCAATTGGGCAGCAGCCACCGGGTCATCGGAAGCGGTCTGCACCCGGACGCCGGAACTCGCCTGGTCCTGGGCCTTCACCACACCGGAATAGTTGTCCTGGTATTTGGCGGAGCTGGTGTCGAAATACTGCTGTGTAGAAATACGCATCGTCCCAGACTCCCTTAAAGTGCGTTGATCAGTGTGCTGAAGGTTTCCTGCGCCGCCTTGATGATCTGCGACGACGCGGTGTAGTACTGCTGGAACTTGATCATGTCGCCCGCCTCTTCATCCAGGTTGACCTGGGACACCGAGTTGGCGGCCGCCTTGTTCGCTGTCAGCAGCGCACCGGTCGCGGTGCTGTCGGTATTGGCCTGGGCAGCCTTGGAACCCACTTGGGACACCAGGCGGCTGTTGGCACTGACCAGGCTCACGCCCCCGTTGCCGTCCGTCACACCGACAGTTGCCTTGGTTTGCAGCGCCAGCAGCGACTGGGCGTTGCGGCCGTCGGAGGTGGCGCCACTGTTGAAGGAGAAGGTGGTGCTGTCGTTATTGGCCGGCGAGCCGCCAACGGTGGTGTCAAAACTGAAGCTCTTGCCGGTGATCACGGCGCCGGTGGCGTCGCGCATCGGCACATTGATGGTGATCTTGTTGCCCTGGCCCGGAATGATGCTGCCGGTGCCGATCTTGAAGCCTTGGGCGTCGGTGACGGTGTACGGCTGTGTGCCGTCCGCGGCCTTATCGCCGAACACCATTTTCACCGGCATCGAGTTTTCGATCCCGGTGCGCAATTGGGCGGTATCGGCACCGCCATGAATATCCAGCGGCACCGTCAACTGCGGCGGCGTGAACGTGCCGGTGCCGGTGTTCTTGCCGGCAACGCCCGCCAATGGGCCGGCGAATGCGAGTTTATTCGGGTCCGTCAGGTCGACGCCGATCCCGCTGGCGCCATTGCTGGTGGGGCTGACCTTGAAGCTGTCACCCGCCGCCATCGGCCCTTTGCCATCCAGCGCCAGGGTGAAACCGTCAATCACCGGCGGCGGCGTGGTGGTGGTATCGAACGAGCCCATGGCCTTGCCATCGGAACGCACCACGTTGTACTGGTTGCCGCTGGTAAACGTGACCTTGTAGTCGTAGGTGGTCAGCTTGCTGCTGTCGGCAATCGACACATTCAGGTTGCCGGAGCCGGCGCTGTTACCCGCGGTCCCCTGACTACGCTGGGAGATGGCGGCCGCACTGTTGATATCCGAGAACAGCGAAGAGCCGAAATCACCATTCAAATCCAGGCCCTGGCCCAACTGGTTGTTGACGGTATCGGCGGTGACGATGGCCAGTCGGCCCAAGTCATTGATGGCCGGCATCAGCACATCACTGCGATAACGCATCAGGCCGCCAATGCTGCCACCGCTGACCACCGAACCGATGTCCATGGAGGTGCTGCCCATGTTGATCTGAATGGTGTACTGGCTGCTGTCGTTCTTGCTCGGCACTGCCGAAATGGTATTGGCAACATCGCCGTCTACCAGCGACTGGCCGGTGCCGGTTGTGATGTTGACCTGGCCGTCCTTTTCAGTGGCCGTGACACCGATCAGTTCATTGAGGGAGCGCACCGCTTCGTTGCGCGCATCCAGCAGGTTGGCGGGCGCGTTGCTCGTCGAGCCCTGGACCTGGGAAATCTGCTTGTTCAGGGATGCAATCGAGGAGGTCAGCTTGTTGACCTGATCACTCATGGTGCTCAACTGGCCGTTGATGCTTTCTTTCTGTTGAGTCAACTGCGAGGAAATCGCGTTGAACCGGTTGCTCAAGGTCTGGGCACTGGTCACCAGCAATTGCCGGGCGGACACATCACTGGGCGTGGCTGCAGAAGCCTGCGCCGCCGCGAAAAAGGCGCTGAGCACGGCCGACATGCCGGTGCTTTTGTCCGACAGGGTCTTGTCGATTGCACTGGCCTGGCCCAAGTAAGCATTGGCGTCGCTATTGAGGGCGGTGCTGTTCTGGTAAGCGGTGTTCAGGAAGTCGTTGTACACCCGGCGCACATCCGCCAGGGTCGTACCGGTGCCGATGAACACACCGCCGAACGCATTCGACGCACTGGCGTTCTGGGTGGTCTGCTGACGCGAGTATCCCGGGGTGTTGACGTTGGCGATGTTGTTACTTAAGACCGACAACGATCCTTGGGCGGCATTGAGCCCCGACATCCCGATATTGAGCAAACTCATGATTCAGACCTTATAAATGAGTGGAAGCGCCCGCGGCAGCGTAATTCTGGTAGCTGTTCATCGTTTTTGCGATCTGCGAAATCTTGCTGGCGTAATCCGGGTCGGTTGCATAACCGGCTTTTTGCAACTCGCGCACAAACTGTTCCGGGTTGTCGGCTGATTTCACAACTTCTTTATAGCGATCATTGCTTTGCAGCAACGTCACCAGGTCATGGAAGCTGTCCTGGTAGGAGTTGTAGGAACGGAACTGCGCCGTCTCCTTGACCATCGCACCATTGCGAAACTCGCTGGTGATCGCCCGGGCCTGTTCGCCCTGCCAACTCTGGCCGGCCTTGATGCCGAACAGGTTGTGGCTGCTGGTGCCGTCTTCGGCACGCATCACCGATTTACCCCAGCCGGTTTCCAAAGCGGCCTGGGCCACCAGGTAGCGTGGGTCGATGCCAATCCGCGCGGCGGCCTGCTTGGCCATCGGCAACATGGTGGCGACAAATTCATCCTGCGAACTGAAGGCTTTTTTCGCGGGTGCCAGCGGCGGCTGGGCCACGGCGCGACCGTAAACCTGCATTTGTCCGCGCGGGGGTAGTGCAGCCAGGCTGCGGGCAGAACTGTTGACCACACCGTCATCGGCGGCGCTGTTACGCAGCGGCGCGGCCTTGGCGGCAGTGGTGGTGGCATCGGCACCCGGCACGATGCCGGCCAGCAGGCGATCCGTCAGCTTGCTCGGCAACGAGATGCGCCGCTGATTCATCAGCGCCATGTCGTTGGCGTGGGAGTTGGTGCCTTCAGGCACCGCCACGCGGTACGCCCACAAAGGCCGTTGACCATTGCTGCGGCCCAGCGGGCCATCGGCCTTGGTACCGGCGGCAATTTCGGTCGGCACATCCACCTTCTTCGCCGGTGCGGCCGGGCCTTGCAAGGTGGCCGCCTGGGCGTCCACCGGCTTGTTCTTCTGCATCTGGCGCATCAGCACGTCTGCCAGGCCAATACCACCGCCCTCACGAGACAGGGAGACCGCCAACTGCTGGTCGTACATTTCCTGGTACTGCTTGGCCGCCGGAGTATTCAGCGGGTTGTCCTTGCCCAGGGCTTCGGTGGCCGAGCGCATGGACTTGAGCATCTCGCCGAGAAACAGCGACTCGAATTCCTGCGCGACCTTGCGCATGTTGCCGTCGCTGTTCTTGTCGCCGACCTTCAACTGGTTCAGCCGGTTGAGGTCGGAATAAGAACCCGAGTCTGCCGTGCTGCTCAGGCCGCTTTTACGCATGTCCATGGCCATGGCGTCAGATCACGATCAGGTCGGCTTGCAAGGCGCCGGCCTGTTTCAACGCTTCGAGGATCGCCATCAAGTCGCCTGGCGCGGCGCCCACCTGGTTCACCGCACGGACAATCTCGTCCAGGGTGGTACCGGGGCCGAACTTGAACATCGGCTTGGCTTCTTGCTGGGCATTCACCCGGGAACGGGGCACCACGGCGGTCTGGCCGTTGGACAACGGGCCAGGCTGGCTGACAATCGGGTCTTCGGTGATGGTCACGGTCAGGCTGCCGTGGGTCACGGCCGCCGGCGAAACCTTGACGTTCTGGCCGATCACGATGGTGCCGGTCCGCGAGTTGATGATGACTTTCGCCACCGCCTGGCCCGGGTCAACCTCTAGGTTTTCCAGCAAAGACAGGTAGTCCACGCGCTGACTTGGGTCCAACGGTGCGGTGACACGCACCGAACCGCCGTCGATGGCCTGGGCCACGCCCGGGCCCAGCAGCTCATTGATCTTGTCGACCACGCGCTTGGCGGTGGTGAAGTCCGAACGGTTGAGGTTCAGGGTGAGGCTGTTGCCCTGGTTGAAGCCGCTGGGCACGGTGCGCTCCACCGAGGCACCACCGGGAATCCGGCCGGCCGACGGCACGTTGACAGTGATCTTCGAACCGTCACGGCCTTCGGCGTCAAAGCCGCCCACCACCAGGTTGCCCTGGGCAATGGCGTAGACGTTGCCGTCGATACCTTTGAGCGGCGTCATCAGCAAGGTGCCGCCCCGCAGGCTTTTCGAGTTACCCATGGACGAGACGGTGATATCGACCACCTGCCCCGGCTTGGCAAACGGCGGCAAGTCAGCGCTGATGGACACCGCCGCGACGTTCTTCAACTGCACGTTGCCCGAACCCGGCGGTACCTTGATGCCGAACTGCGAAAGCATGTTGTTGAAGGTCTGCAGGGTGAACGGGGTCTGGGTGGTCTGGTCACCGGTGCCGTTAAGCCCCACCACCAGGCCGTAGCCGATCAACTGGTTGGACCGGACGCCGGAAATGCTCGCGATGTCTTTCAAGCGCTCAGCCTGGGCGCCTGCGCTCAGGGCCAGCAGCAACATCGCAGCCATCAGCTGTTTGAAGTTCAAAGTGATCACCTAGAAAGGGAACAGCGGGCTAAGGAAGAAACGGTCAAACCAGCCCGGCTGACTGGCGTCAGCAAACGAACCCGTACCCGAGTAGGTGATGCGTGCATCGGCAATCCGTGTCGACGGCACGGTGTTGTCGGTGGAGATATCGTCGGCGCGAACCATGCCCGCAATGCGCACCAGTTCGTCACCGGTGTTGAGGGTCATCCACTTCTCGCCGCGTACGGCAATGATGCCGTTGGGCAGCACGTCGGCCACGGTCACGGTGATCGAACCGGTCAGGCTGTTGCCCTGGCCCGCCGCACTTTTGCCGTTGGTGGCGCGGTCGCCGCTGTAACCGGCGTCCAGGCTCAGGTCACCACTGCCCAGCGGGTTGTTGGTGTTCGGTACACCGCCAAACAACGAGGTCAGGCCGATGCTGGTCTTGCTGGTCTTGCCGATCTGCGAGTTGGCGTTCTTGCTCGCCTGGGTCTTCTCGTTCAGCGTGATGGTGATGATGTCACCCACCCGGAAGGCCTTGCGGTCGCTGTACAGGTTCTGTTCGAAACCGGCCTGGTAGATCGAGCCATTGTTGGCGGCCGCCGGCAACGGCGTGCGCGGCAACACCGGCGCATAGTACGGATCATTGGGCTTTGGCGTCGGCGCGACACAGCCCGCCAGCGCAGCAATCCCACTCAATGCCAGAACAGAAACATAGCGATTCATGACCCATACCTCACGGTGTTGCAGGCGCCTTCAAGGGCGCCCCATAGACTTGATTACAGATTCTGCGTTACGAACGAAAGCATCTGGTCGGCGGTGGAAATCACCTTGGAGTTCATCTCGTAGGCGCGCTGCGTGGTGATCATGTTGACCATCTCTTCAACGGTGCTGACGTTGGACGTTTCCAGGGTGCTTTGCAGGGTGGTACCAAAACCGTTAAGGCCAGGGGTGCCGATTTGCGGCGCGCCGCTGGACGCGGTTTCCAGGAACAGGTTGTTACCAATCGCCTGCAGGCCGGCCGGGTTGATGAAGTCGGCGGTTTGCAGGTTGCCGATCACCTGGGAGGCCGGGTTACCGGCCACGGTGATCGACACGGTGCCGTCGTTGCCGACGGTGAAAGTCTGGGCGTTGTTCGGCACCACAATCGCCGGCTCCAGCGCGAAACCGTTGGCGGTCACGACCTGGCCATTGGCGTCCAGGTGGAACGTACCGTCGCGGGTGTAGGTGGTGGTGCCGTCCGGCTGCAGGATCTGGAAGAAACCCTTACCGTTGACCGCCAAGTCCAGCGGCTGGCCGGTTTGCTGCAAGTTACCGGCGCTGAAGTTCTTCTGAGTGCCAACGATGGCCACACCGGTACCCAGTTGCAGGCCCGACGGCAATTCGCTGTCCTGGGTCGACTGGGCGCCAGGCTGCTTCTTGATCTGATAGAGCAAGTCCTGGAACTCGGCGCGGTCACGCTTGAAACCCGTGGTCGACACGTTGGCCAAGTTGTTGGAAATGGTGGTCAGGTTGGTGTCCTGGGCGGACAAACCGGTTTTGGCAACGTATAGAGCAGGAAGCATGTTCTTCTCCTTCGTGCGCCTGTTTTATGGCGCCGCGCTACAAAAATTAGTGTGTGGCTGCTATCAGCTCATCGCCAGAACGCGAGTCATGGCCTGGTCGTCTTCTTTGGCGCTGTTCATCATCTTGATGTGCAATTCGAACTGCTTGGACAGAGCCAGCACCGCCGTCATTTCTTCAACGGCGTTCACGTTGCTCGCCTGCAGGAAGCCCGACGTCAGCTTGACGGTGGCATCGGCCTGGGCCGGCTGGCCATCCTTGGTGTGGATGGTGCCGTCGAGGCCCTTGGTCATGTTCTTGAGGTCGGGCTGCACCAGCTTGATCCGGTCCACTTCAGCCATCACCCGCGGGCCTTCGCCCATGGCGCGGATGCTGATGGTGCCGTCCTGGCCGACTTCGATCTGCTGCTGGGGCGGCACGGCAATCGGGCCGCCGTTGCCCATGATCGGCATCCCGTTGCCGGCCCGCAGTACGCCCAGCGCATCGACGTTCATGCTGGCGCTGCGCACGTAGGACTCGCCGCCATCCGGGTTTTGCACGGCCATCCAGCCGTCGCCGCTGACGGCCACATCGAGGTCACGGCCGGTTTCAATCATCGCGCCAGGGGAAAAATCCGTGCCTGGGCGCTCGGTCAAGGCAAAGGCCCGCGCCGGAAAGCTGTCACCGAACACCGGCATCGAGCGCGCCTGTTCCAGGTCGCGTTGAAAACCATTGGTGGAAACGTTCGCCAAGTTGTTGGCGTGGGCCTTCTGCGCCAGTGCATTCTGGCTGGCGCCGGTCATTGCCACGTAAAGGTACTTATCCACGCTCTTTCCTCTTTCTGACGGACGCTTGCCGCCCACCGCTGTACTGATGAGGCTTAAGCAATTTGCGAACCAACTTTCGGAAATACGGAAAAGTCCAGGCGGGGCGGGGGGTTGCCGGCAGGGAGCAGCTTAAGGCAGTAGGGAGAGAGTCGAAAAAACGGCGGACTTATGCCGCTAACGGCAAGTGCAGGTATCAAGACCGACAAAGATCAACTGTCGGAGCTGGCTTGCCTGCGATGGCGGTGTATCAGCTACCACTTGTTTTGCTGACCCAGCGCTATTGCAGGCAAGCCCGCTCCCACAGGTTTAACCGCGTTCGGCTTTGACGACTTCGTAGTCGCGCAACTTGTTGGCAATGGTGGTGTGAGATACGCCCAGCCGCTTGCCCAACAGTCGACTGCTGGGGTGCTCGGAATACAGCTGCTCCAGCACCGCCTTCTCGAAGCGTCCGACGATCTCCTCCAACCCGCCTTCCAGGGAAAAATCCCCCAGCGGCTGGCGCACGCCATAGTCCGGCAGGCGAATGTGCTCAGCCTTGACCGTGCCGCCCTCACACAGCGAAACCGCCTGGAACAGCACGTTCTCCAACTGCCGCACATTTCCCGGCCAGTGGTAATGGCTGAGGCGATCCATCGCCGCAGGCGCCAGCTTGGGCAGCGGGCAGCCGATCTGCCGGCTGGCCTGATCCAGGAAGTGCTCCACCAGCGGCGGCAACCCATCCAGGCATTCGCGCAGCGGCGGGATATGCAGCGAGAGCACATTGAGACGGTGGTAAAGGTCCTGGCGAAATTCGCCCCGGGCGCACAGTTCGGAAAGGTCCACCTGGGTCGCGCAGATCACCCGCACATCCAGGTACACCTCTTCATCACTGCCTACACGGCGAAAGCAGCCGTCCTGCAGAAAGCGCAGCAACTTCACCTGCAACCGCGCGCTCATTTCGCCGACGCCATCGAGAAACAACGTGCCGCCCGCCGTCAGCTCCAGCAGCCCCAACTTGCCCTCCGCCCTCGCCCCTTCAAAAGCACCGGGGCCATACCCGAACAACTCGGTCTCGGCCATGGACTCCGGCAAACCGGCGCAGTTGAGCGCCATCAACGGCGACTGCCCGCGCGGGCTGGCCAGGTGGCAGGCGCGGGCCAGCAACTCTTTGCCGGTGCCGGTTTCGCCTTCTATTAATAGAGGGGCATCCAACGGTGCCATGCGCCGGGCTTCACGCACCACGGCGGCCATGACTTTGGAGCTTTGGAAAATGCTGTCGAAGCCGCGCAGCTCCTGCTTGCGCACATTGTAGATACGCTCACCCACGCGGTCGGCGCGGTGCAGGGTCAGCACGGCGCCGGCCATGGCTTCGCTGTCGTCATGTTCAGAGGATTGCAGCGGCGCAATATCGGCCAGGAACACATCGCCCTTGACCTTGACCCGCAAGCCATTGATCCGCGACTTGCTGGCCCGTACCAGTTCCGGCAAATCGAAGTCTTCGGCGTAGCGCGACAACGGAATGCCCGGCACCTCATCCACCCGTACCCCGAGCAACTGCGCCGCCGCACGGTTGGCGGCAACGATGGAGCCGCCCATGTCGATGGACAGCACCGGAAACTCCAGCGCTCCCAACAGCGCGTTGAGTTCCATGTGCCGACGTTCGCTGGGCATCAGCCCTACCCGCTTGACGCCAAACACCCCGGCAATCGCTTCGAACTGCGGGCGCAATGCCTGGAATTGCAGGTTCACCAGATTCGGGCAGAACAGGTAAATGGCGTTGCCGTGTTCGCCACCGACTTCGCCCTTGGCGACGTTTACGCCGTACTCCACCAGCAGGTTGAGGATGTCCCGCAGGATGCCGATGCGGTTCTGACAATGCACTTTGATACGCATGTGAAGGCCCGAAGAGGTGGAGGCGCTGCGTCTTTTTGCCGCTGGGCGCAGATAGTCGTCAAGATTATGTGACAGTCGCGAGGCGATTCACACCCAAAACACGCCACATACACAACTAGACGCCTCAACCGTAACGAAAACTTTACGAATTCCAGTAACTTTTCCTACAGACCCGTGCCGCAAGAGGATGGATTCCTGGTCCAGGCGGCGTATCAATAGGCTCATCCCAGGACATAACAAGAACGAATGCCTAGCAGGAGAGCAGTATGAAGCAGACGCAGTACGTGGCCCGCGAGCCCGACGCGAACGGTTTTATCGACTACCCGCCCGAAGAACATGCGGTGTGGAACACCCTGATCACGCGCCAACTGAAAGTGATCGAGGGCCGTGCCTGCCAGGAATACCTGGACGGCATCGACAAGCTCGGCCTGCCCCATGACCGCATTCCGCAATTGGCGGAAGTCAACAAAGTGCTGGCCGAGACCACCGGCTGGCAAGTCGCCCGAGTGCCGGCACTGATCCCCTTCCAGACCTTTTTTGAATTGCTCGCCAATAAGCAGTTTCCGGTGGCGACGTTTATTCGTACCCGTGAAGAGCTGGATTACCTGCAGGAACCGGACATCTTTCACGAGATCTTCGGCCACTGCCCACTGCTGACCAACCCCTGGTTCGCGGAATTCACCCACACCTACGGCAAGCTCGGCCTGGCCGCCACCAAGGAACAGCGCGTGTACCTGGCGCGACTGTACTGGATGACCATCGAGTTCGGCCTGGTGGACACGCCCGAAGGCCGGCGCATCTACGGCGGCGGCATCCTGTCTTCGCCCAAGGAGACCGTGTACTGCCTCTCGGACGAACCTGAGCACCAAGCCTTCGACCCGCTGGAAGCGATGCGCACGCCGTACCGCATCGACATCCTGCAACCGCTGTACTTCGCCCTGCCCAACCTCAAGCGCCTGTTCGAAGTGGCGCAGGAAGACATCATGGGCATGGTTGAACGCGGGATGCAGCTGGGTCTGCACGCACCGAAGTTTCCGCCCAAGCCCAAAGCGGCTTGAGCTGTGGCTTTTAGGGCCAGGTGAGTCTGTTCCCTGGCCCCGCGTTGCTTTAGGGTGACGCCACTGACGACCGTTTTCCAAACACTCGATTTCAGGAATACCCACATGACCACGTTGAACCAAGCCCACTGCGAAGCCTGCCGCGCCGACGCCCCGCAAGTCAGCGACGAAGAATTGCCGGTGCTGATCAAGCAGATCCCCGACTGGAACATCGAAGTACGCGACGGCGTGATGCAGCTGGAAAAGGTCTTCCTGTTCAAGAATTTCAAATTTGCCCTGGCCTTCACCAACGCCGTGGGTGTGATCTCCGAAGCTGAAGGCCATCACCCGGGCCTGCTCACCGAATGGGGCAAGGTCACCGTGACCTGGTGGAGCCACTCCATCAAGGGCCTGCACCGCAACGACTTCATCATGGCCGCGCGCACCGACGAAGTGGCCAAGGATGCCGAGGGCCGCAAGTAATGCATTTCGACGCAATTGGCCGGGTGCCCGGGGACCCGATCCTCGGGCTGATGGAGCTGTATGCCCAGGACCCGAACCCGAACAAGTTCGACCTCGGCGTGGGCGTGTACAAGGACGACCAGGGCCTGACGCCGATCCCCCATTCGGTGAAACTGGCCGAGCAGCGCCTGGTGGAGCAACAAACCACCAAAACCTACATCGGCGGCCACGGCAATGCCGCGTTCGGCACGCTGATCAGTGAATTGGTGCTGGGCGCCGATTCGCCGCTTCTGAGTGAACGCCGCGCCGGCGCCACCCAGACGCCTGGCGGCACCGGCGCGCTGCGTCTGAGCGCCGACTTTATCGCCCACAGCCTGCCCGGCCGTGGCGTATGGCTGAGCAACCCGACCTGGCCGATCCACGAAACCATCTTCGCCAAGGCCGGGCTCAAGGTCAGCCATTACCCGTACGTGGGCAGCGACAATCGCCTGGACGTAGCGGCGATGCTGGCCACCCTGTCCACCGTGCCAAAAGGCGATGTGGTGCTGCTGCACGCCTGCTGCCACAACCCGACCGGCTTCGACCTGTCCCAGAATGACTGGCGCCAGGTGCTGAAGATTGTCAAAGAGCGCGAGCTGCTGCCGCTGATCGACTTTGCGTATCAGGGTTTTGGCGATGGCCTGGCACAAGATGCATGGGCGGTGCGGCTGTTCGCGGCTGAGCTGCCTGAAGTGCTGATCACCAGTTCTTGCTCGAAGAACTTTGGCCTGTACAGCGACCGTGTAGGCGCGCTGATTGTGTGCACGACGAATGCCGAGAAGCTGACGGATGTGCGCAGCCAGTTGGCGTTTATTGCGCGTAATTTGTGGTCGACGCCGCCGGATCATGGTGCTGCAGTCGTGGCGACGATTCTCGGTGATGCCGGGCTGAAAAAGCAGTGGGCCGAGGAAGTTGAAGCGATGCGCGCGCGGATTGCGCAGCTGCGTTCCGGGCTGGTGGAGGCGCTGGCGCCCCATGGGTTGTCGGAGCGGTTTGCGCATATCGCGGCGCAACGCGGGATGTTTTCCTATACCGGCTTGAGTGCGGAACAGGTGAAGCAACTGCGGGAGCAGCACAGCGTGTATATGGTCAATTCCGGGCGTGCGAACGTGGCGGGGATTGATGCGACGCGGTTGACGCTGTTGGCCGGAGCCATCGCGGATGTTTCCCACATCTGACTGAAGAAACCGGCTCCAAATGTGGGAGCGGGCTTGCTCGCGAAGGCGGTGGGGCAGTCGAATTATTTGGTGACTGACACTCCGCATTCGCGAGCAAGCCCGCTCCCACATTTAGACTGAGTGAGTCTGTGAGTCTGTGGGTTTGAGGCTCAGCCCGCCACCATTTCGGCCTTTAGCTGCGCCTCTTTCGCCTGGGCATCCGCCAACCGATACAGCTCGATATGCCCGTCCCAGTGCTCGATCAGCGCCGTGCACGACTCCACCCAATCCCCGCAATTGAGGTAATCCACCTCGCCCACCTTGCGAATCTCCGCATGGTGGATATGCCCGCACACCACGCCGTGCAATTCGCGCTTGGTCACTTCATGGGCAATCGCTTCTTCAAAATCACTGATAAAGCTGACCGCCGTCTTGACCTTGTGCTTGAGGTACGCCGACAACGACCAGTAGCCGTAGCCATAACGCGCCCGCCAGTGGTTCAGCCAGCGGTTGAGCGTGAGGGTGAATTCGTAGGCCGAATCGCCAAGGAACGCCAGCCAGCGGTGATACCGGGTGATCACATCGAACTGGTCGCCATGGATCACCAGCAGGTGCCGGCCATCGGCAGTCACGTGCACCGCTTCGTCCACCAGCTGGATATTGCCGAGGATCAGCTTCGAATAACGCCGCAGAAACTCATCGTGGTTGCCGGTGACGTAGATCACCTCGGTGCCGCGCTTGCTCATGGTCAGCAGTCGGCGGATCACGTTGGTATGGGCCTGGGGCCAATACATGCCGCTGCGCAGCTTCCAGCCGTCGATGATATCGCCCACCAGGTAGACCTTGTCGGCGTGGTAGCCCTTGAGAAAATGCGAGAGGTGTTCGGCCTGGCAATCCCGGGTGCCCAAATGCACGTCGGAAATCCACAGGGTACGCACGCGTTGCTTGCGGCTGGGTTTGGCGAGTTCGGCGCTGGTCATGGGCATGCCTCACGGTGTTTTCGCGAGCTTGCGCCCATGGGGTTAATAGCCCATGACAGTGTTGCGTCAGTCTGATGACAGCGCCCAAGGCCGGTGAAGCGATGTAAACTGCGGGCCTGCCCAGGAGACTGCGATGAGACCCAACCTCACGCTACGCCACTACATCGAAGAGCCTATCGCCCACAGCCATGAACACGCGCAGCTGGTGTTTGGCCTGTCCGGGCATCTGGACTTCGAGGTGGATGGCCGTGGCAGCCAGGTACAACACAGCAGCGTGATGGTGCTGCCCTACGCCGCTCATCACGCGTGTATCAGCCGCGATGGCAGCCGCTGCCTTGTGCTGGACGTGCCCGATGGACACTGGTTGGCTCAGTCCCTGGGGGAGCATGCCGACGCCAGCCGTCGCTTGCTCGACCAGTCCGCCCACCTGACCCTCGACAATCGCCAAAGCCAACTGGTGCAGTGGCTGGCGAACAGCCCGGTGGACGACCCGCTGATCGCCCAGCAAGGCGCCGTATTACTGCTGGCCAGCCTCAATCTCGTACAGCCGCCGACGGGCAAGCGCCTGCCCTATGCCGCGTTCGATGCGCATATTCAGCGGCACGCCGCACACCCGCTGCAAGTAGCAGACCTGGCGAAGATCGCCGACCTGTCCGTCGCCCGTCTGCATGCACGGTTTATCGCGGAATGCGGGCAGACGCCGATGGACTACCTCCGTACCCGGCGCTTGCAGATGGCGCGCGACCTGTTGCGCAACAGCCAATTGCCCATCGGCGAGATTGCCGCGCGGGTTGGCTACGGTTCGCAAAGTGCATTTGCTGCGGCGATGTTGCGGGAGTTTGGCCTCTCGCCCCGAGCCTTCAGACGAACACCGCCCGGTGTAGGAGCTGTCGAGCCTGCGATAGCATCACCGCGCGCGCTCTGAAATACCGAGTCGCTTGCATCGCAGGCAAGCCAGCTCCCACAGGGGATCGCTTCCTGGTAAGAGCCCTGCGACAAAACCCGCGAGCCCAACGACAGACGCGAACGCCTGCAACCCTCTAGACTGCGATCCTGTAAACCCGTTGTCTAAGGATCGCAATGACTCCCCGCACAGCCCTCGGCGCCCTGCATATCGGCGCATTGATGTTTGGCCTCACTGGCGTGTTCGGCAAGCTGGCGGCCGCCTCGCCGGCAATTATCGTGTTCGGTCGCGCCGCGTTCGCGGTGCTTGCCCTGGCGATCTTTGCGCGTTTCGCCAGCAACACCACCTGGCAGAGGCTGCAAGCCCGCGACTGGCGCCGCCTGCTGGTCAGCGGCCTGTTGCTGGCCGGGCATTGGGTGAGTTTCTTTATCGCGGTGAAGGTCGCCGGCGTGGCCATCGCCACCCTGGGCTTCGCCACCTTCCCGGCCTTTACGGTGATCCTCGAAGGCCTGATTTTCCGCGAGCGGATTCGCGCCAACGAAATCCTGCTGGTGGTGCTGGTCAGCATCGGCCTGGTGCTGGTCACGCCGGACTTCAACCTCGCCAGCCAGGCCACCAGCGGCCTGTTGTGGGCCGTCGGTTCCGGCTTGCTGTTCTCGCTGCTGTCGCTGAACAACCGCGCCAGTGGGCGCATCCCGCCGGTGCAGGCAGCCTTGTGCCAGAACGTGGTGGTCGCGCTGTGCCTGTTGCCGGTGGCTGCGCCTGGGCTCGCGGAGGTGCGCGCATTGGACTGGCTATGGATCGGCCTGCTCGGGGTGTTCTGCACCGGCCTGGCCCACAGCCTGTTTGTCGCCAGCCTCGCGGTACTCAAGGCGCGCACCGCCGCGGTGGTGTTTGCCATGGAGCCGGTGTACGGCATCACCATGGCCTGGCTGCTGTTTGCCGAAACCCCGACGCTGCGCATGCTGATGGGCGGCGCACTGATCATCGTGGCCATCGTGGTGTCCGGGCTGATGGGCAACGCCAAACCGGCCAAGCAGCCGGCCGCCACGGCCTGATCTATACTTTGTGTGTCCGTGACAGTGTGTGGTCGTTCAACGGATCCAGACTTCTCGACAACAGCCCGGGTGCTTTTTGAAGTTGCTGCAAGCGAGTGGTCATTCCATCAACGCGATGCAGGGGTTGCACCATGGAAATCTTCATCAGCCTGGTCCTTCAAATGATCAGCGGCGCCATCGGCGGGCAGATCGCCGGCCTGGGCAAACACAGCCTGGGCACCGGGCTCAATACGCTGGTTGGCGGGGTCGGCGGCCTGGTATTGGGCCAGATCGTTTCTCTGATCACCGGCACCGAGACCGCGACTGACCTGACGCTTGCCGCCCTGGCCAGCAACATCATCGGCGGCGGGGTCGGCGGGTTGGTCCTGACGGTTCTCGTCAGTTGGGTGAAACAGCGGATGGCCACCAAGTAAGCGCTGATGCTTATTGCACGCGGTCGTTATGCCCCAGGTCCCGTTGCGGGTCGATCTGGTCGCGTACCCGTTGCTTGAGCACCTTGGCTTCCGGGAAGCCACCATCAGCCTTGCGCTCCCAGATCTGCACACCGTCGCAGGTAATCCGAAACGCACCGCCAGTGGCCGGCTCCAGGGCCACTTTGCCGAGGTCGTCTGCGAAGGTGCTCAACAGCTCCTGGGCCAGCCAAGCGGCGCGCAGCAACCACTGACATTGGGTGCAATACGTGATGACAATCTCGGGTTTGGCCGCTGACATGAATTGACTGGCTCCTGCTTGGCGGGTTGAAAGGATCGAGTGGCTATAATAGCGGCCTTTATCGTCCTGCCTTGAGATTGATGATGCGCCGCCTGTTGTCCTGCCTGTTGCTGTGCCTGCTCCCTGTCCTCGTCCAAGCCGTCGAAAACCCGCGCCCGAAGATCGGCCTGGTGCTCTCCGGCGGTGCCGCCCGTGGCCTGGCGCACATTGGCGTGCTCAAGGCTCTTGAGGAGCAAGGCATCCACATCGATGCGATCGCCGGCACCAGCATGGGCGCAGTGATCGGCGGGCTGTATGCCTCGGGCTACAAGATCGATGAGCTGGAGAAACTCGCGTTGAGCATCGATTGGAGGCTCGCCCTGTCCGACGCGCCGCCACGGGAAGATGTACCGTTCCGGCGCAAGCAGGATGACCGGGATTTCCTGGTCAAACAGAAACTCAGCTTCCGCGACGACGGCAGCCTGGGCCTGCCACTGGGGGTGATCCAGGGTCAGAACCTGGCCTTGCTGTTGGAAAGCATGTTTGCCCACACCAGTAACGTACGGGATTTCGACAAGCTGCCCATCCCCTTCCGCGCCGTCGCCACCGACATCACCAGTGGTGAAAAGGTGGTGTTCCGCAAAGGCCACCTGCCCCAGGTGATCCGCGCCAGCATGTCGATCCCGGCGGTGTTTGCCCCGGTAGAGCTGGATGGACGGCTGCTGGTGGACGGGGGCATGACCGATAACATCCCGTTGGATGTGGCGCGGGAAATGGGGGTCGACATCGCCATCGTCGTCGACATCGGCACCCCGCTGCGTTCACGCAAGCAACTCAACACCGTGGTGGACGTGCTCAACCAGTCCATCACGCTGATGACCCGGCGTAACTCTGAAGAACAACTCAAGGCCCTGGCCCCCCGCGACGTACTGATCCAGCCGCCATTGGCTGCCTACGGCGTGACGGATTTCGGTCGCGCCAAGGACATGATCGACGCGGGCTACCGCGCCACCCGCGCCCTCGACGTACGCCTGGCCCACTTGCGCCCGGCCGAGCCGGTAGACCCGTCCCTGGTGGCCGCCCGCACGCCCGGCGAGCGCAATCCCGTGATTACCGCGATCAAAGTGGAAAACGACTCCAAGGTGGGCGACGAGGTGATCCGCTACTACATCCGCCAGAACCTCGGCGAGCCTCTGGACATGGCCCGCCTGCAAACCGACATGGGCACCCTTTACGGCCTGGATTACTTCGAGCAGGTGCAATACCGCGTGGTGAAAAAGGGCAAGGACAATACCCTGGTCATCAGCGCCCGAGGCAAACGCAGCGGCACCGACTACCTGCGCCTGGGCCTGAACCTGTCGGATGACATGCGCGGCGACAGCGCCTTCAACCTCGGCGCCAGCTACCGCATGAACGGCATCAACCGACTCGGCGCCGAATGGCTGACGCGGGTGCAGATCGGTGACAAGCAGGAGCTTTACAGCGAGTTCTATCAGCCGATGGACACCGGCTCGCGGTACTTCGTCGCGCCCTATATCAGTGCCCAGGCGCAAAACGTTGAACTGATCGAAGACAACAACCCGATCTCCGAGTACCGCCTGGAACGCTACGGCTTCGGCTTGAACGTGGGCCGGCAGATCGGCAACAGCGGCGAGATTCGTTTCGGCGTCGGCGAGGCCTGGGGCAAGGCGGATGTGCGCATTGGTGACCGGGATTCACCGAGCATCAACTTCAGCGAGGGCTTCTATGAGCTGAAGTACTCCTTCGACTCGTTCGACAACGTGTACTTCCCCCATACCGGCGAAGACATTGGCTTGGCCTTCCGGGAGTTCGAACCGGGGCTGGGTTCGGACCAGCGCTATCGCCAGTGGGAGTTCAAGCTGGACAAAGCCATGAGCAGCGGGCCGGACACGCTGATCCTCGGCGGGCGTTATGGGCGCACTCTGGATAAGTCGGATGTGGTGATTTCCAGCTTCCTGCTGGGGGGCGCGCGGCAGTTGTCGGGCTTTCGCGAGGATGCGATTGCGGGGCAGAACATCAGCCTGATGCGCGCGGTTTACTACCGCCGGCTGACGCCGCGGTCTTACTTGCCGCTGGACTTCCCGTTGTACCTGGGCGCGTCACTGGAGCGCGGGCGAGCGTGGAACAACGACAATGAATACGACAGCGGGTACATCAACGCCGCCAGTATTTTCCTGGGGTTTGATACGCCGCTGGGGCCGTTGAATTTCAGTTACGGGTTTAACGATGACAATCAACAGGCCGTGTATCTGAACCTGGGGCAGACGTTCTGACTACGCCACAAAACCCATGTGGGAGCGGGCTTGCTCGCGAAGGCGGTGTGTCAGTCAGCACATGTATTCACTGACACTCCGCTTTCGCGAGCAAGCCCGCTCCCACATTTTTGATCTTCTGTGTACTTGGGATCAGGACTTCTCGAGATTCCCGAGGATGTGCTCATGCACCCGCATGCACACCCGCAGATCCTCTTCGTCGACGCCCACAAACAGCTCATGGCGCAAGGCCGTGGCGATGGTTTCAATCTGTTCGATCAACGGCTTCGCGGTATCGCACAGCACGATGCGCTTGGCGCGGCGATCTTCCACAACGGCCTGGCGTTGCACCAGGCCCTGGCTTTCCAGGCTGTCGAGCAAACGCGCCAATGTAGGCCCTTCTACCCCAACACTTTGCGCCAACTCACGCTGTGTCGGCGGTTCGGTAAAACGGGCCAGGTGCAGCAGCACCAGCCAGCGTGCCTGGGACAAGCCCAGACCTGCCAGACGACGATCCAGCTCGGCACGCCAACCTCGGGACATCTGCGCCAACTGCATGCCAAAACGGTGTTGATCGGTTAACGGCATAAAAAACTCATGGATTAGACTGAAAATAAAGTGTGGCTAATTATTAGTCAGCTAAGCATGACCCATGCCAGTAGGCAAGACCCGGTATGTACTGATTCGTTACATTGTCGTAATTGGCACATCAAATCTCGAATTCCGACTGCAAAGCGGCCCTTACGCAGTACAAAACGCCCTCGGGAACGCGCCCGGTAAACAGCGGCGCAATCTCGGAAACAGGTGGCAATTCGCCTTCTCCGTCCAGGAATGCATCCTGGATTTCGCCGAGCAAATCTTCCGGCAAATCAAGGGCCTGCTCCAACGACAACTGCTGCTTGCCGATGGATTCCGCCAACAAGGTGTAGACGTTTTTTTCCGAGCACTGCAACTGCCCGGCGATCTGGATCGGGGTCATGCCGGCACGGGCCAGGCTGATCAACTCGTGGCGGATATCGGCCACCTCTTTCGGCGCCTCGACCTGGCCGCCGAGCACTTCGAGGAACGCCTGGCCGTAACGCTCCAGCTTGCGCGCACCGACGCCGCTGACCCTGGCCATTTCGCCCAGGGTGGTGGGATGCTCGCGGAGCATTTCCAGCAACGTGGAGTCGGGGAAGATGACGTAAGGCGGCACGCTGTGTTCCTGCGCCAGCTTCTTGCGCAATGCACGCAAAGCTTCCCACTGTTCGCGCTCTTCGAAGCGCACCAGTTGGCTGGCTTGGCTGGTGCTGGTTTTGGGGGTGGTTTGCGGCTTGAGGTCGCGGCGCAGCTCCAGGCTGACTTCGCCCTTGAGCAGCGGCCGGCAACTGTCGTTCAGGCGCAGGCCGCCGTAGCCTTCCAGGTCGATGTCCACCAGGCCACGGGCGACCATCTGCCGGAACAGCGAGCGCCATTCGCCTTCAGCGCGGTCTTTGCCGACGCCGTAGACCGAGAGTTTTTCGTGGCCGAAGCTGCGAATCTTTTCGTTGTCCTTGCCCAGCAGCACGTCCACCAGATGGCCGACACCATAACGCTGGCCGGTACGGTAGATCGCCGACAACGCCTGACGCGCCGGTTCCGTGGCGTCCCAGGTCTGCACCCCGTCCACGCAGTTATCGCAGTGGCCGCAGGGTTGAGGCATGTCTTCGTCGAAGTAGGCGAGCAAGGTCTGGCGACGGCAGCGGGTTTCTTCACACAGCGAGAGCATGGCGTCGAGCTTGTGCTGTTCCAGGCGCTTGTGACGCTCGTCGCCTTCGGAGTTCTGCAGCATCTGCTTGAGCATCACCACGTCTTGCAGGCCGTAGACCATCCAGGCATCCGCCGGCAGGCCATCACGGCCGGCACGTCCGGTTTCCTGGTAGTACGCCTCGAGGGATTTGGGCAGGTCCATGTGGGCCACGAAGCGCACGTTGGATTTGTCGATGCCCATGCCGAACGCGATGGTAGCGACCATGATCAAGCCTTCCTCGTTGAGGAAGCGCTTCTGGTGGTACGCCCGCAGTTCGTTGGGCAGGCCGGCGTGATACGGCAGCGCCGGGTAGCCCTGCTCACTGAGGAATGCGGCGACCTCGTCGACTTTCTTGCGCGACAGGCAGTAGACGATGCCGGCGTCACTGCGCCGATCGGAAAGGAACGCCAGCAACTGCTTGCGCGGCTGTTCCTTGGGCACGATGCGGTAAAAAATATTAGGTCGGTCGAAGCTCGAGAGGAACCGCTCGGCGTTTTGCAGGTGCAGACGCTCGACGATTTCTTCGCGGGTGCGCTTGTCGGCCGTGGCGGTCAGGGCAATGCGCGGGACGTTGGGGAACAGCTCCGCCAGTTGACCCAGTTGCAAGTATTCACGACGGAAATCGTGGCCCCACTGGGACACACAGTGGGCTTCATCGATGGCGAACAGGGCGATTTCCAGGCTCTGCAGGAACGCCAGCATCCGAGGCTGCACCAGCCGTTCGGGGGCGAGGTAAAGCATCTTCACTTCACCGCGCTTGATGCGGGCGGCGAGGTCGCGCTGCTGTTCGGCGCTGAGGGTGGAGTTCAACGCGGCAGCCGCCACGCCGAGCTCTTCCAGAGTGGCCACCTGATCGTCCATCAAGGCGATCAACGGCGACACCACCACTGCAAGCCCTTCACGCAGGAGTGCCGGCACCTGGAAACACAGCGACTTGCCGCCGCCGGTAGGCATCAGTACCAGGGCGTCACCGCCGTTGGCCACGCGCTCAATGATCGCACCCTGGCGGCCACGAAAACTGTCGTAGCCGAAGATGTCCTTGAGGACGCGTTGAGCCTGCTCGAGCATGAAAAACTCCAAATATCGCCGAAATCCCTCTGTACAGGCTGGTCGAAAAAGCACGCTTGAGCGGGAAATAATCCGTAAGCGAACTTTTCCCGCGACTGGCGCTTGGCCTGTAGGGGCATCACAAAACGCGGCAGTATACCCGAGGGTCACCCGGCAAAGGGTGCCGTTGGTGAATTGCCCAGGCCCATTAAATGGCCCGAAATGCTGGGAATTCATTCCGTCGGGTAGACCCAATTGTCCCCTTCGCGAGCAAGCCCGCTCCCACAAGCTGGCCTGGCAGCTCAAGAAAGCCTAGAATTGCCCATCGTTTATTCCCAAGGTAGTCCGTCAATGTCCTTCGCTGAGCAACTAACCCGCCTGCAAGCCTTCCTCGATGCCGATGAGCTGCACGACGAGGCGCTGGACTACGTGGCCGCCCACGGCTATCTGACCGCGCTGTCGATCTGCTCCGATGTCGTGCCTGATCGTGAATGGATCGACGCCCTGTTCTCCGAAGAGCCTCACTACAGTGATGCCGCCCAGCGCGAAGAAATCGAATCGACCCTGCTGGCCCTCAAGGCTCACATTGGCCGCCAACTGGCTTCAGATGAAGAGTTCGAACTGCCTTGCGACCTGGACCTCGGTGAAGATCCGGATGATTCCGAACTGCGCGGCTGGTGCATCGGTTTCATGGAAGGCGTGTTCCTGCGTGAAGAGGCCTGGTTCGAAACGGCTGAAGAAGAAGTCAGCGAAATGCTGCTGCCGATCATGGTCGGTTCCGGCCTGTTCGACGAGCAACCTGAGTTCTCCGACATCGCCTCCGACGCCAACCTGATGGACGACATGATCGTTCAGATCCCGGAAGCGCTGACCGCCCTGTACCTGCTGTGCAACGCCCCTGACGAAAAGCCGGCGATCCTCAAGCCTCGCCACCACTAAGACCCTTGCCCGTGGCGCCCATGGGCAATCGCTCTGTGATCACGCGTTACGTTCTGCTGGCTATCGGCTGGTTGAGCGTAGCGCTTGGGGTGATCGGCATCTTCCTGCCGGTGCTGCCCACGACTCCCTTCCTGCTGCTGGCTGCCGCCTGCTTCGCCCGTAGCTCCCCGCGCTTCTACCAATGGCTGGTGGAACACCCGCGCCTGGGGCCGTGGATCCGTGACTATCTGGATGGCAACGGGATTCCGCTCAAGGGCAAGGTGTATGCCATTGGGTTGATGTGGGTGAGTATCGGGTTTTCCTGCTACCTGGTGCCGCTGATCTGGGCGCGAGGGTTCATGCTGACCAGTGCGGTGTTGGTGACGGTTTATATTTTGCGGCAGAAGACATTGCCCAAGGCACCGCAGGACTAAATGTGGGAGCGGGCTTGCTCGCGAATACGGTGGATCAGTCAGCACATGTATCGGCTGACACACCGTATTCGCGAGCAAGCCCGCTCCCACATTTTTGATCCAGTGGCTTCAGAGGGATCAACGCATCGGCGGCAAGCCATACGCCGCCAGATCAAACTCCGCCAACTTGCGAATAATCTGGTCCGCATGGTGATACTTGCTGTCCGCCATCGCCTCATCCGGCACCGCAATCGCGGTCATGTGCGCAGCCTTGGCTGCCGTCACGCCAAACGGCGAATCTTCAAACACCAGGCAATCCTCCGGTGCCACACCCAAGCGCCGCGCCGCCGTGAGGAAGATATCGGGCGCAGGCTTGGCCGCCCCCACTTCCGGGTCATCCGCGGTCACGATAGTGTCGAACAGCCCAAACCACTCACGGTGCAGCGTAGTCTTGTGACCAAACGAATTGCGCGACGAACTGGTGCCCACGGCAATCGGAATGTTATGCGCCTTCAAGTGCCGCACCAGCGCTTCAGCGCCCGGCATGCCCAACGCCTTGGGGAAACGCTCGCTCATCAGCGGCTCGCGGATCACCAGGAATTCGGCGGGCGTAATCGGCAGGTCCAAAGCCTTGACCACGTAATCCGCCAGGTCCTGGGCGCCGCGACCAATGATGTGCTGCTTGATCCCCCAGTCATAGGTACGGCCGTAACGTTCGGCGATGATCTGCGTGACTTCGGTGTAGATGCCTTCTGTGTCCAGCAACAACCCGTCCATATCGAAAATGACAGCCTTGATCGGGACAGCGGTACGCGGTGCATTCATCACTACAGATCCGTGGGCAAAAGGACTAAAAGGATTCAGCACAATAACGGCCCGCCTGCGCTGCTAGCAACCGTTACGAGCCTGTCCCGAACCCTGTCAGCGTTTCACTCAGGAAAATCAGCGCCCTCAGTCACCTCAGCCCACGCATCAAAATCAGCGCTCAATGCCTTCACCTTGGTCCGCGCAAAGGTCAACGCCGCCTTGCCCAGCAGCAAGCGCAATGGCGGCTGCTCGGCCTCCACCGCCTTGACGATGGCAATCGCTGCACGCACCGGATCACCCGGCTGTTTGCCGCTGTAGTTGCGGACCATGTTGGCACGGGCCACCGCCGTTTCTTTGTAGTCGGCAATCCCGTGAGCCGCCTCGTTGGCCGAACGTCCGGCCCAGTCGGTACGGAACGGGCCCGGCTCGACCAGCAACACCTTGATGCCCAACGGCGCGACTTCCTGGGACAGCGCCTCGGAAAGGCCCTCCACCGCAAACTTGGTCGCATTGTAGAAACTCAGCGACGGGAACGCCGCCACACCGCCCACCGAGGAAATGTTCACGATGCTGCCCGAACGCCGGGCGCGCATGCCGGGCAAGGCCGCGCGAGTCATGGCGCTCAGGCCCCATACGTTGATTTCGAACATGTTGCGCACGTCATCCAGGTCGCTTTCTTCGAAGGAGCCGAAGTAGCCGACACCGGCGTTGTTGACCAGTACGTCGATATGGCCGAAACGTTCTTCAGCCGCTTTGACAGCCGCCTCGACCTGGGCCTGGTCGGTCACGTCCAGCGTCAGAACCAGCGCGTTGTCTTCGTGACCGGCGACGATGTCCTGCACCTGTTGCGTATTGCGTGCGGTGACCACGGTCGGGTAGCCGAGGCTCAGGGTGTGCAACGCCAGCTGGCGGCCGAAACCGGTGGAGCAGCCAGTGATGAACCAGACGGGTTTTGCGGTGGAAGTCGTCATAAAGGGCCAATCCTCGTGTGTGTAGGAAAAGTATGCGCGCCGCTCTTCTTGCTAAAAAGATGCATAATCTGCAAGGCCCTTTCGGAAATACCACACAATGGAAACGCCCGATTTTCAGCAGTTGCGACTGTTCCTGCAGGTTGCCCGCTCGAAAAGCTTCACCCAGGCGGCCGACGCCAGCAGCCTCTCGGTGTCGACCGTCAGCCATCGCGTGCGCGCCCTCGAGAAACAGTTGGGCGTACAACTGCTCAACCGCACCACCCGCAGCGTCAGCGTGACCGAGGCCGGCGAGCAATTGATCCAGAAGATCACGCCGCTGCTGGAAGAGCTGCAAACCAGCCTGCACAGCGTAGCAGCGGCTACGGTCGACGCCGCCGGTACCTTGCGCCTGAATATTCCCTCCACCGCCAGCCGAATGGTCCTGCAACCGTTGCTCCAGCGCTTCCTGCGCAAATACCCGGGCATCAACCTGGAAGTGGCGGTGGACAACAGCCTCGTGGATATCGTCGCCCAGGGTTTTGACGCGGGCATCCGCTACGACCATGTGCTGGCCGAAGACATGGTGGTGGTGCCGGTGGCGACGCAGTTGCGATTCGTCATCGTCGCCACGCCGGAGTATTTGCAGGGGCGCAAACTGCCCACTCATCCCCACGATTTACTAGAGCATGAGTGCGTCAACTACCGCAGTGCGCAGACCGGCTCGCTGCACCGCTGGGACTTTGAAAAAGCCGGCAAGCAGATGCGGGTTACGGTAAAAGGCCGGCTGGCGACCAACGATGTTGAATTGATGGTGCGCGGTGCGCTGGACGGGTTTGGCTTTGCCTACGTGGCGCGCTCCAGCGTCGAGCAGTACTTGCAACGCGGTGAGTTGGTGGAGGTGCTGGACGACTGGATTGCCCACAGCGCGCTGTATTTGTATTACTTCAACCGTACGAACACGCCGAAGAAATTGCGGGTGTTCATCGAGTTCCTGAAGGAAGAATTCGGGACCTGATCCTTTCAAAAAGCGAACCCAATCATGCTCTACCGCTTCGCCGCTGACGGCCTGGTGCTGTTTCATTTGTCGTTCATTCTGTTCGTGCTGTTTGGCGGTTTGCTCGCCCTCAAATGGCGGCCCGTGATGTGGCTGCATTTGCCCGCTGCTGCCTGGGGCGTTGCGGTGGAAGTGTTCCACCTGCCCTGCCCGCTGACCCGCTGGGAAAACCTGTTTCGCCACCTTGCCGGGCAGGACGGTTATGGCGGCGGGTTTATCGAGCATTACATCCTGACCCTGATCTACCCGGCCGGGCTGACGCCGCAGATCCAATTGGGGCTGGGCGCGCTGGTGCTGTTGATCAACATCGCGGTGTATGTGCGCCTGATCAGGCGCTCTTAGGCAGGCAACCAATACCAACTAACGTCGCCTCAACCGCCTCATCCAACGGTGTGTGGGGTTCGCTGCCCAGCACCTGCACCAAGTGACGGTTATCCATGCGTACCTCGGTTTGCCACAGGTAGCGCATTTCCTGCATCTCGCGGAAGGTGGTGACAAAGGGCGCGGCCAGTTTCAGCAACCACCAGGGGAAAGCCCTGACAGAGGGCTGCTGGCCGGTCCTGCGTGCCACCACCCGCTGAATCGCTTGGCTCATCTGCCGACCATCAGCGTCTATGTGCCCCGCCATATGAAAGCGGGCGAAGGCATCAAGGTTGTCGCGGCGTGCAATCAACTCGACCATGGTCCTCGCCACGTCAGGCAGGTAAGCCCACTGATGCCCCACGCCTGGCGCGCCTGGATAGCTCACGTTGGCCACCGGCTTCGCGGGTTTGACCAACCCTTGTGAAAACCAGCTACTGCCGGCCTTGGCGCCGAAAAAATCGCCCGCCCGCACGATCAGCGCCCGTGCGCCCTGCTGGGTCGACTTAAGCAAACGCTGCTCCATCTCCACCCGGATCGCGCCCTTGCGGGTAAGTGGATGCTGCGGCGAATCCTCCTCCAACCGCGCAAATGCATCCGGCCCGAAGTTGTACACCGTGCCCGGCAGAACAATTGTCGCCCCTTCAGCGACTGCCGCCGCGATGCTGTTGTCGATCATCGGCAGCACCAGCTCCGCCCAGCGCTGGTAACCGGGCGGATTCACCGCATGCACGATCACCGAACAGCCCTTGGCCGCCGCGATGACTTCCTCACGGTTCAGCGCATCACCTTTTATCCAGGTGAAATCGGCATTCTGCTTGTGAGCCTTATCCACATCCCTCGTCAGGGCGCACACCTGCCAGCCCGCAGCGAACAACTGCCGTGCCACCTCACCACCAATCCCGCCCGTCGCACCCAAAACCAGAACCTTGTTCATGCTTTTTCCCCTGAGGGTTGTTTGATGGGGCGATTCTGTTCGCCGGCAGGCTATAGAGGAATTGCCGAAGATCATCCAGACGCTATACATTTATGCATGGCATCAAGTATTGGTTGGGAGCTTTACCGGTCATTCCTCGGCGTACTCAAGGAAGGATCGTTGTCGGGGGCCGCACGGCAGCTCGGCATCACTCAACCCACCGTCGGGCGGCACATCGCTGCGTTGGAGAAATCCCTGAACGTGGTGCTGTTCACCCGCTCCGCCAGCGGCCTGCTGCCCACCGCCGTCGCCCTCACCCTGCGCACCCATGCCGAAACCATGGAAACCACGGCTGCCGCCCTCGAGCGGGCCGCCTCTCCACAAGGCCCGGAAGTACGCGGCGTGGTACGGGTGTCTGCCAGCGAAGTGATCGGCGTGGAAGTCCTGCCGCCGATCATCACCCGCCTGCGCCAGCAGCACCCGCACCTCAAGGTCGAACTGGTGCTAAGCAATCGCCTGCTCGACCTGCTGCAACTGGAGGCCGACATCGCCGTGCGAATGGTCCGACCCAGCCAGGAACAACTGCTGGCGAAGCGCATCGGCGTTATCGAAGTCGGCCTGCACGCCCGCAACGACTACCTGCAACAACACGGCACGCCCCAGAGCCTGAATGACCTGACAGCCCACTCAGTCATCGGTTACGACCAGGAAAGCGCCTTCATCCGCAGCCTGGCCGTCAAAGGCTTCGACCGCAGCGCCTTTTCCCTCAGCAGCGACAGCGACCTCGCACAACTGGCACTGATCCGCGCCGGCGCCGGTATCGGTGGCTGCCAGGTCAAACTGGCCCGGCAAGACACCCGCCTGAGCCGGGTCATGCCCGACGCCTTTGCCCTGCAACTGGACACCTGGGTCACCATGCACGAAGACCTGCGCAACAGCCCACGCTGCCGCGTCACCTTTGATGCCCTGGTGGCCGGTTTGCAGCATTACGTACAGGATTGAGACAGCTTCGCTGGTGAAGAATCAGAGTCCCTCAATCCCTTCATAGACGCCCCCATGTCCGAAGCCTTCGAAGTTCCCAGCCCCCACGAAAAACACGTCGAACACGCCACCGAACATGCCCACCGCAGCGGGGACAATTTCGCCAGCCGCATCGCCGTGATGACCGCCATCATGGCCACCGTCGGCGCCATGCTCAGCTACCAGGCCGGCTCCACCGAAAGCGAAGCGGCGATGGACAAAAACAACGCCGCCATCTTCAAGACCGAAGCCGCCAACCAGTGGAACTACTACCAGGCCAAATCCAGCCGGCAGAACCTCGCCGAGCTGGCGACCCATATTCCGGGGGTTGATGCCAAGCACTACACCGACGAGATCGAGCGTTACAAAACCCAGAAGGAAGACGTGCGCAAACAAGCCGAAAAGCTTGAAGCCACCTCGAAAGAATGGGATGAAAAGTCCGAACAGGCACTGCACCAACATCACCGCTGGGCACAGGCGATGACCGCGATTCAGATCGCGATTTCGTTGGCGGCGATTACGTTGTTGACAAGGAAGGAATGGTTGAAGCGCATGGCGTATACCGCCGGTGGGGTGAGTGTGGTGTTGGGCGGGATGGCGTGGTTGCATATTTGAGAGCTGGATTTTCATCGCCCTTCGAACGTGGAGCGCGGAAAAAGCAGAAACACGACGTTACGTCACGTCGCGTTTCGCTGGTAGCTATCCCTAAACCAAACCGACTATAAAACTCGCCATCGCTCGCAACGTGCCGGAGGTACGAAATGCTTATTACGACTTCGCAAACAAAACCTTCCGAGACACTGCGGGCCGACAGCTTCTGGATGGAAATCTGGCAAAGTGGAGCTTTGAGCATCCAGGAAGCCGAAAGGCGGGCGCAGGGCTCGCGACGCTTAAAAGAGGCCTACTCGTCGGTACCCTTCTACGCGAAGAAGGCAGCTCGAGACTCTCAATTCTGGAGCAAATTTTACGCGAGCCGCGTGAATTCGTAGAAAAGGGCAATCTTGCGGGAATCTTCTACTGACCATCTGATACCCCCTCCTCCTAGACTCACTTATATTCACCAGCCCCCTCGCGTCAGAAAACATCGGCATATTCCGGCATATCCGCTTGGGGTCCTACACCTACTCGCTATATAGTAAAACGCATAACGCCTGACACTATAAAGCCGAGGAAAAGCCGGTGACCGCACAATCATCCAAGGAAGCTGTGGGCGTCGCCTACAGCATCGAGTCAATGCGCTACGCACAGGCCAT
Source organism: Pseudomonas sp. TH34 (assembly GCF_016650865.1). Classification (NCBI taxonomy): domain Bacteria; kingdom Pseudomonadati; phylum Pseudomonadota; class Gammaproteobacteria; order Pseudomonadales; family Pseudomonadaceae; genus Pseudomonas; species Pseudomonas sp. TH34. The sequence goes on from NZ_JAEKFB010000001.1 coordinate 338,317, forward strand.
GACCTGGCGCGCCATCGAAGCGCTGTCCAGGCTCATCCGCCCCGGCATGCTCGAATCCGAAGCCCGCGAACTCGGCAAAAAGGTCCTCGCCGACCTCGACATGCAGCGCATCTGGCACCCCCTGCTGGTGCGCTTTGGCGCCAACACCCTCAAGACCTTCAAGGAACGCTCCGACGGCGACCCGGTGCTGGGGGAAAACGACATCTACTTCATCGACATGGGCGCCGTGTGGCAAGGCCATGAAGGTGATGCGGGGGCGACATTCAGCACCGGCAACGACCCAGAGATGGCCGCGTGTGCGAGCGCGGCAAAAGCGTTGTTTGATCGGGTTGAGCAGCGCTGGAGGAACGACAAAGTCGTCGGCCTGGAGCTGTATCGTTTTGCCGAAGAACAAGCGAAGGAAATGGGTTGGGTGCTGAACCTGGACATCAAAGGGCACCGCGTCAGCGATTTCCCCCATGCGATTTATCGTGGCGGTGATCTTGGGGACTTTGACCAGTATCCCAATGAAGGGCTGTGGATTCTGGAGATACAGATCGCGCACCCGGGCGGGGCTTATGGTGCGTTTTACGAAGATTTGCTGGCTTAACTTTTCAAGGAATAAAGATGGAACGCTCGACCGAATTTCCCGTGCTGTTGTTTTCCTACGGCACGTTGCAGGACAAGGCTGTGCAGTTGGCCAACTTTGGTCGAGAGTTGGTGGGCCAGCAGGATGCGATGCTGGGGTATTCGACAAGCTGGGTAGAGATTACCGATCCCGAGGTGTTGGCTGCGAGTGGCAAGACCCATCATCCGATTGTTTCGCCGAGCGGGCGGAATGAGGACAGTGTTGAGGGGATGGTGTTTCAGATTACCGAGCAGGAGCTGGCGGCGGCGGATGCGTATGAGGTGTCGGACTATAAGCGGGTTTCGGTGGGGCTGGCTTCGGGGTTGACGGCTTGGGTGTATGTGCAGGCTTGAGAGCGTGCAGCTGGTCAATCGGAGTGATTTCCTACAGATCAATCGGAAGGCATGCCCTGCCCGCATCGTAATGCCAGGTCTATAGTCTTTCGGTCGCCGTCATGGCGACCGAGTTTGGCGACTCGAAGACAAATCTGAAAACTAAAACTCTGCGATCCAGTTTTTCAGGCGACGGCTGTTTTATGAAGGTCTAACTTGAAAAAGGTTAGCTATTTTTCTATTTGTCTCAGATGGACTCCCGTATGAATCAATATATGGCACTCACCAGCAACGACTGCACCACACCCGCCCTTTTCGTAGACACCACAGCACCGCTGGATGTCCTGCTTGATGCTGCAAACTATCGGATTCGCGCCGTAACCCAAGTTCTAGAAAACCTGGCGCTGCGTGCAGAAATCAGTAGTGATACGGTCGTGCTGGGCGACTTTTCCTTGCTCTGCGCAATTCCGTTACGCGATGGATGCGATCTGCTGGATGTCATAGGTCGGAGGATGGCAGCGCAGTATTCCTGACCCCATTGGCTTGACCCCGCAAAAACGAAAAAGGGACGACCTCTCCGTCATCCCTTTTTGCGAACATTACCCAACCTAAACACAACGTGTGCCACGAGCCTTATGCTCGTACTCCCACCCCTTACACGCCAACCCTACATGCTTGGGAATCAGAGCGGCCCCGCTGCTGTAGGAAGTAATGGTCCTACGAGTGAAGCCTAGTTCCACAGCCGCAGCGGAGAGCGACAGATTGTTGCTGAGCATCCACTTTCTGAAGTCCTGCGTCAGCATGACCTCGCCGGACTGTTCCAGCGCCAAACGATGCAAGGTGACGGAGGACAACTCCAGGTCATTGCCCCAAGTCACGTCAAAGCCCCACTCACCGACTTCAACCCGACCAAATAGAGCCAAGTCCTGAAGGGGTTTTAGAATCGGGAAGGTATTTATGTGATCAGTGAGATCAACGGTGTGCCGCTTACCGTTATTCCACTCAATTTCGATGGCATGCTTGCCGGCAACTGGTTGCACAGCAGAGATGCGAAGCTTGCTGGTCATAAGTCAGTTCCTCCGGTTTTGTTCATTCCATACGCGCCAAAGATCAGTGGTATGGACTCTTGCCCAAAGCAGGGCAGCTTTCAAGGCCTTGGTTTCGGCACCTTTGCCGAGAACCACCAGCCCTTCTATCTGAACCAACGACTCTCCGTCCGGCGTTTGCACGTGAAAGTGCGGCGGCGCGTGGTCGTCGGGATAGATTTTTATTTTCCAGTTTCGTTCACTGTGAAGGGTAGCCATGGGGACAGATGCTAGAGAAAATTTTTCTCTAGCACAACCCTGTATTCAAACCCCAGAAACCACAAAACCCCTGACTTCTCTCGAAACCAGGGGTTTTGTTTACATCGAATTTGGCGGTGAAGGAGAGATTCGAACTCTCGATACAATTTCTTGTATACACACTTTCCAGGCGTGCTCCTTAAGCCACTCGGACACTTCACCGTATCTCGTCAAACTGATTCAGTCTGTCGAGGCGCGCTAATGTAGTCGAAAGCTTTTCCGATGGCAAAGGTTTTTTTCAGAATTTTCATGCGCTTAGGCGGTTATGCCGTTCCAGACCTCTACGGCGCCATACACACCAAGGCGATTCTGCCATTCTCGGGCACTCGCGGCGCTTGTCTATAGTAGCTGCTGCGCCCTGCCGAAGGCCGCCTGCGGGCGGGCATGGGGGAAAAGTCTGACTGGGTAGTCAGTCACGGCGCTTTACCAGGGCGGGCGCGGTGGGTAACGTCTGCCGTCTGTCCTTCTATTACAAGCATTACAAGGAATCGCGTCATGAGTGAGTTGATTGCCTACCACCTCGAAGACGGTATCGCGACCCTGACCCTGAGCAACGGCAAGGTGAATGCCATTTCGCCGGCAGTGGTCAGTGCGTTTAATGAAGCGCTGGATCAGGCCGAGAAAGATCGGGCGGTGGTGATCATCACGGGCACGCCGGGGATTTTGTCCGGTGGCTATGATTTGAAGGTGATGACCGCCGGCCCTAAAGAAGCGGTGAGCCTGGTGACGTCGGGTTCCACCCTCGCCCGCCGCCTGTTGTCACACCCGTTCCCGGTGATCGTGGCGTGCCCTGGGCACGCGGTGGCCAAGGGCGCGTTCCTGTTGCTGTCGGCAGATTACCGGATCGGTGTGGACGGGCCTTTCAGTATTGGCCTGAATGAAGTGATGATCGGCATGACCATGCACCACGCCGGGATCGAGCTGGCGCGGGATCGTCTGCGTAAGTCGGCCTTCCACCGTTCGGTGATCAATGCCGAGATGTTTAACCCGCAGGACGCGTTGAGCGCCGGGTTCCTGGATAAGGTGGTCGCGCCGGAAGAATTGCAGGCCGCGGCGCTGGAAGCAGCTCGCCAACTGAAGAAGATCAATATGAACGCCCACAAGCACACCAAGCTGAAGGTGCGTAAGGCGCTGCTGGAAGCGCTGGATGACGCGATCATTCAGGATCAGGGGCACTTGGGTTAATCAAACCTACGCCTGCTGAATCGAAGCCCGACCTTGAGTCGGGCTTTTTCTTACAAAGAATTCCGGATTGCCTACAACCGCTCTAGGCGGTGTCTGTCACGGCACGTTGAAACATGCGCTTAAACATCGCCTATCTTCCGACTCTATAGGGGCAATTGCCGAATACAGTGCACATCCGTACACTGCGCCACCTTTTGTCCCGATGGGCTGTGTCGATGCTTTTTTTGTTACGCATGTTGTTGATGGGCCTGCATTTTATGATTGCGGGCGTACTGGGCGTGGTGCTCGGGATCTGTCGGCCGTTCAATCCGGACAACAGCCGTTACTGCGCACGCCTGTATGCCGTGCCGGCGATGTGGCTGTTGCGCCTGCGGGTGAAGGCTGAGGTCGACTCGCTGCGCAACAAGCCCAGCAGTTGCGTGATCATCGCCAACCATCAGTCCAACTATGACCTGTTTGTGTTTGGCACCGTGGTGCCCTACCGCACGGTGTGTATCGGCAAGAAGAGCCTGAAGTGGGTGCCGTTGTTTGGGCAACTGTTCTGGCTGGCGGGCAATGTGTTGATTGACCGGGGCAACGCCCACAAGGCGCGGCGCTCGATGCTGACCACCACACAAACCTTGCAGCATGCAGACACCTCGATCTGGGTGTTCCCGGAGGGCACGCGCAACTTCGGCGAAACCCTGCTGCCGTTCAAGAAAGGCGCGTTCCAGATGGCGATCGCCGCAGGCGTGCCGATTGTGCAGGTGTGTGTCAGCACTTACGTGAAGCAGATGAAGCTCAACCGCTGGAACAGTGGCGATATTCTGATTCGCTCGCTGCCGCCGATCCCTACGGCGGGGCTGACGATGGATGACATGCCGCTGTTAATGCAGACCTGCCGTGAGCAAATGCGCGATTGCATCGAGGCGATGGATCGCGAGCTGCAAACTGCGCCTGCAATCACTGGTGAACCCCGCCGAATTTGCTGACTCTGATTGGGCAGGGCAGCTAAGCTGCCTGACAGTTGTCATCTGCCATTCAAGAAGAAGCGATCAGCACTATGGGTAGAGTTGTTGCGGCCGCCGTCTATAGCGCCGGAAAGAAAGTCACCGATATCACCCTCGACGAAGGCGCCGCCTGGGCCGCCAAGCCCGACCACTTTGTGTGGATCGGCCTGGAAGAGCCCAGCGCCCTGGAACTGGCCAACCTGCAACGCCAGTTCAACCTGCACGAACTGGCCATCGAAGACGCCCTGGAAAAACATAGCCGCCCCAAGCTTGAAACCTTCGGCGACGCGCTGTTTATCGTGACCTATTCGCCGGTGCGCGATAACGGCAAGCTGGAGTTTATCGAAACCCATATCTTTGCCGGCAGCGGCTACATCATTACCGCCCGCAACGGCCACTCGGCGTCCTACGGCTACGTGCGCCAGCGTTGTGAGGCGCGGCCACTGTTACTGGAGCATGGGGAAGATTTCGTACTCTATGCGCTGCTGGACTTTGTTACCGAGAACTACCAGCCGGTGAGCGAGGCGATTCATGCCGAGGTCGATGACCTGGAACGCAACGTGTTGTGCAACTCCCTGAGTGAAGCGGATATCCAGAAACTCCACGGCCTGCGCCGCGATGTGCTGCGGCTGAAGCGCTACGTGGCGCCGATGGTGGAGATCAGTCAGGAGTTGCAGAAACTGAGCTTCCCGTTTATCGACAAGAACATGCGCCCGTACTTTCGCGATGTGCAGATTCACGTCACGCGGCAGATGGAAGACCTGACCACCCTGCGGGATATCGCCAGCCAGACCATCGAGATTGGGGTGTTGCTGGAAGCGTCGCGCCAGAGCGTGGTGCAACGCAAGTTTGCCGCGTGGGCAGCGATTCTGGCATTCCCGACGGCGGTGGCCGGGATCTACGGGATGAACTTCCAGAACATGCCGGAGCTGCAATGGCACTACGGCTATTTTGCGGTGCTGGGGTTTATTGCGGTGGGGTGTACGAGTTTGTGGGCCAGTTTCAAGCGTTCAGGCTGGCTGTAACAAACCTGCTCAATTTGCTGGAGATCAAACGTGTGGGAGCTGGCTTGCCTGCGATGCAGGCACCTCGGTTTGTCAGTGACACCAAGGTGATGCTATCGCAGGCAAGCCAGCTCCCACATTAATCTGCTTTGCCTTGAAGACCGTACTTCTTGCCCTGGACGGTTTCAGGCAGCTCCTGCTTCGGGTTTGTGCGCCACAAACCGCATCATCCATTCCGCTACGGTCACACCGTGGTGGTCTCGTTCCAAGCTGGCCACACCATTGGTGTAGACCTTTTCTCCCAGGGTTGTCTGAAGAATCTCCAGCAGCTCGCGGGAATAGTCGTGGATAAATTCCGGGTGGCCCTGGAAGCACAGCACCTGGTCTTCGATGTGGTACGCCGCAAACGGGCAGAATTCGCTGGAAGCGATCACTGTGGCGTTTTCCGGCAAGGTGGTGACCTGGTCCTGGTGGCTGATCAACAGCGTCAATTCTTCCACCACCGGGCTCATCCACGGTGCCTTGGCGTTCAGTTTGTAGTCATGGATGCCCATGCCCCAACCCTTGGTCGCCCGCTCGGTCTTGCCGCCCAACAGCAGCGCCAGCAACTGGTGGCCGAAGCAGATGCCGATCAGTTTGTCGCCGCGGGCATGGCGGTCCAGCAGGTAGGTCTTGAGGGTCTGGATCCAGGGATCGGTGCCGAAAGAGTCGGCCTTGCTGCCCGTCACGAGGTACGCGTCGAACACTTCTTCATCCGCCGGGTATTCGCCCTGCACCACGTTATAGATGACGAATTCGGCGGCAATCGGCTGTTTGGAAAACAGGCGCTTGAACATCTGCCCGTACCCTTGGTACTGATCGATCAGCCCAGGACGCAGGATATCGGTTTCCAGGATGCACACGCGTAACGACATAAAAAATACCTGACACGGCGATGGGAATAATGAACACCCCCAGAGCCTGCCTTGAAATACCCTTCCAAGGCAAGCCCGCTCCCACATTTTGATCACCGAAACGCTTCACCCTGTGCGGCTTTCTCCAACAGCAGCGCCGGTGGTGTGAAGCGCTCACCGTATTGCTCGGCCAGGTAACGGGCACGGGCGATGAAGTCGTTCAGGCCGTACTGGTTGATGAATTGCAGCGCCCCGCCACTCCAGGCGGCAAAACCGATACTGAAGATCGAGCCGACGTTGGCATCCGCCGTCGACATCAACACGCCCTCCTCCACACAGCGCACGGTTTCAATGGCCTGGATGAATAGCAAGCGGTCACGTACGTCCTGGGCCGAGATCCGTTGCTCGGGCTTTTCAAAGCGGCTTTTCAGCTCCGGCCACAGGTGTTTCTGCCCGCCCGCCGGGTAATCGTAGAAGCCGCCTCCAGCGGCCTTGCCCGGGCGTTGGTATTCGTTGAGCAACAGGTCGATCACGGCAAATGCCGGATGCTGGGGTAACGGCTTGCCCTCGGCCTGTAGGTCCTTGGCCGTCTGCTGGCGGATATGGCTCATGAGGCTGAGGGAAACTTCGTCAGAGACTGCCAGCGGTCCCACAGGCATGCCGGCCTTGCGTGCCTCGGTCTCGATCATCGGCGCGGCGACCCCTTCGCCGAGCATGGCGATGCCTTCGTTGGTGAAGGTGCCGAACACACGCGAGGTGAAGAAGCCGCGACTGTCGTTGACCACAATCGGGGTTTTCTTGATTTGCAGGACGAAATCGAAACCTCGGGCCAGGGTTTCGTCGCTGGTGTGGGTACCCTTGATGATTTCCACCAGGGGCATTTTGTCCACCGGGCTGAAGAAGTGCAGGCCGATAAACTTGCCCTGGTCGGGCACCGCCGTGGCCAGGCCGCTGATGGGCAAGGTGGAGGTGTTGGAGGCGATGACTGCGTCGGCCCCCACCACGCTCTGCGCAGCGGCCGAGACCTTGGCCTTGAGTTCCCGGTCTTCGAAGACGGCTTCGATGATCAGGTCGCAGCCGGCGAGGTCGGCATCGGATTCGGTAGGAATAATCCGCGCGAGGATGGTTTCCCGCTGCTCAGTGGTCAATTGCCCACGGCCGACCTTCTTGTCGAGCAACGCTGCCGAGTGGGCCTTGCCCTTCTCCGCCGCCGCCAGGTTGACGTCCTTCAGCACCACCTCAACGCCCGCCGAGGCGCTGACATAAGCAATGCCCGCCCCCATCATCCCGGCGCCAAGCACGCCGACCCTGCGTGTCACGTACGGCGCAAAACCCTGGGGTCGCGAGCTGCCGGCGTTGATTTCATTGAGCTGGAACCAAAAGGTGCCAATCATGTTTTTCGCCACTTGCCCGGTAACCAGCTCGGTGAAGTAGCGGGTTTCGATCAGGTGAGCGGTGTCGAAATCCACCTGGGCACCTTCCACGGCGGCGCAGAGGATTTTCTCCGGGGCCGGGAAGCAGCCGTTGGTTTTGGCGCGCAGGATCGATGGCGCAATGGCGAGCATTTGCGCGACCTTAGGATTGGAAGGCGTGCCGCCAGGGATCTGATAACCCTTGATGTCCCAACGCTGTTTCGCCTCGGGGTTGGCCAGAATCCACGCCCGGGACTTGGCCAGCAGCTCGTCACGATCTGCCGCCAGCTCGTCAATCAACCCGGCTTGCAGCGCCTGTTGCGGCGTAATCTTTTTGCCTTCCAGCAAGTAGGGCAAGGCCTTTTCCAGGCCCAGCATCCGCACCATGCGCACCACGCCGCCGCCACCCGGCAGCAGGCCAAGGGTGACTTCCGGCAAGCCAATCTGTACCGACTTGTGGTCCAGCGCCACGCGGTGCTGGCACGCCAGGCAAATCTCCCAACCACCGCCCAGTGCCGCGCCGTTGATGGCGGCCACCACCGGTTTGCCGAGGGTTTCCAGGGTGCGCAGTTGCGCCTTCAGCACCAGCACGCTGTCGTAGAAGTCCTTGGCGTGGGGCTGGTCGACCTTGATCAGTTCATTGAGGTCACCGCCTGCAAAGAAGGTCTTTTTCGCCGAGGTGATGATCACGCCCGCTATCGAATCCTTTTCGGCGTCCAGGCGGGCGACGGTGGCCGCCATGGCCTCGCGGTACACCCCGTTCATGGTGTTGGCGCTCTGGCCGGGCATGTCGATGGTCAGCACCACGATCTGGTCCTGGCCTTTTTCGTAACGAATGGCATCGGTCATGACTGATTCCTTAGGCTCAGAGGCGTTCGATGATGGTGGCGATACCCATGCCGCCGCCGACACACAGGGTGGCCAGGCCATAACGCTGCTGGCGCACCTCCAGTTCGTCGAGCAAGGTGCCGAGAATCGCGCAGCCGGTAGCGCCCAGCGGGTGGCCCATGGCGATGGAGCCGCCGTTGACGTTGACCCGGGCGGCGTCGATGCCCATGTCCTTGATGAACTTGAGCACCACCGACGCAAATGCCTCGTTAACCTCGAACAGGTCGATGTCTTCAACCCGCAGGCCAGCCTTGGCCAGGGCCTTGCGGGTGGCCGGTGCGGGGCCGGTGAGCATGATGGTGGGGTCAGTGCTGGTGACCGCCGTAGCGACGATGCGCGCCCGGGGTTGCAGGCCGAGTTCGCGGCCTTTGGCTTCAGAGCCGATCAGCATCAACGCCGCGCCGTCGACGATCCCGGAACTGTTGCCCGGTGTGTGCACGTGGTTAATACGCTCGACGTGGCTGTAGACCCGCAAGGCCGTGGCATCAAAGCCCATCTGGCCCATCATTTCGAAGCTGGGCTTGAGCTTGCCCAGGCCTTCGAGGGTGGAGTCGGCCCGGATGAACTCGTCCTGACCCAGCAGCACGATGCCATTCTGGTCCTGCACAGCGATCAGCGACTTGTTGAAGGAACCGTCTGATCTGGCCCGCGCTGCTTTCTGCTGTGAGTGCAAGGCAAAGGCATCGACGTCCTGGCGGGTAAAGCCTTCCAGCGTGGCAATCAGGTCGGCACCGATGCCCTGCGGGGTGAAGTGGCTGTGCATATTGGTTTGCGGGTCGAGTACCCAGGCGCCGCCGTCGCTGCCCATGGGCACGCGGGACATGGACTCGACGCCGCCCACCACCACCAGGTCTTCGAAGCCGGAGCGCACTTTCATCGCGCCGAGGTTCACGGCTTCCAGGCCCGAGGCGCAAAACCGGTTGATCTGCACACCGGCGACGCTGACGTCCCAGTCCGCCACCAACGCGGCGGTCTTGGCGATGTCGGCGCCCTGGTCCCCCACCGGCGTGACACATCCCAGGACGATGTCATCCACTTGCCGGGTATCGAGATCGGTGCGCTGTTGCAGCGCGGTCAGCAACCCGGCCACCAGGTTTACCGGCTTGACGCTGTGCAAGGCGCCATCCGCCTTGCCTTTGCCACGGGGCGTGCGTATCGCATCAAAGATCAAAGCTTGGGTCATGACGTCCTCGAATCACTGGGCTACGGATCGTGCCCTTACCTTAGGCGCCGGGGCGGCGGATTCAATGACCGAACCGCTCATTGACCTTGACGCACACGCTCAGACGAACGGTAGGAGGCTACGGGATTTGGCTGATTAATCGTTTTAGCTGTCTAGCCCTAGGGCTGGCGTCTGGCTGGCAATTGGCCTCATGCCTTTTTAATAAGTTTTCTTCAGGTAATGAGATGAAATGGATCTAAGCCATATAGAACGAGGGCTCTAAGGTTGAATCTGTAGGAGAAGTAAAAGGTTGCCGCCGGGTTTTGCTGGGGCACCTGTAAGAACTGTAAGAAAAGAGTCATGTAGCACCGTCATAGTTGAATCGACCGGCACGCATTTGACGCTCAGGAATAACAACAAAAGGCAGTCAGCCATGTTCAAGCATTCGAAAGTACGTCAGGCGGGACTTATTCTTTTCGCCACCACACTGATTCTGATCTTGCCCAATCTAACCAAGGTTATTGGGTGACGTCTAACGCCCCCCCATTCTGCGCAAACACAGCGCCAGGATCGCAGCCTTTGGCAGCACCTTTCGGGATATTGCGTATAGCGATCCCGTCAGGGGCTGCCGTTTTGCGTGCCGGTTTCAGGTAGTTTTGCGGTATCGTGAACCCGCATCGCCACTCAAACACGGGCCCTTCCTTGAAACAGATCATCGTCCTCCTGAGCTTGCTGCTCGCCTTGCCGGCGTCTGCCGCACAGCTGACCATCGAGTTGGATCACACCCGTAAAACCTGGGAAACCGCCGAGCTGCTCAAGCGCTCGGATGCACAGACGGTGCAGATCGTTGATGACGTTTCCTACAAGCGCAACATGACGTATCGCGCGGTACCGTTGGCAGCGCTGTTGCCGGGCATCACGCCGGAAAATCATCTGCAGGCGGTGGCGCTTGACGGCTTTGCCGCAGAACTGACGGCGGCACCGCTGCTATCAAAAAGCGGCGCGCGGGCCTGGTTGGCGGTAGAAGACCCGGCGCACCCATGGCCGCCGCTGGCGGACGGCAAACCCAGTGCCGGGCCGTTTTATCTGGTTTGGACGGACCCGCAGGCCGGGTCTATCAGCCCTGAGCAATGGCCGTTTCAGATCTCCGGCATCAAGCAGTTGAAGACGGTGGCGGAGCGCTTTCCGGCGTTGTTACCGGACCCGAAACTGGCGGCGAATGATCCGGTGAATCAAGGCTTCGCGCTGTTCCAAAAGAACTGCCTGGCGTGTCATCGCCTCAACGGGGCTGGCGATGCGCAGGTGGGGCCGGACTTGAATATTCCCTACAACCCCACTGAATATTTCGCCGGGGATTTCCTCAAGCGCTACATCCGCGACCCGCAAAGCATGCGGCATTGGCCACAGGCGAAGATGCCGGCGTTTGCCACCAGCGTGCTGCCGGATGCGGACCTGGATTTGCTGGTGGGGTACTTGAAGCATATGGCAGGCAGAAAGCAGCCTTAAGGCTCGGGTAAATCTGTGGCGAGGGAGCTTTCCTGCTACACAAAGCTCCCTCTCTCTCCCGGAATCCTACTGCTGCTGCACCGAAATCACCGGTGTCGGTGCCACAAATACCTTGGCATGCATCTGCTCATGCCCTCCCCCACGGCGCATGCCCCGCACCGGGCAGGCGTCCAGGTAATCCAGGCCCACCGCCAGCTTCAGATGCCGCTCCGGCCGCGCCAGTTGATTGGTCACGTCAAAGCTGTACCAGGCGTCATCCAGCCAGGCTTCGGCCCAGGCGTGGCTGGCCAGGTGCTCGCAGTCTTCGCTGTACAAATACCCCGACACGTACCGCGCAGGAATACCCAGGCTACGGGCACAGGCCAGGAAGGCGTGGGTGTGGTCCTGGCACACCCCGGCACGCCCGGCAAACGCCTTGGCCGCACAGGTGTCGACTTCGGTAGAGCCGGGCGAATAGGTCATGTACTGGTTCAGCGCATGCATCAGATCAATCAACGCACTGCGGTCGCGGCGCTGGTGGCAATGCTTTTCGGCAAAGCTGCGCAAGGCATCGTCCGGCTCGGTCAAGCGGGTGCAGCGCAGGAACGGAAATGCCGACTGGCTTTCATGTTCCGCCTCGCGCAATTCATCGATATCCACCTGGCCACGGGCGCCGATGATGATGGCTTCGTGGGGCTCATCCAGGGTCAGCACGTGCAGGATGTTACCGAACGGGTCCAGTTGCGCCCGCACCGGCCGGGGCAGGTCCAGTTGCCAGCTCAGGACGTGCTGACGCTCGCTGTCGTGGGGCGTGAGACGCAGGTACTGGATGCTGGCACGCACCTGGTCTTCGTAGTGGTAGGTGGTTTCGTGGCTGATGGAAAGTCTCATGCCGCCTCCAGGTAGGAACTGTAAATAGCATCGCCCAGCTCGCGCACGAGCGGGATGAAGTCGGTCAGCCAAGCGTGCAGGCCTTCCTCGAGAATTTCGTCGATCGCGGTAAAGCGCAGGCGTGCATCCATTTCAGCCGCCAGGCGCTGGGCCGGGCGACCGTTGATGCCGGGCAGGCTGCCAAGGATCTGGTCGATCTCTTCACTGCACGCCCGCAGCGAACGCGGCACATCGGCGCGGAGCAGCAACAGTTCGGCGACTTGCCGGGCGCCTGGGGCGTCACGGTAGATCTCGGTGTAGGCCTCGAAAGAGGACAAGGCCCTTAATAGCGCACTCCACTGATAGTAGGCGTGGGCGGTGCCATCGGTGACCGCTTCGGCCTGGTCACCGGCCATTTCATAGCGGGCATCCAGCAGGCGCAGGGTGTTGTCAGCGCGTTCGATAAAGGTGCCGAGGCGGATAAAACGAAAAGCGTCGTTACGCATGATGGTGCCGTAGGTGGCGCCACGGAACAGGTGGGAGCGTTCCTTGACCCACTCGCAGAACCGGCTCATGCCATAACGGCTTAGGCCCTGCTGGGCGATGTCGCGAATTTCCAGCCAGGTGGCGTTGATGTTTTCCCACATGTCGGCGGTGATTCGCCCACGTACGGCGTGGGCACTGGCCCGGGCCGCACCGAGGCAGCTGTAGATGCTGGCGGGGTTGGCCGCATCCAGGGCGAAGAAGTGCAGCAAGCGCTCGGCGTGCAGCTCACCGTGACGCTCGCGGTAATCATCGAGGGTGCCGGTGATCAGCAGCGGCATCGCCAGTTCATGCAAGCCATCGCCGCGCCCGTCCTGGGGCATCAGCGACAGCGAATAACTGACGTCGAGCATCCGTGCGAGGTTTTCCGCACGCTCCAGATACCGTGACATCCAATACAAATCCGAGGCAGTTCTACTCAACATATTTCAATCCTCGACCACCCAGGTGTCTTTGGTGCCGCCGCCCTGGGACGAGTTGACCACCAGCGAACCTTCCCGCAGCGCCACGCGGGTCAGGCCGCCGGGCACCACACGGGTTTCCTTGCCTTGCAGCACGAACGGGCGCAGGTCGATGTGGCGTGGGGCGATGCCGTTTTCGACGAAGGTCGGGCACGTCGACAGGCACAGGGTTGGCTGCGCGATATAGGCGTGGGGCTTGGCCTTGATGCGTGCGCGGAAGGCTTCGATTTCCGCCGCCGAGGCGGCCGGGCCGACCAACATGCCGTAGCCACCGGAGCCCTGGGTTTCCTTCACCACCAGCTCCGGAAGGTTGGCCAGCACGTGGGACAGTTCACTGGGATTACGGCACTGGAACGTCGGAACATTCTTCAGGATCGGTTCCTCATCCAGGTAAAAACGGATCATCTCGGTGACGAAGGGGTACACCGACTTGTCATCCGCCACCCCGGTGCCGATGGCATTCGCCAGCACCACATTGCCCGAGCGGTACGCCGCCAGCAGGCCCGGCACGCCGAGCATGGAGTCCGGGTTGAAGGCCAGCGGGTCGAGGAACGCGTCGTCGAGGCGGCGGTAGATCACATCCACCGCCTTGGGGCCGTCAGTGGTGCGCATGAACACGCGGTCATCGCGAACAAACAGGTCGGCACCTTCCACCAATTCCACGCCCATTTCCCGGGCCAGGAATGCATGTTCGAAGAACGCACTGTTGAAACGTCCCGGGGTGAGTACCACCACGCTGGGGTTATCCAGCGGGCTGGAGCTTTTCAGGGTGTCGAGCAACAGATTGGGGTAATGATCGATGGGCGCGATGCGCTGGGCGGCGAACAGTTCGGGGAACAGACGCATCATCATCTTGCGGTCTTCGAGCATATAGCTGACACCGCTGGGGGTGCGCAGGTTGTCCTCGAGGACGTAGTAAGTACCGTCGCCATCGCGTACGAGGTCGACGCCGGAGATGTGGGAATAGATATCGCGGTGCAGGTCCAGGCCCTGCATCGCCAACTGGTATTGCTCGTTGGCCAGCACTTGCTCGGCAGGGATGATCCCGGCCTTGATGATCCGTTGTTCGTGGTACAGGTCGGCGAGAAACATGTTCAGCGCCTTGACCCGCTGGATGCAGCCGCGCTCGACGATCCGCCACTCACTGGCTGGTATGCTGCGGGGAATCGTGTCGAAGGGAATCAGGCGCTCGGTGCCTTGCTCATCGCCATACAGTGTGAAGGTGATACCGGCCCGGTGAAACAGCAAATCGGCCTCACGGCGGCGCTGGGCCAGCAGCTCGGCAGGCGTCTCGGCCAACCAGCGGGCGAACTCACGGTAATGGGGGCGCACCTGCCCTGCCCCGTCGTACATCTCATCGTAATAAGTGCGGATCATGCCGTACTCCTTGTCACCCGGACGCCAGAACCATCGCAAGGCCCGTGCCAGCGGCATAAACACTTAAGTTTCAATCAGTTGGAGATAGGCACAGGTCTCACTGCACCGTCCCGGTGCAGCAAATGCCCGCTGTCATGGGCGGCGCCTCATTGCAATGCAGGCCATGACTATCACCAGCATAGTCAGAGTTGATTTCACCGCGCGGCAAACCCTGCGGATAATCACCTCCATCGGCTGAACAGGACATGTCCTACAGCCTGAACCTTTGCTTGATGGGTAACGTGATACGGCATGTACCGATCGGTTCCCCTTCGCTCCGATCTTCCCTTTGACCACCCTGCTCGGGTGGTTTTTTTTGCGCCGGATTTTTCCCAAGCCAGAAACAAAAACGGCCGACCCAAAGGTCAGCCGATACGCTGTGTTGTTGCTCATGCCGCTACATGGGTAACCCACGCACCTCCTGTTTCACGCCCCATCCCTCAATGATCCCGCCCAAAGGCTCGACCACTGCCTCAAAGTCCTGCTCGAAGTCTCCTATGCCGTCGTAGGTGGCGAACATGATTTTGCTCAGTTCCAGGTACCAGGCGCCGTCATCCCGCGCGCTGACCTGGGCATTCAGGGATTCCCCACGAAACCGACCCGCAGCCCGGCGCGCACGTTCCTCATCCGGGAAAATGGCGTAGAACTCGATGGGGTGGAAACGTGAGAAGTCAAAGCCGCCCTCTTTCATGCGGCGCAACACGTTGGTGCTGATGTCTTCTTGATAGGCTGTGCTCATGAAACGTCCTCCTCACACCGATGGATAGACTTTCCGTGCTTCCCAAGGCCCGCGCTGCAAGGGCGCAGGTGTTACGGCAATGAAGTCGCCGCTGGGAGACAAGCATGTAGCTGACAAGACCAGACCTTAGCGATTCATTCGCTGATCTCCATTGCAGAGTAGCGCGAAGCTTTCAGCTCCACCAGAGTCTGTTTAAGGGTGTACAGGGAATGTTCAGGCGGCGGGGTCGACCTTGAGGTCTTTAATGCTGTTTTGATCTTTCAGGATCTTCACCGTGGGCTCGGCAACACGCCCCTCGAGATCGTTGAGATCCAATTCCTTCAGCACCGGAGACACGCGAGCGCGAACCAGGCGCGCAGCCTCTTCAAGGGTCGGTTTTTGCTCGCATTCGAATTGCTCGACTACCGACTCACCATGATCATCAGTGAAGGAAACGTTCCACTTTGGCATCAGAGCCTCCTCGATAAAACCCATGGGTGGGCTTACATCTATCTGGACCTTGAGGGCTTGGAAATCGTTCCACTCAAGGCAGGAGGCACCTGATCAACTGCAGTTACTTTTCAGCGTGTTCTTTCAGGGCTTTCAAGGTGTTGAACGGTGCGTCCACCACAAACTTGTTGGCTAACCACGACGGCACGCTGCCACCTGGCTCGGTGTGCACCTGATAGGTCACTTCGGTCAGGTTGTCGCCTTTAGGCACCAGCTTCCAGTAACCGTCAACCTGGGCTACGCGCACATAGCCTTTGACTTCGGGCTGGTAGGTCGGCACTTCCAACAGCTTGCGGGTCACGCTGCCGTCGGCGGCCTTGGTGGTGGTGATTTCCAGGATCGAGTCACGGTCGGTGACCGGGAACGGGGCCTTGAACTGGGTGTAGGTCCAGCTCTTGTCACCTTCTTGCTTAAGCAGTTTTTGCGATTTGCATTCGTGGATCCAGGAACAGGCCCCGGCCACGTCTTCCTGCAACGCCTGGATCTTGGCCAGCGGTGCCTTGATGGTGGTCACACCGCGATAAGCCTTGTATTTGGAGCCGGCAATTTCACTCAACGACACTTTGATGCCGTCTTCATCCTTGGCAGTCTGCCAGTCTTCAGCGTGCGCTGCGGCAGCAAACATCACGGTAAAACCGCACAACACAGCAATTCGTTTCAGTGAACCCATGGTCTTATTCCTTATTGTTGAAGTTCAGTACTTTGAACAGCCCACTAAGCCGCGGTCATCTGTTCCCACCAGCCGATCAACTTGATCGCTTCTGCCTGGCTGTTGCCACACACTTCGATATCCGGCTGGAACGAACTGCACACCGCCGGCCGCTCTGGCTGGCCAAACAACTGGCACAGTTGTTCGACCGAAAGATGCAGGCAGCGTTCGCCCGCCGGTTTGCCGGCAGGCATCCCCGGCAACGGAGAACTGATGGATGGGGCAATGCAGCAAGCGCCACAGCCTTCACGGCATTTCATGACGAACAGATCCTCGACAACTCAGTGTTGATGGCCACGTAAGACTACGCGCTTAAACAGACGTTTTAAATTGGCCTAATAGGGGTTTTTCACCGAAAACAAAAGTGACTGGCCAGTCTGCGACAGAAGGTCAGGGGGACGCGTCACTTTCAGTCGTCGGGTTTATTGCTTGAACTGGAAATCCAGCGCAGCGCCTTCTACCTCGCGGCGTTCTTCGTTGCGCAGTTGCAGCTGCATTTCATTGCTGAGCAGGCGCCCGTTGATCTGGAACGCGCTGTTATCGGTGGGTTTCTCGGCAAACATCGGCGGCAGCAGCGGCACATTCTTCGGCTGCGGCATGGTGCCCAGAGGTTGCAGGTGGCGAACCATGTTCGACGGCAGGCTCAAATCCAGTTCCGCAGGCGGCAATTGAGTCTTGGCCACTTCGTGGGCTGATTTGGACTTGCTGGCAATAGGCGCACGCTTTTTAGCCGGTGCTGCTTTCTTGACGGGTGCTTTCTTCGTCACCGGTGTCTTCTTTACCGCAGCGGCTTTCTTCGCCGGTGCCTTCTGCTGGGTGCTGGCAGCAGCGGCTGTTTCACCGGCGGGAGCCGCCAGGACGGCGCCAGCGTTACACAGGCTTAACACGCAGATCAGCAGCGCAGCAGGAAAGGTATAAGTCATATCGCCAGCAGCATTAACGGCAGAAGGCCATATGCTCGCTTGTTGAGGGCGGTATGACAAGCATGGTAATTAGCCAGCTACCCTACGTGTCCCCTTTCCATGCCTCAGAAACCCGCCGCAGTCTCCTGGCACAACTGGCTCGCCAGCATGCCGAGGGTCATCAGCGCGCGCTCCGCCTCACGGTTCCACGGCGTGCCGCAGTTCAGGCGAATACAGTGGTTGAACTGTTCTGTATTACTGAAGATCAGCCCCGGTGCAATGCTGATGCCTTGCTGCAAGGCACGCACGTGCAGTTCCTGGGTATTGACCCGTCCCGGCAAACTGACCCACAGGATAAAACCGCCGGTCGGCCGGGTCATCTGGGTGCCTTCGGGGAAATACTGTTGCACTGCCAGCTGGAACGCGCTGAGGTTCTTGCGATACTCCTGGCGGATATAGCGCAAGTGCCGGTCGTAACCGCCGTTTTCCAGGTACGCCGCCGTGCCCATCTGGGTCACGCTGCACGCCGAATGGGTGCTGAACATTTGCAGGCGCTGGATTTCCTGCTGGTACTTGCCGGCGATCATCCAGCCGATGCGGATGCCCGGTGACAAGGTTTTGGAAAAACTGGAGCAATAGATGACACGGTCCAGGCGGTCGTAGGCTTTGAGCGCCTTGGTGCGACCCAGTTCGAACATCAGTTCGCCGTAGATATCGTCCTCGACCACCTGGATATCGAAATCCGACGCCAAGCGCAGCAACTGTTTCTGCCGCTCTTCGGGCATGGTGCCGCCCAGCGGATTGCTCAGGCGCGTGGTCAGCACCAGGGCCTTGATCGACCATTGGTTGGCCGCCAGTTGCAGGGCCTCCAGGCTCATGCCGGTGGCCGGGTCGCTGGGAATTTCGATGACCTTCAGACCGAGCAAATCCGCCAGTTGCAACAAGCCGTAATAAGTCGGCGATTCGGCGGCGATCAAGTCGCCGGGACGGGTCAGGACCCGTAGCGACATCTGCAATGCGTCGACACACCCGTGGGTGATCACCACTTCGGACGGATCGACCACCACCCCGGCATCCCGCATACGGATCGCCACCTGGCGCCGCAGCGGTTCAAAACCCGGGCTGAACATGTAGCTGAACGCCCGCGGGCTCTGGAATCGCGTGACCTTGGCCAGTTGCTGGTGCAGTGCACGCACCGGCAAGTAGTCGACACTCGGCACGGCAGCCCCCAGCGGGAACACGCCTTCGCGACGGGATTCGACCAACACCTGTTGAATGATGCTGCTGCGGGTGACCAACCCTGGACGCTCGACCCGGGCAATATCCGGCGTAGGCGCGGTGAGCGCCGGCGTCTGGTGCACGTAATACCCGGACTGCGGCCGCGCGCGAATCAACCCCTGGTCTTCCAGGTTCGCGTAGGCCTGCAACACGGTGGCGTGGCTGACATTGAGCTGGGAGCTCATTTTGCGCACCGAAGGCACGCGCTCGCCCGGTTGATAGACACCGCGGCGGATATCCTCAGCCAGTTGCTGGGCGATACGTTGGTAAAGCAACAGATTGGTCATGACGCAGCACTCGATTTCACGGGTATTTTATTTTTGTGTGAAACATACCGGCACAGTTTAGAAGTGTACGGGGACAGTTGCCACAATAGTCGAGCGTGGGCGGCAGTGATAGAAAAAACTGTAAGGGTGGTGAACTGAATGGCGGGCACAAAAAACCCGATCACTGATCGGGCTTTTATGGGAGCTGTCGAGCACCAAGCCAGGCTGCGATGCAGGAACTGAGGTCTCGCAGGTTCACCGAGGCGATACTATCGCAGCCTCGCTGGGGCTCGACAGCTCCTACAGGATCACCTTTGAGCTTGAGTACCTGGTTTAGCGAGCAGCGCCCAGTTGGCCTTTCTCGTCGGAGAACACTATTTCTACCCGACGGTTCTGCGCCCGGCCACGCTCCGAAGCGTTGACGTCAACCGGGTACTGATCGCCGTAGCCTTCGACCTGAATGCGTTTTTCATCGATACCCAGGTCGCTCAGTACATCGGCCACCGCTTGGGCGCGGTCCCGAGACAGTTTGAGGTTTTCCTGCTCGCCACCGGTATTGTCGGTGTAACCCTCGATACGCACCACGCGCTTGGGGTTCAACTGCAGGAACTGTACGACTTTGAGCACCGTGCGGTTGGCCGAGTTTTGCAGCTCTGCCTCGCCAGTGTCGAACAGCACGTCACCCAGCGTCATCACCAGCCCGCGATCAGGCTGGACGGTGGTCAGACTGGAAATCTGCGCCTCAATCCATTTGCCCTGTTGCTGCACGCTGGCCAGCTTGGCTTCACGCAGGGCCAGCTGCAGACGCTGGCGTTCCAGCTCCAGCTTGACCCCACGCTCCTGATTGAGTGCCTGCTCGGTGTGTTCCCGGGCAATCGCGCTGTAGCGCTGGCTCAGGTAGGCGTAATGCGCCACATCGGCGCCGCTGCCCCAGAAGCTGGAGAAACGGTCGGCCCGGGCCAGGGACTCACCCGCACGTATCACGTCTTTGGGCGCGATACGCAGCACATTCGAGTCTTCCTTGACCTTCTGAAAGTCACTGCTCGCCTGTTGCAAGGCGAGGTTACTGTCGGGATGGGTCGCACAACCACCGAGGGCACTGCCCAGCAACACCACACAGCTCAACCCACGAATCAACGGGCTCATTGGGCGTCTCCCAACTGCAACTGCTTGCGCAGGCGGGTGATACGGGTGTTGAGCACGTTCAGTTGCTCCTGGCTTTTGCGGGTCAGCACCCGCGCTTCCGCCAGGCGGGCGTCCAGCTCGGCTTCTTCAGCCTGCATGCGGGCGTCCTTGTAGGATTCATCGGCCATGTCGGCCTTGGCCTGGGTGAACTTGTCTTCAGCCAGCTTCAGCTCCGGCGAGTCATCGGCGACGGCGCCCACGGCGTTGGCTTGCTCCAGGGCTTGCTGGGTCAGGCGCATTTGTTCATTCGGCGCAGGATCGGCTGCACATCCCGCCAGAGCTACAACGGCGAGGGCCGCGAAAAAAGGTCGAATAGTCACTGAAAATCCCTACTTTGTTGGGGTGCCGACGGGTTGCTGCAACTGCGCTTTCCAGCGCTCGAGATTGCGCTGCAGCGCGGTTTCCGCCAGACCGGACGCGGGCAATTCTGTCATCTTTTTGGCGAGCTGTCCGCGCAACCACGGATCGTTGCAGGCGGAGTTGTGGGAAATCGCCAGGTAGAGTCCCGGCTGGTCGATGGGTATTTCCCGCGCCACCAGGTCGTTGCTCATGCCCAGGGTCTGGGCCATGGCCATGCCGGAATAACGTCCGGCGAGTACGTAGTCCACTTCCCCCAGCAGCAGCTTCTGAAACGCCGGGGTCAAGGTGGGCAGGCGTTGCAGGGTCAGTTGCTCACCGGCGAAGGTTTCAAAGTCACGGCTCAGGCGCGCCCTTTCCGACACCGCGCCCTTGTGGCCATGCAGGTCGCTGGGCTGGTTGTAGGCCAGGGCCGAATCCCTGCGGGTCCAGACCAGGTAATCGGTTTGCACCAATGCCGGGTGGATGTAATCGAGGGCATCCAGAGCGTCGAGGGTCAACGGCGCATCGGCGAGGATGTCCATGCGCCCGCTGCGCACTTCGTCCAGAGCCACGGAGCGCTTGCCGCCGTACAGCAGGTCGATTTTCACCCCGAGGTCCTTGGCCACTTGCTGCAACATGTCGGCGGTGGCGCCGATCAAGTGCGTGGGGTCCTGGGGATCACGCCACAGATAAGGCGGTGCGTCCGGGCTGCCGGTGATCACCAGGCGATCACATTTGCCAGCCGCCAACGACACCGTCGGCAGCAGCGACAGGGCCAGCAGTACAGTCCAGGGACGCAATTCCATGGCAGGGTTCTCCCATTCAAAAATTACCGGGCAAAAAAAAGCCCGGTCAAAAGACCGGGCTCTTTATAAGTGAAGCGACTGGATTAGACCAGCTTCTCCAACTCGGGTACGGCTTCGAACAAGTCTGCCACCAGGCCGTAATCAGCCACCTGGAAGATCGGCGCTTCTTCGTCCTTGTTGATCGCAACGATCACCTTGGAGTCTTTCATACCGGCCAAATGCTGGATCGCGCCGGAGATACCGACGGCGATGTACAGCTGTGGCGCAACGATTTTGCCGGTCTGACCGACCTGCATGTCGTTCGGTACAAAACCTGCGTCGACGGCAGCGCGGGAAGCGCCGACCGCAGCGCCCAGCTTGTCAGCCAGGGCGTACAGGTGCTTGAAGTTGTCGCCGTTCTGCATGCCGCGACCGCCGGAAACCACGATCTTGGCAGCGGTCAGTTCCGGACGATCGGACTTGGCCAGCTCTTCGCCTACGAAGCTGGAAGTGCCAGCGTCGTGAGCAGCAGCCACAGCTTCAATCGCAGCCGATCCACCTTCAGCAGCAACCGGGTCGAAACCGGTGGCACGCACGGTGATGACTTTTACCGAGGCAGTGGACTGCACGGTAGCGATGGCGTTACCGGCATAGATCGGACGCTTGAAGGTGTCGGCGCTTTCAACCGAAACGATCTCGGAGATCTGGTCAACGTCCAGCTGCGCAGCAACGCGCGGCAGGATGTTTTTGCCGTTGGAGGTAGCGGCAGCCAGGATGTGGCTGTAGCCAGCGCCCAGCTCTGCTACCAGCGGGGCAACGTTTTCCGGCAACTGGTGAGCGTAGGCCGCGTTGTCGGCGACCAGTACTTTGCTCACGCCAGCGATTTTTGCAGCGGCTTCAGCCACGGCGCCAACGTTTTGGCCGGCGACCAGCACGTGGATATCACCACCGATTTTGGCGGCGGCGGCAACAGTGTTCAGGGTGGCCGGGGCCACAACCTTGTTGTCGTGTTCTGCGATTACCAAGATAGTCATGGTTAGATTACCTTCGCTTCGTTTTTCAGTTTCTCGACCAGTTCAGCCACCGACTTGACCTTGATGCCCGCGCTGCGTGCAGCCGGCGCTTCGACTTTTACGGTCTTGTTGGTGGAGGCGGTGGAAACGCCCAAAGCATCCGGAGTCAGCACTTCGAGAGGCTTCTTCTTGGCTTTCATGATGTTTGGCAGGGACGCGTAGCGCGGCTCGTTCAAACGCAGGTCGGTGGTGACGATGGCTGGCAGTTTCAGGGAAACTGTTTGCGCGCCGCCATCGATTTCGCGGGTCACGGCAACCTTGTCGCCGCTCACTTCGACTTTCGAGGCGAAGGTGCCCTGGCCGTAACCGGTCAGTGCAGCCAGCATCTGGCCAGTCTGGTTGTTGTCGCTGTCGATGGCTTGTTTGCCGAGGATCACCAGTGATGGCTGTTCCTTGTCGACAACAGCTTTCAACAACTTGGCAACGGCCAGGGAAGTCAGCTCTTCAGCGGATTCGACGAGGATGGCGCGATCGGCACCCAGCGCCAGGGCGGTACGCAGCTGCTCTTGAGCAGTGGTCGGACCGATGGAAACGACGACGATTTCAGTCGCAACGCCTTTCTCTTTCAGGCGTACGGCTTCTTCCACGGCGATTTCGCAGAAAGGGTTCATCGACATCTTGACGTTAGCGAGGTCGACGCCGGAATTGTCCGCCTTGACGCGAACTTTCACGTTGTAATCGACAACGCGTTTGACAGCTACAAGAACCTTCATGGATTCCTCGTTACTCTCCGGTGAAAAGAAAGTCGCCTAGGCGAACCTGGCGGTTGATGCTCATCGGCACACAAGGGCACCTCCAAAAACACCGGCGATCGTCGGCGGGGGACCTTGCTCACGGGAGTGATGACCGTTCGTCAGCGGTGACTGAGAGGTCATTCATTATCGTGGCGTGTAAACTGCGCGCCATCGTGGCTCGCGCGTCACCCTTATTTGCCTTCAGCCTGTCTTTCGAGGTGGCCTTGAAACCCACAGTCTGCCTACGGGATGCGCAAAACCGACCGTATATTGACCGGAACGCCTATTCCGGTCAATACGGCAAAATGGTCAGTTATAAGCCGCGTTGCTTTGATTTACCTAGCTTGCGGGCAATTCAAACAAACGTTTGTATTGGACGCTGAGAGTGGTGTAGATATAATGCGCCACCTAGAGAGAAAGGTGGGTCGTCCCCTGCCCCTTGCATGAGATTTATGCAGGCATTGCCGGACGAATTACCGAACCTCCACCCATTAGAAAAAAAAGCCGTTGAGCCTTGAGTAGGAGATAGCCTGTGGAACGCGAATACATGGAATTCGACGTGGTCATCGTCGGCGCTGGCCCGGCAGGCCTGTCTGCCGCCTGCCGATTGAAGCAGAAGGCCGCCGAAGCCGGTAAGGAAATCAGCGTCTGCGTGGTCGAAAAAGGCTCCGAAGTCGGCGCTCACATCCTGTCCGGTGCCGTGTTTGAACCCCGTGCCCTGAACGAATTGTTCCCGGACTGGAAAGAACTCGGCGCACCGCTCAACACCCCTGTTGTGCGTGATGACATCTATGTACTGCGCTCCAGCGAAGCGGCCACCAAGGTGCCTGACTTCTTTGTGCCCAAGACCATGCACAACGAAGGCAATTACATTATCTCCCTGGGCAACCTGTGCCGCTGGCTCGCCCAGCAGGCCGAGAACCTGGGCGTGGAAGTCTACCCAGGCTTCGCCGCCCAGGAAGCACTGTTCGACGAAAACGGCGTGGTGCGTGGGATCATCACCGGTGACCTCGGCGTCGACCGTGAAGGCCATCCAAAAGAAGGCGTCTACACCCCGGGCATGGAGCTGCGTGGCAAGTACACGCTGTTCGCCGAAGGTTGCCGTGGGCACATCGGCAAGCAGCTGATCCAGCGCTTCAACCTGGACAGCGACGCTGACGCCCAGCACTACGGCATCGGCCTGAAAGAAATCTGGGAAATCGACCCGGCCAAGCATCAACCAGGCCTGGTAGTCCACACCGCCGGTTGGCCGTTGGACATCATGAGCGCCGAGAACACCGGTGGTTCGTTCCTCTATCATCTGGAAAACAACCAGGTGGTCGTGGGCTTGATCGTCGACCTGTCCTACAGCAACACCTTCCTGTCGCCGTTCGACGAGTTCCAGCGCCTCAAGCATCACCCGGTGCTGGCCCAGTACCTGGAAGGCGGCAAGCGCATCAGCTACGGCGCCCGTGCCATCTGCAAAGGCGGCCTGAACTCGCTGCCGAAAATGGTGTTCAAGGGCGGCGCGCTGATCGGTTGCGACCTGGGCACCCTGAACTTCGCCAAGATCAAAGGCAGCCACACCGCCATGAAGTCCGGCATGCTCGCGGCTGACGCCGTGGCCGACCGCCTGTTCGCCGAATCCGAAGGCGGCGACGAACTGACCGCTTACGTCGACAGCTTCAAGAACAGCTGGCTCTACGAAGAACTGTTCGCCAGCCGCAACTTCGGCCCGGCGATGCACAAGTTCGGCCCGATCCTCGGTGCCGGCTTCAACTGGTTCGACCAGAATATCCTCGGCGGCAAAATGCCGTTCACCCTGCACGACACCAAGCCGGACTACGCCTGCCTCAAACTGGCCAAGGACAGCAAGAAAATCGATTACCCGAAACCCGACGGCAAGCTGAGCTTCGATAAGCTGAGCTCGGTGTTCATCTCCGGTACCAACCACGAAGAAGAACAGCCGTGCCACCTGAAGCTGAAAGACCCGAGCATCCCGATCGGCACCAACCTGCCGCTCTACGATGAGCCGGCGCAGCGCTACTGCCCGGCCGGCGTGTATGAAGTGATCACCAAGGAAGACGGCGAGAAGCGCTTCCAGATCAACGCCCAGAACTGCGTGCACTGCAAGACCTGTGACATCAAGGACCCTTCGCAGAACATTACCTGGGTGACACCGGAAGGTGCGGGTGGGCCGACTTACCCGAATATGTAAGGCATTGGCTTGAAAAACGAGGCCCCCGAATGGGGGCCTTTTTTGTGGCCCGGAAAAAGCCCCATCGACTCGGTCAAATGTGGGAGCTGGCTTGCCTGCGATAGCAGTGGGTCAGCAATATATCTGTGGCTGACACACCGCTATCGCAGGCGAGCCAGCTCCCACATTTTTGACCGCGTTGTGCCTGGGAGAGTTATGCCGCTCGCTCATCCCCAGGGCTGCGCTCGAAGTAGCGCTTGTATTCCCGGCTGAACTGCGACGTGCTCTGGTACCCCACGCTATGGGCCGCCTGCGCCACACCCATCCCCTCCACCAACAGCAACTGCTGCGCCTTGAGCAACCGCAACCGCTTGAGGTACTGCACCGGCGACAACAGCGTGCAACGCTTGAAGTGTTCGTGGAACGTCGACGCACTCATGTGCGCATAACCCGCCAGCGTCTCGATATTCAGCGGCTCGGCGTAATGGGCATGCAGGTGATTCAACGAGGTCGCCACCCGGGAAAACTGCCCCTGCTGCTCCACCAGTGCCCGCAGCACATCCGCCTGTGGCCCGCGCAATGCGGTGAACAATAATTCCCGCACCCGCGCCGGGCCCATGATGCGGCTCTCCAGCGGATCGTGCAGGCATTGCAACAGCCGTTCGACGCAGCCACGCATGGCGTCATCCAGTACCACCGAACTCATGGACTCCAACGTCTGCGCCGCCGGCGGTGGCCCGGACTGGATACCCATCGCCATCACCAACTCACCCAGCACCACCCGGTCAATGCCCACCGTCACCCCCAACAGCGGCGCATTGGGCATGGCAAAGGTCTCGCATTCGAACGGCACCGGCATCGCCTGGATCAGGTAATGCCCGGCGCCGTATTCCAGGGTACGCGGGCCCAGGTAGGCGACCTTGCTGCCCTGGGCAACGATCATCAGGCTCGGTTCGTAAATCTGCGGGCCCCGCGCCACATCGCAACTGGCGCGCAACACCTGCACGCCCGGCAGGTTCGTGGGGGAGAAGCCATCACGGGGCGTCAGTGGTTCGATCAGGGCAACCAACGCGGCATTGGCGTCGACATGGCGGGTCAACAACATGGCAAAAACTTCGCGGAAAAGGGGATGAGACCATCATCGCAGGTCTGGCGCCACAGTGATCCAATCCAGGGGCACTCCCGGAGGAATAGGCATGAGACTCGGAGCAATCGCCATGGCCGCCCCAAGCCTCGGCGCGGAGAATGCGCCACCTCACCTGTCACTGCACCTGCGAGGTTTCTCCATGTACACCGCCATCGGTTATGCCGCTCAATCGGCCACCACTCCCCTCGCCCCCATGTCCTTCGAACGCCGTAGCCCACGCGCCGATGACGTGGCGATCGAAATTCTCTTCTGCGGCGTCTGCCACTCCGACATTCACCAGGCACGCAACGAATGGGGCATTGCCGTGTACCCGCTGATGCCGGGCCACGAGATCGTCGGCAAAGTCACCGCCGTCGGCGCCAGCGTCACTGCGCATAAAGTCGGCGACCTGGTGGGTGTTGGCTGCATGGTCGACTCCTGCCGTCACTGCGACGCCTGCCACGCCGACCTCGAGCAATACTGCCTCGAAGGCCCGACCATGACCTACGCCACCCCGGACCGGGTCGACGGCAGCAACACCATGGGCGGCTACTCCGACAGCATCGTGGTCAGCGAACACTTCGTAGTGAAGATCCCGGCCAAGCTCGACCTGGCCAGCGCCGCGCCGATCCTCTGCGCCGGCATCACCACCTACTCACCACTCAAGCACTACGGTGTGAAGGCTGGCGACAAGGTTGGGGTTCTGGGCATGGGCGGATTGGGCCATATGGGCATCAAGTTCGCCAAGGCCATGGGCGCGGAAGTGACATTGTTCACCCGCTCCGCGAGCAAGGCTGAAGAAGGCCGTCGCCAGGGTGCCGATCACGTGATCGTGTCCACCGATGCTGAACAGATGAAAGCCGCTGCCGGGCACTTCGATTTCCTGCTGGACACCATCCCGGTGCAGCACGACTTGAACCCCTACCTCGACGTGCTGCGCTTTGACGGCGTGCACATCCTGGTGGGCCTGATCGAGCCAGTCGACCCGCCCGTCAACGCTGCCAAGCTGGTGCTGGGCCGCAAGGTGCTGGCCGGTTCGTTGATCGGTGGGATTGCCGAAACCCAGGAAGTCCTGGATTTCTGCGCCGAGCACGGCA
Organism: Pseudomonas sp. TH34; assembly: GCF_016650865.1. Classification (NCBI taxonomy): domain Bacteria; kingdom Pseudomonadati; phylum Pseudomonadota; class Gammaproteobacteria; order Pseudomonadales; family Pseudomonadaceae; genus Pseudomonas; species Pseudomonas sp. TH34. The sequence goes on from NZ_JAEKFB010000001.1 coordinate 365,805, forward strand.
TCACCTGCGACATCGAAATGCTCGACATCCGCCAGATCAACGAAGCCTACACCCGCATGATTGCCGGTGATGTGAAATACCGCTTCGTGATCGACATGGCGACCTTGAAGGTCTGATGATCGTTCCCACGCTCTGCGTGGGAACGCATGCTGTGACGCTCTGCGTCAACGTTGCGCAGGGCTTAAGTCCTGCTGGACGCGGAGCGTCCGAAGCGGCATTCCCACGCGGGAGCGTGGGAACGATCAGGCCTGATCAGGCCTTCGCACCCAACTCCGCTGACAGCCGCGCTGCGACCTGTTTGATCACAGGGATCAGCTCGGCCATTTTCTCCAGCGGCATGTAGGGCACGGTACTGGCGATGCTGATGCCGGCGACGATTCGCCGGCTGGCATCGCGCACCGGTGCCGCGACACAACGGATCGACGGTTCGTTGTCTTCCAGATCAAACGCATAACCGCCCGCCACGTATTCCTGCATGCGCTGTTCAAACTGCGCCCAGGATTGCTCGGGGTGCTGCGGCCACTGCAAGTTTTTCCCGCCCGTGGGCAGGCTGACCTGATACAGGCGCTGCCACTCTTCCACCGTGTCATCCAGCAACAACGCCTTGCCGATCCCGGTGCGCGCCAGCGGCATGCGATGGCCGACGCGCGAGCGCATTTCCGGGCCGTTGCGACCAGGGTTCTTGTGCAGGTACAGCACGTCGTCGTATTCGCGGATTGCCAGATGGATGGTGTCGCCAGTCAGCGCCGACAACTCGTCCAGGTATGGAACCGCCAGGCTTACCAGCGGCAATTCCTCGCGCGCCTGAAACCCCAACTCGATCAACTTGGGCCCCAGAAGATAGCCGACTTGCGGCACCACACGCAGGTACCGCTCTTCCACCAGGCAACTGGCCAGGCGGTGAGTGGTACTGCGGGTGGTGCCGATGCGCTTGGCAATCTCCTTGAGATCCCGCGCGCCGGCGGCCACTGCCTGCACCACGCCCAATCCGCGAAGCAGGGTCTGGGTGCCGGTGGGGGCGGCGTCTTTGACGGGAATGTGGGCGTTTTCCTGCATATCGGGCCTATTGGGAAGTACGAAAACGGCGAGCATTATGGCAAATGCGGACCAGCAAAACAGAGGAGATCAAAATGTGGGAGCGGGCTTGCTCGCGAATGCGGTTTTCCAGTGAGTGCATAGGCTGACTGACACACCGCTTTCGCGAGCAAGCCCGCTCCCACATTGGTCTTGTGGCGCCCTTTTTATCGTTGCTTCATCCTGTCGATGATCACCGCCAACAACAGGATCGAGCCGCGAATCACGTATTGGTAGAAGGTGTCGATGTTCTTCAGGTTCATCGCGTTCTCGATGATCGCCAGAATCAGCACCCCGGCAATCACATGCCGGATCATCCCGATCCCGCCGCTCAGCGACACCCCGCCCAGCACGCACGCCGAGATCACCGTCAACTCGAACCCCTGGCCAATCATCGGTTGCCCCGAGGTCATCCGCGACGCCAGGATCACCCCGGCCAAGGCGCCGATCACGCCGTGCACCGCAAAGATGATGATCTTGGTGCGGTCGACATTTACCCCGGCCAACAGCGCCGCTTCCTGGTTGCCACCGATGGCCATGGTGTTGCGCCCGTAGGTGGTGTAGTTCAGCAGCCAGCCAAAAAACACAAAGCACAGCACGGTGATGATGATCGGTACCGGCACGCCAAACAGCTGGCCGTTACCAAAGACGAAGAAGTTTTCGTCCATCACGCCCACCGCCTTGCCGTTGGAAAAGATATACGCCAGCCCGCGCACGATCTGCATCGTCGCCAGCGTCGTGATCAACGCGTTGATCCGCAGCTTGGCGATCACGATACCGTTGATCAGCCCCACCACCAGGCCCATGGCCAAAGCCGCCGACACGCCGAAGAACACGCTGTCGGTGTCGCGAATCACGATCCCCGCCACCACGCCCGAACAGGCGATCACCGAGCCCACCGACAAGTCGAAGTGCCCCGACGCCAGGCAAAACAGCATGGTGCAGGCCGCAATGCCCACGGTGGAAATCGCCAGTCCCAGGCCGCGCATGTTCAGCGGCGAGAGGAAGTTGTCGATGAAAATGGCACTGAGCACAAAGATGCTCAAAGCCGCCAGCAGCATGACCCAATCATCAAGAAACTTGCGCTGGTTGAACCCCGGCCAGAAGCTTCTTGCGGTTTTTACCTGTGACATACCCACCCCTCGTATTCTTCAGTCCCGCGTACGCGGAAGAGCCAGTTGCAGCAGCCGTGCTTCGTCCGCTTGATCGCGGGTCAATTCGCCGGTCAGGGCGCCTTCGCTCATCACCAGGATGCGGTCGGAGATGCCCATCACTTCCATCAGGTCGCTGGACACCACGATCACCGCAATGCCACTGGCCGCCAGGTTGTGGATGATCTGGTAGATCTCCGACTTGGCACCGATATCAATGCCGCGCGTCGGCTCGTCCAGCAACAACACTTTCATCGGCATCGACAGCCAGCGACCGAGAATCGCCTTCTGCTGATTGCCCCCCGACAGGAACAAAATCGGTTGGTCGGCAGACGGCGTGCGCACGTTCAACGCGCTGATCTGCCGCTGGGCGTTGGTGCGTTCCCAACCGCCCTGGATCAGCCAGCCGAAGCGCGCATGGTCGCGGCGCGCACTGATGTTGATGTTCTCCGCAACACTGGCGCGGGGCACGATGCCTTCCTTCTTGCGGTCCTCGGGGCAGAGCAACACGCCCGCCGCAATCGCATCCCGCGGCGTCTTGAACGTCTGCGCCTGGCCATGCAACAACAGTGCACCCTGGGTACTGCGGGACAGCCCGGCGAGCAGGCGCAACAACTCTGTGCGCCCTGCCCCGACCAGGCCAAACAGCCCAAGAATCTCGCCCTTGCTTACCTGCAGACTCACCGGTTCCTGTAACCCAGGCCCGAGCAACCCTTCGACTCGCAGCGCTTCACCGGAGTGCTCACGCGGCCTGTAGTCGTAGATGTCCTGGATATCCCGCCCGACCATGCAGTTGACCAACTGGTCGACGTTCAACTGCGCCATGTCCTCGAAGGTGCGCACGAAGCGCCCGTCCTTGAACACCGTCACCGCATCGCAAATCCGGAACACTTCTTCCATGCGGTGCGACACGTAGAGGATCACCCGGCCTTCATCCCGCAGCCGGGCGATGATCACCATCAGCCGCTCGATCTCGCGGGCCGAGAGGCTGCTGGTGGGCTCATCGAACGCAATCACATGGGCATTGCGCGACATCGCCTTGGCGATTTCCACCAGTTGCCGCTGGCCGAGGGACAGGCTGCCCAGGCGCATGTTCGGATCGATTTCATCCGCCAGGCCCTTGAGCAATTCCCGCGCCTTGCGCACCATCGCCCCGCGATTGACCACGCCAAAGCGCGACGGCATATGCCCCAGCAGCAGGTTCTCGGCGACGGTCATTTCCGGCACCAGTTGCAGCTCCTGGTGAATCACCGCGATGCCGCTGGCGATGCTGTCGGCCGCCGACTTGAAACTCACGCTGCGTTCGCCCAACTGCAAACTGCCGCTGTTGGGCGGATAAAAACCGCCGAGGATTTTCAGCAAGGTCGACTTGCCCGCGCCGTTCTCGCCCATCAGCGCATGCACCGAATGGGGCCGCGCTTCAAAGCTGATCTGCGCCAGGGCCTTCACCCCGGGAAACTCCTTGCCGATGCCGTTGAAGCGCAGGCTCTCTGCGGCGGCGCTGTTCATTTCCACAGACCGATCTTGCTCAACTCTTCCTTGAAGTTGGCGCGGGTGATCAGGGTCACGTTATCCAGGGCGGTGAACTTGGCCGGCTCGGTGCCTTTGGTCACCCACTCGAACATCGCGGTAGCGGTTTTATAGCCGGACGCATCGGGGCTGAGCAGCATCGAGCCGTAGAAACCGGTGTCGGATTTTTTCAGTTCTTCGATGGCGTCGGTGCCGTTGATGCCCACGCCGATCACATTCGGCGCCTTGAAGCCGGCGCTTTCGGTGGCGCGTACGCCGCCCAGTACAGTGCTGTCGTTCATGCCGCCAATCAGCAGGTTTTTCGCGCCGCTGGGCAGTTTCACCAGGGCCGAGTTGGTGGAGTCCATGGCGCCCGGCACGTCGAGGGTTTTCTGCGCGGTGAACAGAATGTGGTCAACCGGCAGGCCGGCGGCCTTGAGGCCTTCTACCGAACCGTCGGTGCGTTTCTTGCCGGTTTCCAGCTCGTCAAACGTATTGATGACGGCGTAGGTGTCCTTCCAGTCCCAGTTGCGATGCTTGGCTTCGGTGGCCATGGCTTCGCCTTGTTTCTGGCCGATCTTGTAGGCGTCCAGGCCAACGTAAGGCACGTCTTCCATGGGCTTGCCCTTGGCGTCGACGAAGCGGTCGTCCACCGCCAGCACTTTCAGGTTATTGAGCTTGGCCTTGGCCATGATCGCCGGGCCGAGGGACACGTCCGGCGGGCAGATGACGAAGCCCTTGGCGCCGTTGGCAGCGAGGGTATCGATGGCGGATAGGGTTTTCTCGCCATCGGGCACGGCGATCTTGATCACGGTGAAACCATGGTCCTTGCCGGCTTTTTCAGCGAAGGCCCATTCGGTCTGGAACCAAGGCTCTTCCGCCTGCTTGACCAGAAAGCCGATCTTTACTTCTTCGGCAGAGGCCAGGCCGCTGAGTGCCATTGTGAGTGCAAGGGTGCCTAGTGTCTTCTTGAGCATGAACCACCTCTTCTTGTTATTTGGAAACCTGTTAATCGTGGTACATCACCGACCGCCCGCCATCGATCATCAGGCAGGTGGCATTGATAAAGGGCGCCTCATCGGTCGCAAGAAACAGTGCCGTCATCGCCACTTCAATCGGCTGGCCGATGCGCTTGGGCGGGTGCAGGTCAAAGGCGCGCTGACGCTCGGCGTGGGGGTCGGCAAAGCCGTTCCAGTAATCGACGTTGAGTTGGGTTTCGATATAGCCCGGCGCGATGGCATTTACACGGATGCCCTTGGGTGCGTATTCGATGCCCAGTGCGCGGGTCAGCCCCAGCAGGCCGTGCTTGGCCACCGGGTACGGGAAGCAACCGGGAATGATGTGGCTGGAATGGGTGGAGGCGATATTGATGATGTTGCCGATGCCCTGCTCGATCATGTGCGGCAATACGGTGCGGCAGCCGTACCAGGCGCCGTCGAGGTCGATGGCGAAACAGCGGCGCCAGTCTTCGTCGGTCATTTCCAGCGGGTCGCGGAACACGTTGACGCCGGCGCAGTTGACCAGCACATCCACGCGGCCAAAGCGTTCGATGGCCACGTCCACCAGGGCGCGCCATTGATCCTTGGAAGTGATGTCGACGGCTTGCGCGTAGATCTGGGCGCCGCGCGCTCGCCAGTGAGCCGCGACCTTCTCGACCTTCTCACCCTGGATATCACCGATCACCAGGCGCGCCTGCTGGGCCTGGAAGCACGCGACGATGGCCTCGCCTATGCCTTGGGCAGCACCGGTGATGACCACGACTTTGTTCTTCAGTCGCTCGCCGTAAGTCGGCTCGGGCACCGGAGGTAAGGACAACGGTTGTGCCTGCATCGCTTCACCTGTTTTGTTTTTGGTAGTGAGTGCTGATGCGCAAGACTATAAACCCAGAAACCAAAACATCTCAATATATAAATTATCATCCCATATAGTGAGCAAACGTATAAAAAAACCGGCTGTGATAGCCGGCTCTTTATGGGCCTTCAACCTTGGGCGAAATCCCTCAAGGCATCGCCTTCCATGCGGTAGCGCACCCACTCTTCCTGTGGCTGGGCGCCGATGGATTTGTAGAACGCAATGGCCGGCTCGTTCCAGTCCAGCACGCTCCACTCGAAACGCCCACAGCCATTGTCGCAGGCGATTTTCGCCAGATGGCGCAGCAACTTCTTGCCCGCCCCGCCGCCGCGTTGCTCGGGGTTGATGTACAGGTCTTCGAGGTACAGGCAGTTGCTGCCGAGCCAGGTGGAGTAACTGAAAAAGAACACCGCAAAGCCGATCGGCAAACCGTCCCGCAGGCAGATCAGGCCGTGGGCGGTGGCGCCTTCGCTGAACAGGCTGCGCTCGATGTCCACCACGCTGGCGATCACTTCGTGCCGGGCTTTTTCGTAGTCGGCCAGCTCGGTGATGAAGGTCAGGATCTGCGCAGCATCGCTGGGCACGGCGGGGCGAATCTCGATGGTCATGGGCAGGCCTTGTCAGGGAAAGAGAGCACACATACTAAGGCGCTTTAATGACCGATTGCAGTGCAATTTCATTCGCGGCTAACCTGCAGGCTATCGACCTTTGAGAATCCCCATGCCCTTCACGCCCTTGACCGACCTCGCCGCGACGTTATTGCCTCACGCCCTTGAGCCTTCGGAAGACGGCGCCCATGACCTGTCCCATTTGCAACGGGTGTGGCACAACGTGCGGTCGATCCAGGCAGAGGAAGGTGGCGATCTGGAGGTGCTGCTGGCGGCGGTGCTGCTCCATGACTGCGTCGCGGTGGAGAAGAATTCGCCGTTGCGGTCCAAGGCCTCAACATTGGCGGCGGACAAGGCCGGGGAGATTTTGCAGGGGTTGGCGTGGCAGCCCGAGACGATCACAGCGGTGACGCATGCCATCGAGACCCACAGCTTTTCGGCGGGCCTGACGCCGGTAACGCTTGAAGCAAAGATTATGCAGGATGCCGACCGCTTGGATTCCCTGGGCATGATCGGCGTGGCCCGCACGTTTTACATCGCAGGGCGCATGGGCAGCGGGCTGTACGACCCGGCGGACCCAACGGCACAGCGCCGTGAGTACGACGACAAGCGCTTTTGCCTCGACCATTTCCAGACCAAGCTGCTGCATCTGGCGGGCGGATTTCAGACGCCGACGGGGCAACGCATGGCCCTGGCGCGCCATGAGCGGCTGAAGGGATTCATGGACCTGTTCATCGAAGAAATCGGCACACCATACTCCGCTGCGGGCTAACCCAAGCACCGCGAACCACAGAACAATCCCGCGCGCCGTGCATGGTAAAAAGTTGGGCATAAATCCAACAGACGCAAGGCTTCTCCATGCACGCCTCACCTGCGGTTGGTGGAAAACTGTTCGCTCTTTTCTACCTCGCCAGCTACCTGCTTTCCTTGTCCTATGGCTCGACATTCTTGCTGTCGCTGCTGATCCATTCACGCGGCGGCAACGAACACGACGCCGGCAGCGTGATCTCCATGGCAATGCTCAGCACCTTTGTGGCGGTGCTGGTTTCCGGGCATCTGGCGGACCTGCTGGGAGCCGCCAGGTCGATTGCCCTGCTCGGCGTATTGCTGGTGGTGGCATGCCTGGGCTTTGCGCTGACACCGGGATTTGGCGAGGGCTTGATGTTCTTTGGCTTGTCGTTGGGATTGGGCTGGGGCGTGTTCTATACGCTGGGGCCGATCATCGTGGCGATGCTGGTGGAACCGGCGCAGCGGGCCAAATATTTCGCCTTGCTGTCGGGCAGCATGATGACCGGAATCGGCTCCGGGCCGCTGCTGGGGCGGGCGGCAAGTGCGCTGGATTTTTCGTTGACGGCGGCATTTTTTATTGCGGCGCTGGCGAGCCTTACGGGCGTGGTGATTTTCTGGCGTCTGGGTCGCGCCCTCAGTCAGCACGCTGCGCCGGCGTCGAAGATTTCCTGGTCGGCCACGCGCCAGGTGCTGTCATCGAAAGCGCTGTTCGCGATCATCATGGTGGGCCTCGGCGGTTGCGTGTTTGGCGGGTTGTCGAGTTTCCAGACCAGCTACGCGGCGCTGCACGGGCTGGACTATTCGCTGTTCTTCCTAGGCTTCATGAGTGCGGCGATTACCAGCCGCCTGCTGATCGCCGGCATCGTGGTCAAGCGTGATCCGTATTGGGCGGCGTGTGTGCTGTCGGGGTTGATGCTGGTGTCGATTTTCCTGTTCGGCTTCAGGGTCAGCGGCAATTACAGCTACCTGCTGGCAGCCGTCACCCTGGGCGTCGGTTATGGCCTGACGTATTCGGTGATCAATGGTTTGGCCGCCAACGAGGCACCCGCTGGCACCACCTCCCAGGCGTTGCTGTTGTTCAGCCTGGCGTACTTTATCGGAGTGTTCGGTTTCCCGCTGCTGGCGGGCAAGGTCATCGTCGAATACGGCATGCCGACCCTGTTGATGAGTGTGCTGGCCGTGGCGTTGCTCAACTGGCTGATCACAATCGTGCGGCTGATCTGGCGCCGAATCGCGTCACACAAAATCTTACAAGCGACGTAAGACCGTTCGTCGGTATCGAGGCACGAATCGCAAACAGGGGCGGACCAATATCAGGTAAGGACATTAATCATATGGAGACACCATCATGACGACTTCCAAATTTGCCGCCCTCGCCCTCACCGGTTTGCTGTCTGCGGTTTCGCTGAGCAGCTTTGCCGCCTCCACAGGTTCCAGCACCGGCCCGACCGACCCTGTCGGCAGCCCGCCCAACCCGGCCACTCAAGAGTCGAAGGACTCGATGGGCACCGGCATGGACACCAACGGCGGCGCCATCATCGACAACAGCAGAGACCCACGCACCCAGGGCGACGACACCAATCGCAACAGCGGTGCGGTGCCTAACGGCAAAATGGGCCCTGGCGCCACTTCACCTTCGATCAATAAAGGCGATGACTCCAACATCCCTGGTGCGCCAAAACAGCCAGCGCCTTAATCCGCGAGAAAGACGAACACCCAACCATTTCCCAGTGAAGAGGTATGCATGAACGTCGATCACAACCTTGAAAAAGAAGTCCTCACCCGTCTGCTCCACGCTCATCCCAGTGGGTTGGGCAAGGAAGTGCTGGACAACTACCGAGGTGAAAAAGTGGTGGCCAGCGCCTTGGCCACCTTGCAGGACCGCGGGTGGATCAAGGAAGGCCATGTGACCTGCAACGATGCCGGGGAACACGCGCTGAACCTGCCGATCAAGCTCACCGCGTCCGGCGTGGAAGCGGCTCGCAAGCTGGAAAGCGAAGCGGGCCAGTAACGCACTTTGTCTGGCCTGGCCCTTCGCGAAGGGCCAGAACCAGGAGGAGTATCGCAATGCCTCGTGGAAGCAAAGCCAAATACACCACCGAACAGAAGCGCAAGGCCGCTCATATCGAAGCGAGTTATGAGCACCAGGGCTTGTCGAAAGAAGAAGCCGAGGCCCGGGCCTGGGCCACCGTCAACAAGCAGTCTGGCGGCGGCGAAAAGGCCGGCGGTTCAGGCCAGCACAAGGCCCCGGCGAAGAAGTCCCAGGACCGGCATGAGTCGGCCAAGCGGGCTGCGGCCAGTCGTGAAGGGCATCCGCGTAACAGCAGGGTTTCGCTGAGTACACAGACCAAGGAAAGCTTGCTGAAGGAAGCGCGCGCCAAGGACATTTCCGGGCGCTCGACGATGCGTAAAGATGAGTTGATTGAGGCGCTGAAAAAGGCCGGTTAAAGCGGATTAAAATGTGGGAGCGGGCTTGCTCGCGAAGGCGGTGTATCAGTGCCAGATTCATTGGCTGACCCACCGCCTTCGCGAGCAAGCCCGCTCCCACATTTTTTGATCGGGTTTGCAGCCAAGGAATCAGCGGTGGGCGGCCACCAGTAGCATCATTGGGCGCTCAAGCTCTTCTGCCAGTGCGGGGCGGACCTTCAGATCCGCTTCGCTCGGGCCCCACTCGTCGACATGAGTCAGGGTGAACCCTGCCTGGATCAACAGCGTCAGCAACGTGCCTACCGTGCGATGCTGCTTGATCACGCCATCCGCCAACCAGTTGGTTACCCGTGGTCCTTCCAACTGATAGCCGTCCACCGGCCAGCTCTTGCGCCCTTGCTCATCAATCAGCCAGCCCGGTTGCCGAGGCGCCATGAAGATCGGGTGCTCGATGGAAAATACCAACCGGCCACCTGGCACCAACGCTTGATGGATGCGCGCGAACAGGCCTTTCAGATCGACGATGTAATGAAACGCCAATGAGCTGTAGGCCAGGTCGAAAGCGACATCCGGAAGGTCGAGTTTTTCCAGGTCGGCGATGCCGTAAGTAATCGCCGAAGAGGACGTCATCTCCTTTGCTCGCGCCAGCATCTTTTGCGAGACATCCAGCCCCAGCACCTGTTCGGCGCCCTGCTCCTGGGCCCAGCGACTGAACCAGCCGTAGCCGCAACCCAGGTCCACCACTTTCAACCCTGGCATCGGCGGTAGCATGGCTTGCAACGCCGGCCACTCCGGAGCGCCGGCGAGGCCTTCTACCGAGCGGCCCATCTTGCTGTAGCCCTCGAAGAAAACCTCGGTGTCGTAGATGTTCTGGGTCATGACGCTGCTCCGTGCTGAATGGCGACTATTCTGCCGAATCAGCCCGCACTCAACAACGCGTCCACTTCAGCAGTGCCCGGTGACGTGGCCGGGCCCCAGCGCGTGACGGCCAATGCCGCCGCCGCATTCGCGCGACGGGCCGCAACCGCCGGCGCCAGGCCATTGGCCAGGCCGGCGATAAACACCCCGGCGTGAGCATCGCCGGCACCGTTGCTGTCCACCGCCTTGACCTTGAATCCCGGCACATGTTCGGCCTGGCCATTACGGCTGACCCAACAGCCATTCGGCCCATCGCGCACCACCAGCAAGGTGTCGGCGGACAGGTGGTCGTTGAGCTTGAGCAATGCGCCCGCAAGGTCGCTGGCGCCGGTGAAGGCCAGTGCTTCCGGACCGTTGCTGGTCCAGATGTCGATACGCGGCAACAGGGCGACCATCAAGGCCGAGTCCGGTGCCTTCACCAGCGGGCCCGGATCGAACACCACGGTGATCTCCCGCGGCAACGCCAGCAGCCAATCGAGCAACGCCCGGGCCTTGCCCTCCAGGAGCAGGCTGTAGCCGCTGACGTACACATAGTCGTCGGCGTGGGGCACTGCGCTGGCCAGGTCTTGCGCCAGCAGGTCACCTTCGGCGCCGATATGGGAGATGAAAGTACGCTCGGTAGTGGCTTCGGTCAGGGACACACACAGGCCGGTGTCTTTGTCGTCGCTGGCAGCCAGGGCCATTTCAATGCCTTCGGCTTGCATGGCCGCACGTGCCAGATCACCGAAGCGGCCGTTGCCGTGACGGCCCAGATACACGACCGGTAACCCGTTGCGTCGGGCGGCGGCCATCACGTTGAAGCCGCCGCCGGCTTCGAAGCTGGCGGAGTTGGCCAATACATCGCCGCCGGTGGCGGGCAACGTGTCGAGGGACATGACCAGGTCGACGATGACCTGGCCGCTGTGCAGCAATCTAGACATTAGCGCTCTCTACCAAAGCCGGACGACGATCAGCCGCGCCACCCAGTACCGCATAAATCCCGCCGGCCACCAGGAAGGTGACGATCCAACCCAGGCCGTTATGGCCCAGCCACGAATCGGACAGCGGCCCGGCGAACCAGATGTTCTCGGCCGTCGTGCCGATGGTGGTGAAGCTGAAACCCAGCACAATCGCAATCGCCCAGGCGCCAAATGCACGCCATTCAACCCCGCCGCGATACCAGTAGGCACTGCTTGGCGTCACGTCCAGCAGGTCTTTGGGGCTGTAGTAATGGCGATGGATCAGGTCGACCACAAAGATCCCGACCCAGGCGGTGATTGGCACCGCCAGCAACGAGATGAAGGTGATGAACGGACCATAGAAACTGTCGGCGATCAGCATGAAGTAGATCGACCCGGCGAAGATCGCGACGATGTCGACGATCACCGCGTGCACGCGCTTGACCTTCAAGCCGAGGGTCAAGGTGGTGAGGCCAGCCGAGTACACCGACAGGTTGTTGGACAGCAGCAGCCCGCCAAACGCGGTGATCAGGTATGGCACGGCCATCCAGGTCGGCAGCATGTCGCGGATCGCGATGATCGGGTCAGTGGCCGACGCCAGGTCGTTATTGCCCACCGACAGCAGGCCGCCGAGGGTGATCAACAGCACCAGCGGAATCCCCGCACCGAAGGCGGCAGACGCTACCAGGCGCACGGCCTTGACGCTGCGGTGCTGGTAGCGCGACATGTCGGCACCGGCGTTGGCCCAGCCGATGCCGGTACCGGCCGCCATGGTGCCGATGCCGATGATCATCGCGCTCAACGGCGCTGGCGTGGCGTTGAACACCGCGCTCCAGTCGATGGTGGCGCAGAGGAAACCGCCCACCAGGATATTCAGTGCGCCGAACACGTAGGTGGCCCACTTCTGGATCACCAGCAAGGTGGCGTGGCCCAGGCCCGATACGGCGAGGGTCAGCAGCACGAAGATGCCAATGAACAGCAGGGTCAGTACCGGCGCGCTTTTGGCGGCAACCGGCGAGTTGAACAGGATCGAGCACAACGACAGCAGCACGAATGCCGCCGTGGTGGTGTTGACGGTTTCCCAGCCCAGGCGCGACATCAGCGACACCAGGGTCGGGCCGATATTGCCGCGTACGCCGAAGATCGCCCGGGACAGGGTCAAGCTCGGGGCACGGCCACGACGGCCGGCGATGGAGATGATGCCCACTACCGCAAACGAGCCGGCGGCGCCGAGGATTGCGACGATGATCGCCTGCCAGATCGCCAGGCCCCGAAACGCCACAAGGGTCGCGCCCAACGGCAAGCCGAGGATGCTGATGTTGGCCGCAAACCAGACCCAGAACAGTTGCAGCGGATGGCCGTTGCACTCGCCTTCCGGGACCGGCTCGATGCCGCGTGTTTCCAATTGCCCGGCGCTTTGGCCGGAAGAGGACGTACTCATGGTGGGGTGCTCCTGATGCCTGTTTTTTTGTGGTTGTGGCAGGTTGGCAAGTTGAATCTGTGTTCCGGTCGTCCTGACTCGGCGCGATCAATGTGGGAGCTGGCTTGCCTGCGATAGCGAAGTGTCAGCCGATGATGCATTCACTGATCGACCGCTATCGCAGGCAAGCCAGCTCCCACATTTTTGATCTGCGGTGCTCAGCGCAGATCGAGCAGGCCTTGGACCAAGGGTTCCAGTTCCAGGCCGTTAACCTGCTTGACCTGCTCAATCATCGCCTCAGGCCAGCACTGCATCCCCAGGCACGCACCGAGCATTGCGCCGAGAATCGCGGCGATGGTGTCGGTGTCGCCGCCAAGGCTGGCGGCCATGCACAGGGCTTCGAAGGCATTCACTTCACCCACCGCGACTTGCTGTGCGAGGGCAAACGACACCACCACCGATTCCTGGGACGCCACCGAGGTGCCGATCAATTCGTAGAGCAGGTCGGTAAACAGCGCCTTGTCGCCGCTGTCGACGCTCAAGGTGCGCGCCCAACTGATGCGGGTGGCGATGCGCCCACCGGCAATCCAGTGGCCATGGTTTTCCGCCTGCTGGGCGATCTGGGTGCCGATGTTCAGCGCTTCGCCCAGGTCGACACCGTTGATCCCGGCGGAAACTACCGCGGCCACGGCTGCGGCGCTGGAGATGCCCAGGTTGGTGTTGTGTGTGACCTGGCACGCCTGGATCACCGCCTGGATAAACTGCGCAGGGTCATTGACGTCCGCCGCGATGCCCACCGGGGTGATGCGCATGGCGGCGCCATTGGTAGTGCCGTAGCGCCCGGATTCTTCCGGGGTATGGCCCGCCAGGATCATGTCGATCGCCCGTTTGGTGGACGGGCCCAGCAAATCCTGGGATCCCTTGGCGCGCATCACCGCTTCCCAGTCGATCAGGCGCTGGGCCAGTTCGGTGGGTTCAATCTTGCCTTGGCCGTCTACCAGCAACTGGCCGACGAGAATCGCCTGTTCGGTGTCATCGGTGATCGACCCCTTGGGCATGTTCGGTGCGATCGGCTGATCGGCGTCGGCATCTTCCAGGGCGGTGATCGCGCCGAAACGCGCCTTGACCTGCTCGCGGCTCAGGGACTGGGTGGGCATGCCCAACGCATCGCCCAGGGCCAGGCCATAGAAGGCGCCGAGGGCGCGGGTGGTGGCGGTCATGTCGGTGTTCCAAATTGAAGGTGCAGGCGGAAGTGCAGAGGGTCGAGCAGGCTTTCGACGGATTCCATGAACCGGTCCTGCCGGTCGTACGTGGTGCGCAGGGCCTTGAGGAACACCGTGCCCACCGGCCGCCCCAGCAATTGGGCGTCTTCTTCGTTCAACGGCTCGGCACCGATCCATTGGCTGCCGGTGGCGCCGACGTAGCCGTAGGCTGCCAGGGTGATGGTCAGGGAGTTATCGATCAGGCCGACTTGCGGCAGGCTCTCGAGACCACCGGAGGCCGGCATCAGCGAGCGCTCCAGGGACACGAGCGTGCCGTCGGCGGCGCGACGGCGGCGATCGAGGGCGATGAATTGGTCACTGCCGTGACTGCTGAGCAGGTCCGGGCGGGTAACTGCTTCCAGGCGCAGGATTTCGGAGGTGACCACGGCGCCGGTGTCGGCGAGGGCCTGGGCCCAGCCGCTGCGCTGGTCGAGCACCATACCGTCGAAAGTGACGATGGAGCCCACACCGCTCTGAGTGGCGATGTAGCTGCGGCGCTTGAGTTCGGCCAGGGCTTCACGCAGGGTGCCGCGGCTGACGGAAAACTCTTCGGCCAACTGATGCTCGCCTGGCAGCAGGACACCGTCAGCCATCACTCCACCCTCGATACGGCGGATCAGCTCGTCGACGACGCGTTTTTTCTTATCAAATCGGACATGTCTAATCATGTACAAATTGATAACCGAAAGCGCCCGGCTACAGCAAGAGAATTATTTCAGAGGAAGGGAGAAATCAGCCTCAGGGCTCCAGGCCGATGGGGAAAAATACCCCGCCGCTCCAGACGCCAAGCCAGTTCTTACCGTTGATCGGACGGGTCACCGCCAACTCCACCAACTGATAGAACGCATTGCGATGGACCAGGGCTTCGAGGTTGGTGCGCACCCGCAGGTATGGCGAGGGTTCCTGGGTTTCCGGGTCGATCACCACCCGCAGCGGATGCTCGATACCGGCCTCGACCTGCTCATCCACGTTGGTGGTAAAGCGCAGGACCTGGCTTCCGCCCTGCCCTTCGACTTCCAGGGTCACGGCGACGAAGGGCGCGTCATCGACCTTGATCCCGACCTTTTCCACCGGGGTGATCAGGAAGTAATCATCGCCATCGCGGCGGATGATGTTGGAGAACAGCTTGACCATTGGCTTGCGGCCAATCGGCGTGCCCATATAGAACCAGGTGCCATCGCGGGCAATGCGCATGTCGATATCGCCGCAAAAATCCGGGTTCCACAGATGCACCGGTGCGGGCCCCTTGCCCTTGGGCAATTGCGCCAACAGGTCATTGGCCTTGGCCGAATCGCTCATGCTGTACTCCTTGTGTCTTACTGATCGCTCATGCCCAACAGGCTGCGCGCGTAGTGCGCCAGGGGCTTGCCGATCAGATCATCAGGCTTGTTGTCGTGGAACGTCAGTAAACCGCCACGGCTGTGAATCCGCACAGTATCAATCAAATACTGGGTGCTGGTCTCAATCAACATGACCTGAATGGTGCCGGTGTCGATACCCAGGCGATCCACCGCCTCCTGGTCAGACCATTCATCGGCGTTGCCGATCCGGTCATCCGCCTGGGCAAAGCGGCAGTACAGCAGGTAATGCGCACCGGCCGCGCGTGCTTCAGACATTGCCTGTTCCAGGCCTTCGGGTTTGCGGGCGCGGCGGACCATCGGGAAGTATTCGACAAAGCCGTTGAAGGCTTCCTCGGCCACCACGTTAGGCCGTGGATAGGCGCTGCCCGGCGGGGTGAAGGCGCCCTGGGCGATGAAAACGAAGGAGTCCGGCTGTATGCGGACCGAATTGACGCGGCGAGTATCGCTGTGGTCCAGCAGCCCGGCGTCGCTCATCTGATAGCGCGTGCCTTCGGCCATATCACTGACGGTCATGCAGCCACCCAGCGCGAGTGACGCCAGCACCAAAACCAGACTACGCATCCTAATTCTCCAAAGGCCGGTGACGGAAAACCGGCGAATGGGCACGAGATGCAGATTTTGCGCCAGCTTGCGGGACTAGCCGCCGATGATCTTCATGATGGTGGCGCCGCCGGAGAATGCCACTTCCTGCTTGTCGCCCAAGGCCTTGACCAGCAAGCGCTGCAAGGCCGGCAGAGCCTGGTGGCGGGGTTTGTCCAGCAGGTCGCCGACGTAGTGGCGGTTGCTCGACGACAGGCAGCCATGCAGCCAGCCGGTGGACGACAGGCGCAAACGCGAGCAGGTCCGGCAGAACGGCACACTTTCATTGGCGATGACACCGAAGAAGCCTTTGCCGGGCACTTCGTAACGCACGGCAGTGGCGTCCACCGGAGCGTTGGCTTGCAGGTATTCGTGTTGTTCGCCGATCAGGCTGAGCAATTGCTGGAGGCTGACGAATTGCTGCAGGAACGCGTTGGAGTCGGTGGCCAAGTGGCCCATGCGCATCAATTCGATAAAGCGCAGCTCGTAGCCACGCTCCAGGCAGTAGTCGAGCAGCGGCATCACCTGATCAAGGTTCTGGCCGCGCAATGGCACCATGTTGACCTTGATCTTGATTCCGGCGGCGCTGGCCTGGTCCATGCCATCAAGCACAGTCGCCAGGTCGCCACCGCGAGCGATGCTGCGGAAGGCGTCGGCGTCCAGGGTATCGAGGGAGACGTTGATCCGGCGAATGCCTGCCTTCACCAGCAGCGGCAGTTTGCGCCCCAGCAGTTGGCCGTTGGTGGTCAGGCTGATGTCACTGAGGCCCATCTGCCCCACTGCGCCCATGAAGGCTTCCAGCTTGGGACTGACCAACGGTTCACCACCGGTAATGCGCAGGCGTTCAATGCCAGCAGCCTCGATCAGGTACTCGACGCCACGAGCCATTGCCTCGGCCGACAGTTCGTCCTGCGCAGCCACCAGCCGCTTGCCGTTGGGCACGCAGTAGGTACAGGCGTAATTGCAGGCTGAGGTCAGGCTGATCCGCAAATTGCGGAATCGCCTGCCTTGACGATCAACGATCATGGATCACTCCGGCAGAGGATAATTCGGGCACGCCAAAACCTGACTGAAAAATCAAGTTTTAGCAAGGTCCTTGCCTGAGTATATTCCTGGGTTACTGCGCTGGGCAGGAAATCATATCGCCATCACGCTGGCGAATGATTCAAGTGGCCGGCGTTTCAGCGTTCGGCAAATCGGTGCTGTGCTTGCGCTTGTTGCCCATGCGCACGCCGATGTCCATCAGGAATTGGAAGAAGCCTTCCTGGTCTTCCAGCACATTGCTCCAGAATGGCGAGTGGTACAGCGCCACGGCGCCGTGCACCAACGCCCAGGCAGCGCAGTAGTGGAAATACGGCGGCACGTCTTCAAGCTTGCCTTCGCTGATGCGGCCCTTGATCAGCAGGGTCAGGCGCTCGAAGTTCGAGGCGCGGATCTTGTGCAACTCCTCGACCATTTCCGGCACCTGATGGCCTTTCACCACTTTCTCTTCCAGGCGATCAAACAGGCGGTAGCGCTGCGGGTCACGCATGCGGAACTCAAAGTAGGCGCGGGACAGCGCTTCCTTGTCCTTGTCGACATCGGCCGAGTGCAGCAGCTCGTTCAGGTCGCGCTCGTAGTCGAGCATCAGGCGCAGGTAGATCTCGGCCTTGGACTTGAAGTGCTTGTAGATGGTGCCTTTGCCGATACCCACGGCATCCGCAATCATCTCGACGGTGACGCTGTCTTCACCCTGGTCGAGGAACAGCTTGAGTGCGGTGTCGAGAATTTCCTGCTCGCGGCGGCGAAACTCACGGACCTTGCGGGGTTCTTTGTGCATAAGAAAAAGGTCTGCAGAGATGGATATTGGGAGGGTGGCGTGCCCCAAGCGGTGCTTGTCGGAACGTTTTACCCGGTGCGCGGGATTATCCCGACTGAACGGTCGTTGGGCAACGCCTATATGAACAACCTTTGCACTTAACTTACAGCACGCCAACGAATCAGCCGATTTGAGTCAGAAATAAAACGGGGGATTGCCACCTGTGCATCGCACCCCATGAGAACTCAACCGAAGCGCGCGTATTCCAAATCTGTTTAAAAAACGATCAGATGCGGCTGGACTGAATCGGATACTGATCAATACTTGAAATGTCGGCGTGGCATCTCCCCCAAGTGACGCGTCGACCTGGGTACCGACGGACTGCGTGCCCTTGTTTTACTCCTAATGGTCTTAGCCCGGATTCACCCCCCAGAACCCGGGTTTTTTTTGCCTGCGATTTAGTGGCCGACGTGGGCCAGCGGGAACAGACGCTTGAAGTTCTCGGTGGTCTGTTCGGCGAAGCGCTCGTAGGATTCGCCCCGCAGCATCGCCAGGTAATCCGCCACATCACGTACGTATTCCGGCAGGTTGGGTTTGCCGCGATGAGGAATTGGCGCCAGGTACGGCGAATCGGTTTCCACCAGCAGGCGGTCTGCCGGTACCTGGCGCGCGACATCCCGCAGGGCGTCGGCGTTGCGGAAGGTCACGATGCCCGACAAGGAAATGTAGAAGCCGAGGTCGAGGGCGGCCTTGGCCATGTCCCAGTCTTCCGTGAAGCAATGCAGCACACCGGCCTGGGGCAGCGCGGCCTCGCGCAGCAGGGTCAGGGTGTCGGCACGGGCGCCACGGGTGTGGACGATCACGGGTTTGCCAGTCTGCTGGGAGGCTTGCAGGTGCAGACGGAACGACGCCTGCTGCAACTCGGCGGCTTCCGGTTCGTAGTGGTAATCCAGGCCGGTCTCGCCGATGGCCACCACGCGTGGGTGATTGAGTTCGCCGAGCAGCCAGTCGAGGGCCGGGGCTTCGCCAGGCTTCAGGTCCAGCGGGTGAATGCCCACCGAGCAATCGACGTCGGCATAACGATCGGCCAGGGCTTTGACGTCGGCGGCGTTTTCCGCACTGACGCCGATGCACAGGAAGTGCCCTACCCCGCGCTGGC
Source organism: Pseudomonas sp. TH34 (assembly GCF_016650865.1). Lineage (NCBI taxonomy): Bacteria > Pseudomonadati > Pseudomonadota > Gammaproteobacteria > Pseudomonadales > Pseudomonadaceae > Pseudomonas > Pseudomonas sp. TH34. The sequence goes on from NZ_JAEKFB010000001.1 coordinate 384,649, forward strand.
GCGCGGCTTCGAGAGCGGCGTCAAGGGAGCCGTCGTGCTGGGCCAGGTCGAGGCGATCAAGGTGGCAATGGGAATCTACGAGCATAGGGATCTACAACTTGAGTCACGGAAAGTGTCTGGCCAACGATACACCCGTCGGCCGTTGAAATTAACGGCGGCCGAGCAAGCCGACCCATTGCACCAGCAAGGCCTCAAGCAACAGCACGCGGTTGAGGTTGGCCTTGCCCAGGACCTTCTGGCGCTGGGCGAGGATCCAGTCCTGAATGTTCAAGACCTTGTCCTGGGCACTCTTCTGCGCGAGGTATTGCACCACCTTGCGCATGTCCGCCAGGCCCAGGCCGTTTTCGTCCTGGGTCAGCTGGTAGCGCAGGATCAGGCTCGACCAGTCGCAGAACCAGTCGAACAACAGCAACAAGGGAATGTCTTTCCATGCGCTTTCGGCCAGTTGCGTTGCAGACAGTTCCTGCTTGAGCAACTTCTTCACGCCATCCACCACCAACGCACGCTGTTCACGTACGCCTTGGGCCTGGAGTTTGACCGCCGCCAGGGGCGAGCCGGCCGCCAGGGTCAGCAACTCGACGCGCTCGGCCTCGCCACACTCCGGCAGTGCCTGGGCCAGCCATTGCAGGCTCATGGCTTCGCTCGGCAACGGGCAGGCCTGTTGCACACAGCGGCTGCGGATGGTCGGCAGCAGGCGGCTGGACTGGTGGCTCACCAGCAGTAGCACGGTATCGCCGGACGGTTCTTCCAGGCTCTTGAGCAAGGCGTTGGCCGCGTTGATGTTCATCGATTCCACTGGCTCGATCAGCACCACTTTGCGCCCGCCCATCTGCGCGGTCTGCACCACGAAGCTGACCAGATCACGCACCTGGTCGACCTTGATCGCCTTATCGGCTTCTTCAGGCTCCAGCAGGTAGTTATCCGGATGGCTGCCAGCCTTGAGCAGCATGCAGGATTTACATTCTCCGCACGCCTCAAGGCCGTTGGGCCGCTGGCACAACAAGCTGGCCATCAGCCGCTCGGCCAGGGCGCGCTTGCCGATGCCCACCGGGCCGTGGAGCAAGTAGGCGTGGGCGTGCTGGGCACGGCCAGCCAGTTGCTGCCAGAGGCTGTCCTGCCACGGATAGGTTTCAGCCACGGACACGCTCCACAAGCTTCGGCAACAGGGCGTCGATGCACTGCTGAACCTGAGTCAGCGGTTGCGCGGCGTCCAGCAGGTAATAACGGGCGGGGTCGGCTTCGGCTCGCTTGAGAAACTCGCTGCGCACAGCTTCAAAAAACACTCGGGTTTCCAGTTCGAAACGATCGAGGCGACCCCGGGCGGTGGCGCGGGCCATGCCGACTTCCACCGGAAGGTCGAACACCAGGGTCAGGTCGGGCCGCAAATCGCCCTGGACGAAGGTTTCCAGCGTCGCAATGCGCTCAAGGGACAAGCCACGACCGCCGCCCTGATAGGCATAGGTGGAATCGGTAAACCGGTCACAAATCACCACCGCGCCACGGGCCAGCGCCGGGCGAATGACTTCGGCCAGGTGCTGGGCGCGGGCAGCAAACACCAGCAGCAGCTCGGTGTCGGGGTTCATCTGTTCGTCGCCCGGGGTCAGCAGCACTTCACGAATGCGCTCGGCCAGCGGCGTGCCGCCGGGCTCGCGGGTCAGCAGCACCTCGATACCTTCGGCGCGCAGGCGCTCGGCCAGGTATTCGCGGTTGGTGCTTTTGCCGGCGCCTTCCGGGCCTTCCAGGGTAATAAACAAGCCAGTCACAGGCAGTCCTTAGTCAGAGTCATTGCGAGCTTTGCGGCGCGGTGTCATCGGGTGCAGGAGTCGGCTCGGCGGGCGTATCAACCGGTGCGTCTTCAGGTTTCGCCGCCGATGCGGGCGCGGGCGCCGGGCTGGAACGGTAATCGGCACGACGCTTCATCTGAAACTCGCGCACCGCCGCGTTATGGGCATCCAGGTTATCCGAGAAGATATGGCTGCCGTCGCCACGAGCGACAAAATACAGGCTGCTACCGGCCACCGGGTTCAGCGCGGCATGAATCGCCTCACGTCCGACCATGGCAATCGGCGTCGGCGGCAGGCCGGCGATCACATAGGTGTTGTAGGGCGTGGCTTCCTTGAGGTGCGCACGGGTCAGCTTGCCCGTGTAGCGCTCGCCGAGGCCGTAGATCACCGTCGGGTCGGTTTGCAGCAGCATGCCGATCTGCATGCGTCGCACGAACACTCCGGCGATCTGGCCGCGCTCTTCCGGCACGCCGGTTTCTTTCTCGACCAGCGAGGCCATGATCAGCGCTTGATAGGGTTCGGTGTACGGCGCATCGGCGGCGCGTTTGCTCCACTCCTGGGCGAGGACATCGTCCAGACGGTTGTAGGATTTTTTCAGCAGTTCGACGTCGCTCATGCCACGTACGAAGCGGTAGGTGTCGGGGAAAAAGCGGCCTTCAGGGAAGACACCAGGGTGGCCGAGTTTTTCCATCACCTCACTGTCACTCAGGCCAGACAGGGTTTGCTCGATCTTTTCATGCTTGGCCAGGGCGGCGCGTACCTGGCGGAAGTTCCAGCCTTCCACCAGCGTGATGCTGTACTGCACCACTTCGCCACGCTGCCACAAACCGATCAGGCCCTCGGCGGTGAGGCCCGGGGTCATGCGGTATTCGCCGCTGTGCAGCGGCTGGCCGTCGAGGTTGAAGCGCCAGTAGAGACGCAACCAGAACGCATCCTTGAGCACGCCGTCGTTTTCCAGACGATTGAAGGTGCCGGTGGGCGTCGCGCCGGCCGGTACGTCCAGCAATTGCTCCTGGGTCAGATTCAGCGGCTGCTCAAGGGCCGAGTTCAGCTTCCAGGCCGAAGCGCCCAGCAGCAAACCCGCCAGGACCAGACCGATCTCCAGCAACAATACAAATTTACGTCTCAAATCAAATATCCAATAGTGCGCGAACAATGCCCTGCAGTTTACGGGTGAGCGGCCCAACCGACCAGCTCATCGCAGCACATCCGCGCACCGGCCAAATGCCATATACGCTGTTGCACACAAAGACTTCGTCGGCCCGGTGCAGCTGTTCAAGGCTGATATCGGCCACGCTCGTCGGAATGCCCAACACCTGCGCCTGGGCCAACACCTCGGCCCGCATGACGCCGGCGACGCCGCAGCGCTTCAGATCAGCGGTCAGCAACACGCCGTCACACACCAGGAACAGGTTGCTGAACACGCCTTCGATGACTCGACCGGACATATCCAGCATCAAACCTTCAGCGTGATCGGCATCCTGCCACTCGGCGCGGGCGAATACCTGTTCCAGGCGATTGAGGTGCTTGAGGCCGGCAAGCAAAGGTTGCTCGGACAAACGGGTGGTACACGCAAACAGGCGAATGCCTGACGCTGCATGTTCCGGGGGATAAGTGGCAGGTGGACTGCCTTGCAGAATGCGTCGCGGGGGAGCGCCGACGCTGATGCCGTAACCGCGCTGGCTGTCGCCACGGGTCAGGATCAATTTGAGTACACCCTCGCCCAAGGCGGCGGCATAGGCCAGCAATTCGCTGCGGATCAACGGCTGATCCGCAACAATCGCCAACCGCCTGCAGCCCTCATCGAGGCGCTGCAGGTGGCGGTCGAGCAACACAGGCTGCCCGGCCTTGACGGCAATGGTCTCGAACAGGCCATCACCGTACGCCAGGCCACGGTCTTTCAGGGGCACTGCGCCCGCCGGCTGACCGTCAACCCAGCTTTCCATCACTCGGCGAACCGGCGGAACACCAGGGAACCGTTGGTACCACCAAAGCCGAAGGAGTTGGACAACACCACGTCGATCGGCATCTTCTGCGCCTCATTAGGCACGAAGTTCAGGTCGCAGCCCTCATCCGGCTCATCGAGGTTGATGGTCGGCGGAGCGACCTGATCCTTGATGGCCAGCACACTGAAGATCGCCTCGACCGCGCCCGCCGCACCCAACAGGTGGCCGGTCATGGACTTGGTGGAGCTGACCGCCAGCTTGTAGGCGTGCTCGCCGAACACCGACTTGATGGCCTCGGCTTCCGCCAGGTCGCCCGTCGGGGTCGAAGTGCCGTGGGCGTTGATGTACTGCACCTGGTCAGCGTTGACCTTGGCATCACGCAACGCATTGGTGATGCAGCGGGCAGCACCCGCACCGTCAGACGGCGGCGAGGTCATGTGGTACGCATCACCGCTCATGCCGAAGCCAATCAGCTCGGCGTAGATGGTGGCGCCACGGGCCTTCGCGTGCTCCAGCTCTTCGAGCACCAGCGCACCGGCGCCGTCGGCCAGTACAAAGCCGTCACGGCCCTTGTCCCAGGGACGGCTGGCGCGGGTCGGTTCGTCATTGCGGGTCGACAGTGCACGGGACGCGCCGAAGCCCCCCATGCCCAGGCCGCAGGCGGCCATTTCGGCGCCGCCAGCGATCATCACGTCGGCTTCGTCGTAGGCGATATTGCGCGCCGCCATGCCGATGCAGTGAGTGCCCGTGGTGCACGCCGTAGAGATGGCGTAGTTAGGCCCCTGGGCACCCAAGTGGATGGACAGGAAACCGGAAATCATGTTGATGATCGAGCCAGGCACGAAGAACGGTGAAATTCGACGGGGGCCAGACTCGTGCAACGTGCGGCTGGTTTCTTCGATATTGGTCAGACCGCCAATACCCGAACCCATGGCCACGCCGATGCGCTCACGGTTGGCGTCGGTGACTTCCAGGCCGGCATTACGCACCGCCTGAAAACCGGCTGCCAGGCCGTATTGAATGAACAGGTCGAGTTTGCGGGACTCTTTGACCGAGAGATATTCCTCGACATTGAAGTCCTTTACCGAGCCGCCAAAACGGGTGGAATAGGCAGAAAGGTCCGTGTGTTCGATCAGACCAATACCACTGCGGCCAGCCAGAATGCCCTGCCAACTGCTCGGCACATCTGTACCCAGTGGCGACAACATACCCATACCGGTGACTACGACGCGTCTACGCGACACAGCACTCTCCTTTTTCTAATGACGACACTTTGCATCAGGCTTAAAGGAAAAAACCGCACGCCATAGGGCAGTGCGGTTTTTCCATCACAGCAAGCGACGATTACAAACTATTACGCCTGGTGGCTAGTAACGTAGTCGATGGCAGCTTGAACGGTAGTGATTTTTTCAGCTTCTTCGTCCGGGATTTCGGTCTCGAATTCCTCTTCCAGAGCCATCACCAGCTCAACGGTGTCAAGGGAGTCGGCACCCAGGTCTTCAACGAAGGAAGCAGTGTTGGTCACTTCTTCTTCTTTAACGCCCAGTTGCTCAGCAACGATTTTCTTGACGCGCTCTTCGATGGTGCTCATACCGTGTTTTCACTCCTAATGGACAAATTCAGGCAGCTGGCCAGTGGGTAAGTGTATAGAAAGGCTTTTCAGCTTTTCAACTGAAAGCTTCACCCTCGTACCCTATTAGCCATCTGCCTATAAATAGATTGCAGCTTTATAACGGATTTTAGACAGCTCGTATGACATTTTTTTGAAGCGATCCGTCACAATTTAACTCATGTACATCCCGCCGTTAACCGGGATTGTAGCCCCAGTCACGTATGCCGCACCGTCGGATGCCAGGAAAGTGACCACATTCGCGATCTCTTGAGCCTGGCCCAGACGACCCAGCGGAATCTGCGTCAGCAACGCTTCACGCTGCGCTTCAGGCAATTCGCGGGTCATATCGGTATCGATGAACCCTGGGGCCACCGAATTGACCGTAATCGACCGCGAGCCCACTTCACGCGCCAGTGCACGGCTGAAACCTTCCAGACCGGCCTTGGCCGCTGCGTAGTTTACTTGGCCTGCGTTGCCCATGGCACCCACTACGGAGCCAATATTGATAATTCGGCCCCAACGAGCCTTGGTCATACCGCGCAAAACACCCTTGGACAGGCGAAACAGACTGTTCAGGTTGGTATCAACGACGTCATGCCACTCGTCGTCTTTCATGCGCATCATCAGGTTATCGCGGGTGATACCAGCATTGTTCACCAGAATAGCCGGTGCACCGAATTTCGCCGTGATTTCCGCCAGGACGGCAGCCACGGACTCATCGCTGGTCACGTTCAGTTCAAGACCGGTGCCCTGAACGCCGTGTTCCTTCAGCGTCGCAGCAATACGCTCGGCGCCGGCGGCGGAGGTTGCGGTACCGATGACCACAGCGCCCAGACGGCCCAGCTCCAGGGCGATCGCCTGGCCAATGCCACGGCTAGCGCCGGTGACCAGTGCAACTTTACCTTGCAGACTCATGCAGGCTTCTCCTAGGTTCGGAAATTAAAGGTCAGGCCAGGGCTGCGCGAGCAGCAGCAAAGGCATCCGGGGTATTGAGGTTGGAAGTCGACACGCCTTCGGCGCAACGCTTGTTCAGGCCAGCCAGGACTTTGCCCGGGCCGCACTCGACCAATTGAGTGGCGCCGTTGGCGGCCAGGGTCTGCACCGATTCAACCCAGCGAACCGGCTTGTACAGCTGTTCCAGCAGGTCGCGCTTGAGGGTTTCCAGGTCAGGCGCAACCGCAGCACTGACGTTCTGTACCAGCGGAATCTGAGGCGCCTGCCAGTTGATCGCAGCGATCGACTCGGCAAAACGCTCGGCAGCCGGGCGCATCAGCTCGCAGTGGGACGGCACGCTGACCGGCAGCGGCAATGCACGCTTGGCGCCACGGGCCTTGCAGCCTTCGATGGCGCGTTCTACTGCGGCCTTGGCACCGGCGATCACCACCTGGCCAGGAGAATTGAAGTTCACGGCGCTGACCACGTCGCCCTGGGCCGCTTCGGCGCAGGCGGCAATCACGTCAGCATCTTCCAGGCCGAGAATGGCAGCCATGCCGCCCTGCCCCGCCGGTACCGCTTCCTGCATTAACTGGCCACGACGCTCGACCAGCTTGACCGCTTCACCGAGGGTCAGGCTGCCAGCGGCCACCAGGGCGCTGTATTCGCCCAGGCTATGACCGGCAACGTAAGCCGGGCGCGCACCACCTTCAGCCAGCCACAAGCGCCACAGGGCGATGGAGGCGGTCAGGATGGCCGGCTGGGTCTTGTCGGTTTGGTTGAGCAGCGCTTCCGGCCCTTGTTGGGTCAGTGCCCACAGGTCGTAACCCAAGGCATCGGAAGCTTCCTTGAAAGTTTCCAGGACCAGCGGATGTTCCGCGCCCAGCTCGGCCAACATGCCGAGGGACTGCGAACCCTGCCCTGGAAAGACGAATGCGAGGGATGTAGACATGTAACAAGCCCCTAATGATCTGGTCGTCGGAAATTGGCGCCCCACAGGTGGGAGCGCAAGAAACTGACAGATTGGATGGTCAATTGAACTGGCCGGTCACATTTAAGCATTTCCGGCCCGATTCGCCTAAGGCAACAGATCCTCAAGGCGGCCATGCAAGCGTTGCGGCAGGTTTTCCTGGATCTCGATCAAGGCGCGCTGGATAGCACTTTGAAAACCCTGCACCCCCGCCGAGCCGTGACTTTTCACCACGATGCCCTGCAATCCCAGGAAACTCGCGCCATTGTGCCGCGCCGGTGCCAGGTCCGCCTGCAGGCGCCGCATCAAGGGCAGCGCCAGGGCGCCCACCACGCGTGACGCAAGGTTGCGCTTGAACAAGGCCTCGATGCGCGCAGCTATCATCGTCGCCAGGCCTTCGCTGGACTTGAGCAGGATATTGCCGACAAACCCGTCGCACACCACCACGTCCGCTTCGCCCCGGTACAAACCGTCACCTTCGATAAACCCGATGTAGTTCAAGCCTCGCGCGCTTTGCAACAGCGTCGCCGCCAACTTGACCTGCTGATTACCCTTAATGTCTTCGGTGCCGATATTCAGCAATGCCACCCGAGGCCGGGCCACGCCCAGGGCTTCGGCCGCCACCGAGCCCATCAACGCAAAGTGCAGCAGATGCTCGGCACTGCAATCGACGTTCGCCCCCAGGTCCAGCAACTGGCAATAACCTTGCTGGGTCGGGATCGCCGCGACCATCGCTGGCCGATCAATGCCCGGCAGGGTTTTCAGCACATGCCGGGACAACGCCATCAACGCTCCAGTATTGCCGGCACTGACACAGGCCTGAGCCTTGCCGTCGCGCACCAGCTCCAGGGCCACCCGCATCGAAGAATCAGGCTTGCCACGCAAAGCCTGTGCAGGCTTTTCATCCATGGTGATGGTTTCGCTGGCCGGCGTAATAGTCAGGCGCGCGCGATCCACCGCCGGATGGCTGGCAATCAGTTCTTCAAGTAAGGAGGGTTGACCGACGAGGGTCAGGTGCAGCGAGGGCGTGGCAGACAGGCAAGCAATACAGGCCTGAACAATGCTGCGGGGACCGAAGTCCCCGCCCATTGCGTCAATCGCGATGACTTGAGCAGACAAGTGATTACTCGTCAGCGCCCTTGTCGATCACTTTACGGCCACGGTATACGCCTTCTGGCGATACGTGGTGACGCAGGTGAACTTCACCGGTGGTTTTTTCTACAGACAGAGTGCTCGCCGTCAGGGCGTCGTGGGAACGACGCATGTCACGGGCAGAGCGGGATTTTTTGTTCTGCTGAACAGCCATAATTGATTAACTCCTAAACGTTTGGGTCACGCTTTAACTGCGCCAATACACTGAACGGGTTGGACCGCGTTACCTCGTCCTCGCTCGGTTCGGGCTCATCGAGACCCGCCGGCTGCTGGCATTCTTCCGGATGATGAGCAGGCACAATGGGCAAGGCGAGCAAAAGCTCCTCCTCGATCAGTGACTGCAGATCCAAAGGATCTTCGCCCAGTTCCAGCACGTCATAACCTTTCGGCAACGACTGGGTATTCGCACCCTCTTTCACCACAGCATAACTGCATTCGCTGTGGATCGGCAGGGTGACCAGCTCAAGACAACGCTGGCAAACCATTTTGACTTCGGTGTCGATAAAGCTGTGGATTACCACAGACTTACGTTCATCTCGTTCAAAAACGAATTTAGCCTGCACCGTACCGACAGTGTCGGAAAGCGGGTCGCAGAGTCTCTCCAAATCGGCCAGCAGCACTTCACCTTGAAGGGTAGTGCCACGATCAGCCAATTTGCGCGGGTCAACGTGAGGTGGAATCGGGTCATTCAACATAGGCGCAGCATTATAGGGATGCACCCAGCCATGTCAAAGGAAATTCAGCCCTGTCCGTCTCCGGGCCTCCCCGCTAGAATCCGCGACTGCCTTGAGGAGACGCCCATGCTGCCTTTATTACTCGCTTCCAGCTCGGTTTATCGCCGGGAATTGTTGAACCGCCTGCACTTGCCGTTCATCTGCAGCTCGCCGGATATCGACGAAAGCCACCGCCCGGACGAGTCCGCCGTGGCACTGGTGAAGCGCCTCGCCGAAGAAAAGGCCCGCGCCCTCGCCGGCAGTCATCCAGGGCATCTGATTATCGGCTCGGACCAGGTTGCCACCCTCGACGGCCAGATCATCGGCAAGCCCCACACCTTTGAGAAGGCCCGCGAGCAACTGCTGGCGGCCAGTGGCAAGCGCGTCAGCTTCCTCACCGGCCTGGCCGTGCTGAACAGCACCACCGGCCACTGCCAGGTCGACTGCATCCCCTTCACCGTGCACATGCGCACGCTGGACACGGCGCGCATCGAACGCTACCTGCGCATCGAGCAGCCCTACGACTGCGCTGGCAGCTTCAAGGCCGAAGGGTTGGGGGTGAGCCTGTTTCAAAGCACCGAGGGGCCGGACGCAACCAGCCTGGTCGGCCTGCCACTGATCCGACTGGTGGACATGCTACTGGCCGAAGGCGTGCAGATTCCCTGAGAACACCACAAACAAATGTGGGAGCTGGCTTGCCTGCGATGCAGACACCTCGGTACATCAGTTGCACCGAGGTGATGCTATCGCAGGCAAGCCAGCTCCCACACGTTGAACCATGTAACGCTCAAGATCTCAGCGCAGGGTTGGCCCCTGGAAGCCCATCCACATCGCCAACTGCTCAGCCACACTGGCGCCGAGCTTCTTCGAGAAGCGGTCAAACGGCGATTCCTGAACGGTGAAATCCACCAGTTCTTTCTCGCCAATCACATCCCGCGCAACAGAACTGGCACTGCCCAGTCCGTCGATCAAGCCCAGTGGCAGTGCTTGCTCACCGGACCAGACCAGGCCGGAAAACAACTCCGGATGCTCTTTATCCTTGAGCCGGTCACCGCGCCCTTGCTTGACGCTGGCAATAAACTGCCGATGAGTGGTATCGAGCACGCCCTGCCAGAACTGGGTCTCATCAGCCTTTTGCGGCTGGAATGGATCCAGGAACGACTTGTGCTCGCCAGACGTGTAGGTACGCCGCTCAACCCCGAGCTTCTCCATCGTGCCGACAAAGCCGTAACCGGCCGCCGTCACACCAATGGAACCCACCAGGCTGGCCTTGTCGGCATAGATCTGGTCGGCAGCGCTGGCGATGTAATAGGCACCCGAGGCACCCAGATCGGAAATCACCGCGTACAGTTTGATGTCCGGGTGCAAGGCGCGCAGGCGGCGAATCTCGTCATACACATAACCCGATTGCACCGGACTGCCGCCCGGGCTGTTGATGCGCAGAATCACAGCCTTGACCTTGGTATCTTCGAAGGCGGCCCGCAGGCTGCTGACGATATTGTCGGCACTGGCGGACTCCTTGTCGGCAATCACCCCACGCACTTCGATCAATGCCGTGTAATTACCGCTTCGGGTGGCGCTCTTCTCCATGTCCATCAGCGGACTGAACAGCGCCAGCATGCCCAGCAGATAAATAAAGGTCAGGAGCTTGAAAAAGATCCCCCAACGCCGGGACCGACGCTGCTCCTGGACACTGGCCAGCAGGGTCTTCTCCAGCAACTTCCAACTTCTGTCATCGCCATTGTTATCGGCATTGGCCTTTTCAGGCGCCTTCCACTCATCGGTCATGCCATCCACCCCAGCAAAGACTTAATGGGCCCGGCTGAGCCAGGCCTGCAGTTCAGAAAAACGGTCAATCGTCAGTCTCGGCTCGTACGCTTGCAACGCCTCGGCAGACTGGGCGCCGTAGCTGACCGCCACAGAGTCCATGCCAGCATTGCGCGCCATCATCAGGTCGAACGACGCATCACCCACCATCAACGCCTGCCGAGGCGACACGCCACATCGAGCGAGGATCTGTTCGAGCATCAGAGGGTGAGGCTTGCTGGCGGTTTCATCCGCCGCACGGGTGGCGTCGAAATAATTTTCCCAACCGTGGACTTTGAGCACCCGGTCCAGGCCGCGACGGGCCTTGCCGGTCGCCACCGCGAGGTGATAGCCGTCGGCACGAAACGCTTCCATGGTCTGTGCCACTCCCTCAAACAGCGGCGATGGCTGGGCATCGAGCGCCATGTAGTGATCGGCGTAGTGCTGACGAAACGCTATCAACTCGTCATCGCCAATCTCCGGATACAGGGTACGGATCGCTTCCGGCAGGCCCAGGCCGATAATGCCCTTGACCGCCAGGTCGTCGCACAACGCGTAGCCGGCTCGGGTCGACGCGGCGTGCATCGACTCGACAATCCGACCAATGGAGTTACACAGCGTGCCATCCCAATCAAAGATCAGCAGTTTGTAGTCAAGGTGCGACACTCAGGCGCTCCACGGTCTTGGCCCACATCTCGTCGACAGGCGCTTGCAGCTTCAATTCGCCGCCATCCGGCAGCGGCACCGTCAGCATGTAGGCGTGCAGGAACAGGCGTTTGCCGCCCAGATCGCGAATTTCCTTGGAGAAATCCTCGTCGCCGTATTTGGTATCGCCGGCGATGCAGTGGCCCGCATGCAGGGTATGCACACGAATCTGGTGGGTACGGCCAGTCACAGGCTTGGCCTCGACCATGGTGGCAAAGTCACCAAAGCGACGCAGCACCTTGAACAGGGTCAGCGCCTCCTTGCCCTCCTCGTCCACTTCGACCATGCGCTCGCCGGAGCGCAGGTTGCTCTTCTGCAACGGCGCGCGGACGCTCTTGATCGAGGTTGCCCAGTTGCCACGCACCAGGGCCATGTAGCGCTTGTCCACGCCATCACCGCGCAGGGCGGCATGCAGGTGACGCAACATGCTGCGTTTTTTGGCAATCATCAGCAGGCCGGAGGTATCACGGTCCAGACGGTGGACCAGTTCCAGCTCCTTGGTATCCGGGCGCAACTGACGAAAGGCTTCAATCACCCCGTAGTTCAGGCCGCTGCCGCCGTGGACGGCGATGCCGCAAGGCTTGTTGATCACGATCAGCTTGTTGTCTTCGAAGACAATCGACGCTTCGAGGCGCTGCAACAGGCCTTGAGCCAGAGGGACCGGTTCGTCCCGCTCAGGCACCCGCACCGGCGGCACACGGACGATATCGCCCGCCTGCAGCTTGTACTCGGGCTTGATCCGACCCTTGTTCACGCGCACTTCGCCTTTACGCAAAATGCGGTAAATCAAGGTCTTGGGCACGCCTTTGAGCCTGGCAAGAAGAAAGTTGTCGATGCGTTGGCCGGCATATTCCGGCGAGACCTCGAGCAGCTGGACGCTGGGGGTCTGGGGGGCGGTAGTCGTCATGGCGGCGATGATAACAATTTTTTATGGAATTGAAGCACTTAATCATTGCTGCTATAGTCGCGAACGCCGCCAAAAGCGGCCTGGACAGAGGACTAGCGGCAAACTGCCGGCCCTGACCATCGCAATTCATCAGGACGCGAGGCCGTCCTACGGGGCTTTCGCCACCTTGGAAGGCTCGAGATTGTAACAAGCGCAGGTGACATGAGGCCTGAAGCGAGTGCAAAAAGCAGAGTGATTACTCGCCTTTTGCGCCGATATTTACGGCCAGTTCACAAAGTGCAGTCAGTCTTGAGCCAGACCACGGCGAATGCTTCGGAAACAACGCCTGTTACGAGCTGAGTGAGAGCACAGTCGCCCACACCCGGTCTTGTTTAGCCATGAGCGTGTTCTCCCCATTGGAGAACACGGTAAATGCCAACCCGCTGCGGATTCTGCGCGCGGCAGCACCCGAATTATCAGGGATACGTGTAGGGTGGAGATGCACAACCGTCGGACTGTGTAGCACTAGGCTTATATTTAGACGCTTCATCTCGTCCACAGTCGCCGGTTGATTCCTCCTCCTGACTGAGTGCTTAAGTCACCACAGCAAGCAGGAAGCGTACGTCGCGATACCGCCCATTTTGGCGGGTATTGCTGGACACTGGAGTGGCCAACCACTCTTGACGCACCTGACACCGACCGTGAGAAGTCGTGTGTGCCGAACGCCGTTTCCGGCAGCCCGGAAACCGACGGTACAACATGAAAAGAATGCTGATTAACGCAACTCAACCCGAAGAGTTGCGTGTTGCACTGGTAGACGGCCAACGCCTCTACGACCTGGACATCGAGTCCGGTGCACGCGAGCAAAAGAAGGCCAACATCTATAAAGGCCGGATTACTCGTATCGAACCAAGCCTTGAGGCTGCCTTTGTCGATTTCGGCTCCGAGCGCCATGGCTTCCTGCCCCTCAAAGAAATCTCCCGCGAATACTTCAAGAAAGCCCCAGAAGGCCGCGTGAACATCAAGGACGTCCTGAGCGAAGGCCAGGAAGTCATCGTTCAGGTGGAAAAAGAAGAACGTGGCAACAAGGGCGCCGCCCTGACCACCTTCATCAGCCTGGCTGGCCGCTACCTGGTCCTGATGCCGAACAACCCACGTGCCGGCGGTATTTCCCGTCGCATCGAAGGCGAAGAGCGCAACGAACTGCGTGAAGCGCTGAACGGCCTGATCGCTCCGGCCGACATGGGCCTGATCGTGCGCACTGCCGGCCTGGGCCGCAGCAGCGAAGAAATGCAGTGGGACCTCGATTACCTGCTGCAACTCTGGACCGCCATCAAAGAAGCGTCCCTGGATCGCTCCGCGCCGTTCCTGATCTATCAGGAAAGCAACGTGATCATCCGCGCCATCCGCGACTACCTGCGCCAGGACATCGGCGAAGTGCTGATCGACAGCGTTGAAGCCCAGGACGAAGCCCTGACTTTCATCCGCCAGGTGATGCCGCAGTACGCCAGCAAGATCAAGCTGTACGAAGACAGCGTTCCGCTGTTCAACCGTTTCCAGATCGAAAGCCAGATCGAAACCGCTTTCCAGCGCGTAGTCGAACTGCCTTCCGGCGGCTCCATCGTGATCGACCCGACCGAAGCCCTGGTGTCCATCGACATCAACTCGGCGCGCGCCACCAAGGGTAGCGACATCGAAGAAACCGCCCTGCAGACCAACCTGGAAGCGGCTGAAGAAATCGCCCGCCAGTTGCGCCTGCGTGACATCGGCGGCCTGATCGTGATCGACTTCATCGACATGACCCCCGCCAAGAACCAGCGCGCCGTGGAAGAGAAAGTCCGCGAATGCCTGGAAGCTGACCGTGCCCGCGTACAGGTCGGCCGCATCTCGCGCTTCGGCCTACTGGAAATGTCCCGTCAGCGCCTGCGTCCATCCCTGGGTGAAAGCAGCGGCATCGTTTGCCCGCGTTGCAACGGCACCGGCATCATCCGTGACGTTGAATCGCTGTCCCTGGCGATCCTGCGCCTGATCGAAGAAGAAGCCCTGAAAGACCGCACTGCCGAAGTGCGCGCCCAGGTGCCGATCCCGGTGGCTGCGTTCCTGCTCAACGAAAAACGCAACTCGATCACCAAGATCGAACTGCGCACCCGTGCCCGCATCGTCATCCTGCCGAACGATCACCTCGAGACGCCGCACTTCGAAGTGCAGCGCCTACGGGATGACAGCCCGGAAGCCCACGTCAATCAGTCCAGCTACGAAATCGCTGCTGCCGCTGCCGAAGTGGAAGAAGTCCAGCCAGCCGCCGCGACCCGCACCCTGGTTCGCCAGGAAGCCGCCGTCAAGACCGCGCCTGCCCGTGCCAACGCACCGGTTCCGGTTGAAGCTGCCGCGCCGGTTGCCGCGCCTGCAGCCCTGCCTGAGCCAAGCCTGTTCAAGGGCCTGGTGAAGTCGCTGGTCAGCCTGTTCGCCACCAAGGAAGAGCCAGTGGCTCCAGTTGTGGTCGAGAAGCCTGCCGCTGAACGCCCTGCACGCAATGAAGAGCGTCGCAACGGTCGCCAGCAGAGCCGCAATCGCAACGGTCGCCGTGACGAAGAGCGCAAGCCTCGTGAAGAACGTGCGCCACGCGAAGATCGCGCCCCACGTGAAGAGCGCCAGCCGCGCGAAGCCCGTGAAGAAACGCCAACCGTAGCCCGTGAAGAGCGTGCACCACGGGAAGAACGTGCGCCGCGCGCTCCACGCGCCCCGCGTGAAGACCGCAAGCCACGTGGCGAGCGTGAAGAACGCGTGCGTGAACTGCGCGAGCCGCTGGATGCCGCTCCAGCCGTAGCCGCTGCTGCTGCCACCACTGCCGTTGCTGAAGAGCGTCCAGCTCGTCAGCCCCGTGAAGAACGCGCGCCACGCCCTCCTCGTGAAGAGCGTCAACCACGTGCCGAGCAAGCGGCTCCAGCCGGTGAAGAAGAAGAGCTGCTGTCCAACGAAGATCAGCAACAGGAAGACGGCCAGGACAACGCCGAAGGCGATCGTCCACGCCGCCGCTCCCGTGGCCAGCGTCGTCGCAGCAACCGTCGTGAGCGTCAACGTGATGCCAACGGCAACGAAATCGAAGGCTCGGAAGAGACCGGCGAAGCTACCGCGACTGGCGAACCGACTGGTGCCGAACTGGCTGCCGGCCTGGCCGTGACCGCTGCTGTTGCCAGCTCGGTCATCAGCGCACCTGCTGAAGCCCAGGCCAACGAGCAAGCTGAAGCCGCTACCGCTGCCATTCAGGAAACCCCTGTTGTAGAGACGCCTGCCGTCGAAGCACCTGTGGTTGAAGCGACGACTCCAGTCGAAGCCCCGGTTGTTCCGGAAGTGGAAGTAGCGCCAGCTCGTCACGTGCGTGAAGTTCGCGAAGTTCGCGAGCCTAAGCCTGAAGCTGAAGTGGTTGCCGAGCCTGCCGCTGTTGTTGAACAACAGCCCGTGGTTGAAGCCGCCGTTGAAGCACCGGTTGCCGAGCCGACCCCTGAAGTGCGTGAAGTTCGCGAAGAACAGACCGCCTTCCAGTGGACTGCCGAACCTGCCCCAGTGGTCGAAGCGGTTGAAGCACCAGCGCCTGCTCCAGTGGTCGAAGAAGCTCCAGCGCCAGTCGCTGAAGTGGTTGTCGCCCCTGAACCTGTAGCCGTGGTTGCCGAGCCTGCTCCAGTGGTTGAAGCACCAGTGGTTGCCGAAGTGGCAGCACCGGTGGTTGAAGCCGCTCCGGCCAGCGCCCTGACCGAAAACGGCCGTGCGCCGAACGACCCGCGTGAAGTGCGTCGCCGTCGCAAGGAAGCTGAAGCGGCCGCCGCTGCTGCCAAGGCCGCTGCCGAAGCCGCTCCAGCCGTCGCTGAAGTGATCGAAGCAGCCCCTGCTCCGGTCACCGAAGCCGTGGTTGAGCACACTGCCCCTGCTATCGACGAGAACCAACGTTCCGTTGAAGAAGTGGTAGAGCACCACCCTAAGGCCCTGGAAGAAGAGCACGAGCCTAAACCCCTCGTCTGATTCCATCTGCCACTAAAAAGCCCCGCCTGAGTGATCAGGCGGGGCTTTTTTATGCCTGCGCTATCCGCTAGCGGAAGTTCAACAACGCCGGCACATCCACATCCCACAACACGCCGGGATCATCGACTGCTACTTCCTGCACCGAAGCCAGGGCCAACAATGGCTTTGCTCCACGATCTCCCGTGAGCGCCATCAAGGCAGGGCCGAATGAACGGCCAAATCCCACGGGATGCCCATACTGACCGGCATGCACCGGGACGCTGATACCGTCGATCTCAAGGCCTGCCATCACCTGCTCGATACTCGCAGGCAGGATGAACGGCATATCCCCCAGCACCACCAGCCAGCCATCGGACGTGCCACTAGCCGCCACTGCCGCCGCGATGCTGTCACCCATTCCAGGCGAGCGCAGCAAGAGCACTTCACAGCCATGCAACTGCGCCAGCCGAATAACTTCGGTGCGATCCGGCGACGTCACCAGCCAGCGCTTGGCAACCGCCGCCGGAAAATTCACCAATACCTGCTCAATCACTGGCCGTGTGATGCCATCCCGACCCACGCAGGGCGCCAGCAACTTATCCTGATCCACACCTGCTTCGGCCCGAAAACGACTGCCCTGCCCCGCCGCCAGGATGATCGCGGTGATGCTCGTCAACTGACCGCTGCCTGCAACGGCTTTTTCTGCAACAGATCAATCCCGTTCTTGATGGCAACGATTTCCGCCATCAACGACAGGGCGATCTCCGCTGGCGTATGGCTGCCGATATGCAGGCCAATCGGCCCATGCAGCCGCTCAATGGCCTCCGCACTCAACCCCAGCGCCGCGAGATTTTCCCGGCGCTTCTGGCTGTTGGCCCGCGAGCCCAAGGCACCAATGTAGAACGCCCGGGAGTTGAGGGCCGTCAGCAGCGCCATGTCATCCAGGCGCGGGTCATGGGTGAGCGCGACAATAGCGGTGCGTTCATCGGTCTGGATATTCAGCACGGCCTCATCGGGCATGCCCGGCACAAAGCGCCCATGCTGTTCTTCCCAGCCGTAGACAAACTCCTGGCGTGGGTCGCAGATCAGCACTTCGAAATCCAGCAGCCGGGCCATTTCTGCCACATAGCGTGACAGCTGGCCTGCGCCGATCAACAGCAAGCGCCAGCGCGGACCATAAATCGCCCGCAAGCGCTCGCCGTCGAAGCTGACCACATCGGTCTTGCTCGCACCGCTTAACTCCACTTTACCGGTGGTCAGGTCCAATTCACGGGCGACAATCTCGTGAGCCTCGCAGCGCGCCAGCAGTTCAGCGACCCAACCTGGATCACCCACCCGCTCTTCGGTCAGGCGCAAGGTGCCGCCGCACGGCAGACCAAAACGCGCCGCTTCGTCCCGGGTGACGCCATACGTTACAAGCTGCACCGGCGGCCCGTCTTCTGGCAACCGGCCATCCTGCAAACGGGCGATCAAGTCGTCCTCGATACAGCCGCCAGACACCGAGCCAATCACCACCCCGTCGCCGCGCAAGGCCAGCATGGCCCCCGGCGGACGCGGCGCACTGCCCCAGGTCTGGACCACGCTGTACAGCACCACCCGCTGCCCGGCGCGGCGCCATTCCAGCACGCTGCGCAACACATTCAGATCAACACTGTCCATCAGGCCTTCGCCTCCTGCCAAACACGTAGCTGGTTTTGATAAACAGCATCTATGAGTTGATTAAAAAATATCGGTAGTCAGCTAAGTTAACTCAGCGGCAATAAAAAAGCCCCGCTATGCAGGGCTTGGTGCGTCAAAAAACCAGCTTAGTTCAATAGCGGTTGGGCTCCATCTCCAGCACAACCTTGAAACGCTTTTCGATGTCCTGCTGGATGCGTAGCGCGAGCCCGGCAATCTCCTGGCCGGTGGCCGCGCCATAGTTCACCAACACCAGCGCCTGCAAGCGATGCACACCGGCATCGCCATCACGAAAGCCTTTCCAGCCCGCCTTGTCGATCAGCCAGCCGGCGGCCAGTTTCATCTGCCCGTCAGCCTGGGGGTAAGCCACCAGGTCCGGGTATTCCAGCTGCAATTCGGCGGCCAGCGCCTGGGACACCAGCGGATTCTTGAAGAAACTGCCGGCATTGCCGAGCACCGCCGGGTCGGGCAGTTTCTCGCTACGAATGCTGCAAATCGCCCGACTGACATCGCTGGGAGTGGCCTGCACGATGCCTTGCTCAGTCAGGCGCTGTTGCACCGGCCCGTACTCAAGCTTCAGGTGCACGGCGCGACTCAAGGCAAAACGCACCCGCAGGATCAGCCAGCGCCCGACTTCATGCTTGAACAGGCTGTCGCGGTAGGCAAAGTTGCATTCGGCCAGGCTGAAATCCCGCAGCTCGCCGGTGTGGCGATCAAGGGCGGTCAGGCCGGCGAACACGTCCTTGATCTCCACACCGTAGGCGCCAATGTTTTGCATCGGTGCGGCGCCGACCGTGCCAGGAATCAGACTGAGGTTTTCCAGGCCGGAAAAGCCCTGGGCCAAGGTCCACAGCACAAACGGATGCCAGGCTTCGCCAGCTTCGGCCTCCACCACCACATTCACGCCATCATCATGCACTACCCGGATGCCCTGGCTGGCCATGCGCAGCACCAGCGCGTCGATATCCTGGGTCAGCAACAAATTGCTGCCGCCACCAATCACCAGCAACGGCAGTTGTTGCCCGGCGGCGTAGGCCAAAGCCTCACGCACGTCAGCGTCGTTGCGGGCCTCGGCAAACAGCCGGGCACGCACGTCGATGCCAAAGCTGTTGAACGGTTTGAGCGAAACCTGTGCCTGCACCTGCAATGTCATAACCGGCCCTTCAATTCAATCACCAACAGGTCACAGGCGCGCTCGATCAGGTCGAGCACGGTTTCGAAGCCCTGGTCGCCTTCGTAATAGGGGTCCGGCACTTCATCCACCACCGAGTCATAACGGCGCAGGAACAAGTCCAGGTCCGCCTTACCTTGAGCCGGCTGCATGGCCTTGAGGTTGCGCAGGTTGCTCTGGTCCATGGCGAGGATCAGGTCGTAACGGGAAAAGTCGGCACGGGACACCTGCTGCGCACGCTGGGCCGACAGGTCGTAGCCCCGTTGCAGTGCTGCCCGCTGGCTGCGCTTGTCTGGTGGATTGCCAACGTGCCATTCACCGGTGCCGGCGGAGGCCACCTCGACCCGATCAGCCAGGCCGGCTTCACGCAGCTTGTGGCGCAACACACCTTCAGCCGTCGGGGAACGGCAGATATTGCCCAGGCAGACAAACAGAACCTGCATCAGGCCCCCAGCAGGCGACGGACGCGCTCGAGGTCTTCAGGCGTGTCAACACCCGCCGGTGGCGCTTCCAGGGCATCGCCCACATGAATGCGCACGCCGTGCCACAGGGCACGCAGTTGTTCCAGGGATTCGGTGTTCTCCAGCCAGCACGGGCCCCAGCTGACGAAGTCATGCAGGAACCCGGCACGGTAGGCGTAGATACCGATATGGCGGCGATAAGGCACGCCCGCCGGCAGTACGTCGGGCTGCTTGGCGAATGCATCCCGCGCCCACGGCAAGGTGGAGCGGCTGAACGTCAGCGCCAGGCCATTGATGTCGCTGACCACTTTCACCACGTTGGGGTTGAACAGGGTCTCGATGTCTTCAATCGGCTCGGCCAGGGTTGCCATGCCGGCTTCGCCATGGGCCGCCAGGTTGGCCGCCACCTGGTCGATCACGCTGGGCGGAATCAACGGCTCGTCGCCTTGCACGTTGACCACGATGGCGTCCGCCGCCAGCCCCAGTTTGGTGGCCACTTCGGCCAGGCGGTCGGTGCCGGAATTGTGGTCTTCACGGGTCAGCACCGCTTCGGCGCCAAAGCCTTTGCAGGCCTCGATAATGCGCGGATCATCGGTGGCCACCACCACCCGTTCGGCGCTGCTTTTGCAGGCCTGTTCCCACACCAGCTGGATCATCGGCTTGTTGCCGATCAGCTGCAGCGGTTTGCCGGGCAGGCGGGTGGAGGCGTAGCGGGACGGGATGACGACGGTGAAGGCAGTGGTCATTTATCCAGGCGCTCGTCGGTGGTCAGGGTACGGGCTTCGCTTTCGAGCATTACCGGAATGCCGTCACGGATCGGGTACGCCAGGCCGGCGCCCTTGCTGATCAGCTCGGTTTTGTCGGCGCTGAGCTTGAGCGGACCTTTGCAGATCGGGCAAGCGAGGATATCGAGCAGTTTGGTGTCCATGAGTATGTCCTGGAGAGCAGCGTTTTAAGGCAAAAGGCGAGCGGGCAGCAAACGCATTAACTGCGTGTCGAACCAGGCGATAAACGCCGGTGACGGTGCCGCGTCCACCGCAAGGTACCACCAGTCGGGCCTGGCAAAGGCGCGGCACTTCACCGCGTCCTTTTCAGTCATGACCAACGGCAGCGCCGGTGTGAAATTCAAGACCTCGGCGCTGTAGGGCGCGTGGTCGGCAAAAGCATGAGGTATTGGGCGCCAGTGTAGCGTCTCGAGGGTATTGAAGAAACGTTGCGGGTTTCCGATGCCGGCCACCGCATGCACCTGCTGACCTACCGGGAAGTGGTCGACAGGTTGGCGCTCGCCGGTGTGCAGATTGACCAATGCGGTGGGCAGCAGGCGGAAGGCAAAGCCATCCTCACGGTCTGAACCGGCGCCGTTATAAAGCAGCGCATCGACGCTTTGCAGACGCTCGACCGGCTCGCGCAACGGGCCCGCCGGCAAGCAGCGATGGTTGCCGAGCCCACGGGCGGCATCAATCAATACCAGTTCCAGGTCTCGGGCCAGGCGGTAATGTTGCAGGCCGTCGTCGGAGAGAATCAGGTCCAGGGTTTCGCTGGCCAACAACGCCTTTACGGCGCGGCTGCGGTCAGGGTCGATCATCAGGGGTACGCCGCTGCGTTGCACGATCAACAAGGGTTCGTCCCCCGCCTCCGCAGCGGTGTGACTGGCTTCGACACGCCACGGAAACTCCGGCGGTTTGGCGCCATAACCGCGGCTGACCACTCCGACGCGCAAACCGCTGCGCTGGCAATGGTCGATCAGCCAAAGAATCAAGGGGGTCTTGCCGGTGCCTCCGACGGTGATGTTACCGACGACCACGACCGGCACCGGCGACTGGTAGATCTCGCCCTCGCCCGCCAGGAACCGCGCGCGCTTGCGCTGCACCACCCGGCGATAGAGGGATTCCAGCGGCTGCAACAACGCAAGCGCCGGATGGCCTTCGTACCAGGCCTTGAGCAAACGATCAGTCATGGCCATCAGGGTTGGCTCGCCGCCTCGACCGTGGTCATGCGCAAATGGCTGAAGCCGAGCTTGCCGGCAGCGTCCATCGCAGTGATCACGGCCTGGTGCTTGGTGTTGCCATCGGCGCTGATGGACAGTGGCAAGTTAGTGTCGCCACCGGACTCCTTCTGCAGTGCTTCCATCAGGCTGGCCAGGTCGTTTTTCTCCAGCAACTGGTTATTCACCGAGAACACGCCATCGGCGCTGATGGCGATGTCCAGCTGCTTGGCCTGCTGGTCTTCCGCCGGAGAGCCGCTTACGGCTTCCGGCAAGTCGACGCGCAGCTGGGTTTCCCGGGTAAAGGTGGTGGTGACGACAAAAAACAGCAGCAAGATAAACACCACGTCAATCAACGACGCCAGGTTGATATCGACGTTTTCCCGTTGCTTGCGGCGAAATTTCACGCTTTGCCCTCAACCAGGTCCACGTCACGGTCGCCCTGCACCACTTCCACCAGCTTGATGGCTTCCTGCTCCATGCCCACCACCAGCTCGTCGATGCGCCGTTGCAGAAAACGGTGGAAGAACACCGACGGAATACCGACCATCAGGCCCGCCGCCGTGGTGATCAACGCCTTGGAAATACCACCGGCCAGCACCGCAGCGTTGGTGGTCATGCCCGAGCCCATGAAGGAGCTGAAGATATCGATCATGCCCAACACCGTACCGAGCAGGCCGAGCAACGGTGCCATGGCGGCAATGGTGCCCAAGGCATTGATGTAGCGCTCCAACTCATGGATGACCCGGGCGGCGGCCTCTTCGATGCATTCCTTCATGATCTCGCGACCATGCTTGGAGTTGGCGAGGCCGGCGGCGAGGATTTCACCCAGGGGCGAGTTGGCGCGCAGTTCCTTGAGCTTTGCCTTGTCCAGTTGCTTGTTCTTGATCCAGCCCCAGACCTGGCCCAGCAGGTGGTCAGGTGTTACACGGCTGGCACGCAGGGTCCACAGGCGTTCGGCGATGATGCCGAGTGCGGCGATGGAACTCAAAATGATCGGCAACATCATCCAGCCGCCGGATTTGACCAATTCCCACACAGTGAATGTCCCCTCGAAAAAGTGCGCCACTTTACCATAAGGGTCCGGCGGAAGGGCTGGCCGGCCCCAGAGCATCCTGTCGCAGGAGCCAGTCTTTGGTAACGCTGTTTTGCGGCGGGGGCTCGCGCCAGAAACGCCGCTGGCTGCGCACGGCCTGCGGCGGCTGGAAGGTGCCCAGTTGCAGACGGAGTGCGCCTTGCTCGGCGCTGTCATAAATCAGGCTGCCCACGGCCTGGTAACGCTCCAATACGTGGGGATGGGGATGGCCGAAGGCATTGCTGCGGCCACGGGAAATCAGCACTGCCTTGGGTGCAAGGCGCTGGAGAAACGGCCAGGACGACGAGCTGCGGCTGCCATGGTGCGGCGCCTGCAACCAATCGACAGGAGCCCCCAGGGGGGTGGCCAGCAATGCCCGCTCGGCTTCACGGTCAATATCACCGGTCAGCAGCAACCGTTCGCCATTGGCCTGCACCAGCAACACACAGGACATCTGATTACCGTCCGTCGCATCAGGCCATTGCCACAGCTCGAAGGTCACGCCATCCCAATGCCACCGCTCGCCACTGACGCAGGCTTGAGTACCGAGTGCCGCCGGCAGCCGTTCGGTCTCGCCGCCCACCACGCGCTTGATCGGCAGCCCGTGGGCAACCGCCAACGCACCACCGGCATGATCGGCATCGGCATGACTGAGCAGCATCATGTCCAGCCCCGCGACACCCAGTTTGCGCAACGCAGGCAATACCACGCGCGCGCCAAGGTCGAACTCACCGGAGCGCGGCCCGGCGTCATAGAGCAGAACGTGGTTGCGGGTACGCAGGATGATCGCCAACCCTTGGCCCACATCCAGTTGCACCACCTCGACGCGTCCGTGAGGGATCGACTCCCGAGGCGGAAACACCGCCAGCAGCAACATCGGCCAGCCCAGCAGCCGAAACGGCACGCCCTTGGGTAGCAATAACAGCACCGCCCCCAGCAGGCTCACCAGCCAATAGCCCATGGGCACGTGCGCCGGTATCCAGGCCGGCACGTACTGCGCCAGCAACGCCAAGGCCTTGAACAGCCAGTCCAGTGTGCCGCCCGCCAGCCATAACAAACCTTCACCTATATAAGGCAGCGGCAATAACACCGTACCCAGCAAGGCCAGGGGCAACACCACCAGGCTGATCCACGGCACCGCAACCAGGTTGGCCAGCGGCCCGCTCAGGCTGATGGGCAAACCGAGCACCAGCAGCAGCGGAAACAGGCCGATGGCAATCAACCACTGGGCCCGGGTCCAGGCCTGCCAGGCACGCCAGGGGCCCAGTCGGCCACTGAACGCCAGGATCAGCACCGCCACCGCCGCAAAGGACAGCCAGAACCCCGGTTGCAGGCTGGCCAGCGGTTCGAGGATGAGCACCGCGTTCAGCGCCAGCAACAGCGGCCACCAGATCCCCAAGTGACGAAACCGCAGGCGCCATAGCAGGACCAATCCCACCATCACGCAGGCCCGTTGCACCGGCACTTCAAAACCGGCCAGCAAGCCATAGCCCAGCGCCGCAGCAAACCCCAGGCCGCAGGCCCAGGGCAGCCACGGTAAGGGTTTCGGCCAACACCCGAAGCGCGCCAGGCCGGCGACCAGGCCATAGATCAACCCTGCCAGCAGCCCAATGTGTTGCCCGGAAATCACCAATAAATGCACGGTGCCGGTGTCTTGCAGAACCCGCCAATCCTCGGCGGCCAGCCCGGAACCATCCCCGAGCACCAGCGCCGCCAGGCCCGCCTCTCGCCCTTGGGCATCCACTGCCAACAGCCGCTGGCGAATTCCGTCGCGCCAGGCATGCCGCGCAGGCGCCAGCTTCTGGCCATCCTTGACCGAACCCGTGGCGCCAATCCGCTGGGCCAGCAGCCAGGCTTCATAGTCAAACCCCTCGGCATTAAGCAAACCGGAGGGACGCTTGAGGGTCACGGCCAACCGCCAGCGCTCACCGCTCTGAACCGCTGGCCCGCCACGCCAGGACACACGGATGCGCTTCGGAAGCAGGTCCTTGCGTGACCGGCTGTCGGTCAGTTCAAAGCGAACACCGTCGCCTGTCTGCTGCGGCAACCCGCTGACACGCCCCTCCACCCAGCGGGTCTGGCCATCCAGACGCGGTGCCAACCGGTCGTCCAGCGCCCACTGCGCACTCAGGCACGCCCAGCCCAGCCCGAGCAGGAAAAACGCCAGCGGATAGGTGCGAAAAGGCAGCAGCATCAGGGCCAACACCGGCATCAGCAGCAGCCAGCCGCTGGACGGCAACGCAGGTAAAAAACGCAGGGCGAGCAGCCCCAGCGCGAGTGCGAACATCCCTGTTCTCATGGCTCGTTCCTTGAAAGCGACCCGTTGAGTCTTAGCCGGGCTACCGACGCGGCCTATTATTATTTGTCACAAAGTCTGAATTTACCGTTCTTGGAATGCGGGCATACTTGCCCCTCGAACTGACCTGGACCCCTTATGCCACGGCGCTTATTCAAACGGTACATGCCCGATCCGACCAGCATCCGGGAACACAAATCCTTACGCTTTCTCGGCAAGTTGCTGCATGACCCGAACCTCTGGCACCTCAATCGCCACTCGGTTGCCCGGGCGATGGCCGTTGGTCTGTTCGCGGCATTTATCCCCATTCCCTTGCAGATGCTGCTGGCGGCGATCCTCGCCATCAGCGTGCGCGGCAACATGCCGATTGCCGTGAGCCTGGTGTGGCTGACCAACCCGATCACCATGCCGCCGGTGTTCTTCTGCACCTATATGACCGGCGCCTGGCTGATGAACGTGCCACCCCGCAGCATGCCCGACGAGTTGACCTGGGAATGGATCAGCGGGCAGTTGTCGACGTTGTGGCAACCCTTCCTGCTGGGTTCGGTGGTACTGGGGCTGGTGATGGCAGCGCTGGGGTATTGCCTGACCATGGGCTACTGGCGCTGGTGGGTGGCCCGCCAGTGGAAGAAACGCAAACAGCGCAGGTTGTAGGCGTCAGCGGGCCAGCAAGCGCATGTGCACGCGCAAACCCTGGCCGGTGTTTTCCGCCCACAAGCTGCCGTCCTGACGCTGCACAGCGTTGCGCGCAATGCTCAAGCCCAGGCCAAAGCCACCGTCGCCGGGCCGTGAGCCGTCCAGCCGGGTGAATGGCGCAAAGATCCGTTCCAGCTCCCCCTCATCGATCCCGCCGCCCTGGTCTTCCAGCCACAAGTGCCAGTGATCCCCCTCACGCTGCCCGCCCAATTGCACTGTGCCGTATTGCGGAGAGTGCCGGATGGCATTGCGCAGGATGTTTTCCAACGCCTGGGCCAGCAGGTTCAGATGCCCACGCACCCAGCAGTCAGCCCCCAGCTCGCACTGCAAACGTGAAGCCGGCCAGCCACTTTCAAAACAGGCGTTTTCCCGCAGCATGTCCCACAGCGCCTGCACCTGGATGTCTTCCTTGGGCAGCGGCGCACGTTCAGTGTCGAGCCAGGCCAGTTGCAGGGTGTCTTCCACCAGGCGCTGCATGCCGTCGATTTCCCTTCCCAGGCGTTCGCGCAGTTGGATCAGGTCCTGCTCGCTGTCACAGGCGACGCGCAAACGGCTCAGCGGTGTGCGCAGCTCATGGGACAAATCCCGCAGCAGTTGCTGTTGCAGCGCCACGGTGCCTTGCAGGCGTTCCGACATCTGGTCAAACGCGCGGCCCAACTCTCCCAATTCATCCTGGCGGCTGGTGGTGTCGAGGGAAAGCCGGGTACTCAATTGATCGGCACGCCAGGCGTTCGCCTGCTCCCGCAGGTGGTTGAGGGGCATGATCAACAGCCGGTAAAGGCCGATGCAGAGCAACAGGGTGAACAGGCCGGGAATCACGCCATTGGTGACGATCCGCCAGAACAGCTGGTTTTGCCCAGGCATGAAACGCCGGGGCAATTCGATCACCAGGGACCCCGCCCCCGGGTCGAGCGGGAACGGGATTTTCAACCACGGCAAGCCCTTGGCGTGCCGGCTGACGGGCCAGTCCAGGCCACGCAGGAAGGTCAGGCGCTGGCTTTCCTTGTCCGTCAGCGGGTAGCTGCTCAGGGATTGCAGGTCGTTACCGATAACACCCACCCAGGTGCGCTCGCGCTGGCCCAGGGTGTGCAGCCATTCGTCCACACCGGCGTTGCCGCCCTTGTTCCAGGCCAGCTCCGCACCGGCTGCATAACCGCTCAAGGTGGCGCGAGCCTCGTTGGACAGAAAGGCATTCTGCTCTTCCATGTACCGGCCCCAGGACCAACTGAGCCAGATCATCAACAAACAGAAAGCGATCAGCAGGCACGCCAGTTTCCAGAATAACGAATGCTTGCCCGGCAGCCGTGTGAGGGCGGCCCTAAAGCCCGTCATCGTGACCGCTCAACACATAGCCCTTGCCCCACACCGTGCGCACTTCCCGCTCGCTGTAGCCGATGGCCTTGAGCTTGCGACGAATCTGGCTGATGTGCATGTCCAGGCTGCGGTCATGGGGCGCGTAGCCGCGCTGAAAGACATGCTGATAGAGGAAAGCCTTGCTGAGGACTTCTTCGCCGTTGCGGTGCAGGGTTTCCAGCAGGCGATACTCGCTGCGGGTCAGGCCGGCCCACTGCTCCCGGTGAAACACATCACACTGCTCATCATCGAAACGCAGGCTACGGGCATCGTCGCGCACCGCCGCCAGGGCCGGCAAAGGCCGCCGATCCAGGGCGACCCGGCGCAGGATCGCCTCGATGCGCACCCGCAACTCGACCATGCTGAACGGCTTGGGCAGGTAATCGTCCGCCCCCAGGCGAAAGCCGCTGATGCGGTCGGCTTCAGCCCCCAGGGCCGACATCAGAATCACCGGGATCGAATGGCTCTGGCGCAGATGCGTGAGCACCGACAAGCCGTCCATGCCCGGCAACAGAATGTCCATCAACACCACGTCGAAGCGTTGATCGCGGGCCATTTGCAGGCCCTGCTGGCCGTTCTGGCACCAGGTCACCTGGAAGCCACAGCGGCCCAACTGCTCATGGACATAGGCGCCAAGCACAGGATCGTCTTCAATCGCCAGGATACTGGGTAAGCCAGGTGCTACAGGATTCATTAGCGTCTGCAAGTCATTCTCAATGACTGATTATTCAAGATTGCCCCCCTATGAGCAACCGCCGCCGGGCGTCCAGGGGCCCAAGGTTTGCCTCAGGTCATTAATTTTGCAAGATTCCACGCCGCGCAAATGGCTACACTGCGCAGGTGGCGCGGGCCGGATGCCTGCGTGGAATTCGACAACAGTGTGGTAGCAGGAGAGTGGCGTGCTTACGAAAATGGGAATAAAAGGCCGCGTACTGTTGCTGACCTTATTGCCTACCAGCCTGATGGCGTTGCTGCTGGGCGGCTATTTCACCTGGATGCAGCTGTCGGAGTTGCAGTCGCAATTGCTGCAACGGGGCGAGATGATCGCCGAGCAGCTGGCACCGTTGGTCGCCCCGGCCCTGGGCACCAAAAACACCGACCTGTTGGAGCGCATCGCCACCCAGTCCCTGGAGCAAACCGACGTACGCGCCGTGTCATTCCTGGGGCCTGACCGCACACCCCTGGCCCACGCCGGCCCGACCATGCTCAATCAACCGCCGATCGGCAACAGCTCACACCTGTTGCAGCGCACCGGCAATGACGCAACCCGCTATCTGCTGCCGGTATTCGGCCGCCATCGCAACCTCGCCGGCGAACTGATCCCGGACGAATCCGACCGCCTGCTGGGCTGGGTCGAATTGGAGCTGTCCCACAACGGCATGTTGCTGCGGGGCTACCGCAGCCTGTTCGCCAGCCTGCTGCTGATCGCCATCGGCCTGATCTGCACGGCGGCCCTCGCCTTGCGCATCAGCCGTACGATCAACTCACCGATTGGCCTGATCAAACAGGCCGTGGCGCAGCTCAAGGACGGCAACCTGGAAACCCGCTTGCCACCGCTGGGCAGCCAGGAACTGGATCACCTGGCCTCGGGCATCAACCGCATGGCCGAGACCCTGCAAAACGCCCAGGAAGAATTGCAACACAGCATCGACCAGGCCACCGAAGACGTGCGGCAAAACCTGGAAACCATCGAGATCCAGAACATCGAGTTGGACCTGGCCCGCAAGGAAGCCCTGGAAGCCAGCCGCATCAAGTCGGAGTTTCTGGCCAACATGAGCCATGAGATCCGCACGCCGCTGAATGGCATCCTTGGCTTCACCCATTTATTGCAGAAAAGCGAGCTGTCGCCCCGGCAGCTGGATTACCTGGGCACCATCGAAAAATCCGCCGACAACCTGTTGGGCATCATCAACGAAATTCTCGACTTCTCGAAAATCGAGGCCGGCAAGCTGGTGCTCGACAGCATCCCGTTCAACCTGCGGGACTTGCTGCAAGACACCCTGACCATCCTCGCCCCGGCCGCCCACGCCAAACAGCTGGAGCTGGTGAGCCTGGTCTACCGCGATACACCGCTGTCCCTGGTGGGTGACCCGCTGCGGCTCAAGCAGATCCTCACGAACCTGGTGAGCAACGCGATCAAGTTCACCCGCGAAGGCACCATCGTTGCCCGCGCCATGATTGAAGACGAACAGGAAGACAGCGTGCAACTGCGCATCAGCGTGCAGGACACTGGCATCGGCCTGTCGAACCAGGATGTACGGGCGCTGTTCCAGGCCTTCAGTCAGGCGGACAACTCGCTGTCCCGCCAACCCGGTGGCACCGGCCTGGGCCTGGTGATTTCCAAGCGCCTGATCGAACAGATGGGCGGTGAGATTGGCGTCGACAGCACGCCGGGAGAAGGCTCGGAATTCTGGATCAGCCTGAACCTGCCAAAAACCCGTGACGATATCGAAGACCTGCCCTCCGCGCCGCTGCTGGGCCGGCGCGTGGCTGTGCTGGAAAACCACGAGCTGGCGCGCCAGGCCCTGCAACACCAGTTGGAAGACTGCGGCCTGGAAGTCACGCCGTTCAACAGCCTGGAAAGCCTGACCAATGGCATCACCAGCGCCCACCAGACCGAACAGGCCATTGACCTGGCGGTGCTGGGCATCACCGCCAACGACATCCCGCCGGAGCGTTTGAACCAACACCTGTGGGACCTCGAACACCTGGGCTGCAAGGTACTGGTGCTGTGCCCGACCACCGAACAGCTGCTGTTCAACCAGTCGGTGCCGAACCCCAACAGCCAGTTGCAGGCCAAACCCGCCTGCACCCGCAAACTGCGCCGTGCCCTGGCCGACCTGATCAGCCCGCGCCCGTTGCGCAGCGAACCGGGCGAGCCACTGTCCAGCCGCGCGCCGAGGGTGCTGTGTGTCGACGACAACCCGGCCAACCTGCTGCTGGTGCAAACCCTGCTGGAAGACATGGGCGCCAAGGTCCAGGCGGTGGAAAGCGGTTACTCGGCCATCGAAGCGGTAAAGCAGGAAGCCTTCGACCTGGTGCTGATGGACGTGCAGATGCCCGGGATGGACGGCCGCCAGAGCACCGAGGCGATCCGCACATGGGAAAGCGAACGCCATGGCACACCGCTGCCCATCGTCGCGCTGACTGCCCATGCGATGGCCAACGAAAAACGCGCCCTGCTGCAAAGCGGCATGGATGACTACCTGACCAAGCCCATCAGTGAACGGCAACTGGCCCAGGTGGTGTTGAAATGGACCGGGCTGGCCCTGCGCAACCAAGGCCCGGAACGCGGCACCGAAAGTTTTGGGCACGCCGCGCAATTGCCGGTGCTGGACCACGAAGAAGGTCTGCGCCTGGCAGCCGGCAAGGCTGATCTGGCAGCGGACATGCTGGCGATGCTACTGGCTTCGCTTGAGGCCGACCGTGAAGCGATTCGCGTCGCCCGGGACGCCAACGACCGCAACGCCCTGATCGAGCGGGTGCACCGCTTGCACGGCGCCACCCGGTATTGCGGCGTGCCGCAACTGCGCGCGGCCTGCCAACGGGCCGAGACCCTGCTCAAACAGGACGACGCCAAGGCCATGCCGGCCTTGGATGAACTGGACATGGCGATTGCCCGGCTGGCCAGCGAGGCGCGGGTCAGCGCGTAAACTTTCGAGGTAATGTGGCGAGGGAGCTTGCTCCCGCTGGGCTGCGCAGCTGCCCCAAAATCCTGGGAGCGCTTCGCACTCCAGCGGGAGCAAGCTCCCTCGCCACAGCAAGCTCCCTCGCCACAAAATCAGCTTTCCATCATCAAGAAGGAATATTTGATGCGCATCATCCTCTTCAGCAGCCAGACCTACGACCGCGAGAGCTTTCTCGCCCAACCGTTGCCCGACGGTATGCAACTGCAATTCCAGCCGGCCCGGCTGAACCTCGACACCGTGGCCCTGGCCGAACACCACGAAGTGGTCTGCGCCTTTATCAACGATGACCTCAGCGCCCCGGTGCTGGAGCAGTTGGCCAACGGCGGCACCCGCCTGATCGCCCTGCGCTCGGCCGGTTACAACCATGTCGACCTGTCCGCCGCCAAACGCCTGGGCCTGACTATCGTGCGGGTGCCGGCCTATTCGCCCCATGCGGTGGCCGAACATGCGGTCGCACTGATCCTGGCCCTCAATCGCCGCCTGCACCGCGCCTACAACCGTACCCGCGACGGTGACTTCAGCCTGCATGGCCTGACCGGTTTCGACCTGGTGGGCAAGACCGTCGGCGTGGTCGGCACCGGGCAGATCGGCGCCACATTCGCCAAGATCATGGCCGGGTTTGGCTGCCAGTTGCTGGCCTACGATCCTTACCCCAACCCGCAGGTCGAGGCCCTTGGTGCCCGGTATGTGAGCCTGCCGCAGTTGCTGGGCGAATCGCAGATCATCAGCCTGCATTGCCCGCTGACGGCGGACAGCAAACACCTGATCAACGCCCAAAGCCTCGCTCATATGCAGCCCGGCGCGATGCTGATCAATACCGGGCGCGGCGGCCTGGTGGACACCCCGGCGCTGATCGACGCACTCAAGGACGGCCAGCTCGGCTATCTGGGGCTGGATGTGTATGAAGAAGAGGCCCAGCTGTTTTTCGAAGACCGCTCGGACTTGCCCCTGCAAGACGACGTATTGGCGCGCCTGCTGACCTTCCCCAACGTGATCATCACCGCCCACCAGGCCTTCCTGACCCGCGAGGCCCTGGGGGCGATTGCTGGCACGACCCTGGCCAACATCGCGGCGTGGGCTGGCGGGCAGGCGCAAAACCTCGTCGAAGGATGATCAGCGGTCACATAGCCGCGCCATGATAGGTGGCGGCCCGTGATAGGATGCCGCGCCTATTTGGAGGATCCATGGCCGAACACGATTTCCGCTTCAGCTTGCTGAGCCCGCAACACACCCTGATCGAATGCCGCGCCCTGGTGCCGGGCCGTTATCAAGTCACCGGCAACGGTGGCTCGATCAAGAACGGCGACGTTCTGATCGTCACTCTGCGCGGCAGCAAAACCCTGTCGATGCGCCTGACCGTCGAAGGCGATGCGCGCTACTCCATCCGCCCGGCGGGCCAGTGGGTCGCCATGGCCCAGGGGCCGAAGTTCGGCGAGTTGGAGATTCACACTTGGAAGGTCAACTGCGACAGCTGCGACAACGTGCTGGAGTTTGAATTCGCGGTGGAAACCAAGCTGACCAAGGAACCGCTGCAACCGGCCGCCACTGCGCGGGTCACCGAGTTGGGCTGGGCCACCCTGGGTGACAAACACCGTTGCCCTAAATGCCAGCAGGCTGCGCAATGAAAGCCCTGCTGATGCTGGCCGTGCTGGGTGCAGGCCTTGCGGGCTGCGCCAGCGACGAGGTCAAGCTCAAGCAGGATCACAGCTACGTGGTGGAATGGATCGGTGAGCGGCCGCTGATGGATTACGCCCACCTGACCGTCACCCTCGGCGCCGATGGCCGGGCCTACGGCAATGGTGGCTGCAACCATTGGTTCGCGCCCTATACCCTGGATGGCGACAAGCTGAGCTTCGGCAAGGTCGGCAGCACCCGCAAACTCTGCGCCGAAGCGCTGATGGAGCAGGAACACCGCTTCTTCCAGGCCCTGCAAGGCGTGCAGCGCTGGGACATCTCGCCGATCGAACAGACCCGTTTCTGGCCGGCTGACGGCAAGCCGTTGCGGTTGTGGCTGGAAGAAGGCTGATCCAGCCGTATGGCAATCCGGCTCTTCTGTGGGAGCTGGCTTGCCTGCGATTGTATCGCCTCGGTCTGGCTGACAGACCGAGTTGCCCGCATCGCAGGCAAGCCAGCTCCTACATTTAACCGCGCAACGCTTTGAGCTTGGCCAACACCCCTTCCGCCGTCTGCTCACCCATCAGTTGCTCGCGCACCTTGCCCTTGTCATCAATGATGTAGGTCACCGGCAAGGCTTCACTGCGGGGAATGTCGAAGATCCCGTCCGGGTTCTGCGCCAATACAGTGAACTTGATGCCCAGTTTCTCACTGGCGCTCTTGAGTTCTTCACCCTGGACGTTGTCGAAGTTCACGCCGAACACCCCCACCGACTGGCCCTTGAGCTGTTCAGCCAAAGCGTTGAGTTCAGGGATTTCGGTACGGCACGGGCCACACCACTCGGCCCAGTAGTTGACCACCAGCCATTGCTTGTCCAGGCGTTCGGCGGCCACTTTCTGACCGTATTGGTCAACGCCATAATCATTGCCACAGCCACTGAGCAGCAGTGTGCCGATGATTGCCAATGCGCCTAACAGTCGCCTCGTCATGGGGTAATCCTTCGTAAAAATGAACATTGGCTGCGGCCTATCGCCTCTCATGGTTTAAGGACGTGACGCAGCGCGGGTAGAATACCCGCCACCTTACGCAAGATGCGACCCGCACATGACCGATCTGACGCTTTATCACAACCCGCGCTGCTCGAAATCCCGCGGTGCGCTCGAATTGCTGGAAGCCCGTGGCCTGACACCCACCGTAGTGCGCTACCTGGAAACCCCGCTCGACGCCGTGCAATTGCAGGCCTTGCTGGGCAAGCTGAAGCTCAGCGCGCGGCAACTGCTGCGTACTGGCGAAGACGAATACAAAACCCTCAATCTGGCTGACACCCGCCTCAGCGAAGCGCAACTGATTGCCGCCATCGCCGCTCATCCGAAACTGATGGAACGCCCGATCCTCGAAACCGCCGACAAGGCTGTGATTGGCCGCCCGCCAGAGAACATCCTGGAGCTGGTTTCGTGAGTGCGCCGTATGTGCTGGTGTTGTATTACAGCCGCAACGGCTCGGTGAGCGAAATGGCCCGGCAGATAGCCCGGGGCGTCGAGCAAGCCGGGCTTGAGGCGCGGCTGCGCACCGTGCCGGCCATCTCCAGCGAGTGCGAAGCCGTGGCGCCGGACATTCCGGTGGACGGCCCGCTGTACTGCAGCCTCGACGACCTGAAGAACTGCGCCGGCCTGGCGCTGGGCAGCCCGACCCGTTTCGGCAACATGGCCGCGCCGCTCAAGTACTTTCTCGATGGCACCAGCAACCTGTGGCTGACCGGCGCCCTGGTCGGCAAACCGGCGGGTGTGTTCACCTCCACCGCCAGCCTGCACGGTGGCCAGGAGACCACGCTGATGTCGATGCTGCTGCCGCTGCTGCACCACGGCATGCTGATCACCGGCCTGCCCTACAGCGAACAAGCCCTGCTCGACACCAAGGGCGGCGGTACGCCTTATGGCGCCAGCCACCATTCCGGTGCCGACGGCAAGCGCGCACTGGATCAACATGAAATCGCCTTGTGCCGCGCCCTCGGCCTGCGCCTGGCGAAGACCGCCGCGCTACTGGAGAACGGCCGTGGCCAGGAAGCCTAAGGTACTGCCGCCCCAGGCGTGGCTGGAGCCACGGGTCAAGGCGGCGCGGGTGTTGAGCCTGCTGGCGTTTTTGGGTTTGGTGGGGTTGCTGTGTGCCTACTACCTGGTGTTCGCCGACCTGCACGGCGCCCGACCGTGGGTGATTCTGCTGATCGAGCTGGTGCCGCTGCTGTTGCTGGCGCCGGGGATGATCCTGGGCAGCGCGCGCGGGCATTCGTGGATGTGCTTTGTGGTGAACTTGTACTTCATCAAGGGCGCACTGGCGGCGTATGACCCGAACCGGCAGTGGTTTGGTGTGCTGGAGATGCTGGCGAGCCTGGCGGTGTTCTGCACGGCGCTGATGTATGTGCGTTACCGGCATCAACTGAATCGGCGGTTGGCGGGGGAAGGTTTGCCTGCCTGATGCTTTTGTAGTGCCTGACCTGCCGCTATCGCAGGCAAGCCAGCTCCCACAGAGGAATGCATTCCACGTGTGGGAGCTGGCTTGCCTGCGAAGGCATCAACCCGGTATCAATGATTCACGGTGTAAGCCAACATCATCGACAACTGGCACATCGGCCGCCCGCTCTCGGCATGCCACTGGTTGAACGCGCCTTGCACCGTGGCCAGGTCCCGCAGGCTGGTGGGTACCTTGTCGACAATCTTCTGCGCATTCAGCGCCGCCACCACGTCATAGCTCGGCACGAACGTGTCCTTGCCCACCATCCGCAAAAAGCGCGGCGCCGACAGGCCGCCCAACTGGTGGCCGTGCTTGCTCAGGTATTTCCACAGGCCGACGATATCGGTCACCGGCCAGTCGGCAATCAGCGCACCGAAGCTGCCTTTTTCCTTCTCGATATCCAGAATCATCTGCGCATTGCGCGGCACGCTTTTGAGCTTGCCCAGGTGGCGGATGATGCGTGTGTCCTGCATCAGCCGCTCCAGGTGCTCGGCGCCCATCAGCACGACTTTTTCCGGGTCAAAGCCAAAGAACACTTGCTCGAACGCCGGCCACTTGGCGTCCACCACACTGTGTTTGAGCCCGGCGCGAAACACTCGCAGCGACAGGGTCGACAGGTAACGGTCATCGCTGATCTTGCGCAGTTTCGCCGGGGTCAGGGGCACAGGCAGGTGGGCTTCCAGCTCGGCCGCCGAACCAAACCGGTTCAGACAATATTCGTGCAGCCACTTGTAATCGCGCATGCCCTCTCCTAAGGATTGAAATGAAAACGGCGCCCAGGAGCGCCGTCTGTCAGAGCAGTGAAACGGCTCAGAGGTTCACTACGTTGACGAAGCGCGACGCCGCACTTTCGTCGATACGCAGGCTGGTGAAGTCGAACAGGTTACGGTCAGCCAACTGCGACGGCTGCACGTTCTGCAGACTGCGGAAGATGCTGTCGACGCGGCCCGGGGTCTTGCGGTCCCAGTCCTGGAGCATGTCCTTGACCACCTGGCGCTGCAGGTTTTCCTGGGAGCC
Organism: Pseudomonas sp. TH34; assembly: GCF_016650865.1. NCBI lineage: Bacteria > Pseudomonadati > Pseudomonadota > Gammaproteobacteria > Pseudomonadales > Pseudomonadaceae > Pseudomonas > Pseudomonas sp. TH34. The sequence goes on from NZ_JAEKFB010000001.1 coordinate 420,693, forward strand.
GCAGAGGTTGCACGGGATGATCGGGAATTGCTTGAGGTCGGAGTACGCCTGGATGTCCTTCTCATGGCAGTAGGCAAGTGGGCGGATCACCACGTTGCGCCCGTCATCGGCCCGCAGCTTGGGCGGCATGGCCTTGAGGCTGCCGTTGAAGAACATGTTGAGGAAGAAGGTTTCGACGATGTCGTCGCGGTGATGACCCAGGGCCATCTTGGTCGCGCCGATCTCGTCGGCAAAGGTGTAGAGCGTGCCACGGCGCAGGCGCGAACACAGCGAGCAGGTGGTCTTGCCTTCCGGGACCAGTTCCTTGACCACCGAGTAAGTGTCTTTCTCGACGATGTGGTACTCGATCCCCAATGCCTTGAGGTAGGCCGGGAGCACATGCTCGGGAAAGCCCGGCTGCTTCTGGTCCATGTTCACGGCGACAATGTCGAACTTGATCGGCGCGACCTTTTGCAGGTGCATCAGCACGTCGAGCATGGTGTAGCTGTCTTTGCCGCCAGACAGGCAGACCATGACCTTGTCGCCCTCTTCGATCATGTTGAAATCGGCGACTGCCTCACCGGCCTGGCGACGCAGGCGTTTTTGCAGTTTGTTCTGGTTGACCGTAAGAGTGCCCATGGCGCTTGGATCCGCGAAAGGTGTGTGACGAAAAGCCGGGTATTTTACCGGGATGGACCACCGAGTTCCAATGTGGGAGCGGGCTTGCTCGCGAATGCGAAGTGTCATTCGCCAGGTATTTCGCTGACCCACCGCATTCACGAGCAAGCCCGCTCCCACATTTGACCGCAATCCAATCAACAGACCCCGCCGCGATTAAGCCCAATGTTTACAGCGCAATTTGCTCTAAAGCCCCACACTTTTTCCGGTCATGACTTCCTATACTGCGACATAAGGTCGCACATATATCCAGACCTTTCAGGCCAATTGGCCCGTGGGCGCTCCACTGGGGGGCGATGGTAATAACGACAGGAGTGACTGGCATGATCCATCACGTCGTGGGACTTTTCACCCACCCCGATCAGGAATGGCGGGAAATTCGTGGCGATAAAGAAGAAAGCATCGGCCATATGTACCTCACCCACACGCTGATTCTCGCGGCGATCCCCGCTGTATCAGCGTTTATCGGTACCACTCAGGTAGGTTGGGTCATCGGCAGCCGCGCGCCGGTGATGCTGACGGTGGAAAGCGCGTTGTGGATGACCATCATGTCCTACGCGGCGATGCTCGGCGGCGTGGCGGTGATGGGCGCTTTCATTCACTGGATGGCACGCACCTATGACGCCAACCCCAGCATGGCGCGCTGCGTGGCGTTTGCCACCTATACCGCGACACCGCTGTTTGTCGGCGGGCTGGCGGCACTGTACCCGCACATGTGGCTGGGGATGGTCGTTGGCACGGCCGCCATTTGCTACACGGTGTACCTGCTGTACGTAGGATTGCCGACCTTCATGAACATCCACCCGGACGAGGGCTTCCTGTTTTCGAGCTCGGTACTGGCGGTAGGCCTGGTGGTACTGGTGGCGATCATGGCCTTCACCGTGATTGTCTGGGGGCTGGGCGTAGGCCCGATCTACACCAACTGACGCGGTTTACCCGCAGGAAAAGCCACCGCAAGGTGGCTTTGTGCGTTATGCATGACCATTCGGCGCCTGACAGATTCGGATACACCCTTGTTTGCGGCATACTGGACGTCTCTGGAGATATGTACAGCATGCCCGAGCAACTCAATACCCGCGTCGAAGATTGTTTCCTGCAAGCCGAATCCTTTTTCAAACGAAGCTTCAAACGCCCCCAGGTCAGCCTCAAGCTGCGGGGCCAGAAGGCCGGTGTCGCGCATTTGCACGAGAACCTGCTGCGCTTCAACCCGCAGCTGTACCGTGAAAACAGCCAACACTTCCTTAAACAGACGGTCGCCCATGAAGTGGCGCACCTGATTGCCCACCAATTGTTTGGCGAGCGCATCCAGCCCCATGGCGAAGAATGGCAGTTGATCATGCGTGGGGTTTACGAACTGCCGCCGGATCGCTGCCACACCTATGAAATCCAGCGGCGGCGCGTGACGCGGTATATCTACCGCTGCCCGTGTGCGGACAGTGACTTTCCGTTTTCGCCACAGCGTCATGGGCTGGTGAGCCAGGGGCGGCGGTATTTGTGTCGCAGGTGTCGGCAGACTTTAGTATTTACCGGGGAAACCCGCGTCGAGTGAGGTTTGTGGTGCTTGTAAGGCCCTCTTCGCGAGCAAGCCCGCTCCCACATTTGACCGAGTTCCACCTTTGGAATGCGGTTGAATGTGAGAGCGGGCTTGCTCGCGAAGGGGCCGGCCCAGGCGCTACTGAATCACCTTGGCACGCCGCAAATCATCTATCTGCTGAGCACTGAAGCCCAACTCCACCAACACCTCATCCGTGTGAGCGCCCACCGCCGCGCCTATATGCCTGGCCGCCGGCAAGCCCTCGGAAAACTTCAGCGGGCAGGCGATTTGCGCCTGGCTGGAACCATCGCCCCGCGGCACCTGGCTGACCAGCTCCCGGGCTTTCAACTGCGGGTGCTCAACGGCCTCGCTCAGATTCAGGACCGGCTCGACACACGCATCAAGCCCGGCAAACAGCTCACACAGCTCATCAAAGCTGCGTTTCTCGAACTCGACCTGCAGCGCCAGCTTGAGGGCTTTCTGCTGCTCGAGTTTGGGCGACAAGCCCTGCGCCGCCAACTCGGGGCACCCAAGGGCCGTACACAGCTGCTGCATAAAGCCCGGCTCCAGGCTGCCCACCGACAACCACCGCCCTTCCCGCGAGCGGTAATAGTCATAGAAGCTGCCGCCATTGAGCACCTGGTTCTCCCACGCCGGCTCCACGCCGCACGCCAGGTAACCCGCGCCGGCCATGGCATTCAGGCTGAAGGCGCAGTCGGTCATGCTCACGTCCAGGTATTGCCCCACCCCGCTCTGCTGCCGGGCAATCACCGCCGCCAGCAAGCCGATCACCGCATGCAACGAACCTCCGCCCACGTCGGCCAACTGCACGCCCAGGGGCAACGGCCCGCTGTCCTGGCGCCCGGTGTAACTGGCGACACCCGCAAGGGCCAGGTAGTTGATGTCATGGCCGGCACGGTCCTTGTAGGGCCCGGTCTGGCCGTAGCCGGTAATGGAGACGTAGATCAGCTTCGGGTTGATCGCCCTCAATGCCTCGTAACCCAGGCCCAGGCGCTCCATCACCCCGGGCCGAAACTGCTCAAGGACGATGTCATGGTCCGCCACCAACTGCCGCACGATCGCCACCGCCTCGGCCTGCTTGAGGTCCAGGGCCAGGCTACGCTTGTTGCGGTTGAGGTAGGCATGGCTGGCCGACACGCCCTGGTCATGGGGCGGCAATACCCGCAGCAGGTCCATGCGCGTGGGGGATTCGATGCGCAACACCTCGGCGCCCATGTCGGCCAGCAGCAACGAGGCGAACGGCCCCGGCAGCAAGGTGGAGAAATCCAGTACTTTGAGGGACGCCAAGGGACCTGACATGGGGACTCCGATTCCGATTCGATTGGCCACAGAGTAGGCAAACCTGGCGCTCAGCAGCAATCACATAAACCATCATCCGGAGTGACTGATGTTTTGCGCAGGCATAAAAAAACCCATCCGAAGATGGGTTTTTCACACAGGGTGCAGCCTTACTTGACGGCGGTTGGAGCCGGGCCTTCGGCCACGCCCAGATCGTCTTCTTCACGGGTGTCGGAGATACCGCGACCACCGGAAGCCAGTTCGACTTGCAGCTTGTCTTCGTCCAGTTCCTTGACCCACTTGGCCACAACCAGGGTGGCAACCGCGTTGCCTACCAGGTTGGTCAGTGCGCGGGCTTCGGACATGAAGCGGTCGATACCCAGGATCAGCGCCAGGCCGGCAACCGGCAGGTGGCCAACAGCCGACAGGGTAGCGGCCAGTACGATGAAACCACTACCCGTCACGCCAGCAGCGCCTTTGGAGGACAGCAGCAGTACCAGCAACAGGGTGATCTGGTGGGTGATGTCCATGTGGGTGTCAGTCGCCTGGGCGATGAACACGGCGGCCATGGTCAGGTAGATCGAAGTACCGTCCAGGTTGAAGGAGTAGCCAGTCGGGATAACCAGGCCGACGACCGACTTTTTGGCGCCCAGGCGTTCCATTTTGATCAGCATGCGTGGCAGTGCGGATTCGGACGAGGAAGTACCCAGTACGATCAGCAGTTCTTCACGGATGTAGCGGATCAGTTTCAGGACGCTGAAGCCGTGTGCGCGGCAGATGGCGCCCAGCACCACGACCACGAACAGGATGCAGGTGATGTAGAAGCAGATCATCAACTGACCGAGCTGCACCAGCGACCCTACGCCGTAGGCACCGATGGTGAACGCCATGGCGCCCAGGGCACCGATTGGCGCGAGCTTCATGATCATGTTGATGATGTTGAACATCACGTGGGCAAAGCGATCGATGAAGTCCAGCACCGGCTTGCCGTAGGCACCCAGGCGATGCAGGGCGAAACCGAAGATCACCGAGAACATCAGGACTTGCAGGATGTCACCGGTCGCGAACGCACCGACGATGGTGTTCGGGATCACGTTCAGCAGGAAGCCAACGATGCTCTGGTCTGCACCGGCAGTCACATAGGCAGCGACTTTAGAGGCGTCCAGGGTAGCCACGTCGATGTGCATGCCGGCGCCCGGTTGCACAACGTTGACCACGATCAGGCCGATCAGCAGGGCAATGGTGGAGACGACTTCGAAGTATAGCAGCGCGTAGCCGCCGGTTTTGCCGACCGATTTCATGCTTTGCATGCCAGCGATGCCGCTGACAACGGTGCAGAAGATGATCGGGGCAATGACCATTTTGATCAGCTTGATGAAGCCGTCACCCAGTGGCTTGAGGGCCACGCCGGTCTGCGGGTAGAAGTGACCGAGCAAAATACCGATAACGATTGCAACGATCACCTGGAAATACAGGGATTTGTACAGTGGCTGACGAGTCGTCATTGCAAAGTTCCTCAATCGTCCCGTGTGGCAAATATCCGCCATTGCCCACGACACTTGAATTGCGAACCCTCCTGCACTGGAGGGATTTGTTGTTTGAGAGCCCGCTCAAGGCCGGTCTCCCTGCGCTCTCTATCGCAAGCGTCGTGCCACTTTTACTGAAAACCGCTGAAGGCCTTTAGACATCAGCCCTTGGGCGATTTTCATTTTGAGACAACGCCTACAGACAGTGGCGGATTTCCGCCTACTCATCTGATCTCGTCCTACAATTTGGCGGATATCCGCCTTGTTGCACCCCCACAGGATGGCTAACATCCGCCACTCAATGGACGAGGCCCCTCATGCGTGAACGTACCATCGCCAGTCATTACGCCCGGGCCGCTCTAGGCGGTGCTCGTCGAGCCGGCTACGACTATTCGGGCCTGCTGCAGCAAGTGGGCATTACCCCGGAACTGCTGAGCGAACCCCGCGCCCGCATCGCCCCGGAGCAATTCACCCGGCTGTTGCAAATGCTGTGGCTGGCGCTGGATGACGAATACCTGGGTTTCGCCGAAGGCCCGAGCAAGCGCGGCACCTTCGCCATGATGTGCCACGCGCTGATTCACTGCCGCACCCTCGAGAAGGCTCTGGAACGCGGCTTATTATTTTATAGCCTATTCCCGCAGGGTCCGCGCTGGCGCCTGACCCGTGAAGGGGAAATGGCCCGCTTGAGCCTGGACGACTCGCAGCTGTGGGACCCGGATCACTTCCTCAGCGAATGCCTGCTGGTAATCTGGCATCGCCTCGGCAGTTGGCTGATTGGCCAGCGCATCCGCCTGGACCAGGCCACCTTCAGCTACCCGATGCCGCCCCACGCCGGTGAGTACGACTTGCTGTTCCCCTGCCCACAGGTGTTCGCCGCGCCCACCAGCAGCCTGGTATTTCCCAGTCGCTACCTGAGCCTGCCGCTGCTGCAGGACGAACGCACCCTCAAGCACTTCCTTGAACGCTCACCGGCCGACCTGCTGTCACGGCCGGATGAAGGCGACAGCCTGAGCAGCCAATTGCGCCGCTTATTGAGCCGCGACCGCACGCCGTGGCCCGACCTGGAAGCCGTCGCCCAGCACCTGCATATCAGCCCGCAGACCCTGCGTCGGCATTTGCGGGAGGAAGGCACCAGCTTTCAGGCGCTCAAGGATGAATTACGCCGGGACATTGCGATTTACCATTTGGGGCGGGCGGATTTGTCGTTGCAGGAGATCGCCGAGCAGCTGGGGTTTTCCGAGCCGTCGGCGTTTCATCGGGCGTTCAAGAAATGGACCGGGCTGACGCCGGGGGCCTATAGAGCGCAGGAAAGCTAGGTGTGTATTGATGCGACTGGCCTCTTCGCGAGCAAGCCCGCTCCCACATTTGACCGAGTTCCACCTTGGGAATGCCATCGAATGTGGGAGCGGGCTTGCTCGCGAAGAGGCCGGCACAGCCAATAAAGATCAAACAGCCGGGAAGTGGATCTTGAACGCCGCGCCACCCAGCGGTGAATCCCCAAGGGTCAACCGTGCGCCGTAGCTTTCAATGATGTCCTTGACCACCGCCAGGCCAATGCCCTGCCCCGGATGCTGGCGGTCCAGGCGTTCGCCCCGTTGCAGGATGCGCGCACGCTGGTCCGGTGGCACGCCGGGGCCGTCGTCTTCAATGCACAGTTCGGTGCCTTCCAGGCTTTCCTGCAAGGTGATGCGCACTTCGCTCAGGCACAGGCGATAGGCGTTTTCCAGCAGGTTGCCGAGCAGCTCCAGCAAGGCCCCCTTCTCAATGGGCACGTCGCATTCTTCCGGCAGTTCAAAGGCGACCTTCACACCCTTATCGCGGTAAACCTTGTCCAGCGTGTCGCACAGGCTTTGCAGCACCGGTTCCAGCCGCACCTGGTGACGCACCAGGCCGCTTTTACGCAGGCTGGCGCGCTGCAATTGGTAGCTGATCTGCTGGCTCATGCGCTCGATCTGCGATTGCAGCACCCAGGCCTGGTCCCGATCTTCGGGGCGCTGGGCCATGTCTTCGCTCACGCCTTGCAGCACCGCCAACGGAGTTTTCAGGCTGTGGGCCAGGTCATCCAGGGAATCGCGGTAACGGGTGCGTTGCTCGCGCTCGCTGTGGAGCAGACGGTTGAGGGAGCCGGTCAGACGCAAAAGTTCGCGAGGATGTTGTTCACTGAGACTTTCCCGCGTGCCGCCTTCGATTTCATCCAGTTCCTGGCTCAGCCGCCGCAACGCTTGCAGGCCCCAGGTCAGGCCCAGCCACAACAGGGTCAGCAGCACCAGCAAGGCGGCGCCGAAGCCCAGGTAGAGGTTTTCCCGCAGGCCTTCGAGGGTCAGTTGGTATTCGCGCACCGGTTGCAGGGCGACAATACTGAACGCCGCGCTCTTGCCGCCCAGCAGCTTGACCTCGACGTCGTAGACAAAAAATTCCTGGCCGTTGGCCTCGCGGATCCGTGCAAACTCGTTGCCGCGCCCGTCATAGCGCGGCTTGTAGTTGATGTTCTCTTCCTGGGTCGCGCGCGAACGCCAGACCAGATGGCCTTCGCGGTCATAGATGTAGCCCAGCAAACGGCTGTCGGTGAGGTTGAAGCGCTCATCCGGCAACTGCGCAGGCATCAACAGGCGATTGTTTTCAACCCGGGCCGCCGAAATCAGCGTGGTGACATCCGACGCCAGGCGCTGCTCGATGGAGTCCTGCAGAGCCAGGCTGAAGGCGCCCTGCATGGCGGGCAACAAGGCCAGCATAAACAGCACGGCCAGAGTGGTGGCCGCGAGCATCAAACGCACACGTAACGAGCGAATCAACGGCAGCGCTCATTAAACAGGTAGCCCAGACCGCGCACGGTGTCGATCGGCTTGAACCCCGCCGGGCCTTCCAGCTTGCGGCGCAGGCGGCCTACCAGCACTTCGATGACGTTCGGATCGCGCTCGTCGTCATCGGGGTAGAGCTGTTCCATCAGGCGGTCCTTGGCAACCACCTGTTGATGGTGACGCATGAGATATTCGAGGATGCGGTATTCGTAGGCGGTCAGCGCCAGCGGCTGTTCGTCGAGGGACGCCTGCTTGCGATTGAGGTCCAGCAGCAAGGGCCCGGCGACGATGGTCGACTGGGTGAAACCGCTGGAGCGGCGCAGCAGTGCGTTCATCCGCGCTTCCAGCTCTTCGAACTGGAACGGCTTGACCACATAGTCGTCGGCACCCGCAGCCAGGCCTTCGACCTTGTCCTGCCAGTTGCCGCGAGCGGTCAGGATCAGGATCGGGAACGTCTTGGCCTGGGCGCGCAGTTGGCGGATCAGGTCCAGGCCGCCCATACCGGGCAGGCCCAGGTCGATGATCGCCAGGTCGTGGTTGAATTGCCCGGTCTGGTACAGCGCCTCTTCGGCGTTGGCGACGGCCTCGACCACGTGACCGCTGTCGGTGAGGCGGGTCAACAGGTGATGACGCAGCAACGCCTCATCTTCGACAACCAGCAATTTCATAAAGCTCTCCAAGGCAAATCAACTTTCCAACTGGGGTATATCATAGCGGCCTTGCAGGTCTTGCTGGCGCAGTTTACTGCCGTTGAAGTGACCTGACAGGTTTTCATTGCCCACGCGATAGTCCGACTGCGGGCTGTGCTGGCCCAGGGACTGGCCCCATGGAGCCGCCTGCTCGCCGGCATCCTCGAAGCTCACCCGCTGGAGAAGGCTGTAGGGCTTTTTGCTCTTCTCTTTGGAGAAACCCGCGAAGCTGGCATCAGAGGCCTGGACGCCAGCAGTGGCGCTGAGCATGGTTAACGCCAACATCAGCTTCTTGATCGCAGTCATGGTCTACCTCATACGCTTTGGCTTTGGGTACGGGGCCAGACTACGCAGCCCCCGCTGAACTCCCCCTGAACACTCTCTGAACCTGGGCTGAACCGAGGCCGGCTACTGTGTAAAGAGTTATTTACGTATCCCCCGCCCCAGGCTATCCAGCGGCCCTCCAACTCGGCAAAATACCTGGCATGAATTCCCTACCCGCCTGCTGCACCCCACTTGATGCCCATTGGCCGCTGCCCGTTGCCTTGCCCGGCACGGTCTTGCTGAGCACCCGTTTTGACCCGGCGCTGCTGGCCATCGGCGACTTCCAGCGCAGTGCCGTGTCGCCGCCCGCGAGCATCCAGCGGTCGGTGGCCAAGCGCCAGGCGGAGTTTCTGGCCGGTCGCCTGTGTGCCCGCGCGGCCTTGCAACAGTTGGACGGGCTGGATTGTGTGCCGGCGATCGGCGAGGACCGCGCGCCGATCTGGCCTGCCAATATCAGCGGCTCGATCACCCACAGCACCGGCCACGCGGCAGCCATCGTCGCCCACAAGACACAATGGCGCGGGCTGGGGATGGACCTGGAGAACCTGCTGACCCTGGAGCGCGCGGAGCGCCTGGCCGGGGAAATCCTGACACCGGATGAATTGCAGCGCATGGGCGCCGGCCCGCGAGAGCAGATCGCGCAACTGGTGACGCTTACGTTTTCGGCCAAAGAGAGCCTGTTCAAGGCGCTCTACCCGATCGTGCAGAAGCGCTTCTATTTTGAGCATGCCGAGTTGCTGGAATGGTCGGATACCGGCCATGCGCGGCTGCGGTTGCTGACAGACCTGTCGGCAGAGTGGTGCCATGGCAAGGAGCTGGAGGCGCAGTTTGCGGTGGATGATGGGCAATTATTGACCCTGGTGGCCGTAGCAGCTGTCGAGCCTTAGCGAGGCTGCGTCGGGAGCGCCGCCGATGTAGAGCCAGGCGCGAAACCGAGTTGGGGCCAACGCAGCCTCGCCAGGGCTCGACAGCTGCTACGGGCGGGGTTTCTCTTGGTCCCGTGGCCAACTCAGACTGAAACACGCGCCACCCAGGTTGTTGCTCTTGCTGATCAACGCCCGGCCGCCGTGCCAATAAATGATCCGCCGCACAATCGACAATCCCAACCCGTGCCCACCCGACGCGCGAGTACGGCTGTCATCCAGGCGCAGGAACGGGGTGAAGATCCGCTCCCAGGCGCTTTCCGGTACGCCCGGGCCGTCGTCTTCCACGTCGATGCGGCAACGCACCTGACCCACCTGGTAACTGATCAGCACCCTCCCCTGGGCATGGCGCATGGCGTTGCTCACCAGGTTTTGCAGCGCTCGATGCAGGTAACGCGGTTCGGCCTCCACCCACGCATCATCCCAATGGGCAGAAGACAGGCAGATGCCCCGCGCCACGTTGATTTCCGGGCGCAGCGGCGACAGTTCATCAATCACCTGATCAAGCAACGCGCTGAGGTCGACCCGCTGGAAATTCAGTGCCGGCGAACCCTGCTCCAGTCGCGCATAAGTCAGCATTTCATCTACCAGGCCGTCAAGGTCCTGGATGTCGCTGTCCATGCCTTCCATGTACTTGCGCCGCGCTTCAGGCGTGGCCGCGTCGCCAATCATCTCCAGACCGAACCGCAGGCGCGCCACCGGGGTGCGCAACTCATGAGATACCGCGCGCACCAGTTCGCGCTGGATCGCCAACAGACGTTGCAGGTGTTCGGCCATGCCATTAAACGCCGCCGCCAGGCGCCCCACCGAATCGGCGCCCCGGGCCGGCACCCGCACTTCCAGGCTGCCCTTGGCGATGCGCGTGGCGGCAGCTTCCAGGCCACTCAAGCGCCGCTCCAGTTGGCGCACCAGTAAATAGACGATCAAGCCGATCAGGGTCAGGCTGATCAACGCGATCAGGATCAGCCACTGCGGTGGGTACGGGTTCATCTGGTACAGCGGGCCGATTTCCAAGACCCACGGCGTGCCGACCATCCCGGCAAACACCCGGATCGAATCACCGCCCTTGCCCAGGGCCATCACCGTATCGCCCTCGGACACGCGGCGGCGCTGGTCTTGGTCCATGTCCGCCTGATCGAGCATCACCAAGTGCATCTCGAAACCAAAGCCCTTGGCCTCTTTCAGGTCCGCAAGTTTTTGCGGTTGCTCGGCCACCGGGAAACGCACCAGCTCATCGGCCAGCAGGTAAATGGTCGCACGGGCCAGTTGTTCGCTGATTTGCTGGACTTCGCCGGTGAGTAACAGTTGCTCCTGATCACTGACCAACCGCAGCACCCTGGCCGCGTGGGGGCCGGTTTGCTCCACCAACACCTGGCCGCGTTGCAGTCGGGTGCGCTGGCTCAGGTCCAGATGCGCCTCGGCCACGGTCTGCAATTCCAGCGGGATGCCCAGCAAGCGCTCCCACACTGCCAGGGCGCGGCGGCGTTCGATGGCGCTCATGGGTTGCAGGTTGTCGCCCATCAGCGCGAAGGTGCCATGGGCCAGGCGCTCGCGGTACTGGCCGCTGCGCACTTCATTGAGCAGGTGCAGGGCCAGTACGCCGAGCAACGCCACCAGAATCAGCGCCGCGCACATGCCGCCGTAGATGCGCAGGAAGATCGAGTTCACGGCGTAAGTTCAGCAGCGGCTTCGGGGACGAACAGGTAGCCTTTGCTGCGAATGGTCTTGATCAGGCGCGGGTGGATCGGGTCGTCGCCGATTTTCGGGCGGATCCGCGAGATGCGCACGTCGATGGAGCGGTCCTGGCCGTCGTAGCCAATACCGCGCAAGGCAGTGAAGATTTCTTCCCGGGACAGGATCCGGCCGGCATTCGCCACCAGCAGCCACAGCAGGTCGAATTCGGCGCTGGTCAGTTCAATGCCACCGTCGTGCAACCAGGCTTCACGCAGGGCGTTGTCCACCACCAGCGGGCCGAATTGCAGGCGCCGCTGTTTTTCGGGGATGGCCGGTTCAACGCTTTCGCTGCGCCGCAGCAGGGCCTGGATGCGTGCCAGCAACAGACGCGGGCGTACGGGTTTGCACACGTAGTCGTCGGCGCCCATGTCCAGGCCCAGCACCTGGTCCATGTCGTCGGTGCGCGCAGTCAGCATCAGGATCACCCCGTCGTAGTCCTCGCGCACCTTGCGGCAAATGCTCAGGCCGTCTTCGCCGGGCAACATCAGGTCGAGGATCACCAGGTCCGGCTGTTCGGCAATAATCCGCGCGGCCGCCAGGGCCCCGTTACCCTCCACCGACACCCGCAGGCCGTTGCTCTCCAGATAGTCACGGGTCAACTCGGCCAATCGCTCGTCGTCCTCGACAATCAATACCTGCCAGGCTTCATGCTCCACGGGTGACCTCGATGTCCATATAGAAAGGAAGATGCCCCCCGTATTTTTGTCATGTTGGGGGTGCATAACACAGCGTGTATCCGGGCCGATTGTAGCAACGGGCCAGCCCTCTGGCACAAGCGCGCAAATGCGTTCGGACATCGTATTTTTTTGTGATAGGGTTCGCGCCCGCAAAAATCCAACCGGATGTTTTTACCTCGGAATATTCGGTGACAAACGGCGCGATGCAGCAGTACTGCGGCCTACACGCCTGTTCCACGTTTCATACACATTTTACCCACAGCGTTATCCACAGGTAGTGCGTTGCCATACCCCCGAAAACGCATTATCTTGTAGGTCGTCGCCAAAAAAACCCTACATGTAGGGTTTTTGAGCGAAAAGACCAAACACAAATCAGACAAGAAACTCAAGTTCTTTCTTGCTCCTGTTTGGTTGAACTTAAGCCTTTTTCAGAAGACCAAACCGCGCACGCGGATGGCAGCCGTTTTTAGCCCCGATCAGGCAGAAACGGTACGGGTGTTGCAGTACGAAGCAGTCACCCACCAGGAATACGGTAAAGAGCCCCAAGCTTGTACCGAAGACTTCGGCATGGAAGCGGCGCGAACAGCTCCCTTCCTCCTGTCCCGAAGTTGTTATGCCAGGCCCTTGGCCTGTTGTAAGTGCTTCAGGACGGAACGGTGGGCACCGTGATGGTGCCCAAATAAATATAGAATGTGGAGACAACCCCCCATGCAAACCGACACAACTCGCGAGAACCCGCAAGGCTCCGTGCCGCAGGCCGCCGATTCGAACCTGGATCTGTCCGCCACCGCGCCCGGCCAACTGCGTGTGATCAAGCGTAACGGCACTGTCGTTCCTTACACCGATGACAAAATCACCGTCGCGATCACCAAAGCGTTTCTTGCAGTTGAAGGCGGCACCGCTGCTGCCTCGTCGCGCATCCACGACACCGTTGCGCGCCTGACCGAACAGGTCACCGCAACGTTCAAGCGTCGCATGCCATCGGGCGGCACCATCCACATCGAAGAAATCCAGGACCAGGTCGAACTGGCCCTGATGCGTGCCGGCGAGCAGAAAGTTGCCCGCGACTACGTGATCTACCGTGACTCCCGCGCCAAGGAACGTGCCGTACGTTCCCCGGCTGAAGAAGCTGCCGTACAAGCTCACCCGTCGATCCGCATCACCCTGGCCGACGGTACGTTTGCACCGCTGGACCTGGGCCGCCTGAACACCATCATCACCGAGGCCTGCGAAGGCCTGGAAGAAGTCGATGGCGACCTGATCCAGCGCGAAACCCTGAAGAACCTGTACGACGGCGTGGCCCTGACCGACGTCAACACCGCCCTGGTGATGACCGCCCGTACCCTGGTTGAGCGTGAGCCGAACTACTCGTTCGTGACCGCGCGCCTGCTGATGGACACCCTGCGTGCCGAAGGCCTGGGCTTCCTCGGCGTCGCCGACAGCGCCACGCACCACGAGATGGCCGACCTGTATGCCAAGGCCCTGCCGGCGTACATCGCCAAGGGTATCGAATTCGAATTGCTGAACCCGATCCTGGCCACCTTCGACCTGGAAAAACTCGGCAAGGCGATCAACCACGAGCGCGACCAGCAGTTCACCTACCTGGGCCTGCAAACCCTGTACGACCGTTACTTCATCCACAAGGACGGTATCCGCTTCGAACTGCCGCAAGTGTTCTTCATGCGCGTGGCCATGGGCCTGGCGATCGAAGAGAAGCAGAAAGAAGACCGTGCCATCGAGTTCTACAACCTGTTGTCGTCCTTCGACTACATGTCGTCGACCCCGACCCTGTTCAACGCCGGCACCCTGCGTCCACAGCTGTCGAGCTGCTACCTGACCACCGTGCCGGATGACCTGTCGGGCATCTACCACGCGATCCACGACAACGCCATGCTGTCCAAATTCGCGGGCGGCCTGGGTAACGACTGGACGCCGGTGCGTGCACTGGGTTCCTACATCAAGGGCACCAACGGCAAGTCCCAAGGCGTTGTACCGTTCCTCAAAGTAGTGAACGACACCGCTGTAGCCGTGAACCAGGGTGGCAAGCGCAAAGGCGCTGTGTGTGCCTACCTGGAAACCTGGCACATGGACATCGAAGAGTTCATCGAACTGCGCAAGAACACCGGTGATGATCGTCGTCGCACCCACGACATGAACACCGCCAACTGGATCCCAGACCTGTTCATGAAGCGTGTCTTCGATGACGGCCCGTGGACCCTGTTCTCGCCATCCGAAGTGCCCGACCTGCACGACCTGACCGGCAAGGCCTTCGAAGAGCGTTACGAGTACTACGAAGCCCTGTCCCAGTACCCAGGCAAGATCAAGCTGTTCAAGACCATCCAGGCCAAAGACCTGTGGCGCAAAATGCTGTCCATGCTGTTTGAAACCGGCCACCCATGGCTGACCTTCAAAGACCCGTGCAACCTGCGCAGCCCGCAGCAGCACGTGGGCGTGGTCCACAGCTCGAACCTGTGCACCGAGATCACCTTGAACACCAACAAGGACGAGATCGCCGTTTGCAACCTGGGCTCGATCAACCTGCCGAACCACATCGTCAACGGCAAGCTGGACACCGCCAAGCTGGAACGCACCGTGAACACCGCCGTTCGCATGCTCGATAACGTTATCGACATCAACTACTACTCGGTACCACAGGCGCAGAACTCCAACTTCAAGCACCGTCCGGTCGGTCTGGGCATCATGGGCTTCCAGGACGCGCTGTACCTGCAGCACATTCCTTACGGTTCGGACGCTGCAGTCGAGTTCGCCGACAAGTCCATGGAAGCGGTCAGCTATTACGCGATCCAGGCTTCCTGCGACCTGGCCGACGAGCGCGGCGCCTACGAGACGTTCCAGGGTTCGCTGTGGTCCAAAGGCATCCTGCCGCTGGATTCGCAACAGATCCTGATCGAGCAGCGTGGCCAGAAGTACATCGACGTTGACCTGAACGAATCCCTGGACTGGGCACCGGTACGTGCCCGTGTACAGAAAGGCATTCGTAACTCCAACATCATGGCCATCGCACCGACCGCGACCATCGCCAACATCACCGGCGTATCGCAGTCGATCGAACCGACCTACCAGAACCTGTATGTGAAATCGAACCTGTCGGGCGAATTCACCGTGATCAACCCGTACCTGGTTCGCGACCTGAAAGCCCGCGGCCTGTGGGACTCGGTGATGATCAACGACCTGAAGTACTACGATGGTTCGGTGCAGCAGATCGAGCGCATCCCGCAAGAACTCAAAGAGCTCTACGCGACTGCCTTCGAAGTGGACACCAAGTGGATCGTCGACGCCGCCAGCCGTCGCCAGAAGTGGATCGACCAGGCTCAGTCGCTGAACCTGTACATCGCCGGCGCATCGGGCAAGAAGCTGGACGTGACCTACCGCATGGCTTGGTACCGTGGCCTGAAAACCACTTACTACCTCCGTGCCCTGGCCGCCACCAGCACCGAGAAGTCGACCATCAACACCGGCAAGCTGAACGCTGTTTCCAGCGGCGGCAACCACGGTGATGATTCGGTTCTCGCCGCACCTGCCGGTCCAGCGCCAGTGCCAAAAGCCTGCGCGATCGACGAGCCGGATTGCGAAGCTTGCCAATAAGCTGAGCCGGTCCCGGGCTTGAATGCCCGGGATTGAAAAGCCCGATAAACCCCGACTGCATAGGGTTTATCGGGCTTTTTTCGTTTATCGCCCTTAAATAAAAGCGTATGCAATACCCTGCTTTGGCGAGCCGCCTCGCCGCCCCCACAACTCGACTTGCCCACCAATCACCGCCATTGAATGACGATCATAGGCGACGACACCCAGCTTGCCGCTCGCCAGCTCACTGCTTGAAGAGTTCCTATAGAGCCCCTTCAGCCCAAGGCGATCCAGCGCCTCGTGGGGCATTTCGCCATTGTTCAGGCTCTGCATCGCATGGGCAAAACTTCTTTGCGCCTCACCTGGCCTGTCGTCCAGACCATTTCCTTCAATCTGTGCACGCTTGGCACTCGCTGCGAACATGAAATTGGCATCCGTCAGCATCGCCGGATCATCGCCTTTAAATCGTGCATATTTGGCCGCATCCTCGAGGTCCTTCTTAGACAGGTCAAGCTCAAAGCCGTCACGCATTTTCACGTGATAGCCGTCCCCCGTCTCTTTCACTTCCTTGAAAACGTCCGTGGGTTTCTGACCGTAACGCATCATCGCCCCCTTTATCGCGGAAACGGTGACGCAGTTACCATCAGGGCCCTGGCTGAAGCCACTCCAGATATTGTCCGGCTTCTTTCCAGGATTGCTGTTGTCGGGCTTGTAGTTGAAATGCCTTGAACCTTCGGTCAGCGGCTTGTTGTTCATGGGCTCGCTGGGGCCAAAATCATTTCTATTGGCCCCACCACCACCACCACCACCACCACCACCACCACCACCACCTGGCGATGGTGGTGGTGGTGCCGGGGATGGCGCAGGAGAGGGCGGCGTGTCGTCCGAGTCCGGAAACAATATCTTCAGCAATTGTTTGAGGAACTCAAGCCATTGCCCGGAAGCCTCTTCAATCAGCTTGCTGAGGATTTCCTTGAATTTCTCGTCACCGATCTCCCCTCGCACTTCGTTGAGCTTGTCTCGCAGATCCTGCGCGAGCTGGCTCTTGGAGGTTTTCTCGGCATCATCCAACGCCGTGAGCAGTTTTTTGAGCGTTTCCTCGTTAGAAACACCCTTGTTTTTTCCATCGCCCAGCGGATCCGACGTCGCAACACCCCGACCTGAAAAAACCGCGCCCCCGATGACACCACCTGAAACCGCCACACTCGCCATAGCCTGCTCTCCACCCGTTGACCTCAGCCTTCTTGGCTTCGTAGGTGGAAAAACAGGCGTAGGGCGTTCCGCCAAAACCATGTCATCCAGTGACTGCCCTGGACAATCGACAGGCAAAAAAAAGCCCCTCGACCGAGGGGCTTTTCCAGTGATGCGGCTTAAGGCGACAACATCAGGTCATCTGAATGATGGTCTGCATGATGGTGCTTTGGGTGGAGATGGTCTTGGCGTTCGCCTGATAGTTGCTCTGGGCCTTGATCAGGTCCACCAGCTCGTTGGTCAGGTTGACGTTGGAGTTCTCCAGGGAGTTGGCCACGATCGAACCCAGGGTCCCGACTTGCGGGGTATCAAAACCCGGCTGGCCCGACGCGAAGGTTTCTTTCCAGGTGGTGCCGCCCGCTGGCTGCAGGCCCTGCTCGTTGTTGAAGCTGGCCAGGGAGAGCTGGCCGATGGCCTTGCTCTGCTGGTTGCTGAAAGTGGCGAACAACACACCGCTGCCGTCGATTTTCAGCCCGGTGATTTGACCGGTGGCGTAACCGTCGGTGGTGGGCGGGTTGCGGTAGGTAGCCGAGTTGAACTGGGTGATGTTCGCCATGTTGACGGCCACGCCGTCTGTGTTGGCGGCCGCGCCGTTAGACGTCCAGACACCATTGACCAGGGCGCCCGGCTTCCAGTCGGAAATGGTCAGGGTGGTGTTCGAAGCAGTGGCTGGCGGGGTGATGATGCCCGAGAGCTTGCCGGCGGTGTCAAACGACAGCGTCGAGGCAACAGGTGCCTTGACGTCAGTACCGGTGCCACTGATCGGCGAGCCGTCAGGATTGCGCCCATCGATCAGGGTGTAGGACTTCCAGGTGTTGGAGTCCGTCTTCACCAGGTACTGCACCATCGGATGCGCGTTGCCCTGAGTATCGTAGAGCGTGGTGGAGTATTGAGTGGTGAAGGTCTCCGACTTGGTCGGATCAAACGGGGTCTTGGTCTGGTCGATCACCGGCGAGGACGAGTTCAGGTTACTGGTGGAGTCCACCTTGCTCGAAGCCTTCGGCGGCAGGTACGACAGGTTGAGCTGAAGGTCGGTCAAGGCGCCCTTCTGGATGTTGCCATCGGCGTCCGCCGCGTAGCCTTGCAAGCGCGAGGTGCCGGTGTTGTTGGTGATGTAGCCGTCTTTGTCGGCACGGAAGGCACCGTTACGGGTGTACTCCAGCGAACCGTCGCTGCCCTTCTGCACGAAGAAGCCGCCGCCCTGGATCGCCATGTCCAGCGTGCCGCCGCTGTTGTTGACGTCACCCTGGGTGAACTGCTGGGACACTGCCGCCAGGTTTACGCCGTTGCCGATGCTGTTCTGGCCGGTGCCCAGCTTGGACGCCGCGTAGATATCCGAGAATTCGGCACGGGACGATTTGAAGCCGGTGGTCGCGACGTTGGCGATGTTGTTGCCGGTCACGTCCAGTTGTTTGTTGGCCGCATAGAGGCCGCTAAGGCCGATGTTAAAAGACATTGTTCTCTCCTTTTGCCGTATTTAGCCGGCTCTATGTACCGATAGTCTGAATTTGCGACAGCTTGATACTGCCCATGCCGCCCGCCAGGTTGAGCAGCATTTCGCCGCCGGTCTGGCTCAGGGTCACGCTGGTCACCGTTGCCGGCAGCGAGGTGAGCAGGGCAACCGAGTCGCCCTTGTCATTCTTGGTGGTGGCATTGAAGGTGTAGGTGCCGGGAGCCGCCGTCTCGCCCGCATCGTTCTTGCCGTCCCAGACAAAGCTGGAATTGCCGGCGCTCTGGGCGCCCATGTCGATGGTGCGAACGACGTTGCCGTCCTTGTCGGTGATCTTGACCGAGACGTTGCCCGTTGCCGCCGTCACCGCCACGGAACCGGTCATGCTTTTGCTGGTGTCGACCATGGCCTTGTCGGTCTGGGTGATCACCGAGCGGCCCACCAGCGACGACGCCTGCAGCGCCTGGGAAGAGCTGAAGTTGCTGGAGATCGCATTCACCGAGTCGTTCAGGGTGTTGATGCCTTCCAGGCTGCTGAACTGAGCCAGTTGTGCCACGAACGCGCCGTTGTCCTGAGGCGACAGCGGGTTCTGGTTTTTCAGCTGGGTGACCAGCAGTTGCAGGAACGCGTCCTTGCCCAACGACTGGTTGCCCGTCGCCGACTTGGCTGCGTCGCCGACGCTGCTGTTATCTGTCGCCGTCTTGACCTTGGAATTGAAAAGGTCCTGGACCGCGGTGTTCGTCGAGCTGGTATCAACAATGGCCATTATTTGGCGCCCCTTATCACTGACCCAGGGTCAGGACCTTCTGCATCATGGTTTTGGCGGTGTTCATCATTTCCGCGTTGGTCTGGAACGAGCGGCTGGCGGAAATCATGTCTGCCATTTCCTCGACCACGTTGACGTTGGGGTAGTACACGTACCCTTTGGCATCAGCGGCGGGATGATTCGGCTCGTAGCGGGCATCCAGGTTGCTCTGGTCTTCGACCACACCGAGCACCTGCACGCCCTGGCCCGCGGCATCCTGGTTCTGGAACAGCGAATCGCCGCTACCGCTCTGGCCGCCTTGGCCGCCCTGGAACATGGTGGCGAACACCGGGTGGCGGGCACGGTAGGTCTGGTCAATGCTCGAGGACACGGTCTCGGCGTTGGCGATGTTACTGGCGACGGTGTTGAGGCGCGTGGTCTGGGCGCTCATGCCACTACCGGCAATATTGAAAACACTGGCGAGGGACATGGCTTATTCTCCACGCAGGGCTGACATCAGCCCTTTGAATTTGCTGTTGAGCAGGGTGAAGCTGGCCTGGAAGTTCACCGAGTTCTCGGCGTAGGCCGATTGCTCCAGTTGCGCGTCCACGGTGTTCTGGTCGATCGACGGTTGCATCGGCGTGCGATACAGCAGCGACTCGTCACCATTGCCCAGGCCTTGCGCTTCGATATGACGGCTGTTGGTCATGTTCAGGGCGAAGGTGCCGTTCTTGGTCTTGTCTTGCTGTGCGGCGAGCACGGCAGAGAAGTCCAGGTCCCGAGCCTTGTAGTTCGGGGTGTCGGCGTTGGCGATGTTGTTGGCCAGGACTTCGGCACGCTGGGCGCGGAAGCCCAGGGCTTGTTCGTGGATACCGAGCGCTTTATCGAAGCTGATGCTCATGGCGGAAACCTTTAGGGGCTGACCTGCTTTTCGTAACTAGGATTTAGCAAGGGCCATGCCAAGTTGCTTGGGCGCCGTAAATCAAGGGGTTGCGGGGCAATTGCCGGCGGCAATGCCAGAAAAGCGGCAAAGGGTTTCCGCGAAACGCCAGTAAAGCGGCAATGCGGGCTTGCCGCTTTGCGGCCATAAAAAAAGGGAGGCCTGTGCAGGCCTCCCTTTTTTGCTCAAGCATTCATCACTTGGCCTGGTAAATGATCCCAGGGCTGCACTGCACCATTTGGTAATGATCCGGCAAACCGTTCAACGCCTCGGAAGCACCCAGGAACAGATAACCACCGCGCTTGAGGGTGCCGTGGATGCGCAACAGAATGTCCTTCTTCACCTCGGCCGAGAAGTAGATCAGCACGTTGCGGCAAAACACCATGTCGAATTTGCCCAGGCTGGCATAACTGTCCAGCAGGTTGAACGAGCGAAACTCCACCCGGCTCTTGATCGGCGCCTTGACCGCCCAGCGCCCCGCGCCCTTAGGATCGAAGAAACGCTGCAAGCGCTCCGGAGACAACCCCCGCCCCAATGCCAGGCTGTCGTACTCACCGGTCTTGCAGTTGGTGAGCATGGTGCCGGACAAATCCGTGGCCACAATTTGCGCCCCGGCCTTCAACTGGCCCATGTTGGTCCGCTCGAACTCATCGATGGACATCGAAATCGAATACGGTTCCTGCCCCGACGAACAGGCCGCCGACCAGATGCGCAGGCGCTGTCCCGGTGCGGCCTTGATCGCCTCAGGCAGCACCTTGTTCTTGAGCACTTCAAACGGATAGGTATCGCGAAACCACAAGGTTTCGTTGGTGGTCATGGCATCGACCACCATCTCCTTGAGCCCGCTGCGCGGCTGACCCTGGATCCGTTGCACCAACTCCCCGAGGGACTTGATGCCTTGCTGCTCCATCAGTTTGTTGAGACGGCTGGATACCAGGTACTGCTTGTTTTCACCGAGCAATATGCCACAGGCTTTTTCCAGGAAGACCCGGAACTGTTCGAAATCCAAATTACCCGTAGACAATGATACCGCCTCTTAAATCGTGTGACCGCCAGGGAAAAGGCCCCTAGCCGTGATCTGCTGCCTTGATCCGGTCGACTACCCGGGATGCCAGGTCATCAGGGCGGAATTTGGCCAGGAAGTCATCGGCACCGACCTTCTTGACCATCGCCTGATTGAATACACCCGACAACGAAGTATGCAGGATGATATGTAGTTTTTGCATGCGTGGGTCGTTGCGTATCTCGGCCGTGAGGGTGTAGCCGTCCATTTCCGGCATCTCGATGTCGGAAATCATCATCAGGAATTCTTCTTCCGGCTTCTTGCCCTCATCCACCAGCTTGCGCAGGTAATCCAGGGCCTGTCGACCGTCATTGAGCGCCACCACTTCAACGCCAACCGTCTGCAGGCAACGGGACACCTGTTTGCGCGCCACCGAGGAGTCGTCCACCGTCAGCACCCGCAGCGAGATCGCCTTGTGCGCAGTTTCGGCGTCTACCACGCCCACCGATATTGCCTCCGAGGTCGGAGCCACTTCGGCGAGGATTTTCTCCACGTCGATGATTTCCACCAACTGGTTGTCGACCCGCGTCACTGCCGTGAGGTAGTGATCGCGGCCGGTGCCCTTGGGCGGCGGATGGATCTCTTCCCAGTTCATGTTGACGATGCGTTCCACCGAGCGCACCAGGAAACCCTGGGTCTTGGTGTTGTACTCGGTGATGATCACGAACGGACTCTCGCGATCCTGCAAACCCGACGAGCCGGTGGCCATGGCCAGGTCAAGAATCGGGATGGTCGCGCCACGGATATTGGCCACACCGCAAACCACCGGGCTGGACTTGGGCATGATTGTCAGCTTGGGGCACTGCAGTACTTCCCGAACCTTAAAGACGTTAATCCCGTAAAGCTGCTTGCCGTCCAGACGAAACAGCAGCAACTCCAGGCGATTCTGCCCCACCAGCTGTGTGCGCTGGTTCACTGAATCCATTACACCGGCCATGCACAGACTCCTACGCTAAAACTTAGGGGTACGACGCGTACCCAACACTAAACGGCACGAGCTTTGCTTTTTTATTGGCCATGGACATCAAAACGACAGTTTCCCGACGCCTCCGATCCCCACAGTACCGCAGATTGCTCTGCGTCTCGATGGCGTTGCTTGCCTTGGCTACGGGCCAGCCGGCCCGCGCCGATAACGTCACCTTGCCTGATCTACTTATCGGCGTCACTCAAGGCTTTCTTGAGTTCACTGTAGAAGATTATCTGGCGACGACGCAGACACCGGGCCGCTATGAAATCCAGGTCAACCAGTTGGATCCGCGCCTGCGCATGCCCATGTGTGACAGAGAATTGACAGCTTCGCTGGAAAGTCCTGCCCAGCCCATCGGGCGCGTGACCGTGAAGGTGCGCTGTGAAGGCGCCTCGCCCTGGACGGTGTTTGTGCCGGCCCAGGTCAAATTGTTCCGCGATGTCGTGGTGGTGACACGCCCGCTGAAACGCACCGGAATCATTGGTGATGAGGACATTGCGATGCGCGAGCGGGACATCAGCCTGATCAATCAGGGCTATCTCACGTCCCTGGATCAGGCGCTCGGGCAGAAACTTACCCGACCAATGGTCACCGACCAGGTGATTACCCTGGTCCATCTTGAACAGGCCGAAGTGGTGCGCAAAGGTGACCAGGTGGTGATCTCCGCCAGCAGCGGCGGCCTGAATGTAAAAATGCCCGGGGAAGCCCTCTCCAATGGCGGCATGAGTGAACAGATTCGCGTGAAGAACCTCAACTCCAACCGCGTGATCAAGGCCCGGGTGACGGCGCCGGGGCAAGTTGAGGTGGCTTTATAGATCACTGGCATCGGACGCCGGCTTTTCCTACACTGTGTGCAACGCGGCATCGCGTATAGGTTTATTGTCAATCGAGCCTAAAGTTTGTCCGGGTATGGCCGAAAACATGGCAAGCGTCCAAATACCCAGAGGTTTTTTTAACATGGTCATCGATTTCAGTCGTTTGAATAACGCCCTGCCAACGCCCGGTTCTTCGCGCACCAACGGTGCCAAAGACAGCGTTGAAGCCAAGTCCCAGCCTCTGCCTGCCAAGACAGAACAGGCCGGCGCGAGCCAAAGCGGGGAATCGGTACACCTGAGCAATGAGGCTCAACAGTTGCAGAAGGTCACTGACTCGCTGAGCGATCAGCCAGTTGTCAATAAAGCCCGCGTGGCTGAATTGAAGCAGGCGATTGCGGATGGCAGCTATAAGGTCGACAGCAACCGTGTAGCCAGCAAGCTGCTTAACTTCGAAGCCGAGCGCTAGGCAAAGGCCTGCGCCAGGCTTTTGGACGCTTAAAACCCAAGGCCAGCCATGCACGACGAAAACTTGCTACAACTGATCATTGAAGACCTGCCTCCCGCACAGCAGTTGCTGGAGCTACTTCGGGAAGAGTCCCTGGCCCTGTTCGGGCGGGACATGCGCATGCTGGAAGAAATTCTGGCGCGCAAGCAATCGCTGATCGTCCTGCTGGAACAGCACGGCAAGAAGCGCAGCCAGATTCTCGTCAGCCTGGGCCTTTCGGCCGACCACAAAGGCCTGGAGCAACTCGCCAGCCACTCTACGGTGGGCGACCAGTTGCTGGCCCAAAGCAAAGAACTCAACCAATTGCTGACCCTGTGCCAGGAAACCAACCTCCTCAACGGCCAGGCGATCCAGCTGCAACAAGCCACCACCGCCAACCAGTTGCGTATCCTCCACGGCGGCGAGCCTCCGGCCCTCTACAACGCTCAAGGCTCCACCTCACGCCTGGCCAAGCCAAGCACCCGCAGCCAAGCCTGAAACCAGCTCACGCGCGCCCTATCCAAGGCGCGTCACATGCTGGCAAAATGAAAGCACTTGCGTGTAGTCGTATTTTGTCTGGAGATGGAAGAACCGTGTTCAACGCCCCTAACGCGGAAGATGCTCCGCAGCCACCCAAGGTACTTACCACGCCGCTGGAAATCGCGGGCACCTTGCGGATGCTACAAGAGAGCCATGATCCGCTGATCATCACCTTCCACGAACGCAACCAGCGCTTTCAAAGCTACCTGGTGGAAATCGACCGCGACAGCAAGACGCTAGCCCTGGACGAAATGATCCCGCGGGACGGCGAACGCTACCTTGAGAATGGCGAAGCTTTCCGTATCGAAGGTTTCCACGATGGCGTGCGAGTGGCCTGGGAAAGCAACGGCACCCTGACCATCGACGAAGCTGGCGGCCACCGCATCTACCGCGGCAGCATGCCCGACGAAGTGATCTACCATCAGCGTCGCAATGCCTTCCGCGCCGCCCTGAAGCTGGCGCAACTGGTCAGCGTCGAACTGGGTGGCGAGAAACTCAAGGCCCCCATCAGTGGCAAGTTGCTGGACATTTCCGCCACCGGCTGCAAATTGCGTTTCGAAGGGGACATCTCCGAGCGCCTGCAACTGGGCCAGGTCTACGACCGGTTTATCGCCGCCCTGCCCTTTGGCAGCATGACCACCTCGGTGGAACTGCGTTACCTGCACTTCGAAGAAAGGATCAACACCACCTTCGCCGGCGTACGCTTTCATAACATGAGCGGGCTGGTGCAGCGTCAGGTCGAGCGGTTTGTGTATCAACTGCAGCGTGAAGCTCGCCGCTTCGACAAGGACGATGATTTTTAAACACTAAAGATCGCGATAGAAAAACGGGCAGTTCCTCAAGGGAACTGCCCGTTTTTGCTTTCAGGGGCGCGCCCTGCTCAAGTCGTGAGGGTGATCATCCGGGTCCGGATGCTCCGGGGGCTCGGTGACGGGTGATGGCTCCTCCACCTCGGGATCGACTTCAGGCTCAGGGTCCGGAACCGCGGTCTGCATCTGCTCCTGCACCACCTGCTCGTCCACTCGCGGGTCGAGACACGCCACCAGCGGCGAACTGGACATGCTGTCAGGCATCGCCACGTGATGCAGCGGTGCATCGTCCACCTGATGCAGGTTGGTGACGGCCTTGGGCCGGATGCGCCACACCAGGATCAACGCACACAGGCTGAAAAACGCATACAGCATGTGGCTGCCGAACAGCTTCATCACCACACCGGCCAACAGCGGGCCGACACTGGCGCCGATACCGTAGGTCACCAGCAACATTGCCGTAAGCGACACCCGCCGATCACCCTCGACGTGGTCGTTGGAAAACGCCACGGCCAGCGGGTAAAGGCAGAACTGCACCAGAGAACAGAGAAAGCCTGCGACAAACAGCACTTCCAACGGCACCTGGGTCATGATCGCCAACGGCAACGCAGCCACCGCCAGGCACAAGGCAAAGCAGCGAATCAACAGCGCGCGGTCATACCGATCGGACAACCAGCCCAACGGCCACTGCACCAGCAGCCCGGCGAAAATACAGCTACCCATGAACAGACCGACCTGCTCCGTAGTCAGCCCCTGCTGGGACGCGTAAAGCGGCGCCAAACCATAGAAGGAACCCACAATCAGCCCGGCCCCCAACACCGTACTGAGGGACTGCGGCACCCGCTTGATAAAGAAGCGCGGCTCCATCGGCGCCGGATGCAGAGGTGCCGGGTGAATACGGCGAGTCATGGCCACCGGCACCAGGCACAGCGCAAAACACAGCGCGACCAGCATCAGCAACTCAAGGCCCAACTCAGGGTGCATCACAAGGATCAGTTGGCCCAGCACCAGGCCCAGGTACGACGCAATCATATAGCCGCTGAACACCGCACCGCGTTGCTTGGCTTCAGCCTGCTCGTTAAGCCAACTTTCGATGACCATGTACTGGCACATCATGCCCAGGCCGACAATCATCCGCAGCACAATCCAGGCTGGCAGCCAGTTGATCAGCCCGTGGCCCAACACCGCCGCGCCGACGATCCCTGCACAGGTGGCGTAGGCACGGATATGCCCGACGCGGCCAATCAGGCGGTGACCGATCTTGCCCCCCAATACCAGGCCAAAATAGTTGGCAGCCATCAACGCACCCACCCACAGGCTGTCGACGTGATCTGCCGCCAAGCGCAAGGCCAGGTAAGTACTGAGCAGGCCAGAGCCGATCAGCATCATCAGGGAAGCAAAATAAAGGGCTCGAAAAGGTTTCCAGATCTGGCGCATCGGCGTTCCGAGCGGCTCCTTGCAGTGGGTGTCAGGACTACCGGAATGATAGTCCCGGGTCGTCGGGTCCGGACAGCCAAAACACGCGGTTGCCGGGGAATATTTTGCTCATGCCAATTGGCTACGTGTCAGACGCTCGACAGTGACCTGCGAGGTACACGATGCAGACGAATACCTGCTCCGCCCCACCCATGCCTCCCGTGTGAACCTCAAACGCGGGCAAGGTTCGGTTGGTGTTTGAAAAGACTGCCGCACTCAAACGCCCGGCCACAAAAAAGCCCCGCCAGATAAATCTGATCGGGGCTTGCTGACGTTCCGGCCGCGGGGGCAGGAACGATTATGTGGTGTCCCAGGGCCGGTTCGAACGGCCAACCTTCCCCTTAGGAGGGTCAATTTAGACCCAATAGGTACAGCCACAAGCCCAGTATTACTGGGCCTTTTAGTCCCATTGAGTCCGTGAACATCGAGCGGTATAGTGCGTTTTGCTGCCACCCCGCTGTCACGGACGAACCCTTGAAATCCAAAATCACTCAGAAGCTAATTGGCAGCCTAGCCGCCGAGGCGAAAGCATACCGCGTGCATGACACCGTGCAACCCGGCTTCTTCATTCGCGTGCTGCCCAGCGGTCACAAGTCCTACATGGTCACTTGGGGCCGAAACAAAAACGCCACCCTCGGGCGTGTCGGCGTGCTTACTCTAGACCAAGCCCGAACCGAGGCCGCCCAGTACTTAGCCGATGCGCACGCCCACGGCGAGCCCCTGGCCATCGCCCAGGGCCGCAAGGGGTCAGCCCTGCCCTCGCTGCGCGATTTCATCGACGACACCTATATGCCGTGGTTCAAAGCTCATCACAAAGGCCACGAGAAGACACAACACACCCTAAGCAATAACTTTGATCCAATCATGTCCCAGCGCCTGGACGCGATCACCGGGCGAGACCTGGAGCAGATCCGCACCGGATGGATGCAAGCCGGCAACAAGGCATCGACGGTGAATCGAAAAATGGGCTCGATCAGTGGTGTTTTCAGTCGCGCCGTTGAATGGGAGTACATCGACACACACCCGCTGGCCAAGCTGAAACAGCTCAAAGTCGATTCAAAGGGGGTGATTCGCTACCTGGCTGCTGACGAGACCAAGCGCCTGCGCGACGCCCTGGACGCTCGACAGGATGAAATGAGAGCTGAGCGCGAGAGTGCAAACACCTGGCGAACGGACCGCCATAGAGAGCCGATGCCAAGCCTGCTGGAACTGCCCTTTACCGATCACCTGAAGCCAATGGTGTTGATATCGTTGAATACCGGCATGAGGCGCGGAGAGCTGTTCGACCTGAAATGGTCAGCGGTGAACTTCGATACAAAGACAATCACAGTCGCCGGGGCCACCGCCAAGACAAGCGATACGCGCCACATCCCGATGAACAAGGAGACCATCGGTGTGCTGGAAGCCTGGAAAAAGCAGGTGAGCGAGTCGCCGTATGTCTTCCCTGGCCAAGGCGGCGGTCGTTTTGAGGACGTGAAAAGCGCCTGGCTCAAATTGCTTGAGCGGGCGCAGATCGTCGGGTTCCGCTGGCACGATATGCGTCACGACTTCGCTTCACGCCTGGTAATGGCTGGCGTACCGCTCAACACGGTGCGGGATCTGCTGGGGCACGCCGATATCAAAATGACGCTGCGCTACGCGCACTTGGCGCCAGGCACCAAGGCGGCGGCGGTGGAGCTCATTTAGACTCTAGAACGGAATATCAACGATGATGTCATCGGGCGTCATCGCAACTATTGTTGGAGATGACTTATGTTTTTCAACATGATCCAAAGTCTCTTTCCAGGCCCCCCTGACACGGGATAAGACCAATCGGTTGAAGTCATTTCCAAAAGAACCGTCCGGGTAGGTGTGCCAGAAATAATCGGAGGCCTTAATTGTTTCCCAAATCCTGAGCTCGTCATAAGTGAGAGCCTCAGGTAGGTGGTGAGCGAGCATTACCAGCCTTGCAGACTCGTCGGTAGACCAGACCTTATCGAGAACAGAGGACAGAGTATTGCCGTCGAAATCCAAACTCTGCTGAGCAATAGCGTTCGATATTGCCCACTCAATCACTGCAGTAAGCGAGCGCTTCTGTAGGCGCCCCATGATATCCAGCGCGAACTTAATTTTAGGGTCAATCCTAATGCCCACGGCTACCGTGGTGCTCGATTCGCCAGTCCGCTTACTTGTCTTAGTGGCCATACATTTCCATCTACTCTGATGAGGTCAGCCTGACTGACCTGATTGCCACAGCTTGCGCGACGCGCAAACCCCTGTCAATCCATGCGAGTACGAGTCAATTTAGCTTTTGCTTGCAAATATAGTTTTGTGCGATGTAGGCTAGCGAAACACGACGCCTCTCTGGCTTCGTTTTTTGGGAGACCACCATGGAACAAGCACAGCAACAAATGGCGCCGCTATCGGTGAGCGTCGAAGAATCTGCCCGCATTCTAGGTATCTCGCGCTCGGCCACCTACGAGCTGATCGCTCAAGGTGAACTCAAAACTTTCAAAATCGGCCGCCGACGCCTGGCACTGGCATCCGAGCTGAAGGCTTTTATCGAGCGCGCAGCAAAGGTCGGCGCACGGTGAAGTGCGAAAAGAATAAGGATTGGGGGTTGCGCAGGGCTGCGCGGAAGATTGCCAAGGCGGTGTTCGAGCACCGCCTTAGCGAAAACACACTGGATAGCACCAACGTGAAGGGCAAACTATGACACGTCATTCTTCAACAGAGCAAGACTGCAAGATGATGGAGGCCCTGCGAAACGGGCCGGTATCGACCATCGAAGCCGCCAAGGACCTGGATATCGTCCAGCCCCCCAACACCATCCGCCGCCTCAGGAAAAAGGGTCATGAGATCCGCACCTATTGGACGCACGAGTCCACCGAGCCAGGCCGGCCACCTCACCGCGTGGCCAAGTACATCCTGATGCGCGAAGCGTCGTAATCCAGAGTTCGCAGAGGTCTCCGCAGTTTTGCGGCGACCTCTTGCGTCTTCCTGTGAGCTGCTTGTGGGCTTCGGCCCGCTGGTTATCCAGCAGAGTTACGCTGAGGTCGATTCAGTGGAATGCCTAGCCACAAAACTACTTCGCCGTGGCGACGCGGTGAGCATTGAGCGTGGGCAGCTCGCCATTCAACCGGCGAGCGGCAAGCCCGTGCCGGCTGAGTGGATGAATGCCAATGCGCGAGAGATCTGCCGATCGGTATTGGTTGCGGCCGGCATTGACGCCTACGAGTACGTGGGACACCGCACTGGTCACTACGGGAAGCGCAGAGCTGCGGGCCTGACTCTAATTTTCGCATCGGTGATCACAGGTGAACCCGCATACGCCATCTTCAACGTGGACCTGGCTCGAAAGCGGACCACGGCGGGCGGCAAGGCCGGTGATCCTCTTCCTGCTGGCGAGTTCCGCGTAGGTGAGCGGAGCCACTTCTACAAGTTCTGGGCGTCCATGGGTTTGCAGATGCCAGATCGGATGCAGCGGTTCCACAAATGCATGGGCAAACTATCCAGTTTCTTACTGACGGGCAGCGTAACCAATGAGCGCCTTGATGTGCAGTCAATCCGGCACGTGACCATCGCTGCTGATCAAGCTCGATCGGCGATTCTAGGGCACAAGGAGGGCACAACTAAGTCACAAGGAGGGCACAAGGAGGGCACAATCTCAGGGCACAAGGAAACTGCTACAGACCACGAGCTACAAGGGTTTCAGCCGAATTCAACTACGTGCGCTGAAAACCACGGAAACAAGGTAATAAGGGAGTACGGTAATAAGATAAGTATTTGCTCCCCCATACACACCCTTAAGCCACCCCAGGAGCAAAGTGTTGATGAGTGGTTGGAGGCATACAGCTCCACATGATCTACCTTGCCGAAAAGGCCCCCGCCGCCAGCAAATGAAAAAAGGGCACCACCCTGTTTCGGGGTAGTGCCCTTGATGCTGCGAAGGTTTCGTAGTTTGCCAGCCCTACTCCAGCACCACCGCGCGGTATTGCTGATCGCCGCCCAGGTCATCCGATCCGAACAAAGCCTGATTGACAGCTTTCCTACTCTCAAGCAGACGGTCATGCTCATCATGAGTGCCAATGTCCGCCGCAACCCACTCAGGGAGCTCCTTACGCCGCCGCAACTCGCTTAGGTGTGTCCACCACCGGGTAGCGTGACGGCGCTCTGCCAGGATTAGCTCCATCACCAAGGTTCGCTGGTTCTCGGTGAAGAAAGGCAAGTCTACGGAGCTAGAGCCGTACACCTCAGTGCCTACCGCCCCCTCCCCTTCAGATTCGGACTTATCTTGGCCTTTCAGGGCGTTACTGATATTTTGGTAAAGTTGCATGACGTCTACCTTCAAGTTTCGTCGTGTGATCGCCAGGCCGCTGTTAGCGCAGCGGCTTGGCACCTCTTCTGAGATGGCCCAAATCTGGACCATCGAACCGATCGGCTAAATTTTCAGCCGATTGCTGGGGTAAACAATCAGTTCACCTACTGCTTACCCTTCTCGCTTATCCAGCCTGCCGCCCAGCTCAAGGGGTCTTTCGACTCCATCGGCTCAAGTGGCTTTCCTGCCCT
The DNA here is from genome assembly GCF_016650865.1 of Pseudomonas sp. TH34. Taxonomy (NCBI): domain Bacteria; kingdom Pseudomonadati; phylum Pseudomonadota; class Gammaproteobacteria; order Pseudomonadales; family Pseudomonadaceae; genus Pseudomonas; species Pseudomonas sp. TH34. The sequence goes on from NZ_JAEKFB010000001.1 coordinate 451,527, forward strand.
TGCCGCTCTGATCCCCTCCTTTGCTGTCTCTTCGTGAATCCAGACAGTTGTCCGTTTGTATCCTGCTGTTTTCTGCCGCTCCGCGAATTCTCGCTGCCGGTCCGCCCCGGTTCGCTTGCTTGGCGCGCTGCCCGAATCTTCCATATCACCCTCCTGTTAGTGCTGACACAAAAAGATAATGTCACGCTGTTAGTGCTGACGCAACAGAGAGTGAAAAATAATTGCAGGCCCATCGACTGCAGCCATGAGTCACTTGAAAGCAAATGGCCAGCCCCCATATCGAAATCACAGGGATGCCCCCTGCCTACGAGGATTTGGAAATCATGGCTACAGGAAAAGAATTTAAGGTCGGCGACATCGTCAAATTGAAGTCAGGCGGCCCTGACATGACAGTGGAAGGCTGGAGTGAGTACTACAAAAGCTACGATTGCCAATGGTTTGCAGGAAAAAAACTGGATACGGGACGCTTCAAACTCGAGTCTCTAGAGCTCGTAAAACCCGAGAAAAGCTAATGGATACTGACTCTGTTGCTCAGTGGATGCTAGCTGAGATCGAACGAGATTCGTGCATCTATCAAGACGACGTTGTGGACTTTCTTGTCAAATCAGGCCGGGAAGATTTGCTGGTTGAAAACTCCGACGGTAACCAGGTGATTGGCAAGGCCGTGCTGGCCGCCTTTCGTAAGTTAACGCCGGAAAATGTGGTTTGGGTAAAACCAGATCGGTATTGGCGTTTCCGGGTAGCTGAGGATGAACCAGGGCGAGACGCTAGAGGTTAATATCACGCGACAGGCCGCCGGCGATCGGTGGCCTGTTTCCACTTGCAGCGTGTCAAGCCAAACGATTAGAAAAAGGAATTCGAAATGACGAAGCTTTTCGATAAGCGATTCGCCGAGCTTGTAGCCCAGGTTGAGAGTATCGCCTCCGCTAAAACGACCTCCAGAAACGCACTGACTGGCCGTCAAGCCGACTACGTCGACCAGAATGACTTACTCAATTGGCAGATCAAAGCAAAGACCCTATTGCTCGGGGTGTGCGGGGAAAAATCTCACCATCTGGAAAGCTTGAAAAACGCTGTTAACGTAGCGGGCGGAAACACAAACTACGACATTCTCAAACGGCAACGAGCGATATTTCTGGCGGCGAAAGATGATTTTGAAGGCGGCTACCTCAATACGGTCCGCAATCTTGTTCAGGCAGAGCTGTTCACCATAGAACTAGAGCAATCGGAAGAGCTCCTCAAGTCGGGTTACGCAACAGCTGCGGCAGTTATTGCTGGAGTTGTGCTCGAAACCACTTTGCGCGATCTGTGTACTACCCATGAGCTAGAGCACGGTAGCCTCAACAAAATGAACGATGACCTGGCTAAGGCCGGCGCATATAACGCCAGTCAGAAAAAACGGATCACCGCTTTGGCTGCAATCCGCAACAGCGCCGCGCATGGTAAACCAGAGGAGTTCACGGCTGGGGATGTGAAAGGCATGATTGATGATGTGGAGCGTTTCCTTGCGATGACTCTCCAATGATACGAGTTAACATTTTAAGAAATGCCATTTGATTTTGACTTACGGAAAACATCAATGAAAAAGGAAGGCAATATCTTCATCTCTTATGCGTGGGGCGGCACACTAGAAAAAAAGGAGTGGATGAGAAACAATATAATTTCTCACTTATCTTGGCAGTACGAAGTATTCTGGGATAGAGATAGTATTCCCTACGGAAAAACTATTGACAGCACGATATCTAAAGCACTCAGCAAAAGACCAATAACAATATTTTGCATTTGCGACAATGAATATATAGTCTCATCACAAAAAGTTGACTCCGGCCTATACCGAGAGCTTTCTATGATGGATAACCTTGCAGATGATGACGAAGTAAATATAGTTCCAATCATAATCGACGCCGACTGCAAAAATAGCCTACCTAAACTACTCAGCAGCAGGACTTACTTAGATCTATCTGACCACCACCGAAGAGGCCTCACACTTGGCCCTGTCATACTTCAGGTGGCGAATGGTGCTACTCAAGCTGATATTACACTTTGTCTGGCGGAGCAAATCAGAGTTGCAAACATCCGCGACAGAGCAGAGTCATACTTTAGTGATTTACCTATGACACTAATCGGCAACGCCAGCACCCACGAAGTGCTTGACCCGTTAAGAAAAGCACTTACCCCGCCGCAGTGGATGTGGGATAGCAAAGAATGGGGGTATATGCTGGGCGACGAAAACGAAAACGAAACATACTGCCCTTCCAAAGGGATCTGGCATTGGGATCATTGGTCACCTTCTAAAGGGATGCGCGCGCTAGGAACGGCGGCTTTAGCCGCATTCTTCCCCCACCGAACAGACATTGATCATATTGAGGCAATTGAACAAGGTGGAGCAATAATAGCGAAGAACTTTTTTGCCATGACAAAAAAAACGGAATTCTTTATCTTTGACGCGAACGACATTATCGTTTCATTATTCGCAAACGAATATGGAATCAAAGTACTAGATACATTGCTTCCACCGAAAGGTTAGTTGCACTAAACCCCATCGACACTCTGAGCCAGCTAGCAAATTTGTCTCAAACTCTAGATAAGGGTCGGATCTCAACTCTGCCCCTCCGAGTTCAAATCCAGAAAGTGAGACTGGCCGAAACTAGGCCAACGTCGGAGGACTTAAACTTGAATGCACTAGATCTTTTGGCAAGATGCGAGCGGTACTGCGCGCATCTGGCTAACGCCCACAGCGATATTCCGCGCCCATAGTGAAATGTTAAAATACGTGTAGTTTTGGTCTCGCTGACTGGAATAGTTTGCAGGATCGGTAAATAAACACTCTCTTTCGAGCTCCCCTATTTCCAATCCCTTACTATTTTATCCCTAAAAATCGCAGTCGAAGACCCTTTATGTATATATTCAATCACCCCAATCAGCTCTTTTGAAAAGTCAATTTCCACTAACTCACTATGTGGTTTAGACCTTTGATAATCCACCTCATAGGAGACCAACTTCATCCTAAGGCCGTCGTTAATAAAATAAGCTTCCTCAAAAACCTCAGCATACATTAAAGCACCATATTTACCGTCTGCCTTCCCATCCAGTCGGTATGCGAGATCATATAGCGAGTAAGTTTCACCACGAAAAACATCTTCTATGAAAATATCGGTATTCAAACCAGTCGTAGTGAGTTTAACCCCTTCAGCAAAGTCCAAATTCTTTTTAAGCCATGCACCGTCGACCCTAGGCCTAAAGTCGGTAATCCTTGGGCAAGACTCCACATCTATATTGATATTCACCATTCGAATAAGAGAATTTCCGTCTTTATCAACCCAGTCATCATCTCTCTGCTCTCGAACAATCAACAGATCAATGCGATTGTTTTTAGCCTTTTGCTCGGCACCACTTTGATAGCCCGTACGAGTCGCGAAGACTGGCTTTAAATCTGGTATATCTCGAATTTTCCCAATTAGAGCATCTATTTTCTCTATTGATACTCTCGACGCATAATCCTTGCATTCAATTACGGTCTTATATAAAACCCCGGCGAGCTCATACTCCCAATACAGGTCAAACTCCCGCACAATACCAAAATTATCTTCTATTTTTTTATTGCGCTCGATCTTTATAGTCTTCTGATCAGAAAACCGCTCAGAATCCAGCATGGCTTGCTGAAGGCTCTGAACAAAAACCTCATAAGCTTTCCCATCGGACATCAACGAAACTCCTAGAATTAGTATGGGCGCTTGAATCCCACCCTTCCGGCGTAGAATTTTTAGCCATCGAAGACGGCAGTAATTTATAGCCCCATATGCCGTTTCATCATCTGCAAATCAACTCCGGCACACTCACAGCCTTGAGTTGTGACTACGGCGCATTTGGAGCTCTTGGTAAGGGTAGCCCACCCACAACTTCAGGTGACATCAAATTGATAGCCTTCGGCAATGAGGAGCAAATTGATAAATGTGCCGAATCTCTCTCACTGAGACGATTTGGTCTCACTGAGCATGGCGGAAAGGCCACAAAGTGTGGACAACAATAGACGGAGGGGTGGTCAACATCACCATACCTTTGCCGCAAGCCCAGGGACGGCGCCCTCTCCCTTTCCCTTCGAGACAGACCATATGAGCCGAATCGGACCGTACGGCCTAACTGCGGGACGATCCAAAAATGGCGACTCCGCAAAAAGTGTGGAGCCAGAAGTGTCGGATATCCCGACAGATCCTCGGTAACGCTCCTAACGTTAGTTCGCCGTTACCTAACGTTTCAGGGCGGGGCTTGGAGAGGCGGTGCCGCAGAGTGATGGTCATCATGACCACGCCCTCGAAACCTGACAGCAGGCCGGAGCAGGTGTTCGCCGGGAGGTGCCCCACTTGTAGAAGATGCGCTTAAAACTGCGCGCATCGGCACTCGGTGCCAGCTGTGGGAAAGCTGATAGTCTTTCGAATCGATTGGGCATATGGAGGCCTGAAATGAGTAAAATATTTGAAACGAACGGCAAAACTTACGAGATTGAGATCGAGGATGACACGCACAAAATTCATGTGAGAGAAGCTGGTGCACTTGTAGGCACGATCGAACTTGATGAGCGGGAGGACGACTATTCGGGCACAACTTACTTCCACATTTGCCATCTAGCGTTAGATGCTTGCAAGGGTCAGGGCATTGGACAAGCCTGTCTTGAGTACCACAAAGAAGTTTACGGAGCCCCGTTAACCGCAGCCAAGCCGAACAGTGGAACGTTGCCCGACGGAAGTCACCTCACCGGTGACGGCGTACCTTTCATAGCACGAATGCGTGCGAAGGGAATTGTCGCAGCTGCTGATAGTTGGCAGGATGAATAGGCAGTCCTGCGTTAGGGTTGAAGCAGGTAGTAGGGATCCTGGCTCACCTGTAGGCGGTGAGGTGGTGAAGCGCCGCCTCATGCAATTCTGTCCGTAGGCCAGAGTTGAGCCAGGCCAGCACAAGCCTCCCAAAGCAGGAAATCCTGCTTTCACAAATGCCCGTAGTCAGAGGTATTGCCCCGTTTGGGGAAGATCGGTCCAAATTTGGACACATTGAATCCGCGCCACGTTTTCAAATCTCGCAAAACGTGGCACGGAAACCCGACATACCGAAACGGTAGGTCAGCCCTCCCCGCCCCACCCTCAATCTGAGGCCGGACTGAGCTGAAATCCCAGCCCTGTATCACTTTGACTATCCTCGATTTACTGCAACAAAAACACCCTCTCCAATCCCGCCAAAACCAACTATTTCAATCCCGTTTAATCCGGTTATGTGTATCACCTAGAGTGCACCTAAAAAGCACTGGATAAATGATCAGATCATGCCTAATGTGAGTTTTTGAGCCACTCAAAACCCATTCGAGGCAGCACCTATGAACACAGCTAAGCCCGCCCGAGGACGCCAGCACAAACCAACTCGCTCCGAAGTTGCTGCCGCCTGGGGCCGCCTTCGCGAAGCCGCAGCAGACGGAAGCGTTCAAGCATCCGCCCTGCTAATAGCGCTCGCTGAAAACAAACCGGTCATCGCTATGGAATCGCCCGCCGCATGACTGATCGCGATAAAGCCGGCAAATGGAAGCCCGGACAGTCGGGTAATCCCGGCGGCCGATCCGGCCAGACGCAAGAGCTGCGCGCCCGACTCGCGGAAGGTGCAGACGCCGTGACAAAGAAGGTTCTGACAGCAGCCAAGAAGGGCGATATGCAGGCTTGCCGGCTGATCCTTGAGCGCCTGGTGCCGCCAATCAAGCCAACTGCCGAGACAGTGTGCTTCGACCTGGACGACACCGACTTGCCCAGCGCAGCCAAATCAATCCTTCGCGCAGTTGCCGCCGGCGAGCTACCGCCCGACCAGGGCAAGGCATTGATCGAAGGGCTAGGCGCTGTTGCCCGAGTCATCGAGGTTGCCGAGCTACAGAAGGCCGTCGAAGAACTCCGCGAACAGATGGAGGGAATGCGGCAATGAGCATTAAGTGGATGCGGGCCGAGCTCAAGCGAATTGCAGAAAAGATCGGCGCCGACGACGAAGAGACAGTTCTCGTTATGTTGACGGTGGTGGACTGCAGGGTTGACGCGGTTGAGGACGAGATGGACTACCCAAAGACCGTGGGCCATTCATTCAACTATCCAGTCCTGGGCGCGCAAACGGTGATGCACTTCCCACTGTGCACCATGAATAGCAACGACGCGGCCAATCTGGCAGAGGCGTTCATTCTCCACGTCCGCTCAACTGAAAGCCTCCGCCGCCCCGCTCCGGTAGGTGTGATGGATATGCGGCCATTCCCAAGTTCTGGTGCCTGGATCTTCCCGCCGCTGGCTGATGGGCAAAACATCAAAGAGCACGTCGCAGAACAGTACCAACTGATCATCGAGGCCCGGCATGAACATCCGTAACCAGGTGGCAAAGCTGCGTCAGCAATCCGGGCTCACTCAGTTCAATCGAGACGTGCAAGAGATAAGCGCCCTTATGGACGAGTTGCACGCCGCAGCAGCCGGCGGCGGCAACCAAGAGAGCGTGTCCCTATTCGAGATCCTGAGCGAAGCCTCAGACCAAAAAACGGCCGAACCACGGCCAGACAATCAAAAGGTAACCCAATGAAAATCGGCAAACGATCCGTCCTCAAAGTTGGCTTGGCCAACCTCCATTACTCCGAATACGAGCACTCCCAGGTAGAGGCAAGAACATTCAATATTCAGCGACCCGATGGCACCAAAGGCACCTGGCAGGCCGGTGGCTTGCTGAAGTCTGTTCGCCATTTGCAGGGTTTGTCGCTAGAGGCGTTCAAAGACCTCGGAGAGGAAATTCTCTCGATTCGCGAGAACAAGGACCTCAACGCCGCTGCCATTGAGCGCAAGGGCAAGGAGCAGATTGATGGAATCATCCCCGCCCTGATGCCGGCGATGGAGAAGGCAGCAAAAGATATGCTCACGTTGGCCCAGACAGTGGCCAGCGGCTTCGCAGCGGTCACGCCGCGCGCTAGCTCGGACGTTGTTGGTTTCCTGGCTGATCAGGAGCTGCGAGCCATCGTGCGAGGCCTCAAGCCGGAGGAGCGTCAGCGCCTAGTGGCTGAAGCGCGCGCAGGCAGTCACCCCGACGTTGTAGAGGCGGTGCTCAGGGCAAACCCAATGCTCTCCGGGTTATCGCCAGAGGCGGCTGACAGCCTTTCGCGCGCAGGCATTGCCGCGTCGCGCGCCGAAGACATTGAAGGGCTCAAGCAGATGCTAGCAATCTACGATGACGTGCTGGCCACGGCCTCCAATGCCGGTGTTGCACTGAGTGGCATGGTTGCCAATTCGAATGGGTACACCGGCCGGTTTGAGAAGTGGAGATCGGGCTGCGAAGGCTCCGAAGCGCTTCGCGAATGGCTGGCGAAAATGCCCACTCGCACCACCGCAAAAGCGTCTCCTGATCAATCCGAAGCGGCCTAACTGCCCCTCCGTGCGCTACGCAAGTATTGGTAGCGCCGATCAACGGCAGACTCTGTGAGTGTGAAGACATGACCTTTCAAGAGCGTTTTACCGAAGCGTGCAAAACGCAGAAATTCAAACCCTACGAACTGATCCAGGGGCCGGACGCCGGCTACACGGTGTGGGAGGTCCAGCACGTCAGTGGTGGCCAACAAGTGACAGTCGACGGCCCCTTCTTCACTGAGGAAGAGGCCAGGGTTTCCGCCGACCTGCTGAGGGGGACATTCCGAGGCGCCCGGGCCAGCGATGCGATCTACAACCGGGTGTGGAACTACGACCCGCGCCAGGAGCAGTTGACCATCGATCAGGCGCATATGTCGCGCGCAGTGCTCGCCATTCGCCTTGGGCTTCCAGCCCCGTCCACCAATCCATAGGAGGCTCCATGGCCGCTACAGCAATCGAATACGCCCCGCTCACCACCATCAAACTGTACGGGCAGCTACGGCAGTTCGGTAAGTCCTACCAGTTCTCCGTCCGCACGACGGCCGAGGCCATCAAAGCACTGTCAGTGCAGATCCCAGGGTTTGAACGGTTTCTGTCTAACGCAAAGTCTCGCGGACTCGTGTTTGCCGTGTTTCGAGGCAAGAAAAATATCGGGGAGAGCGAGCTCACCTACCAAGGACAAGGCGACATCATCATCGCGCCTGTGATCGTTGGCAGTAAGCGCGCTGGGGTTTTGCAAACGGTCGTCGGTGCGCTGCTTATAGCTGCTTCATTCTTCACGCTCTGGGCGCCTCCAGTATCAGCCGGCCTGTTTGCATCTGGCGTGGGTATGGTCGCCGGCGGCGTAATCCAAATGCTCAGCCCCCAGGCTGGCGGCCTCAAGATGAGCTCAGCGCCAGAAAACACGCCGGGATATGCGTTTGGCTCCGCTCGGAATACCACAGCCTCCGGCAACCCGGTACCGCTTTGCTGCGGCCACCGCCGCTGGGGTGGCGCGATCATCAGCGCTGCTATTTACGCTGAGGATCGGGTATGACTACCATCGAATATGCACCGCGCACGACCATTCTGCTCAGTGGCTCACTGGCCAAAAAATACGGCCGTCGACACACCTATGCCCTATCCGCTCATGGAGACACCAGGGAGGCACTTAGGGCAATCGATGTGAATCACCCGGGATTCCTGAGCGACATCGCGCGAGCAAGGTCTATCGGCCTGGAGTTCGCAATTTTCCGCAACAGGAAGAACGTCGGCGAATCCGAATTGACTCTCGGCGGAGCCAGGGAAATACGGGTGGTTCCAGTGATCACCGGAAGCAAGCGCGCCGGGATACTCCAGACCATCGTTGGTATCGTATTGATCGTGGCCAGCGCATTTACCACCGGCGCAACGCTTGCCCCGGGGATTGCGCTTGTTGCTGGCGGCGTTATCCAAATGCTCAGCCCGCAAGCCGGCGGCCTCAAGACCAGCGCGGCACCGGAGAACACCCCGGGCTATGCCTTCGGCAGCGCCAAGAACACCACGGCATCCGGTAACCCGGTACCGCTGTGCTACGGCAAGCGGCGGGTGGGTGGCGCGATCATCAGTGCCGCGATCTACGCCGAAGACCAGATGTAGCTTACCGAAACTACTCAAGCGCAAGAATACGAGCGTCAACCGGGTAATTCAAAAGAATAACTCTGCGGAAGCCGCGCGTAACTAGGGATGCAGTCTGCGGGACAGTAAAGCGTCCCGCCGCGGTGGTTCTATCTATCACAAGCAGGAGATCGACACTGTCTGCCTTCTTCCTGTAATCATCTAGGCGAAGAGCTTTTTTCTCGATCTCCAGCTCCACCGCCTCTACCCTAATTTCCCGCAAATATCCTGCATCTGCCACCTGCCATCTCTCATACTGATGAAGCCCTTTCTCATCACCTGGCAGTGGTCGCACCCACATCTTTACTTTCTCTGTCTCGATGATGAACAAGCCGAGGCCGGCAGCTGCACACTCACGCAAAAGACAATTGGCGATGGTTTCGGGATCGGACAAATCACCTAGGAAAGTTACACTCACCGAACGTCCACCACAGTCGTAGTATTTTTTGACAATCTCGCGCAGATTCCTCTGCTGCCTACCTCGCGCCTCCATGAGCGATGAGCCTCCACCGTCAAGCGGGCTATCGTGCAGCTCCGTAATCTCAAGTCCAAACACTTCACCGGCTGCGTGAACGATGAAGTCCAGGGGCTCAGAGATATCCTCTAGGCACCAAACTTCACCCAGTGCTTTTGAAGCGGCCTCAGCGAAAAAGCGCTCCCGGTTTTTTTTGTACAGTTGAGTCATTTGGCCGGCCGTGAAGTTAAAGCGTCAGGTTAGCGTATGCCTATCCAGATACAGGCTTATTTTGCCTTTTTCGGGCTTTCCGCTTGATAAGTAACACCCAAAGTGCAACAGTATTAGTAGAACGCCCTAACTGATACAGGCACCCATCATGTTCATCCGCGCATACCTCCGAGCATCCACCGAAGAGCAAGACGCCGGCCGCGCCCGCGCCTCGCTCGAGCAGTTCGCCAGCGACCATAACAAGGTCATCGCCAGCGTATACCTGGAGAACGCCAGCGGCGCCACCGCCGACCGGCCGGAACTGCTGCGCCTGCTGAAAGATGCGCGCAATGGTGACGTGCTGCTGGTGGAGTCGATAGATCGCCTATCCCGCCTCCCGGTGGAGGACTGGCAAAAGCTCAAGACGGCTATCGACTCCAAGGGCCTGCGCATTGTCGCGCTCGACCTGCCGACCAGCCACCAGGGAATGCAGGACACCAAGGGCGACGAGTTCACCGGCCGAATGCTGGGCGCCATCAACTCAATGCTGGTGGAAATGATGGCAGCTATCGCCCGCAAGGATTACGAACAGCGCCGTGACCGGCAGGCCCAAGGCATCGAGAAGGCCAAGGCAGCCGGAAAGTACCAGGGGCGACCTGTAGACACGGATCTCCACAAGCGAGTGAGGGAACTGTTGGCCGCCGGCCTGGGCATCCGCGCGACAGCCCGGCACGCCGACTGCTCCACTACAACCGTTTTGCGTATCCGAGACACGCCAACGTGTTGAATGCCTCAATTTAACGGAAGGAACCAGAAATGAAGTTATGCGCAATTTGCGGCATCAGACCGGGAAAGACCTCAGATCACATTCCGCCCAAGGGGCTATACACGAAACCCTATCCTAAAAATATGCATACGGTTCCAGCCTGCGCGAAATGCAATCAAGGCGGCTCCACGGCAGATGAGATTGTAAAAATTATGATCGGCCTCAGCACTGGAGAGGCGAGGAAGGATGCTCCACTGGTGATCGAATCGATGCGCCGGACCTTAGGCGGGAACAAAAAGCTTTTTCGTAAGGTTTTGAAATCAGCCCAGCACACCTTTCACCCAATGGATGGAAGCGTCCTGCGCCCAGCCATAGCTGTGCGCTTTGACGGGAGGCCATACCGTGAAGTTGTGACGAGGATCGTTAGGGCGCTGTACTGGGTCGAAAAAGGGTCAGCTCTCGGGCTGGATGCAAACGTAACCGTGGAGGCATTCGACCAGATAAAAGACCCTGGACGGATAGCTTTGATACAAACCTTGATGGATAGCTTAGAACCTCGACATCTGAATGAATCAACATTCATCTACAAGGTTGCGTTCGATAAGTCCGGTAGCTCGGTTTGGGGTCTCATGTTTTTCGGAGCCCACCTCGCAATAGCCATGGCTGAGGCGCCAGCGGATTCTGTAGTTCCGTAAAAATAGGCCTGGGACCTGCCAAGGAATGATCAGGGCACATGAATTTAATACGAAAAAGCCCCGCCGGAGCATTGCCTGGCGGGGCTTTTTGTTGGCTTGCTGCTGTCACCCTGCTGTCACGTGAAAAGTAAGCTAGCAGCGGATCGGCGCGAGAGGCCCTGTTTATATGGTGTCCCAGGGCCGGTTCGAACGGCCAACCTTCCCCTTAGGAGGGGGATGCTCTATCCAATTGAGCTACTGGGACTAATGACAGCCAACCGGCAAGGAGCACGGCGACGGACGGCGTGCATGTTAACGGCGCAGGTCAATTTTGTCATGTCGTCCGTGGGCTTTTTGAGTGTAGGCCTATGCCCGTGACTTTAACGCGTGTTCCACTCAACGATTACGGGCAGTTCGCCGTCATCGTGCAAAATGCACTCCGCCAAAATGCCATCATTGCAAATTGCAACATCACGATAACATGGACCAGATATAACTATCTGATTTAAAAGGATTTATTGTCAAATAAAGACTGGCACGGCACCTGCAATCCTTTATCCTACAAATACAGTCCGGCCCAGCCACCTGCGGAGAACATACCCATGAACAGCGCACTTCTACTAGCCCTCAATACCGTTGCATTGGCTGCGCTGGTGATGTTCCATTTTCAATCCACCACCGCTGATGATGCCGCACAGGTCAGCCAGGCGATTCCCCATCACCTGCAGCAACGTCCGCAGTTGGCAGTCATGAAACCGAACATGCAATCACCGCTCCAACTGACCCAGGGCACTCAGGCCGCTCCCGCCACTGAACACTGGGTTTTCTGAACCGCTTACCGGAGTTTTCCATGACCAAGTCTGCCTGGCTGTTTCTGACCCTGGCCCTGGCCGCCGTCGGCCTCGGCTTGAACGTATTGTCGCAAGACGTACAGACCGTCGCTTTCGTCGCCGCAGCTGTATTCGGCAGCTTGTGGTTGCTGGCAATCATCATTGGCCGCCGCATCAAATTCGATCCTGTACTGCGCTGAATCCTCCCCGCTCGTCGCCCTCTTTGCACAAGACAGTCAACCTCAGGCTCCCCGTCAGAGCGACTGACCATATGTCGCTCCGCCCTCGTAAATTGGCAATTTGCCACTAATCTTAAAGTTAAGGGCAAAAGGCCATATTGCTATAGGATGTGCGCCCGAAAAGCCTTTTGCGCCTAGGGCCTGCGGCCTCGACACCTATTTGGGTGCAACCGTGGAAAAGTTTTCCAACCAGTCCGCAAATTTTGAAATGAGTACTGGCATAAAGCCGGTAGCCGGTTCAATATTTGTCACAGAATTGACGCCAAGGAACTGGCAAAACTGAGGCATGATGCGGCCTCTTTGCAATTCAGGTTGAACATTTGGCAGCAAGCCTTGTCCTAACATGCATCTTGCGGCCAATTCCAAAAACCGCTCCCCTGAACTAACCGGTTAAATATATGCGCCCATTGAAACAGGCAATTTATTCCAGCCGTACGGCTGACAAGTTCGTCGTACGTCTGCCAGACGGAATGCGGGAACGCATTGCCGAGGTGGCTCGCAATCATCACCGCAGCATGAACTCCGAAATCATCGCACGCCTGGAACAAAGCCTGATTCAGGAAGGTGCGCTGGGCGAAGAGCTGAGCATGCGCCTGGACAGCCCCGAGCTGTCACTGCACGAACGCGAACTGCTGCAGCGTTTTCGTCAGCTCTCCCACCGCCAGCAAAATGCTCTCGTCTCGCTTATCGCTCACGACGTTGAGGCAGCTGCAGAAGCCAACTGATTGGCAACCGAAAGCTGAAAGCCAGCCATGGGCTGGCTTTTTTTTGCCTGGGATTTGGTAAAGAAAAGAAAGGGTCAAGGGGCATAAGCCCCCTGACCTATAGAAGGGATCAAAGCAGGAAGATGGTTGCCAGGCCCAGGAAGATGAAGAAGCCACCACTGTCGGTCATGGCGGTGATCATCACACTGGCACCCATGGCCGGATCTCGCCCAAGGCGCACCAGGGTCATTGGAATCAGAACCCCCATCAAGGCCGCCAGCAGCAGGTTGAGCGTCATCGCCGCCGTCATGACCACACCGAGCGACCAACTGCCATACAGCAGGTACGCCACGATACCGATGACGCCACCCCACACCAGGCCGTTGATCAGCGCGACCGCAAGCTCCTTGCGCATCAAACGCTTACCGTGCCCGGTACCCACCTGATCCAGCGCCATGGCACGCACGATCATGGTAATGGTCTGGTTACCCGAGTTACCGCCAATCCCGGCCACGATCGGCATCAGCGCAGCCAAGGCCACCAGCTTCTCGATGGAGCCTTCAAACAGGCCAATCACCCTTGATGCAATAAACGCGGTAATCAAATTGACTGCCAGCCAGGCCCAGCGGTTACGCAGGGACTTCCACACCGACGCAAAAATATCTTCTTCTTCTCGCAGACCGGCCATGTTGAGGACTTCGCTTTCGCTCTCCTCACGAATCAGGTCGACCATTTCATCGATGGTCAGACGGCCGATCAGCTTGCCGTTCTTGTCGACCACCGGGGCCGAGATCAAGTCATAACGCTCGAACGCCTGGGCAGCGTCGTAAGCGTCTTCGTCCGGATGGAAACTCACCGGGTCGCTGGCCATGACGTCCGCGACTTTCTTGTCCGGGTCATTGACCAGCAGGCGCTTGATCGGCAGCACGCCCTTGAGAATGCCTTCGTAATCGACCACGAACAGTTTGTCGGTGTGGCCTGGCAGCTCCTTGAGGCGGCGCAGGTAACGCAGTACCACTTCCAGGCTGACGTCTTCGCGGATGGTGACCATCTCGAAGTCCATCAACGCACCGACCTGCTCCTCGTCGTAGGACAACGCCGAGCGCACACGCTCACGCTGTTGGGCGTCGAGGGTTTCCATCAGCTCATGGACGACGTCACGCGGCAGCTCGGAAGCCAGGTCAGCGAGTTCGTCGGCATCCATGTCCTTGGCGGCAGCCAGGAGCTCGTGATCGTCCATGTCGGCGATCAGGGTTTCACGGACCGAGTCGGATACTTCAAGGAGGATGTCGCCGTCGCGATCAGCCTTGACCAACTGCCAAAGCGTCAGACGGTCATTAAGCGGCAAGGCTTCGAGGATGTAGGCAACGTCGGCAGAGTGCAGATCATCGAGCTTGCGTTGCAGCTCGACAAGGTTTTGCCGGTGGACCAGGTTCTCGACCCGGTCATGATTCGCGCCTTCCTGGCGATGCGTCAGGTCTTCGACCACACGCTGGCGCTGCAGCAGCTCGACGACTTGAGCCAGGCGATCCTGCAGGCTTTCTTGTGTTTTCTTTACTTCAACTTCGGTCATAGGCGAACTCCACTCCCAGCAGCGGGGCACGCCGGAAGGATCAATCAGTCAATTCATGATTGGTAAAACGGGGTACTGAGTAACTACTGGGTAAGTCCATGGAGGTGTTCCACAAGCCCCGGCGGGGCTGACGGGCGCAATGATACACCGGGCGGCCGCTTTTAACGTCAAAAAACTGGAAAGAACAAGCGCTTGCGACACAAAGCTGAGCATTGGCCACACATATGAACTGCGACGACGCCGCTTGAAAGGAAAACACATGGGCGGGAGAAAAAGGCGCCACGGGAAATAAAAACCCCAGACGGCAAAAAGCCCGCACTAGGCGGGCTTTTTGTTGTTTGGTGCACTCGACAGGATTCGAACCTGTGACCGCTCGGTTCGTAGCCGAGTACTCTATCCAGCTGAGCTACGAGTGCAGATTGTGTTTTTAGACCAGATCACAACTGGTTGAAGCCAAGTTACCTGCATTGCTGCAACTAACTCTTAAATGGTGCACTCGACAGGATTCGAACCTGTGACCGCTCGGTTCGTAGCCGAGTACTCTATCCAGCTGAGCTACGAGTGCATTTGTTGCCGCGCATTATAGGCCGTTCAATCTCTATGTAAAGCTATTTTTTCGTTTAATTTCAACAACTTAGCGAAAAAACCAGATTGCAACGTACTAAGCAAATAATGGCGGAGAACGGGGGATTCGAACCCCCGACACCCTTTTGAGGTGTACTCCCTTAGCAGGGGAGCGCCTTCGGCCACTCGGCCAGCTCTCCGCAACACGGGGCGTATATTAACCAGCTTCATCCCCGTTTGCAAACATAAAAAACGATAAAAATTAATGGCTTGGTTCTTCGTCCTTCTCTTTCTTGATCCGCAGGTAAATTTCCTCGCGGTGGACAGCCACCTCTTTCGGAGCGTTAACCCCGATACGCACTTGATTGCCTTTGACGCCGAGCACGGTCACGGTGATTTCGCCATCACCAATAATCAGGCTTTCTGCGCATCGACGAGTCAGAATCAACATACCTTTCTCCTCACGCATTTCATTTCGGGAACAACAGTCTGCAAAAAAAAGGCATTCGACCTACAACCAAATGGCCGTAGCCCTACCGCCTAAGTATTGTCGAGCGCAGGCAAAAGAACAGGCCTTCACCACGTGCCCGGCAAAAAAATGAAAGGCGCGGATCACCGCGCCTTCCTGGCAACGCATCACTCGCCCTGTCGGGCCGGAGCGTCCAGCTCAAACGCGGTATGCAATGCGCGTACAGCCAGCTCCAGGTACTTCTCTTCGATCACCACCGACACCTTGATTTCCGAGGTGGAGATCATCTGGATGTTGATGCTTTCCTTGGCCAGGGCTTCGAACATGCGGCTGGCAACGCCCGCATGGGAGCGCATGCCCACACCCACGATCGACACCTTGGCAATCTTGGTAT
The DNA here is from genome assembly GCF_016650865.1 of Pseudomonas sp. TH34. Classification (NCBI taxonomy): domain Bacteria; kingdom Pseudomonadati; phylum Pseudomonadota; class Gammaproteobacteria; order Pseudomonadales; family Pseudomonadaceae; genus Pseudomonas; species Pseudomonas sp. TH34. Next base: position 467,439 of record NZ_JAEKFB010000001.1, read on the forward strand.
CGCCGACCACTTCACGGGCGCCGATTTCCTTCGCGGTGTTCTGCAGGATCCGCTCCGCCGCATCGTACTCGTTGCGGTGCACGGTGAAGGTGAAATCGGTGGTGTTATCGTGCGAAACGTTCTGCACGATCATGTCGACTTCGATGTTCGCGCCACTGATAGGGCCCAGAATCTTGAAAGCCACGCCCGGGGTGTCTGGCACGCCACGGATAGTCAGCTTGGCTTCATCACGGTTGAAAGCGATACCGGAAATGATCGGCTGTTCCATGGATTCCTCTTCATCAATAGTAATGAGGGTGCCCGGACCCTCCTTGAAGCTGTGCAGTACGCGCAGCGGAACGTTGTACTTGCCGGCAAACTCAACGGCACGGATCTGCAATACCTTGGAACCGAGGCTGGCCATTTCCAGCATCTCTTCGAAGGTGATCTTGTCCAGGCGCTGGGCCACGGACACAACCCGCGGGTCAGTGGTGTAGACGCCATCCACATCGGTGTAGATCTGGCACTCATCAGCCTTCAGGGCTGCCGCCAGGGCCACGCCGGTGGTGTCGGAACCGCCACGACCCAAGGTGGTGATGTTGCCGTGCTCGTCGACGCCCTGGAAACCGGCGACAACTACCACACGACCGGCCTTCAGGTCAGCGCGAATCTTCTGGTCATCAATCTGCAGGATGCGGGCTTTAGTGTGCGCGCTATCCGTAAGAATGCGGACCTGGTTGCCAGTGTAGGACACCGCTGGCACACCACGCTTGTTCAGCGCCATGGCCAGCAACGCGATGGTCACCTGCTCACCGGTGGAAATGATCACGTCCAGCTCACGGGGAACCGGTTGCTGATCGCCACTGATTTGCTTGGCCAGATCGATCAGGCGATTGGTCTCGCCGCTCATGGCCGACAGCACCACCACCAGGTCATCGCCGGCATCGCGGAATTTCTTAACCTTGTCGGCGACCTGCTCGATTCTTTCGACAGAGCCGACCGAGGTGCCTCCAAATTTCTGTACGATCAAAGCCATTTCTAAGCCGCCTCAGCCCGTAAAGGGGCGCCTGTTATTCAATCAACCCGCACTGACTGAGCCCGCGACTAGACCACGGGCTCATTAACAGCGTCTTAAATACCTGCCTCGACAAACGGCACGGTCAGGGCCAGGGCCGCGTCCAGGGCGCCAGCGTCAACACCACCGCCTTGCGCCATGTCCGGACGACCACCGCCCTTCCCGCCCACTGCCGCGGCGGCTTGCTTCATCAAATCACCGGCCTTGAGTTGGCCAGTCAGGTCTTTGGTTACACCGGCAACCAGAACGACCTTCTCCTCATGGACACTGCCGAGCAGGATCACTGCGCGGCCGAGCTTGTTCTTCAACTGATCGACCAAGGCCAACAGCGCCTTGCCGTCCTGACCGTCCAGGCGCACGGCCAGCACTTTCACACCCTTGACGTCCAGGGCGGAAGCCGACAGATCGTCGCCCGCCGCGCTGGCCGCCTTGGCCTGCAACTGCTCCAGCTGTTTCTCCAGCTGACGGTTGCGCTCCAGTACGCCGGAGAGCTTGTCGATCAGGTTGTCGCGGCTGCCCTTGACCAGGCCGGCCGCTTCCTTGAGTTGTTCTTCTGCCGCATTGAGGTAGGCCAGGGCCGCAGCACCGGTGATCGCTTCAATACGACGCACGCCGGAAGCCACACCGCCTTCGCTGATGATTTTCAGCAGGCCGATGTCGCCGGTACGGCTGGCGTGGATACCGCCACACAGCTCCACCGAGAAGCTGCCGCCCATGCTCAGTACGCGCACTTCGTCGCCGTACTTCTCGCCAAACAGCGCCATTGCGCCTTTTTGCTTGGCGGTCTCGATGTCGGTTTCTTCGGTTTCCACCGGGGTGTTCTTGCGAATCTCGGCGTTGACGATGTCTTCCAGGGCCTTCAACTGCTCAGGCTTGATCGCCTCGAAATGACTGAAGTCAAAACGCAGGCGCTGGCTATCCACCAACGAACCCTTCTGCTGCACATGCTCACCCAGTACCTGACGCAACGCGGCGTGCAGCAAGTGAGTGGCCGAGTGGTTCAAAGCAGTTGCATGCCGTACGTCGGCATCTACCTGAGTGTCCACCGGCGCGCCGACGGTCAGGTTACCCAGCACCAGCACGCCGTGATGCAGGAACGCACCGCCGGTCTTGGTGGTGTCGCGCACTTCAAAGCGACCGGAGGTGGAGCTCAGGAAACCGCAGTCACCGACCTGGCCGCCGGACTCAGCGTAGAACGGGGTCTGATCCAGGACTACAACGCCCTCGTCACCTTCGTTCAGCACGTCGACCGACTTGCCGTCCTTATAGATAGCCACGATCTTGGCCGAGCCAACGGTAGCTTCATAACCAATGAACGAAGTCGCTACATCAACCTTTACCAGGGTGTTGTAGTCCAGGCCAAAGGAGCTGGCGGAACGGGCACGTACACGCTGGGCTTCCATCTCACGCTCAAACCCGGCTTCGTCGATGGTCAGCTCGCGTTCGCGGGCGATGTCGGCGGTCAGGTCCATCGGGAAACCGTAGGTGTCGTACAGCTTGAACACCACGTCGCCCGGCACCACGGTGCCTTTGAGTTCAGCCAGGTCCTGCTCGAGGATCTTCAGGCCGTGCTCCAGGGTCTTGGAGAACTGCTCTTCTTCAGCCTTGAGCACGCGTTCGATGTTGGCTTGCTGCTGCTTGAGTTCCGGGAAGGCATCGCCCATCTCGGCCACCAGCGCGGCAACGATCTTGTAGAAGAAGCTGCCGGTGGCGCCCAGCTTGTTACCGTGACGGCAGGCGCGACGGATGATGCGGCGCAGCACATAGCCACGGCCTTCGTTCGACGGCAGTACGCCGTCGGCGATCAGGAAGCCGCAGGAACGGATGTGGTCCGACACCACCTTGAGCGACGACTGATTGTCGTTGGCACAGCCAATGGCCGCGGCCGAAGCGCTCAGCAGGTTGGTGAACAGGTCGATCTCGTAGTTGGAGTGAACGTGCTGCATCACCGCACTGATCCGCTCCAGGCCCATGCCGGTGTCCACCGACGGCGCTGGCAACGGGTGCAACACGCCATCGGCGGTGCGGTTGAACTGCATGAACACGTTATTCCAGATTTCGATGTAGCGGTCGCCATCTTCTTCCGGCGAGCCCGGTGGGCCGCCCCAGATGTCGGCGCCGTGATCGTAGAAAATCTCGGTGCAAGGGCCGCACGGGCCGGTATCGCCCATGGTCCAGAAGTTGTCGGAGGCGTAAGGCGCGCCCTTGTTGTCGCCGATGCGAATCATGCGCTCGACCGGCACCCCGATTTGCTGGGTCCAGATGTCGTAGGCTTCGTCATCGGTGGCGTAGACGGTCACCCAGAGTTTTTCCTTCGGCAGCTTCAGCACGCCGGTCAGGAAGGTCCAGGCAAAGGTGATCGCATCTTTCTTGAAATAGTCGCCGAAGCTGAAGTTACCCAGCATCTCGAAGAATGTGTGGTGGCGGGCGGTGTAGCCCACGTTTTCCAGGTCGCTGTTCTTGCCGCCGGCGCGTACGCACTTCTGGCTGCTGGTGGCGCGGGTGTAGGCGCGCTTTTCCTGGCCCAGGAAGCAGTCCTTGAACTGGTTCATCCCCGCGTTAGTGAACAGCAGGGTTGGGTCATTGCCTGGGATCAAGGAGCTGGAGGCGACACGGGTGTGACCTTGCTCTTCGAAGAAGCGAAGGAAGGCTTCACGGATTTCTGCGCTTTTCATTAGGTTCTTCCACGGAGGCTGCGGCCAAAGGCCAGTGCTAAACGTCATCAGACGGAGCGACGGCAAAGGGCCGCATTATATCGGCCCTTTGCCCGTGGTACAGCGTGTTTATGTGATAGAAACAGTCAATTAGACGGTCTGCACTGTCATTTCCGGGAAAACTCGACAAATGTCGCGAGCACTTGCTCGATCTGTGCCCGGCTGACGTCCAGGTGAGTGACCATGCGCAAACGCGGCGCGGCACTCAACTTGATCCCGCGCTCGGCAGCAAACGCCTTCAAGGCCTGGGCCCGATCACCGATATCAACGTAGACCATATTGGTCTGCACCGGCTCCACCGTATAACCCGCCTTGCGCAGTTCATCCCCCAGCCATTGGGCGTTGGCGTGGTCGTCGGCCAGGCGCTGCACCTGGTGATCCAGGGCGTACAGCCCCGCCGCCGCCAGCGAACCGGCCTGACGCATGCCGCCACCGACCATCTTGCGCAAACGGCGGGCCTTGGCGATCAATGCCGTGGAGCCGCACAACACCGAGCCGATGGGCGCGCCCAGACCTTTGGACAGGCACACCGACACCGAATCGAAGTGCCGGGCAATCTCCCGCGCATCCACTCCCAGCTTGACCGCCGCGTTGTAGAGCCGCGCGCCGTCCAGGTGCAAGGCCAGGCCGTGCTCCCGGGTAAACGCCCGCGCGGCCGCCAGGTATTCAAGGGGCAGGACTTTGCCCTGCATGGTGTTTTCCAGCGCCAGCAAGCGGGTGCGGGCGAAGTGGAAGTCGTCCGGCTTGATCGCCGCCAGCACGTGCTCCAGGTTCAGGGAACCGTCGGCCTGCACTTCCAGGGGTTGTGGCTGGATCGAGCCGAGAACCGCCGCACCGCCGCCTTCGTATTTGTAGGTGTGAGCCTGCTGACCGACGATGTATTCCTCGCCACGCTCACAGTGCGCCATCAATGCCAGCAGGTTGCTCATGGTGCCGGTGGGCACGAACAACGCGGCGGCAAAACCCAGGCGCTTGGCCAGTTCGGCTTCCAGGCGATTGACGCTCGGGTCCTCGCCGTAGACGTCGTCGCCGCTGGCGGCAGTGGCCATCGCCTCGAGCATGCCAGGGGTCGGTTGGGTCACTGTGTCGCTGCGCAGGTCAATCACGTTCATCAAACTAGCCTCTAGCGGATTGGAGCGTTTCTTGTGTTAACGATTACTGCGGGCAAACCCGCGGAATATCAAGCCCCGTGCTTGCACAATCGAATACCAACCAAACAAACCGATATAGGTTATCGATAAACCAACCGTGCAGTTTCTGAAAAACCATGATAAAAACTCTCCGCCGCCAGGGTTCTGGCGGCAACGTTCTCAGGGCGGGGTGTAATTCCCCACCGGCGGTAATTGCACGCAATGTGCATAGCCCGCGAGCGCTTGGCGCCTCGAACTGCCTCGGCAGGACGGCGACAAGGTCAGCAGACCCGGTGTGATCCCGGGGCCGACGGTCATAGTCCGGATGAAGAGAGAACGGGATTGGCACCTAAGGGCCGCGCTGACGTCATGTTCACATGAGCCAGCTGTGCGTACCCTTAAATCCCATTCGATTCATAACGCCCTGTTTTTTTCTTAAACAGGAGTCAGAACATGCAACCCACCGCAATCGACAGCAAAAGCAAAAACCATCACGGCGAGCGCGTCGCGTTTATCCAGGCCTGCTGGCACAAGGATATTGTCGATCAGAGCCGTAAAGGTTTCCTCGCCGAAATGATCGCCCAGGGCTACCAGGAATCGGACATCGATTTCTTCGAAGTCGGCGGCGCCTTTGAATTGCCCCTGCACGCCAAGCTGCTGGCCAAGTCCGGCCGTTATGCCGGTATCGTCGCGGCCGCCCTGGTGGTGGACGGCGGGATCTACCGTCACGAGTTCGTGGCCCAGTCCGTAGTCAGCGGCCTGATGCAGGTCCAGCTGGAAACCGAAGTGCCGGTGTTCTCGGTATCCCTCACCCCGCACCACTTCCACGCGGGCAGCGAGCACCATACGTTCTTTTATGAGCACTTCGTCCACAAAGGCCAGGAAGCGGCACGCACCTGCGCCGACACCCTGCACAAGGTTCGCGCACTGCGTCGCAATGAGCCACGGGCGGTAGCGGTTTAAGCAACACCACCAAGCCCAGTCTCAGAGCTGGGCTTGTGTGGGAACTGGCTTGCCTGCGATAGCATCGCCTCGGTGTATCTGGCAGACCGAGTTGATCCTATCGCAGGCAAGCCAGCTCCCACATTTGACCGAGTCAGTCTCGGGTTTCAGGCCAGGCCAGCATCCGTGGTCGGCACAATCAATATCCCTGCGCGCAAGCCATTCTTGACCTTCGGGTTCGGGAAGATGATGCGTGCGCCCTCCTCCTCGATTACCCAGCGGGTCTTGGCAATGTCCTCGGCCAACAGATACCCCTTCTCCAACTCCGAAAAGTTTTCCACGTCCGCCGGCAAATGCAGGACGAAGGTATCGCTGTGCTTGATCACTTCCCGGGAAACACTGAACAGCTTCAAGCCGTCCAGGCTCTCGGTGGCCGGCTCGCTGCCTTCGATGATCTGCTTGAGGCGGGTTTCCAGGCGCGATACGTCCACGCCCTGGTTCTGCCCGAACGGCCGGGCCTTGCCCAACTCCAGGGTGAAGGACTCGGCCTCAAGCTGCTCGTAGGTAAACGCGGTGAAAGTGATCGAGGTCTTGTTCTGCAGCAGCACCGCTTCCATGCCGGCGGCTCGCAAGCGCGCCAGCTCGGCACGCGAATGCTGGCGACCGTCTTTCCACGGGTACAGCGCGAACTGCTCGATCTTCGAGCCACGGATGGCGGTGTGCAGGTCGTAGTGCAAACGGCTACGCCCCGGCACGCTGAAGAAGGTGCGGGCCAACTGCTCAAGCTCGGCGGCGCGCATGGCTTCGGGGCCGATGTTTTGTTCATGACGGCCATTGAACAGCCGGTTGACGTCCAGTTCGAGGTAACGCTCGCCGCGGCGCATGGCCTCGGGGTTACCGAACAGGAACAGAATACGGGTACGGGGCTTGATCTCCCCGCGGGCAATGCCCTGCAGCAAGCGGTCGGCCAATTCGATCGGCGCGGTTTCGTTGCCATGGATGCCGGACGACAGCAGCACGTCGCTGCCGTTATCCCGCGCCTCAGGAGGACGCACTTCCAGCGCGCCCTCACTGAGCCAGCGCAGTTGCACGCCGTCGACAGTCAGTTGAATTTTTTGCGCCGGTTCGCGACCGGCGAGGGTCAGTTCAAGCAGTTTGCCGAGGGCGAGCATAAGCAGCTTCCTTAGTGGTTGCAGCCAGGACCGTGGACGTGATCGTCGTCATCACCTTCAACGTCGGCCGGTTCCATTTCCAGTTGCAGGCTCATCAGGTTGGTGGCCAATGGGCGCATCAGCAGGTTGGCGTATTCCGCGTCGCCCTCTTCCACGTCAACGCCGATCAACAGTTGGCCACGGCCGTCGTGCTGGATCCAGATCTCCTTGCCCTGCCACACCACGGCGACGCGGGTGCAGGACGTTTCCAGCTGGGTGCCGTCGGTGTCTTCAAGGATCAGTTTCAGGGTGTCGGTGGTCATAAATAGTTCTCAGCCGTGCGGCGTTAATTGATCTGGAAAGGATAAACCGAGCCCAGTTTAAGGATTTGCGTCAGTTCATCCAGTGCCGTCCGGCACTCAAGCAGCAATTGCGGGTCAGCCAGGTCGGTTTCCCGCAGGCTGTCGCGGTAGTGCTTGTCGACCCATTGGGTCAGCGTGTCGTACAACGGCGCCGTCATGATAACCCCTGGGTTGACCGCCGCCAGTTCGGTTTCATTCAACGCGACGCGCAAGCGCAGGCACGCCGGGCCACCGCCGTTCTGCATGCTTTGCTTGAGGTCGAAGACTTTGACTTCGCGGATCAACCCGCCGGAAGACGTCAGGCCTTGCAGGTACTGCCAGACGCGTTCGTTGGCGCGGCATTCTTCCGGCACGATCAGCAGCATCGAACCGTCGGCGCGGCTCAGCAACTGGCTGTTGAACAGGTAGGAACGCACCGCATCTTCAACGCCGACCTGGGCACGGGGCACGCAGATCGACTGGAAATTGCCACCGAGCTTGCCGAGTTTGCCCTGCAATTCGCCGAGCATCTGATCGGTATTGAGGAACGCGTCCTCGTGATAGAACAGCACCTCGCCGTTGCCCACTGCGATGACGTCGTTGTGAAACACACCGGCATCGATCACCGCCGGGTTCTGCTGGGCGTAGACCACGCCGTCATCCCGCAGGCCGTGCAGGCGAGCGACTGCCTGGGAGGCCTCGAGGGTCTGGCGCGCCGGGTACTTTTGCGGCGCCGGGTAGCGGGTGTCGAACGCACTGCGGCCGAATACGAAAAACTCTACGCCCGCCTCGCCATAGTCACGGCAGAAACGCGTGTGGTTGGCCGCGCCTTCGTCGCCGAACTGCGCCACTGCCGGTAATGCGGCGTGGTGGGCGAAGTGCTTCTGATCAGCGAACATCGCCCCCAGCACGCGGCTGGTGGTCGGGTGCTCGATGCTGCGGTGGTATTTGCAGTTGAGGTTGGCGGCAGTGAAATGTACGCGGCCATCGGCGGTGTCGGCGCTCGGGCTGACGGTGGCGGCGTTGGCCACCCACATGCTCGACGCCGAGCAGCTGGCAACCAGCAGCGGCATGGCTTGCTTGGCGGCCTGCTGGATGACTTGTGCGTCGGTGCCGGCAAAACCGAGGCTGCGCAAAGCGGCCACATCCGGACGTTCCTGGGGCGCCAGCACACCTTGCACAAAGCCCATTTCCATCAGGGCTTTCATCTTCGCCAGGCCTTGCAGCGCCGCTTCCTTCGGGTTGGAGGACTGCTGGCTGTTGCTCTGGGACGCGACGTTGCCGTAGGACAAACCGCCGTAGTTATGGGTCGGCCCCACGAGACCGTCAAAATTGACTTCACAGGATTTCATCGGCGAGGCTCCACGAACATCTGTATTTTTTATAGGCATCAAGTGCAGATCTGTATCTGTTAACCCGATCAAGTGTGGGAGCTGGCTTGCCTGCGATGCGGGCAACTCGGTCATTCAGATACACCGAGGTGATGCCATCGCAGGCAAGCCAGCTCCCACATTAGATCAGTGTCACTTTCACTTAAGCGTTACGCCCGGGGTCAGTGTTGCTGGCAACACCAGGCTCGGGGTCTCAAGGGAGGCCACCGGGTACGCGCAATAATCCGCTGCGTAATAGGCGCTGGCGCGATGGTTGCCCGAAGCCCCTACCCCGCCAAACGGTGCGCTGCTCGCAGCCCCCGTCAGCTGTTTGTTCCAGTTGACGATCCCGGCACGGCTTTCCAGCCAGAACTGCTGGTAACGCGCTTCGGAATCCGACAGCAACCCGGCCGCCAAGCCGTATTGGGTGTTGTTGGCCTCGGCAATCGCCGCCTCGAAATCGGTGTAGCGGATCACTTGCAGCAGCGGGCCGAACAGCTCTTCGTCAGCGCGATCCGTCACCTCGCTCACATCGATAATCCCCGGCGTCAGCAACGCAGCCTGGGCCTGGGGTTGGGTCATTTCCAACAGCGCCACGGCGCCATTAGCCAGCAGCAATTCCTGGGCATCCATCAATGCCTTGGCGGCACCGAGGGAAATCACCGAGCCCATGAACGGCGCCGGTTGTTGGTCAAACGCGCCGACTTCAATGGTCGAACTCACCGCCACCAGGCGTGCGAGCAACGCATCACCCCAGGCGCCTTCCGGCACCAGCAGGCGACGGGCACAGGTGCAGCGCTGGCCGGCCGAGATAAATGCCGACTGGATAATGGTGTACACCGCCGCGTCCACGTCGGCCACTTCGTCCACCACCAGCGGGTTGTTGCCGCCCATTTCCAGCGCAAGGATCTTGTCCGGGCGCCCGGCGAATTGCTGGTGCAGATGGTTGCCGGTGCGGCTGGAGCCGGTGAAGAACAAACCGTCGATACCCGGATTGGCCGCCAGGGCGATCCCGGTTTCCCGCGCGCCTTGCAGCAGGTTCAACACGCCCGCCGGCAGGCCGGCGTCGATCCAGCATTGCACGGTCAGCTCGGCGACTTTCGGGGTCAGTTCGCTCGGTTTGAACAGTACGGTATTACCCGCCAGCAAGGCCGGCACGATGTGGCCGTTAGGCAGGTGACCCGGAAAGTTGTAAGGGCCAAATACCGCCACCACACCGTGGGGCTTGTGACGCAATACGGCAGTGGCGTCGCCCAGTGGGCCGCTCTTCTCGCCGGTACGTTCGCGGTAGCTTTGCACCGAGATCGCTACCTTGTTGACCATGCTCGTGACTTCAGTCGCCGATTCCCACAAAGGCTTGCCGGTTTCCTCACCGATGCAGCGGGCGAGTTCGTCGGCACGGCTTTTCAGGTTGGCGGCGAAGGCTTCCAGCACGCTCAGGCGTTCTTCCAGGGAGCGCTTGGCCCAGGCCGGAAACGCCTGGCGTGCAGCCTGAACGGCGGATTCGACCTGCTCGGTGGTAGCGCCATTACCCGACCACACGACCTGCTGGGTCACCGGGTTCAGCGACTCAAACACTTCACCCTGGCCAGCCAGCCACTCACCTGCGATGTATAGCGAATTCATTTATTTCGACTCCCGGGCAGCGGACAACGGTACGGCACGCACTTGATCACCAGCGATCAGTTGCAGGCGCTTGGCGGTCTGTTGATCGACCACCAGGGTGCCCGCAGCCAACCGCGCCGGTGCGGCGGTAATGCGGCAATCTTCGCGTTTACGGTTATGGATCAGGAACGGCGTGGCGTCGTCGCCCGGCGTACCAATCGCCAGCACCAGCGCTTCGCTGTCGCGCACGGCGCGGATCTTGGTGGTTTCACATTCCACCGCCGGGCCCGCGTCGAAGATGTCGACGTAGCCCTGGTAGCTGAAGCCTTCGCTCTTGAGCATGCTCAGGGCCGGCTCGGTGTCGGTGTGGACCTTGCCGATCACGTTGCGTGCGTCTTCAGACAGGAAGCAGGTGTACAGCGGAAACTTCGGCATCAGCTCGGCGATAAACGCCTTGTTGCCCACGCCGGTGAGGTAGTCGGCCTGGCTGAATTCCATCTTGAAGAAGTGTCGGCCCAGGCTTTCCCAGAACGGCGAACGCCCGGCTTCGTCAGACATGCCACGCATTTCGGCGATGATCTTGTTGCCGAACAGCTGCGGGAATTCCGCGATAAACAGCATGCGCGCCTTGGCCAGCATGCGACCGTTAAGGCCGTTGCGGTAATCGGCGTGCAGGAACAACGAGCACAACTCGGAGTTGCCGGTCAGGTCGTTGGCCAGAAACAGCGTCGGGATTTCACGGTAGATGTTCAGCTCCTGAGAGGCGCTGACCGTCAGGCCGACCCGGAAGTTGTACCAAGGCTCACGCAGGCCGACGGCACCGGCGATGGCGGAAATCCCCACCACGCGGCCTTCGTCGTTTTCCAGCACGAACAGGTAGTCCGCATCACCACGCCCGGCTTCGCCGCGAAAGGTCTTTTCAGCCCAGCCGACCCGGTGGGTCAGGCGCTCTTCGTTGGCCGGCAAGGTGGTGAGGCCGGTGCCGGTGCTGCGCGCCAGATCAATCAGGGCCGGTAAATCGCTGCTGCGTACGGGACGAACGATCATGCTATCTCCTCAAACGGGCCGCCTTGCAAGCCACCCGCGAAACTCATTCTTAAACCGCTACCAGTCGAACGCTGGCACCTTCGCCGACGCCCAGGGCTTCGGCGGTTTCCAGGTCCAGGGTCACTGGCTTGCCCGGTGCGTAGTCCAGTTCCAGCATCACCGCGCGGTAATCCTGCAACTGGCCGTTGCTCACCAGGTACTGGCGGCCGACACCCTTGACCATCTCACCGATCTTCACCGGTACCACACGGCTCTGGGCGATCGAGCGAATACCCGAGACCCGCGCGTGCAGGGTTGGGCCGCCGTCGAAGATGTCGATGTAATGGTCAGTCTCGAAGCCTTCACGCATCAGGATGTCGAAGGTGATCTGCGCCCGTGGGTGCACCTGGCCCATGGCTTCCTGGGCGGCGTCCGGCAACAACGGCACGTAGATCGGGTAATGCGGCATCAGTTCGGCCAGGAAGGTCCGGCTCTTCAACCCGCACAGGCGCTCGGCAGCGGCGTAGTTGAGGTCGAAGAAGTTGCGGCCGATGGCGTCCCAGAACGGCGAATCACCGTTCTCGTCGCTGTAGCCCACAATCTCGGTGACCACGGAATCCGCGAAGCGCTCCGGGTGACCGGCCACGAACAGCAGGCGGCCACGGGAGTTGAGTTCCGACCACGGCGAACCCACCAGCTCCGGCACCACGTAGAAGCTGGTCAGCAGGCTGTTGCCGGTGAGGTCATGGCACTGCGAGAGCACGTGGATCTTGTTGTGGATCTTCAGCTCGCGGGAAGCGTGCACGAAGGTCTCGTTACGGAAGCTGTAGAACGGTTCCGAGTAGCCCGCCGAAGCGACGATGGCCGAGCAGCCCACCAGCTTGCCGGCGTCGGTGTCTTCAAGCACGAAGAAATAGCTTTCTTCGCCGTTGAAGCTGACCTCGGCGGCGAAGGACGCTTCGCTCGCGGCGATCTTGTCGCTCAGGCGTTCGACATCATCCGGCAAGGAGGTGACACCAATCGGGCTGTCCGCAGCCAGACGCTGTACCTCGCCCAGATCAGCCATTTGCGCGGGGCGCATCACCAGCATGGTGTCACTCCTTAACTCGAAAAACTCACAGGAAAAAATGCCGGACACGATCTTGAAATCAGTGAGGTCAAGTGTGGGAGCGGGCTTGCTCGCGAAAGCGGTGTGTCATTCAACATTTCAGGTGACGGAGCCACTGCATTCGCGAGCAAGCCCGCTCCCACATTTGATCTTCACAGCTTCAACTAAAGAGTCCGGCATACAAAATTTGTGTTGGGCGCCCGACTCGCCGGGCACCCAACGGTCTATCAGGCTTGCGTCAGCTTTTTAACAGCACGCTCGAAGCGGTCCAGGCCTTCCTGGATATCGGCATCTTCCACCACCAGGCTCGGGGCGAAACGCACCACATCCGGGCCGGCTTGCAGGATCATCAGGCCTTCACGCTCGGCGGCGTTGAAGATGTCCTTGGCCTTGCCTTTCCAGGCATCGCTCAGCACGCAACCGAGCAACAGGCCCAGGCCACGCACTTCGGTGAAGATGCCGTATTGCTGGCCAATCTTCTCCAGACGGGAAACGAACAAGTCGTGCTTGGCATTAACGCCCGCCAGCACTTCCGGCGTATTGATCACGTCGATCACCGCTTCCGCCACCGCGCACGCCAGCGGGTTGCCGCCGTAGGTGGTGCCGTGGGTGCCGACCACCAAATGCTTGGCCAGGTCTTCGCGGGTCAGCATGGCGGCGATCGGGAAACCACCGCCCAGGCTCTTGGCGCTGGTGAGGATGTCCGGCACGACGCCGTAATGCTGGTAGGCGAATAGCTCGCCGCTGCGGCCCATGCCGGTTTGCACTTCGTCGAACACCAGCAGCGCGTTGTTCGCGTCGCACAGGTCGCGGGCACCTTGCAGGTACGAAAGTTCTGCCGGCAGCACGCCGCCTTCGCCCTGGATCGGCTCCAGCACCACAGCGCAGGTCTTGTCCGAAATGGCCGCTTTCAGCGCATCCAGATCGTTGTAAGGCACGTGGGTGATGCCGACGATCTTCGGACCGAAGCCGTCGGAATACTTCGACTGGCCACCCACGTTCACGGTGAACAGGGTGCGGCCGTGGAAGCTGTTCAGGGCGGCGATGATTTCGTATTTCTCGGTGCCGAAGCGGTCGAACGCGACGCGACGGGCCAGCTTGAAGGCGGCCTCGTTGGCTTCGGCGCCGGAGTTGCAGAAAAACACACGCTCGGCAAACGTGGCGTCGATCAGCTTATGGGCCAGGCGCAAGGCCGGCTCATTGGTGAAGACGTTGGACACGTGCCACAGCTTGTTGGCCTGTTCGGTCAGTGCACCGACCAGCGCCGGGTGGGCATGGCCCAATACGTTTACCGCGATGCCGCCGGCAAAGTCGATCAGCTCTCGGCCCGCCTGGTCCCATACGCGGGAACCTGCGCCACGCACGGGGATGAAAGCGGCAGGTGCGTAGTTGGGAACCATGACCTGGTCGAAATCGGCACGTTGCACCGGGGCTTGCTCAACGGACATCGGAGTCTCCTGAAGAGGAACGCCTGCCTGAAACTGGCGGGCGATGCAGGGATTGTAAGGACAGTTTTCAGCGCGGCCTTGCCGCCAAGCGACAACTTCTTATAGCGCCAACCCGCGATTTTCGCGGGTTTACGCCAATGCGACAAATAGCATCGCAATGGCGCAGTTTAAACCGCCCGGGCCGGTTTTGGGCGGTCGTTGAGGCACAACTATCTAATGCCGTCGCCGATGGCCGTTTTGTTCTGCTGTTGATCTCATCCGCGCACAGGAACAGCGCCATGCCTGGAGATGCCAGCCGAGCACTGATGCCTAGCCGCGCTCGGACGGCACCGACGACAACTCGAACGGGCTGCTACTGCGGCGCTGGTTGCGGTCTTCACGAGGGGTGGCGCCGAAGAAGTTGCGGTAGGCGCTGGAGAAGTGCGGCCCCGAGGAGAAGCCGCAGGACAGGCCGATCTGGATGATCGACTTGCTGGTTTGCATGAGCATCTGGCGGGCCTTGTTCAGGCGCAGTTCCAGGTAGTACTGGCTGGGGACGCGATTGAGGTATTGCTTGAAGATCCGCTCGAGCTGTCGTCGGGATACGCACACGTGCTGGGCGATTTCGTCGGTGGTCAGCGGTTCTTCGATGTTGGCTTCCATCAGCAACACGGCCTGGGTCAGCTTTGGATGGCTGGAACCCAGGCGGTTTTGCAGCGGGATGCGCTGGCGCTCGCCGCCTTCGCGGATGCGCTCCACCACCAGCTCCTCCGAGACGGCACCGGCCAATTCGGCACCGTGGTCACGGGCCAGCACCGCCAGCAGCAGGTCGAGTACCGACATGCCACCGCAGGCGGTCAGGCGGTCACGGTCCCAGTCGAACAGATGGCTGGTGGCGATGACCTTGGGGAAACGCTCGGCGAAATCGTCCTGCCAGCGCCAGTGCACGGCGGCGCGATAGCCGTCGAGCAAACCGAGTTGGGCCAGCGGGTAAACACCGGCCGACAGACCGCCAATCACGCAGCCGGCGCGCACCAGTTGCTTGAGGGCGGTGCTGAGCTGGGAAGCAATGACGGTCGGTGGTTCATCCGCCAGCAGGAACAGCTTTTGAAAGCCTTCCAGCTTGCCGGCCCAGGGTTCGCCCGGCAGTTGCCAGGCACCGTCGATTGGCGGTTCGGCCTGCAAAAACGAAAGTTCGTACACCACGTCCGGATGCACCCGCTGAGCAACGCGCAAGGCCTCCTCAGCCAGCGCAAGCGTCAGTGCTTTAGTGCTGGGCCAAATCAGGAAACCAATTCGATGGGCAGTCATGGAGTGCTATCCGAAGCGAGTAACAGTAATGAAGACAAAGGCCAATGCTAGCCCGTAAACCGACACAAATCTCAAACCATATGGAGATCTAATGTGGGAGCTGGCTTGCCTGCGATGGCGGCGTGTCTGTGCCAGAGAGGCAAACTGACCCACCGCTATCGCAGGCAAGCCAGCTCCCACAGGGGATCGGGGTCAGCCTTAAAGCTGTGAAGCTTGCACTAATTCAGTGCATAAAAGCAGTCCTGATTACTTCAAGCTGCCGGAAAGAAACTGCTGCAAACGCTCGGACTGTGGGTTAACCAGCACTTCGCGCGGGTTGCCACGTTCTTCAACGATGCCTTTGTGCAGGAACACCAGCTGGTTGGAGACTTCACGGGCAAAGCCCATTTCGTGGGTCACCACCACCATGGTCCGGCCTTCCTGGGCCAGGTCCTGCATTACCTTGAGCACTTCGCCCACCAGCTCCGGGTCGAGGGCCGAGGTGGGTTCGTCGAACAGCATCACCTCAGGCTCCATCGCCAGGGCACGGGCAATCGCCACGCGTTGCTGTTCACCGCCGGACATGTGGCCAGGGAACGCATCCTTACGATGGCCCACACCGACTTTAGCCAGGTAGTGCTCGGCCTTTTCCCGGGCGTCTTTTTTCGACATGCCCAAGACGTGCACCGGTGCTTCCATGACGTTTTCCAGCGCGGTCATATGGGACCACAGGTTGAAGTGCTGGAACACCATCGACAGTCGCGAACGCATGCGTTGCAGCTGTTTCGGGTCTGCAGCCTTCATGGCGCCGTCTTTGTTGGCCACCAGTTTCAGCTCTTCGTTATTGAGCAGAATCTTGCCGGCGTGGGGTTGCTCCAGCAGGTTGATGCAGCGCAAAAAGGTACTTTTGCCCGAGCCACTGGACCCGATGATGCTGATCACATCACCGGCCGCAGCGGCCAGGGACACACCTTTGAGCACTTCATGACTGCCATAGCGTTTATGCAGGTCTTGGACTTCAAGTTTGTACATGCGGTCGGTTCTCACAAAAACAGTTGGTCAGTCGTTGAGCAAGCGCCCGTGCCGCAGCGCTTCGCGCCCCGCCACCTTGGCCAGCCAGAAACCCGCTTGGGCATAACGTAGCCGTTCAACGGCAAACAACACCCCAGACGTGCCCGCGCAAACAATGCTCACGCGGTCGGACAAGGGATCGATCACTTCAAATATCGGGTCGCCGGCTTCGACTACGTCACCGGCTTTACGCAGGTAGCTGATCACGCCGGCGTGGGGCGCGAACAACAACTCGGTGCCTTCAAAGGGCAAGCCTTCGCAGGCTTCGTATTGCGGCGCGGGCCATTCACCACGGATCAGGCCTTGCTCGGCAAGGAATGCCAGGATGCCTTCGGCGTGGAAAATCGCCTCGTCACGACCGGTATCGGCCTGGCCGCCCAACTCCAAGGTCGTCGCCAGGCACGCCAATGGAATCTGCGCCTCGGGAAATGCCCGGGACAGACGCAGCCACGGCAGCGAACAGGCCTCGTCAAACGAACTGCCGCCGGAATCTTCCGCCAGCAGGCCGACCTTCACATTCAGGTGCGCCGACAGCGAACGCCACTGCGGCCAGTGTTGCGGCAGCGCGTACATGTGCAACGCGGCCTCGGCATCGCAATGCAGGTCGAGGACCACGTCGGCGGTGCAGGCATGGCTCAGCAACACCCGCTGCATGCCTTGCAGCTGGCTGCTTGGCGCCGGCAAGGCGTTCAGCGCGTCGCTCATGGCCTGGCGGATCAAGCGCACATTGGCGTGAGGATCATCCCCCAGCTTACCGTTGAGCAACTCGGTAACCGGCTCGCTCAACTCAACGAAATCGCGGTTGAAATTCTTGCCGCTGCCGACCTCGAAGCGGCCCTGGTGGCTGCCTTGCAGCAACTGCCCCAGGCCCATTGGATTGGCGACAGGGACCAGCTCGATCACGCCGTTGAGGGCGCCTTGCTGTTCCAGTTCCGTCAGGCGCTTTTTCAGCTCCCAGGCGGCGCGCATGCCGGGCAATTCATCGGCGTGCAGGCTGGCCTGGATATAGGCCTTGCGCTCGCCGCTGCCGAAACGGAACACCGTCAGCTGGCGTTCGCAGCCCAGGTGACCCCAGGGCAACAGGTGATCGATACGCTCCATATCAATGCTTCCGTGGAGCCAGGTAGCTCAGCCAGCGGCCTTCGGCCAACTTGAACAGGCGCACCAGGATGAAGGTCAGGCACAGGTAGAACGCACCCGCAGTGATATAGGCTTCGAACGGCAAGTAGTACTGAGCGTTCACCGTGCGCGCGGCACCGGTGATGTCGATCAGGGTGACGATGGAGGCCAGGCTCGTGGTCTGGAGCATCATGATCACTTCGTTGCTGTACTGCGGCAGCGCGCGGCGCAGGGCCGATGGCAGCAGGATCCGGCGATACAGCTTGTAGCGCGACATGCCCATGGCCTTGGCCGCTTCGATCTCACCATGGGGCGTGGCCTTGAGGCTGCCGGCGATGATTTCGGCGGTGTAGGCGCTGGTATTCACGGCAAACGCCAGGCACGCACAGAAGGTGGCGCTGGACAGCAGTGGCCACAGGAAGCTTTCGCGCACCGCTTCGAACTGGGCCAGGCCGTAGTAGATCAAGAACAGCTGCACCAGCATCGGCGTGCCGCGAATCACGTAGGTGTAGAGCCAGGCAACACCGTTGACGATCGGTTGCTTGGACACGCGCATCAGGCCCAGGGGCAAGGCCGCGAGCAAACCGAAGAACAGCGAAATGGCCAGCAGTTTCAGGGTGGTCAGCAAGCCGCCGAGGTACAGCGGCATGGCCTCCCAGATGACGTTGTAGTCGAAGATCATAGATCAGCCGCCTTTACGCCTACCGAGTAGCGCTTCTCAAGATGACGCAGGGCCAGCAACGACACGCTGGTGATCACCAGGTACATCGCCGCCACTGCGAGGAAGAAGGTAAAAGGTTCGCGGGTGGCGTCTGCCGCCTGCTTGGCCTTGAACATCATGTCTTGCAGGCCCACCACCGAAATCAGCGCAGTAGCCTTGGTCAGTACCAGCCAGTTGTTGGTAAACCCGGGGATCGCCAGCCGAATCATCTGCGGCACCATCACCCGGAAAAACACCTGGAACGGGCTCATGCCATACGCCAGGCCGGCTTCGGCCTGGCCCTTGGGAATGGCCATGAAGGCGCCACGGAAGGTTTCCGAAAGGTAGGCGCCAAAGATGAAACCCAGGGTGCCGATACCGGCGGCCAAGGGGTTCAAGTCAATGTAGTCGTTGTAGCCGAGCAACGGCGCAACGCGGTTAAGCAGGTCCTGACCGCCGTAGAAAATCAGCAGGATCAGCACCAGGTCGGGGATCCCGCGGATCACCGTGGAGTACAGGTCGCCCAGCCAGGCCAACCAGCGCACCGGCGAGAGGCGCAACGCGACCCCGATCAGACCCAGAACAATGGCCAAGGCCATGGACGACAAGGCGAGCTGAAGCGTCAACCATGCGCCATCGAGGATGACAGCCCCGTAGCCTTTCAACATGATTCAGGTCCTCGAAAAGGGGGATGAAAAAATGGCGCAAACTTCAGAGATCCTGGTGCTTGCGCCATTCTGGACAGACAGCTGCGACGAGTTACTTAGGGTCAGCGCCGTAAATATCGAAGTCGAAGTACTTGTCCTGGATCTTCTTGTATTCGCCGTTGGCACGGATCGCTGCGATGGCCGCGTTGATCTTGTCCAGCTCGGCCTTGTCGCCTTTACGTACTGCGATGCCTACACCGTCGCCGAAGTATTTGACGTCGGTGAACTGTGGGCCCACGAACGCGTAGCCTTTACCGGCTGGAGTCTTCAGGAAACCGTCTTGCAGCAGGGTGGCGTCAGCCACGGTGCCATCGAGGCGACCGGCTTCCACGTCCAGGTAGATTTCGTTCTGCGAGCTGTAAGGAACAACCGTGGCGCCTTTAGGGGCCAGGACTTCCTTGGCGAAACGATCGTGGATCGAACCGCGCTGCACACCGATCTTCTTGCCTTTGAGTTCGTCCAGGCTTTCGCTGACGGTGGTGCCTTCCTTCATCACCAGGCGCGCTGGGGTCAGGTAGTAGCGGGTGGTGAAGTCCACGGACTTCTTGCGATCTTCAGTGATGGACATGGACGACAGGATCGCGTCGATCTTGCGCACTTTCAGCGCCGGGATCAGGCCGTCGAACTCTTGCTCGACCCATACACACTTGACCTTCATCTCTGCACACAGGGCGTTGCCGATGTCGTAGTCAAAACCCACGATGCTGCCATCCGGCGCCTTCGAGGCAAACGGAGGGTAAGCCGCTTCGATACCAATCTTCAGGGGCTTTTCATCAGCGAAAGCCTGCATGGACAGCACGGACAGCGCCAGGGCGCCCAACAGCACGAGTTTCTTCATCTTGGGACTCCATCGGTATAGGGCAAAACAGCAGTATGAGCCAGGGCCCACGATGCGAATGAGTGAAACCGAATAGCGGTGCTGCGTCCTGCGCCAGTTCAGCATCGGCGACGACGAGCGAGTGATCGGCATTCTAACGACAGGCCGGAAGCCGATATTTCCTCAATGCGACAACAATTTACAGAAGCACCGAGAAAGCGGTTCCAGCACATTGACAGCCTCTGGATTTTATGCAGAGGCAAAAGATATTAAACCTGTTAGCGCTGCAAGTTGCGGGCCTATTATTCGCAAACCCTTCTAGCACGGCAAGTGTAGCGTTGGATCTAATTTTTCGGGGCGTCTAAAACGCGGGTTTTCGGGGCAACGGCGTAGCACTTTGCCTCATGTTTGGGCGTGGGGTTACACATTTACCGGGTTCGGTAACATTCAGAAACTTCCTACGAGCAACACCGATATTTATTGGCCTCGTGTAAGTCGCCCCACTGTAATGACCAATTTTGGAATGCAATCAAAATGTGGGAGCGGGCTTGCTCGCGAAGGCGGCGTGTCAGCCAGCACACCACTAACTGATACACCGCCTTCGCGAGCAAGCCCGCTCCCACAGGGGTTATAGGTCGCCTGTCCGATCGCACAAAAAAGCCCCATCCGGCCTACGCCGGATGGGGCTTTGTCCCACAAACCGCCTTACGCGACGTTCATGGTCTTGTGCGTTTCGATCAGATGCGCCACCACACTTGGATCCGCCAGGGTGGAGATATCCCCCAACCCGTCGTATTCAGCGGTGGCAATCTTGCGCAGGATCCGGCGCATGATTTTCCCCGAACGGGTCTTCGGCAAGCCCGGCGCCCACTGGATCACATCCGGTGAAGCAATCGGCCCGATCTCTTTACGCACCCAGTTTTTCAACTCCAGGCGCAACGCTTCATTCGGCTCTTCGCCGTTTTTCAACGTGACATACACATAGATGCCCTGGCCCTTGATGTCGTGGGGCACACCCACCACTGCCGCTTCCGCAACTTTCGGGTGGGCAACCATGGCGCTTTCAATCTCGGCGGTGCCCATACGGTGGCCGGACACGTTCAACACGTCGTCCACCCGACCGGTGATCCAGTAGTAGCCATCCTCGTCACGACGCGCACCGTCGCCGGTGAAGTACATGCCACGGAAGGTCTTGAAGTAGGTGTCCACAAACCGGTCATGGTCGCCATACAGGGTACGTGCCTGGCCCGGCCACGAATCCAGAATCACCAGGTTTCCCTCGGCCACACCTTCAATCAGGTTGCCCAGGTTATCCACCAGCGCCGGTACCACACCAAAGAACGGGCGTGCCGCCGAACCTGGCTTGAGCGCATGGGCGCCCGGCAGCGGGCTCATCATGTTGCCGCCGGTCTCGGTCTGCCACCAGGTGTCCACGATCGGGCAACGGGATTGGCCGACGTTCTTGTAGTACCAGTCCCACGCTTCCGGGTTAATCGGCTCACCCACCGAACCCAGCAGGCGCAAGCTGCTGCCATCGGCGCCTTCGCAGGCAGCGGTGCCGGAAGCCATCATGGCGCGGATCGCGGTCGGTGCGGTGTAGAGGATGTTGACCTTATGCTTGTCGACGATCTTCGCCACCCGGGTAATGTCCGGGTAGTTCGGCACGCCTTCGAACATCAGCGTGGTCGCGCCGTTGGCCAGCGGACCGTAGACGATATAGGTGTGACCGGTGACCCAGCCAACGTCGGCGGTGCACCAGTAGATTTCACCCGGGCGGTAGTCGAACACGCGCTCGTGGGTCAGGGCTGCGTACAACAGGTAGCCACCGGTGGTGTGCTGCACGCCCTTCGGCTTGCCGGTGGAGCCGGAGGTGTAAAGGATGAACAGCGCTTCTTCGGCGCCCATCTCTTTCGGCGCACACACGGTGCCCGCCACTTTCATCAGGTCTTCGTACCAGATGTCGCGATGCTGGTTCCACTTGATGTTGCCACCGGTGCGCTTGCACACGATGACTTTCTGGATGCTGCTGGTTTCCGGGTTGGTCAGGGCGTCGTCGACGTTGGCCTTCAGGGAAATTTTCTTGCCGGCACGAATGCCTTCGTCGGCGGTGATCACCACCTTGGATTTGCAGTCGATGATTCGACCGGCCAGGGCCTCTGGCGAGAACCCGCCAAACACCACCGAGTGAATCGCACCGATCCGGGCACAGGCCAGCATGGCGACCGCGGCTTCGGGAATCATCGGCATATAGATAGTCACCACGTCGCCGCGGTGCACATCCTGGCCGCGCAGGGCGTTGGCGAACTTGCAGACTTCTTCATGCAGCTCGCGGTAGGTGATGGTGCGGCTTTCGGTAGGGTCGTCGCCCTCCCAGATGATTGCCGGCTGGTCGCCACGCTCGGCGAGATGGCGGTCCAGGCAGTTGTAGGAAACGTTGAGGGTGCCGTCGGCAAACCACTTGATGTCGACATGGTGATCGTCGAAGGAGGTCTGCTTCACCGTGGTGAAAGGCTTGATCCAGTCAAGGCGCTTGGCTTGCTCGCGCCAGAAACCGTCGGGGTTGACCACCGACTGCTGGTACATGGCCTTGTAGGTCGCCTCGTCGGTCAGCGTGTTGGCTGCTACTTCGGGGCGAACGGGGTACAGAGAAGCCGCACTCATCTTTCTTACCTCGGTGACATAGTTGTTGTTGTATGGCCCTGTTGTAGCCGGGCCGGCCCTATAGAACCATTCGACGATGGTAGTAACAAGCCCCTACAAATTGCCCACCTATCCCCCGGCACCGCTCTGGCCCGTGGCCTGTGGCGCTTTGCAGGTTTCTGAAAAAACCTTCATCTCGGGATTGTTACAAAAACCACCAATAGTGTTTATCAAAAGCACGGGTATATGAATATAACTCGCACGCCTAAAATCAACCTCGCCATCAAGGCACTGTGATTAACAACGTAACAGCCCCCACGAAGGCAACGTTAATCCGAACTTCCCAATCAAGTTACACACGTGGCCTCACAAGGGCCCCGTGACCCCTTTCGACCGCCAAAAGGTAAATAGTCAAATGAAAGCGTTATTAGTTATGGCCCTTAGCAGCTTGTGCGCCACCGCCGCCCTGGCCGACGAAGCCCCGACTGACGTAGCCAGCCAGAGCACCCCGATTGTTGAAGATTACACTTACAGCACCCATCTGGACGTCGCCAAAGTAGTGTCCATGAGTGAAGTCCCGGATGTATGCAAAGTTGTACCGGTAAAAATGGAATATGAAGATTCACAAGGTCAGCGTCATATTCTTCAATATCAGGTCATGGGTAACGGTTGCTCTAACGGATAATAACTTCGTTAGTTTGAACTGAACCTGATCTTATTCGCCGCAAGAAATCGTTCTTGCGGCAAAGAGCCCTCCCCCTCGAATCGAATGCTACGATTGTGGCGCCGCCACCTCACCTGCAAGGCAGGATGCATTCATGCGAGCCAGTTTCGAAAAAATCCCCACCGAGGCGAACACCTCCTGGACCCTGCTGAACAGGCGTCTACCGGAGGCGATTCCGTTTGAATGGCATCACCATCCCGAATACGAACTGACCCTGACCCTCAACAGCCGCGGGCACCGCTATATCAGCAACGATGTGGCGCTCTACGATGATGGCGACCTGGTGCTGGTGGGCCCGAACGTGCCCCATAGCTGGTCTTCCGCCGAGCTGATCGACCCCGCCAAACCGCACATTGCCCTGGTCATCTGGTTTTCCGAGGCCTGGGCGGACTCGCTGGTGCAACTGTTTCCGGAGATGGGGTCGACGCGCGCGCTATTGGCTGCAGCGCGACAGGCGCTGAGTTTCAGTGACGCTACGTCCCAGGCGCTGCGCCCGGTGATCGAAGCCATGGTCGAGCAAGACGCTTCCCAGCGCTTGATCTCGTTGCTCACCGTACTCAACACATTGTCCCGGGATATCGCCGCGCAGCGCATCGCGACGGAAAACGCCGCCCCTCATATCGTTGAAGACGCTCGCATCCGCCGCGTTCTGGACTACCTGCACGGCCACTATGCGCAACCTGTCGGCATTCCCGAGCTGGCGCAGATGGCCTGCGTCAGCGTTTCAGCCTTCCATCGCATGTTCCGCAAACACACACGCTGCACGGCGCTGGACTACATCGTCCGGCTACGCATCGGACATGCCTGCGCTTTATTGATGCAGGGAAATCTGGCGGTCAGCGCGATTTCCGAACAGGTCGGCTATGCCTCCCAGGCGTTGTTCAATCGGCAGTTCAAGGGGCACAAGGGCATGACGCCGTCACAGTTTCGGCTTCAGCACGGGCATCACTTCCAATAAGCCGATTCTTCTATACGCTTCGCAACAAACGCCACAATCGTACTGCTCAACGCTCCAAATCAGGCTGCCGCCCAAGCGGGCCGGGGTGATTCCATACCTGTACGCACAACAACAAGACAGGTCCCCTCATGAGCAACTACCACGCCTTCGAATGCGCCGAGCTGCCGGACGACTACAAGCGCAGCATCGTCGCGATGAAAAAGGCCCTGCGCGCGCAGATCGGCGATGTGCCTGGGCTGTTTGACGAGGTCAGCGAGTTCATCAGGGCTGAAATCGCCTCGATCAAGGCCGAGCAGTGCGCCTGGCCCGAGCTCGACTTTGAAACCATCGCCAACGGCCAAGTCAGCGAAGCACAACGGGCACTCATCAAGCGCCGGGGCTGCCTGGTGATCCGCAACCACTTCCCCAGGGAACAGGTGCTGGGGTGGGACAAGAGCCTGCTGGACTACCTCGACCACAACCATTTCGACGAGGTGTATCGCGGCCCGGCCGACAATTTCTTCGGCAACCTCGAAGCCTCGCGCCCGGAGATATTCCCGATCTATTGGTCGCAAGCCCAGATGCAACTGCGCCAACACGAACGCATGGGCGCTGCACAGTCGTTCCTGAACCGCCTGTGGACCATCAATTCCCAAGGCCGGCAATGGTTCGACCCGGACATCAATGCGCTGTACCCCGACCGCGTCCGCCGCCGCCCACCGGGCACCACCTCCAAAGGGCTTGGCCCGCACACCGACTCGGGCGCCCTGGAACGCTGGCTGCACCCGGCCTACCTCAAGGTGTTCGACAAGATCTACCGCAACGACTTCAAGTCCTACGACCCCTGGGACGCTGCATATCGCACAGAAGTCGATGAATACGCCTACAAGGACACGGTGAAATGCTCCGCCTTCCGCACCTTCCAGGGCTGGACCGCACTGTGCGACATGCAGGCCGACCAGGGCGTGCTGCATACCTTGCCGATCCCCAAAGCCATGGCCTACATGCTGCTGCGCCCGCTGCTGGACGACGTCCCCGAAGATGAGTTGTGCGGCGTTGCGCCGGGCAAGGTGCTGCCAGTTTCAGAGAAATGGCACCCGCTGCTGGTCCAAGGCATGACCCCGATTCCGGACGTGCAGGCCGGCGATTCGGTGTGGTGGCACTGCGACGTGATCCACAGCGTCGCCCCCGTCGAAAACCAGCAAGGCTGGGGCAACGTGATGTACGTACCCGCCGCGCCCATGTGCCCGAAAAACCTGCGGTACGCCAAGGATGTGCTCAGGGCGTTCGAGCAAGGGGCCTCACCGGATGATTTCGCCCGGGAGGACTACGAGAAAGAGTGGAAAGACCGCTTCATGACGCCGCAACTTAACACCCTCGGCCGCAAAGGGCTGGGGCTGGAATAAGCACCGCTCCCCATAACAACAAAAAGGGTTATCCCACATGAAAATCACCCATCGCCTTGCCGTTGCCATCTCCCTCGCCAGCCTTTGCACGTTCGCCGCTCACGCAGCCGACAGCAAAGGCACTGTTGAAGTCGTCCACTACTGGACCTCGGGCGGGGAGGCCAAGTCTGTACAGGTGCTGCAACAACTGATCGAGAAAGACGGCTTCACCTGGCAAAACAGTGCCGTGGCCGGCGGCGGTGGCGCTGCTGCCATGACCGTCCTCAAGAGCCGCGCCGTCTCCGGCAACCCGCCCTCTGCCGCGCAGATCAAAGCTCCGGACATTCAGGAGTGGGGCAAGCTGGGCCTGCTGACCAGCGTCGACAACGTCGCCAAGGCCAATCACTGGGACAGCCTGCTGCCCGAAAGCATTGCGCAACTGATGAAATTCGACGGCCACTACGTCGCCGTACCGCTCAACATCCACCGCATCAACTGGTTATGGATCAACCCCGAGGTGCTCAAGAAAGCCGGCGTGTCCAAAGCCCCGGCCACCCTGGAAGAACTCTACGCCGCCGGCGACAAACTCAAGGCCGCCGGCTATATCGCCATCGCCCACGGCGGCCAACCCTGGCAGGACACCACCGTATTTGAAGGCCTGGTGCTCAGCATCCTGGGCGCCGATGGCTTCCAGAAAGCCTTTATCGACAACGACGAAGCCACCTTCACCGGCCCCAAAATGACCGAAGTCTTTGTCGCGCTGCGCAAGCTGAAGACCTACATGGACCCCAACGGCGCAGGCCAGGACTGGAACATGGAAACCGCCAAAGTCATCAATGGCCAGGCCGGCATGCAAATCATGGGGGACTGGGCCAAGAGTGAGTGGACCGCGGCGGGTAAAAAAGCCGGGGCCGATTATGAATGCGTGCCCTTCCCCGGCTCACAAGGCATTTATAGCTACACCATCGACTCACTGGCCATGTTCAAACCGTCCAGTAAAAATGATACGCCGGGCAACAACGCGGCTCGCGACGACTTGGCCAAGATCGCCCTGGAGCCGCAGTTCCAGACGGTGTTCAACCAGAACAAAGGCTCCATCCCGGTGATCAAGGGCCTGGACATGAGCCAGTTCGACAGCTGTGCCCAAGCTTCTGCCAAGGACTTCGCCGAAGCCGAGAAAGCCGGCACGCTGGAGCCGAGCATGGCCTTCAACATGTCCACGTCCCAGGCGGTGCAAGGGGCGGTGTTTGATGTGGTCAGCAACTTCATGAGCAATAAAGACGCGGACCCCGCCAAGGCTGGCAAGCAGATGTTTGCCAGCATCAAAGCCGCAGCCCAGTAACCCCCCGCAACCCGTTCTTGCGCCAAACGGCGCAAGAACTTCCAGACCGAATCTGCCCCAGTTCGGCGCGCTGAAACAAACGCCTACCGCCCGTCAAAAAAATCCAAGCCAGGCAAAGCCTTGTAAACCCGGACCTTGGCTGCAAACACCACCATTTTGGCCGCTCACCGAGACCATCCGCCGCAACACAAAGTCGAATTTTTCCCTATAATGCGCGGGTAAATCGGGCCTGCAATATCCCTTTACACTGGGATGAAGAGCCAGACCTGAGGCCCCCGCTGGAGCCAGCAAGCATTGCTCCGCCCCTCAAGCCTCAAGCAGAACACCCGTAACCCTGATTCCGTTTAATGCGTGCGTTAGCTGCAACAAACGATTCCTTAAGATCCACCGCGGCCTTTGGGCCGTGTGAACACCCAACCATCCGGTTTCACACGGGCACCTTAGAGCCCTCACGCAGGAGACGACACGTCATGCTGAGCTGGGACGAATTCGACAAAGAAGAAGACGGCGAAGTAGTTGCCAAAGGCGCCAACGCCGGCCACGCCACCGAAGCCAACATGGACCGCCTCGACGGTGCCGGCGCTGCTGCCGCCATCGAAGCCCGCGCCGTCACCGCCGCTGACTCCGCCGCGATCATCCGCGCCAAGGCCGCCCTCGACAAACTCGACGTCGCCGAAGGCCTCGCCGAGCTGGAAGGTTCCGCTGCCCGCGTCGCCGTAGACGAAAAGCGCATGATCAACTGCCGCGCCGACCTCAACCAACTCGTGCCGTTCAAGTACGACTGGGCCTGGCAAAAATACCTCGACGGCTGCGCCAACCACTGGATGCCGCAAGAGGTCAACATGACCGCCGACATCGCGCTGTGGAAAAACCCTGAAGGCCTGACCGACGACGAGCGCCGCATCGTGATGCGCAACCTCGGCTTCTTCTCCACTGCTGACTCCCTGGTTGCCAACAACCTGGTACTGGCTGTTTACCGCCTGATCACCAACCCGGAGTGCCGCCAGTACATCCTGCGCCAGGCCTTCGAAGAAGCGATCCACACCCACGCCTACCAGTACTGCATCGAATCGCTGGCCATGGATGAAGGCGAGATCTTCAACATGTACCACGAGATTCCATCGGTCGCGAAGAAAGCGGCTTGGGGCTTGAAGTACACCCGTTCGATCTCCGATCCGAAGTTCGAAACCGGCACCGTTGAGACCGACAAAGAATTGCTGCGTAACCTGGTCGCGTACTACTGCGTCCTGGAAGGCATCTTCTTCTACTGCGGCTTCACTCAGATTTTGTCCATGGGCCGTCGCAACAAAATGACCGGCGTGGCCGAGCAGTTCCAGTACATCCTGCGGGATGAGTCGATGCACCTGAACTTCGGTATCGATGTGATCAACCAGATCAAAATCGAAAACCCGCATTTGTGGGATGCCGAGATGAAGGAAGAAGCGACGCAGATGATCCTGCAAGGGACTCAGCTGGAGATTGAATACGCTCGCGACACCATGCCGCGTGGGGTGTTGGGGATGAATGCGGCGATGATGGAGGATTACCTCAAGTTCATCGCCAACCGTCGTCTGTCGCAGATTGGTTTGAAAGAAGAATACCCAGGCACCACCAACCCGTTCCCGTGGATGAGTGAGATCATGGACTTGAAGAAAGAGAAGAATTTCTTTGAGACTCGTGTGATCGAGTACCAGACCGGCGGCGCGCTGAGCTGGGA
>NZ_JAEKFB010000002.1:0-22782 GCF_016650865.1 Pseudomonas sp. TH34
CTCGACGGCGGGGCTTGTTTCACTTCTTCAGATCACCGAGGGGATCATAGGCCGGCTTCTTGCCGGTTTTTTCTGGCTTGTCCAACGGGGCAATGGCAGGGCCTACCGGGTCGACCTGCGGGTCGGCGACGTCCGGGGAATCGGGATCGAAGCCCAATTCGTCCTTGCCGCTGGAGTGCTCCGATGAATGCGGGCCGCTTGTACTGTTAGTCATAGCTGTCTCCTTGACGCGCCGGGTTTACAACGGGCGGGCCTTATCGTGCAGGTTTTCCAGGTCTTCTTCGACCTGCACTTCGTCGTCTTGCCGTTCGGCGGGATCGTTGGGGCGCAGGGCGTCGTTGTCACGTTCCTCTTCGCCCGGGGTGCGGTCGGGGTTGGGTGTGCCGGGCGGCTGTTGCTGGTACCGGGTCATGGTTCACCTCGCTTGGGGGTCGGTTGCCTACAGGGGTTAGAGAAATTGCGCTGATCCATCGTTCAACCTGATTACCGTCACTCCGACGGGCGAAGCATGAGAAGATGCCGGCCGACGCTATACCCTTACTCAGCCCATGGAGACTGCACCCGGATGTTTGAGCTCAAACCCTGCGACCCGATTACCTTTCGCCAGCAGACCCGCCGTAGCACGCTGATTGTCGCGGGGCTGTTTGTGGTGTTGGCGATGGTGCTTTCCAGCTTGGCGGTGATGGTGTTTGGTGAGCCTGGGGGGATAACTTTCGCTTTAATGTGGGCGGGGTGTTTGCCGGGGTGTTGATTACCGTGGGGTTGGTGCGGGGGCCGTTCTGGAGCCAGGCGTGGCTGGCGCCGGCGGTGTATGGGTGGCAGCTCAAGCGCAGTTTGATGAGTGTGACGAATGTGATGCACAAGGTGACTGACGGGGTGAAGGCGAATGATCCGGTGGCGATCAAGTTGCTGCGGTTTTATCACCTTGGGTTGATGCAGATGCACGAACTGGACGCTAATTCGAGTTCTCAGGCGCAGTTGGTGCGGGAGGTTGATGAGCATCTGGAGAAGATGCGGGGGTTGGGGATTGAGCCTGACCAGACGCGGTTGGATCCGGGGTGGGTTGAGGCTGTTAAGGCTCGCTGATTGGGGTGTGCATATCCGTTGCTGCGGTAACGGCCGCTTATGGTTCCGCTCTTACAGCGGCTCACTTTTGAAAAGCGCAAAAGTAAGCAAAACGCTCTTGCCCCACCACTCGGCACCTCGCTAGGGCTCGGTGTGCCCTCACTCCGGCTTTGGACCGTGGGCCGCCGCGATGGGCCATCCTTGGCCCAGCGCGGCTAACCCGGCGTCCTGCCGGGTTACCCACGCTCCAAAGCCTGCGTTCGGCCAGCGTGGTTTAACGGGGCGCCTAAGATCAAGATCAAAATCAAGATCAAAGGCAAGAGCACAGCGGCCTACCGGCCGGCTTGAGTGTGGTGAAGCAAAATCAGAAGCGGGCACGGTCAAATGTGGGAGCTGGCTTGCCTGCGATGGCATCACCTCGGTGTGTCTGATGTACCGATTTGTCTGCATCGCAGGCAAGCCAGCTCCCACAGAAAAACAGAGCCATCCCGCCCGTAGCAGCTGTCGAGCGCCAGCGAGGCTGCGTGCTTTTGATCTGCTTTTGATTTTGAAGTGACCCGCTGTAAGAGCGGAACCATAAGCGGCCGTTACCGCAGCAACGGATATGTACACAGTCAATCACTCCGGCAACGGAATCACCCGCAACGGCCGCACCGACTTATAAGAAAAACTCGAATAAATCTCCTTAACACACGGCAAGCTCTGCAACACCTCCCGGGCAAACTCCCCAAACGACTCCAGATCCTTCGCCACCACTTCCAACAAAAAATCATACCGCCCCGAAACGTTATGACACGCCACAATCTCGGGAATCTCCAGCAACCGTTGCTCAAACGCCCGGGCAACTTCGCGGGAGTGCGTGTCCATCATGATGCTGACAAACGCCGTCACCCCATACCCCAGCGCCTTGGGTGACAGGATCGCCTGATAACCCCCAATCACCCCGCTGTCCTCGAGGTTCTTCACCCGCCGCCAACACGGCGAAGTGGTCAGCGACACCCGCTCCGCCAACTCCGCCACCGTCAACCGCGCATTGCCCTGCAAGGCGTTTAAAAGCGCCTTGTCAGTCCGATCCAGATGAATAGGCATATCTTGCCTCAAAACGTCATTTTTATTGTACTTCATCCCAATCTGCCGGGTTTTCCCAGCAAACTATGGAACATTCGGCCGCAGTTATAAGCATAGCATTGTAGGAAATAAGGAGCGTCCGACCATGAAAAATAAACACAATACATTCGGCTTTTCCACCCGTGCCATCCACCACGGCTACGACCCTCAAGACCACCACGGCGCCCTCGTGCCGCCCATTTATCTGTCGGCCACCTTCGCCTTCCCCACCGCCGAATACGGCGCCGCCTGCTTTGCCGGCGAAGAGAGCGGGCACTTCTACACCCGCATCTCCAACCCCACCCTGGCCCTGCTGGAAGCGCGCATGGCCACCCTGGAAAACGGCGAAGCCGCGGTAGCCTTCAGCTCCGGCATGGGCGCGATTGCCGCGACGTTCTGGACCCTGCTGCGCCCCGGTGACGAAATCATCGTCAGCCAGACCCTCTACGGCTGCACCTTCGCCCTGCTGCATCACGGCATCGGCGAGTTCGGCATCAAAGTGCGCCACGTCGACCTCACCGACCTGGCCGCCCTGCGCGAGGCCATCAACCCGGCCACGCGCATGATCTATTTCGAGACCCCGGCCAACCCCAACCTGCAACTGGTGGACATCGCCGCCGTCGCCGAAATCGCCCACCAACAACCCGGCATCACCGTGGTGGTAGACAACACCTACTGCACTCCCTACCTGCAACGCCCGCTGGAAATGGGCGCCGACGTGGTGGTGCACTCGGCCACCAAATACCTCAGCGGCCACGGCGATATCACCGCCGGCATCGCCGTCAGCAGCCAGGCCCTGGCCCAGCGCATTCGTCTGCAAGGGCTCAAGGACCTGACCGGCGCGGTGATGTCGCCCCAGGATGCCGCCCTGTTGATGCGCGGCCTCAAGACCCTGGCCCTGCGCATGGACCGTCATTGCAGCAACGCCCTGGCCATCGCCGAAGCCTTGCAGGCCCATCCCTTGGTGGAATGGGTGACCTACCCCGGCCTGAGCTCCTTCCCCCAATACGAATTGGCCGCCCGGCAGATGAAACAATCCGGCGGCATGATCGCGTTTGAACTCAAGGGCGGCATCGAGATGGGCCGACGGTTCATGAACGCCCTCAAGCTGTTCACCCGGGCGGTGAGCCTGGGGGACGCCGAGTCACTGGCCCAGCACCCGGCCAGCATGACCCACTCCACCTACACCCCGGAACAACGCGCCCACCACGGGATTTCCGAAGGGTTGGTGCGGCTCTCGGCGGGTCTTGAGGATGTCGCCGATCTGTTGGCGGACGTTGAGCAGGCACTGCACGCCTGTGCCCTGAAACCGAAATCCAGGGTTGTGCAGCAAAACGTTCATCACGCTTGAGGTAAATTCACACGCAGGCGCGACGTTTACCAATAGCCCGGCCTGAAAAGGTCGGGCTTTTCCCGTTGCGCCCCGCACTGCAAAAAATTTGATCCATTCATTGGCCCGTTTGCGAAAGCCTGTACTAGCATACGAGGCGGCAGTCATGGAGATCACTGCCCTGTACGCCGCCCTCCTTGAAACTCATGGATGAAATGATGAACTCACACCTGTTCCCCCACATTGGCAAAGTCATCGCCAGCACCGGCAGCCGACATTTCCCGCGCATGCTGCATGACCTGATCCTCACCCAACTGGCAGTCGACGCCACGCACATCACCCAAATGCCCGTGAGTCCAAGGGAACACGCCCCGCGCAAGGCCGGCAGTTCGCGAATGATGGGGATCAGCCCGGTGTACACCGACGCGGTGCCCGGACTCGACGAAGCCCAGGCCGCCGCACAGTTGCACCTGACCCGGCGCAAGGATGACGTCAGCTACGTGCTGTCGGTGTATCGCTCGAACCCCTCGGAAAGCTTTTCCCATCAGGAACGGATCATCCTGCAAGACTTCTCCTCGTTGCTGCTGCCGATGGTTGAAAAGCACATCAGTGCCCTGCAACCCTGCGGCCCCGACAGTGAAGCGCCGCAGCAACCAGGCATCGACACCTTGCGCCGGCGCTTTGAAGAACGCCTCGCGCAATCGGGGCTGGCCCTGTCCAGCCGTGAGCTGGAGGTGTGCGTGGGGTTGCTGGCCGGGCGTACCGCCCCGGAACTGGCGGAGCAGTTGGCGCTGAAGGTCAACACCATCGAGAGCTACCTCAAGCGGGCGGCGATCAAGATGGGCATCAGTGGACGGCATTCGTTGATGCGGTGGATGTACGCCACAGAAGAAAACGCAACGCTCTAGAACACCGCAGGACAAATGTGGGAGCGGGCTTGCTCGCGAATGCGGTGTGTCAGTCAATACATGTGTGACTGATCCACCGCATTCGCGAGCAAGCCCGCTCCCACATGTTGATCTCTACCCGGCTTAATCCCGGGCCAGGGCTTCAATCGGATCCAGCCGCGCCGCATTCCTCGCCGGCACAAACCCGAACACAATCCCGATCAGCGTCGAACACGCAAACGCCGTCACCACCGATCCCAGGGAAAACACCATTTCCCACTCTTTCACAAACAACGAAAACAGATAGCCAATGGCGAATGACAGCGAGATGCCAATCATCCCGCCAATCAGGCAGACCATCACCGCTTCCACCAGGAACTGCTGGCGAATATCCGATTGCCGTGCGCCCACTGCCATGCGAATCCCGATCTCACGGGTGCGCTCAGTCACCGACACCAGCATGATATTCATCACCCCGATGCCCCCCACCAGCAACGAAATCACCGCGATCAACGACAGCAGCAACGCCAGGGACCGGCTGGTTTTCTGCACCGTCTGCATGATGCTGTCGAGGTTGTTGGTAAAGAAATCCTTGGTGCCGTGGCGCTGCAACATCAGTTTGGTGACGTTCTCTTCCACCACCTTGCTCGGCTGGCCGTCCTTGATGCGCACGGTGATGCTGTCCAGATGACGCTGGCCCAACAGCCGCCCCGCTGCCGTCTCATACGGCACCCACACGTTCAACGCCTTGCTGGCGGCGAACATGTTTTTGTTGTCCGCCGTCACCCCGATCACCGTGCACGGCAGGCTGCCCACCAGGATCACCTGGCCCAACGGATCCACCCCGGGCCCGAACAACCGATGGCGCGTGTTGTGGTCGATCACCACCACCTGGGCCTGGCGCCGGGCGTCGCTTTCGCTGAAGGTAATCCCGGCTTCGAGCTTCAGGCCCTTGACCTGGAAGTAGCGGTCGCTGACGCCATTGACCTGGGCATCCAGGTCGATGTTGCCGTAGCGCAACAACAGGTTGCGCCCCACCACCGGCGTGGCGCTGTCGACGTAATAGAGCTGGTTCAGCGCCTCCACATCCGACGGCAACAATGTCTCGATGGCCGAGGCGCGGCTGTCACCGAAACTCTTGCCGGGAAAGATGTCGATGGTGTTGCTGCCAATGGCCTGGATGTCCTTGAGCACATAGCGCTTGGCGCCTTCGCCGATGGCCGAGATCGACACCACCGAGGTGATGCCGATGACGATGCCAAGCATAGTCAGCAAGGTGCGCATGCGATGGGAAATCAGCGCCACCCAGGCCATGTTGAAGGCCTCTTTGAACAGCCCGAGGCTCGCCACCAACTTGCGCGCACCACTGCGCTTGGGCTCGATGGGGGCTTCGGTGGGCAGGTCGAGGCCGACGCTCTCATTGGCGCGGTCACTGACGATCTCGCCATCGCGCACCTCAATGATCCGCTGGGCATTGGCCGCAACTTTCGGGTCATGGGTGACGATGATCACCGTGTGCCCGGCGGCATGCAGCTCGGCCAGGATGCGCATCACCTCCTTGCCGCTATGGGTGTCGAGGGCGCCGGTGGGTTCGTCGGCGAGGATCACTTCCCCGCCATTCATCAAGGCCCTGGCGATACTCACCCGCTGTTGCTGGCCGCCGGATAGCTGGCTCGGCCGATGGGTCAAATGCCCCGACAAACCCAGTCGCGCCAGCAATTCCCCTGCCCGACTATGCCTGGCGGTTTCCGGCGTACCGGCATAAATCGCCGGCATTTCCACGTTGTGCAACGCGCTCAAGTGCGCCAGCAAGTGGTAACGCTGAAAGATAAAACCGAAGTAGTCGCGGCGCAGCTCGGCCAGTTGCTCATCCCCCAGGGTGCGGGTTTCGATGCCATTGATCTTGTAGCTGCCGGCAGTGGCGTAGTCGAGGCCGCCGAGGATGTTCATCAGGGTCGATTTACCCGAGCCCGAGGCCCCGGTGATCGCCACCATTTCCCCGGCATGGATAGTCAGGTCGATGCCCTTGAGGGCAATGAATTCGCGGTCACCGGCCATGAAACTGCGCACGATGCCTTTAAGCTCCAGCAGTGGCTGAGTCATCAATCAGCCCCCCGCCACGGCGGGCGATGGATCGCCGATCACCACCTTGTCGCCTTCGGCCAGGCCATCGAGGATCTGCACCTTGACGTTGTTGTTGATGCCGGTCTGCACCTGCCGCGTGTTGGCCTTGCCCTTGGCGTCCAGCACCCGTACCGGGAAGCTGCCGTCGGCATTACGCGGGCCGAGTGCGGCCACCGGCACGGTCAGTGCGGCCTTGGCGGTGTCGAGCACGATGCGCACCTGGGCGGTCATGGCGATGCGCAGGCGGTGGTCGGGGTTGGGTACGTCGAACAGCGCGTTATAGAACACCGCGGTGTTTTGTTTGGGGGTGCCGGCGGTCTGAGTTTCAAGGAAGTTTTGCGGGGCGGGTTCAGTGCCGCGCAGTTTGGCGTAGTAGCGCTTGTCGGCCTCGCCGAGGATGGTGAAGTACACCTGCTGGCCGGGGCTGATGTGGATCACGTCGGCCTCGGAGACCTGGGCCTTGACGGTCATAGTGTCGAGGTCGGCGAGCTTGAGCAGGACCGGTGCCAGTTGGCTGGCGATCACGGTCTGGCCTTCCTGGGTGACGATGCCCACCACGTCGCCATCGATCGGCGCGACGATGCGGGTGTAGGCCAGGTTGATCTTGGCGGTGTCGATCTGGATGTGGGCGCTTTTGATCTGGGCGTCGAGGGACATCAGGTTGGCGCGTTGCACTTCGTAGTTGGATTCGGCGGTTTCGAAGTCCTGGCGGGACACGGATTCGTCCTCTTGCAGGCCCTGGTAGCGCTCGTAGACGGATTTGGTTTCCTTGAGTTGCGCCGCGGTGGCGCGGCGTTGGGCCTGGAGGTTTTCTTCGTCGACCTCGGCTTTGCGCAGGGTGTTTTGCAGGATCAACGGGTCGATTTCGGCGAGCCATTGGCCTTTCTTGACCTTGTCGCCGACCTTTACCTTCAAGGACTTGAGCTGGCCGGAGACCTGGGCGCCGACGTCGACCTGTTTGACGCCTTCGAGCAAGCCGGTGGCCAGGACGGCGTTTTCGATGTCACTGCGTTCAGCGGTGGCGGTCAGGTATTGCGGTGCGTCTGCCGGGGCCTGCACGGTGTAGATAATCAGGCCCGCTGCGACGGTCAACACCAGGGCCAATCCTGCTTTTCGATACTTTGACTTTTCCATAAATGACCATAAGAGGTGTTGAAATGGGTCCGGCTTTTGGCTCGGAGTACATATCCGTTTTTTTGATAACGGCTGATATTGGTTCCGCTCTTACAGCGGCTCACTTTTGAAAAGCGCAAAAGTAAGCAAAACGCTCTTGCCCCACCACTCGGCACCTCGCCTAGGCTCGGTGTGCCCTCACTCCGGCTTTGGAGCGTGGGCCGCCGTCATGGGCCATCCTTGGCCCAGGACGGCTAACCCGGCGTCCTGCCGGGTTACCCACGCTCCAAAGCCTGCGTTCGGC
This sequence comes from Pseudomonas sp. TH34, assembly GCF_016650865.1. Lineage (NCBI taxonomy): Bacteria > Pseudomonadati > Pseudomonadota > Gammaproteobacteria > Pseudomonadales > Pseudomonadaceae > Pseudomonas > Pseudomonas sp. TH34. The sequence continues at coordinate 7,931 of NZ_JAEKFB010000002.1, forward strand.
CAGCGTGGTTTAACGGGGCGCCTAAGATCAAAATCAAGATCAACAGCAAGAGCACAGCGGCCTACCGGCCGGCTTGAGTGTTGAAGAGCAAAATCAAAAGCCAAAGCCGGCACGGTCAAATGTGGGAGCTGGCTTGCCTGCGATGGCATCACCTCGGTCTGCCTGATACACCGAGGTGTCTGCATCGCAGGCAAGCCAGCTCCTACAGAAAAGCAGCTTTTGCCTTTGCTTCTAACACTCAGGTCGGCTTTCAGGCCGCCGTGCTCTTGCTGTTGATCTGGCTTTTGATCTTGATCTGCGGGCCCCGTTAACCACGATGGCCGCAAGCAGGCACGGTGGAGCGGGTAAATCGGCAAGGATGCCGATTTAGCCGCGCCGGGCCATGGATGGCCCGTCGCGGCGGCCCGCGGAATCGGGCCGGAGTGCGGGCATGCCGAGCCTGAGCGAGGCACCGAGTGGTGGGGCAAAGACCTTTTGGTTACTTTTGGGGCGTTTGCCAAAAGTGACCCGCTGTAAGAGCGGAACCATAAGCCGCCGTTACCGCAGCAACGGATATGTACACTCACGAAACCCGCTCCCCAACCACAACCCCATCCCGCCACCAAGCCGCCAAACTAAAAACATTCGGCGCCTTGAGCAGCGAAAAATGATTCCCCGGCCCATACCAAACCTCCAACGACCCGGTGCACTGGCGCCACCCTTCAACCATCAACCCCTGCTCCCGCTGATTCCCCGCCGCATCCAGGGTCGGATCCTCCGCCAACACCAACCGCACCACCCCCTCATACCGCCGACCAGGCCGATAAACCGTACGCAACGCCGACGCATACGTGCGCGCCGGCCCATCCATGGCATCCACTGAAGACCGCACCGGCAACAACCCGACCCCCACCATCCCCGCATGCAACAACCGTCGCTGCTCCACTTCATCGCGCCCGGCAAAATCCACCGCATCAATCCCCAGCGACTTACCCGAAGCCACCTGCATCGACTCAATCAGCCGTAACAACGCCGCCGTCGTGGTATAGGGCCGACCCACCACCCCATTCCCCCCGGGCGCCTCGCTGTCGATCAACGTCAACGACGCCACCTCACGCCCCTGGTCTTGCAACCGCGCGGCCATTTCAAACACCACCCAGCCGCCAAACGAATGCCCAACCAGATGCACCGGCCCCGAAGGACACTCCTGCTCCAAGGCCTGCAAATAACAGCGCGCCGCCGCCTCAACCTGGCTATGCGGCACCACCTCCCCATCCAGCCCACGCGGCTGCAAGCCAAAGATCGGCCAGTCCCGGCCCAGCGCCTCGGTCAACCCCACAAACCCGGTCACGCTATCCCCCGCCCCCGGCACACAGAAAATCGGCGCATGCCCGGCGCGGCCACTCTGGATCCGCAACAACGGCTGATGCACCGCAACACTCGGAGCCTCACTCAATGCCAGAGCCTCACCCAACGCCTGCCCCAACGCCTGGATATGCGGTGCCTGCATCATGCTCTGGTGATCCCCCGGCACTTCAACCTGGCGCAGTTGCCCAGGGGCCAACGCTTCATTCCAACCCAAATCCAGGCTGCGCCGCGACAGCTCCGTCGGCCGCTCTGCGGCGCTGAACAGGTGCACCGCCAACGGCATCGGGAACAGGCTGTAATGCGCGAGCGCGTGCCCATGTCCGACTTCCCGCTCGATAAAATTCAACAGGTCCGCGTCCGAAGCCGCCGCCATCTGCGCGTACAACAAATGCCGATCGCGGCAGCGTTGCAACAGCCCAGCAAAATCCAGCTGTCCAATCTGCGCTTCCAGTTGCTCAAGGCTTGCCAGCTCATCCACACCTCCCTGTGCCTTCCAATACGCCATGCACTGCAACAGCAAATGCCGCTTGAGGGCATCCGGCCCGGCCCAGCGCGCCTTGCCCTGGTCGGTCATGCGCGGCACGTAGCTGTCGATCAACCCGAGGAACGCCACCGGCTCGTCCAGGCCCTGCAGTTGCATCGCCACTTCATAAGCCAACACCCCACCAAACGACCAACCCGCCAGCCGATACGGCCCATGGGGCTGCACCGACCGAATGATCCCCACCAGCCGCGCCGCCAGGCCTTCCATGGTCTGCAACTGCGGTTCACCGAGGGGCGCACCGGGCAAGCCGTAGATCGGGTAATCCCCCAGCAAATGCCGGCCCAGCGCCGGGAAATACACGTCCATGCCGCTGAATTCGTGCACCAGGAACAATGGCGGCTGGCTGCCGCTGGCGCGCACGGTGATCAGCGCGCTGTCGTCCTCCCGCGTCGTACGCTGGCCAAGCATCGAGGCGACCGAAGCGACGCTGGCATGCTGGAACAGCTCGGCCAACGACACCTCAAGCCCCGCCTCTTCCATCAGGTTGACCAGCCGGATCGCCAGCAGCGAATGCCCGCCCAGTTCAAAGAAACTGTCGTGCCGACCGACCTGCTCCAACCTCAACACTTCGCCCCAGAGGCGGGCCAGGGTCTGTTCCAGCTCATTGGCCGGGGCTTCAAACACACGGCTTACCAGCGCTTCCATCGCAGGCACCGGCAGGGCCTTGCGGTCGACTTTGCCGTTGGCCGTCAGGGGCATTTTTTCCAGCGGCACATAGGCCGAGGGCACCATGTAGTCCGGCAGGTGCAGCAGCAGATGACTGCGCAGAACGTCAACGGCGAGCGGCTCGCCGGTGTAGTACGCCACCAGGCGCTTATCGCCAGGCGCATCTTCCCGCGCAAGCACCACCACATCCTTGATCCCGTTGCAGGTCGCCAGGCGCGCTTCGATTTCACCCAACTCGATGCGGAAGCCACGGATCTTCACCTGGTCGTCATTACGACCGATGCACTCCAGCAGCCCGTCCGCCGACCAGCGCCCAAGGTCGCCGGTGCGGTAGAGCAAACCATCGCCAAATGGATCATCGACGAATTTTTCGGCCGTCAGCTCCGGCCGGTTCAGATACCCCTTGGCCACGCCGTGCCCGCCAATGCAGATTTCCCCGACTACACCCAGCGGCACCGGCTGCAAGTGCGCATCCAGCACATGGATTTGCGTGTTGGAAATCGGCCTGCCGATCGGCACGCTTTCAGCATCGGCGGCGATCGCCTGCACCTCATAGGTGGTGGCGTAGGTGGTGGTTTCCGTCGGGCCATAGCAGTGCACCAGGCGCAACGCCGGCGCCCGGGCCAGCAGGCTGCGGAATGCCGCCGGGTCCGCCCGTTCGCCGCCGCACAACAGGATGCGCAGCCCGGCCAACGCGTCAGGAATCAGCTGCACGTACTGGTTGAACAGCGCGGTGGTGACGAACAGGACCGTAGCCTCGCCCGCCTTCAATGCACGACCAAACGCACCCGGGTCGAGCAAGGTGGCATGGTCGATCACCAGCACCTGGCCGCCGTTGAGCAACGGCCCCCACACGTCCATGGTGCTCGCGTCGAACGCCGGGTTGGAGGCGAACGCCATACGGTCGTGGGCGTTGAAATCGGCGTAGCCGTTATTGATCACCAGCCGCGTAATGCCCCGGTGCGGTACCAGCACGCCTTTGGGGGTGCCGGTGGAGCCGGAGGTGTACATGATGTACGCCACCCGCTCCGAGGTCTGCGACAGGTCCGGGTTGTGGCTCGGTTGCGGGTCCAGCGCCAGGGTGTCGAGGTCGATGCGCCGGACCGGGTACTCGACGGACTCGCTGCTGTGGGTCAACAGCCAGACCGCGCCGCTGTCCTGAACCATAAAGGCCTGGCGCTCGGCCGGGGCGTTGATGTCCAGCGGCACGTAGGCCGCCGCGCATTTCAGGATTGCCAGTTGACTGAGCAGCAGGTCAATCGAGCGCGGCAGCAGGATCGCCACATGGTCGCCGGGCTGCACGCCCAGGGTGCGCAGGTGATGGGCCAGTTGGTTGGCGCGGGTGTTCAGCGCGCCGTAACTCAGGGTGTCCTCGCCATGAGCCACAGCGATGGCGTTCGGGCGCGCCTGGGCCTGGGCTTCGAACAGGCGCTGCACGGTATGTTCACGAGGGAACTCCCGTTGGGTGGCGTTGAACTCCACCCGCAGCTTTTCACGCTCCGCCGGCGGCAGAATCGACAATTGGCTGATTGGGCCCGCTGCATTTTGCTCCAGGGCCTGCACCAGGTGTTCCAGGGCGACATGCAGGTACTCACAGAGGCGTGCCGCGCCCTGCCCCATGACATCAAAGCCAAACCCGTCACCCAGGTCATCGACACTCAGGGACAGGGCAAAGTTGGTGCGTTCCTCGGCCTTGAGCACGTGCATGCCCTGCCAGGCTTCAGCCACCCCACCAGCGTGCGGCGCACTGTGGCGATAGTTGAACAGCACGCTGAACAGCGGTGTATTGGCCGGCAACCCGCTGCAACGTTGGGCCAGGGCCAGTGGCGCATGCTCGTGACTGAGCAGTTGAGTCAGGCTGGCATGGGTCGCCATCAGCGCCGCGTGCACCGTGCGCTCACCCAGGTCGATCCGCAGCGGCAAGGTATTGATGAACACCCCCAATGCGCGCTCGGCGCCTTCACCGCCTTGCAACCGGCCCAGCAACACGGTGCCGAACACCACCTGCTCACGGCCGGAAACCTTGCCCAATACCTGCGCCCAAGCCAAGTGCATCAGGCTCGCCGCACTTACCCCAAGATGACGCGCCAGGGTGCGCAGGCGCCCGCTCAGCAGCGGGTCGACACTCAGACGCGCCTGCTGTGCTTCACCCGGTGCATTCAACGCCAGCGTCGGCTCATCAATCTCCCCGAGCATCTCGCGGAAGAAGGCTTCGTGCTCGTCCTCACGCATGCCCAAGCGCGTCTGCGCCACATAGTTGCGATACGGCACCGCCGCACCCAACTGCTCGCGACGGCCCAGCAGACAGGCTTGCATCTCATGCTGCAGGACTTCCAGCGCCACGTGGTCCATCACCAGATGATGGAACAGCAACAACGCAACCACCCGTTGGTTGGCCGGGTCCTCGGCGTACACCAGGCGCATCAACGGCGCCTGCCCCAGATCCAGCCGGTGCTGATGGAAGCGCGCCTGCAAGTGCTCCAGCACATTCCCCGTCGCCTGAATCGCCTCGACCTGCAACGACGCCCGGCGCCACACTACTTGTACCGGCTCTTCCAGCCCGTCCCAGTGCATCGACGAGCGCAGGATATCCTGCCGCTCGATCACCGCTTGCAACGCCTGGGCAAACGCTTCAAGGCGCTCGACGCTGGCGAAGGCAAACTGCGCCTGTAACAGGTACGCGTCACCCTGTTGTACTGCGCGATGGTGATACAGGATCCCGGCCTGCAACGGCGCCAGCGGGTAGATGTCCTGCACGTTGGCCGCGCCGCCGGGAATGCTCGCGACAAGGCGGTCGATGACGGGTTGCTCCAGGTTCACCAGCGTCAGCATGTCCGGGGTGATCCGCGTGCAATCCGCAGCAATCCCATTGGCCGGCACCACCACTTCGCGCCCACTACCCACGGCAGCCGCCAAGGCTGCAAGGGTGGGTTGACCAAACAGCACTTTCACATCCGCCGACAACCCGACCCGGCGCATGCGGCCAATCAGGCTGGCGGCCAGCAGCGAGTGGCCGCCCAGCTCGAAGAAATTGTCATGCCGACCCACCCGCTCCACCTTGAGCAAATCGGCCCAGAGGCCGGCCAGGGTGATTTCGGTTTCACCCACAGGCGCGACGTATTCCCGGGCGATCACCGATTCCAGGCCCGGTACCGGCAATGCCTTGCGGTCGAGCTTGCCGTTGGGACTCAGAGGCAAGGCCTCCAGGTGCATGAAGATCGCCGGCACCATGTAGTCCGGCAGTTGCTCCAGCAGGTGGCTGCGCAGGGCATCGATGTCGGCCTGCACACCGGTGTAGTAAGCCACCAGCCGTGAGTCACGGGCCACCACGGCGGCTTCGTTGATCTGCGGGTATTGCAGCAGTCGCGCCTGAATCTCACCCAGTTCGATACGCAGGCCACGGATTTTCACCTGGTCATCGTTGCGGCCCAAATACTCGATGGTGCCGTCCGGTAGGTAGCGCCCGACGTCGCCGGTGCGGTACATCCGGCCTGCGCTGAACGGGTCCTTGAGGAAGCGTTCGGCCGTCAGCTCAGGACGGTGCAGGTAACCCCGCGCCACTTGCACGCCACCGATGAACAGCTCGCCCACCACGCCCAATGGCACGGGCTGCAACTGCCCGTCCAGCAGGTACATGCGGGTGTTGGCGATCGGCTTGCCGATGGGGGTGTTGTCCGGCGTGACAGGCCCGGCGCAATCCCACGCCGTCACGTCCACCGCCGCTTCCGTCGGGCCGTAGAGGTTGTACAAACCGATGCCCGGCAACTGCTGTTTGAAACGGCGCACCAGGCTGCCGGGCAACGCTTCGCCGCTGCACATCACCCGCACCAGCCCGGCGCTCTGGCTGACATCGCCGTGGGCCAGGAACACGTCCAGCATCGAAGGCACAAAGTGCAGTGTGGTGATCTGCTCGGACTCGATCACATCACACAGGTAGGCCGGGTCTTTATGCCCGCCTGGACGCGCCATCACCAACCGTGCGCCGGTGAACAGCGGCCAGAAAAACTCCCACACCGACACGTCGAAGCTGAACGGAGTTTTCTGCAATACCCTGTCCTGGGCAGTCAGCCCGTACTCGTCCTGCATCCACAGCAGGCGGTTGACCACGCCCGCGTGCTCGTTGATCACGCCCTTCGGTTGGCCGGTGGAACCCGAGGTGTAGATCACGTAGGCCTGATGCTGCGCAGTCAGCCCATCCACCCGTGGGTTGGACGTTGGTTGGTGCTGCCAGGTGTTCCGGTCCAGGTCCACCACCGGCACCGTGACGTCGCCCAGCAGTGAACGGGTTTCGCCCTGTACCAGCACGGCTGCCGGTGCGCAGTCCTTGAGCATGTAGGCGATACGTTCCAGCGGATACGCCGGGTCCAGCGGCACATAACCGCCGCCCGCCTTGAGGATTGCGAACAGGCCAATCACCATCTCCAGGCCGCGCTCGACGCAAATCGCCACCCGCGAATCCGGCTGTACACCCAGCTCCCGCAGATGGTGCGCCAACTGATTGGCCCGTTCGTTCAGCTCGCGATAGCTCAGGCACTCCGAGCCTGCCTTCACCGCCAGCGCATCAGGCGTTCGTGCAACCTGAGCTTCGAACATACCGTGCAGCGTCTGGTCGAGGTTGTAATCCACGGCGGTGTCGTTGAAGTCGAACAGCAGACGCTGGCGCTCCTGATCGTCCAGCAAGTCAGCCTGTTCCAGAACCGCCTGATCGTTATCCACCATGGCCTGCAGCACGCGGGTGAAATAGCCGACATAGCGTTGCATGGTCGACTCGTCGAACAACGCGATGGCATATTCCAGGGTGCCGCGAATTTCGCCCCGGGTCTCGCCGAGGTTCAGGGACAGGTCGAACTTGGCAAAGTGACTGTCCTCCACAATCCCTTCAAGGCTCAGATCGCCCAGGGCCAAGACCGGCGCATCGCTGTCCTGCCAGGTCAACATCGTCTGGAACAGCGGGCTATGGGCCAGGCTGCGCAATGGCCGGGTGATTTCCACCACCTGCTCAAACGGCAAGTCCTGATGAGCCTGGGCGTCCAGGGCCAGCCCCTTGACCCGCGCCAGCAGCGCCTCGGCACTCAGCTCGCCCGAGGTATCGATGCGCACCGCCAGGGTGTTGACGAACAACCCGATCAAGCCTTCCACCTCGGCCCGCTGGCGGTTGGCGACGGGGGAACCGATCACCACTTCCTCCTGCCCGGCCAAACGCGCGAGCAACGAGGCCCACGCCGTCATCATCACCATGTACAGCGTGGTGCCGTGGCGCTGGCTGAGGGCCTTGAGCCCGGCGGTCAGGCGTTCATCCAGGCGCACGTCGACGCTGCTGCCGGCGTAGTCCTGTTGGGCCGGACGCGGGCGGTCGGTCGGCAACATCAGCAACGCCGGCGCACCGGCCAGGGTTTGCTGCCAATAGCTGCTCTGGCGATGCAGCACTTCGCCGCTGAGCCACAGGCGCTGCCACACGGCGAAGTCGCTGTACTGGATCGGCAATGGCGGCAATGGGTCAGCCTCACCACGGCTGAAGGCTTGGTACAACGCCATCAGCTCACGGGTCAGCACGCCCATGGACCAGCCATCGGACACGATGTGGTGGATAGTCAACAGCAACACGTGGTGATCGTCGGCCATGATCACCAGGCGCCCGCGCAACAGCGGGCCGCGCTGCAAATCGAAAGGCGCCGAGGCTTCGCCCTGGATCAACGCGTCCAGCACCTGCTGTGCTTCGGGGTGGCGGCGCAGGTCCTGCACTTGCAGGGGCATCACCTCTTCAGGCGGCACGATCAGCACCTGGGCGTCGTCATCCTGCTGGGCGAAACGGCTGCGCAAGGTTTCATGCCGCGCGACGATCCGCGCCAGGGCCCGTTGCAGCGCATCGACGTGCAACTGCCCACGCAAGCGCAGGCCGATAGGAATGTTGTAGGCGGTGTTGGCACCCTCCATCAGCGCCAGAAACCACAGGCGTTGCTGGGCAAACGACAACGGCAACTCCGTGTCCCGCGCCGCCGGCAGGATATCCGGCAAGGTGCTGCGCCCGGCCTGGGCAAGCACCTGCGCCACGGCGGCCAGTTCGGCATTGGCGAACAGTTCCCCCAGCGCCAGATCAACCCCAAGGCGCTGGCGAACCTGGGACACCATGCGCATGGCCAGCAACGAATGGCCGCCCAACTCAAAGAAATGATCCTGGCGCCCCACGCGCTCCACTTGCAGCACATCGGCCCAGATTTGCGCGAGGACGGTTTCGATATCGCCATGAGGCGCTTCGTACTCGCGAGTGAAGACGGCGGCCAGGTCCGGCTTTGGCAGGGCCTTGCGGTCCAGCTTGCCGTTGGCGGTCAGGGGCAATGCATCGAGTTTTACGTAGGCCACCGGGACCATGTAGTCCGGCAGGTGGGCCACCAGATGCGTGCGAATATCGCCCACATCGAGGGGATCGAACTGCGGGTTTTCGGTGAAGTAAGCCACCAACCGGGGCTGGCCGGGCTGGTCTTCCCGGGCCAGCACCACCACTTCCTGGAGACCGGGCAACTGGTTGAGGCGGGTTTCGATTTCTCCCAACTCGATGCGCACGCCACGGATTTTCACCTGGTCGTCGTTGCGGCCCAGGTACTCGATGTTCCCGTCCGGCAACCAGCGCGCGAGGTCGCCGGTACGGTACATGCGGCCCGGGTTGAAAGGGTCATCCAGGAAGCGTTCGGCGGTCATTTCCGCACGGTTGAGATAACCCCGCGCCACGCCCTTGCCGCCCACATACAGTTCACCGGCAACCCCCAAGGGCACCGGGCGCTGCTGTTCGTCCAGCAGGTAAACCGTGGCATTGGCGATGGGCTTGCCGATGTGCAACGGCTGACCGGGCTCAATCCGCCCGGAGGTGGCGACCACCGTGGCTTCAGTGGGACCGTAGTTGTTGATCACCTCGAAACGTTGGGCCCGGGTGAACTGGCGCAGGCGGTCGCCGCCAATCAGCAAGGTGCGCAGGGTCGGGTGTTCGATGTTCTGGCTGAACGCATATTCGGCCACCGGCGTGGGCAGGAAACACACGTCCAGCGGTTGCGCACGCCACCAGTCCAGCAGCGCATCGATATCTTCCGCGCCGTCGTGGGCCGGCGGCAGGTGCAAGGTCGCGCCCACACACAGGGCCGGCCAGACTTCCCAGGCCATCGCATCAAAGCCAAAACCGGCAACGCTGGCGGTATGTCGGCCGGCGCACAGGTCAAACGCGGTGCAATGCCAGTCCACCAGGTTGGCCACGGTGTGGTGTTCCACCATCACGCCTTTGGGCAGGCCGGTGGAGCCGGAGGTGTAGATCACGTAGGCCAGGTTGGACGGTGTGACGGAAACTTGGGGGTTGCTGGCCGTATGGTGATGCCAGGTAAAACGGTCCAGGTTGATCACCGGCACGTCGAGCGCGGGCAGGCGCTCCAGCAGGGCGTGTTGCGTCAGCACCGCGACCGGGGCGCTGTCGCTGAGCAGGTAGCTCAGGCGCTCGGCCGGGTGCGACGGGTCCACCGGTACGTAGCAGGCACCGGCCTTGAGGATCGCCAACAATCCGGCCAGGGTGTCCAGCCCACGCCGGGCGACGATGGCCACACGGTCGTCGGGTTTTACCCCCAGGGCCAGCAGGTGATGGGCCAGCAGGTTGGCTTGTTGGTTCAATTCGCCGTAGGTCAGCTGACGGCCTTGATACACCGCAGCCACCGCGTCCGGGGTCAGCGACGTCTGCGCTTCGATACGCCCGTGCAGGGTGGTGCCTTGGGGGAAGTCGGCCGCTGTCGCGTTAAAGTGCTCCAGCAGGTGTCGCTGCTCAGCCTCGGGCAGTACCGACAGAAGATTCAACGGGGTGTCGGGCGCCTGCTCCAGCGCCTGTACCAGGTTTTCCAGGGCCGTTTGCACATAACCACAAACAGCCTGCGGATCGACCTGGGTACTCGCCAGCAAGCGCAGGATAAATCCGTCCCCCAGGTCATCGACACTCAGGGTCAGCGGGTAGTTGGTGCGCTCCTCGGAGCTCAAGATCTCGATGCCCTGCCAGGCCGCCGCCGCGTCGGTACTGGTGCCCGAGCCACTGTGGCGATAGTTGAGCAACGCGCTGAACAGCGGCGTCGGCGCCGCCACCCCGCTGCAACGCTGGGCCAGGGCCAAGGCGGCGTGTTCATGACGCAGCAAGGTGGTCAGCCGGGCGTGCGTGGCCTTGACCCCGGCACGCACCGTCTCGGCGTCGACATCCACGCGAAAAGGCAAGGTATTGATGAAAATCCCCAAGGCCCGGTCCGTGGCGTGTCCCCCCTGCATGCGGCCCATCAAGACGGTGCCGAACACCACCTGCGCCTTGCCTGCCAGGGCACTCAATACCTGCGCCCAGCCCATATGGAACAGGCTGGCGGCACTCACCCCCAACTGCCGCGCCTGGGCCCGCAAACGCTGATTGAGCGCTGGCGGCAACGGCCAGTCGACTTCGGCAATCTCCTGGCCGTCGCCCTGCACATCCTGCAAACCAAACGGCAAGGTCGGCTCAGTGATGTCCCCGAGCATTTCGCGAAAGAACGCTTCGTGTTGCTGCTCGCTGATCCCCAGGCGTGCCTGGGCCACGTAGTTACGAAAAGGCACCGCCTGGCCCAACTGATCCCCGTGGCCCTGCAAGTAGGCCTGCATTTCGTGGCGCACCACGTCGAGCGCGCTGTGGTCCAGGGCCATGTGGTGGAACAGCAGCAAGGCAACCATGCGCTGCCGGGCTTCGTCCCAGGCGCCTACCAGGCGCACCAGCGGTGCACGGGTGACATCCAGCCGGTAGTGACGGCCATCAAACAGGCCATGCAACTGGGTCGCGATATCCCCGTCGGCGGGGTTCAGTTCAATCCGTTGCACCGGCAATCGCGCCGCGCGCCATACCACTTGCGAAGGCTCTTCCAGGCCCTCCCAGATCACGGCGGTGCGCAGGATGTCATGGCGGTCCATCACGCCCTGCAACGCCTGGGCAAACCCCTTGAAGCGCTCAAGGCTGTCGAAGGCGAACTGCGACTGCATGACGTAGGGGTCGCCGTGTTCGGCACTCACATGGTGATAAAGAATGCCTTCCTGCAGCGGGGCCAGGGGGTAGATGTCCTGCACGTTGGCCGCGCCGCCGTCGACGGTCTCGATGATGCGGTCAATCGAGGCCTGGCTCAGGCTCGACAGCGTCAGCATCGCTGGGGTAATCCGCTGGGCACCTGCGGGAATGCCATTGGCCGGCACCTCGACTTCACCGGCCTTGGTGGCCGCGTATTCCCCGGCCTTGATCAGCTCGATCAGCGCCGGCTTGTGTTCCCGTAGCGAGGCCACCAATGCCGGGTCACTCAGGGCCTGTTTATTGCCCTGCACCGACAACTGGTCGCCCTTGAGCGCCAGTTGTACATCCTTGGCCTTGAGTGCCGCCAACAGTTCAATGATGCTCACAGGACGATCTCCATTCGTTCGGTAATTGCGGCGTAGCCTGCCAGGGTCGGTTGTTCGAACAGCCCCCGCACATCGGCTTCCATGCCTTCCTGACGCAAGCGCCCGATCAAGCTGACGGCCAGCAGCGAGTGCCCGCCCAGTTCGAAGAAATTGTCATGCCGCCCTACCCGCTCCACCTTCAGCAGCTCGGCCCACAAGCGCGCCAGGGTGATTTCGGTGTCGCCCACCGGGGCTTCGTACTCGCGCACGATCTGCGACTCAACACCTGGCGCCGGCAGCGCCTTGCGGTCGAGTTTGCCGTTGGGGCTCAACGGCAAGGCCTCCAGGTGCACGAACACCGCCGGCACCATGAAGTCCGGCAAACGCGACAGCAGATGGGCTCGCAGCTGTTCGATATCCGCCTGCACGCCGGTGTAGTACGCCACCAGGCGCTCGTCCCGGGCCAACACCGCTGCTTCATTGACTTGCGGGTATTCGGTCAGCCGCGCCTGGATTTCCCCCAGTTCGATGCGCAGGCCACGGATTTTCACCTGGTCGTCGTTGCGGCCCAGGTACTCGATATTGCCGTCCGGCAGGTAGCGCCCGACGTCGCCGGTGCGGTACATGCGGCCAGCAGTGAACGGGTCCTTGAGGAAGCGTTCGGCCGTGAGTTCAGGGCGATGCAGGTAGCCGCGAGCGACCTGAACACCACCGATGAACAGCTCGCCCACCACGCCCAAGGGCACCGGCTGCAACCGGGCGTCCAGCAGGTACATGCGGGTATTGGCAATCGGTTTGCCGATAGGCGTGTTGTCCGGCACCAGGGGCCTTGCGCAGTTCCACGCGGTCACATCCACCGCAGCTTCGGTCGGGCCATAGAGGTTGTACAAACCGATGCCTGGCAACTGCTGCTTGAAGCGTCGCACCAGGCTGCCGGGCAAGGCCTCACCGCTGCACATCACCCGCAACAGCCCGGCACTCTGGCTGACATCGCCGTGAGCCAGGAACACGTCGAGCATCGACGGCACAAAGTGCAAGGTGGTGATCTGTTCAGCTTCGATCACCTCGCACAGGTAAGCCGGGTCCTTGTGCCCGCCGGGGCGCGCCATGACCAACCGGGCACCGGTGAACAGGGGCCAGAAGAATTCCCACACCGACACGTCAAAGCTGAACGGGGTCTTCTGCAAGACCGCGTCGCCGGCGGTCAGGCCGTAGGCGTCCTGCATCCACAGCAGGCGGTTGACCACACCTGCATGCTCGTTGATCACGCCCTTGGGCTGGCCGGTGGAACCGGAGGTGTAGATCACGTAGGCCTGATGCTGCGGGGTCAGCCCGTCGACGTGTGGGTTGGACAGCGGCTGGTGCTCCCAGGTGTTCCGGTCCAGATCCACCACGGGTACCGCCACATCGCCCAGCAGCGAACGGGTTTCGCCCTGCACCAGTACCGCCGCCGGCGCGCTGTCTTGCAGCATGTAGGCGATTCGCTCCAGCGGATACGCCGGGTCCAGCGGTACATAACCACCACCGGCCTTGAGAATGGCGAACAGACCGATGACCATCTCCAGGCCACGCTCCACACACATCGCCACCCGCGAATCCGGCTGTACCCCCAGCTCACGCAGATGATGGGCCAACTGATTGGCGCGCGCGTTCAGTTCGCGGTAGCTCAGGTGTTGGTCACCCGCTTTCACCGCCAGCGCATCGGGGGTGCGTTCAACCTGGGCTTCGAACAGGCCGTGAAGGGTCTGATCGAGGTTGTAGGCAACCTCGGTGGCGTTGAACCCGAACAGCAGTTGCTCGCGCTCCTGCGGGCCCAGGATCGACAGGCGATCCAGCGGCAATTGCGGGGATTGCTCCAGCGCTTCCACCAGCCCGTGCAACGCCGCCTGCATGTAACCGCAAATACGCTGCGCGCCAATCTGCGCGGGGGTCATCGCGGTCAACCGGAATCCGTCGCCCTGGTCATCCACGTTCAAGGTCAGCGGGTAGTTGGTGCGCTCCTCGCTGGCCAGGGTTTCGATCCCCTGCCAGGCCGGGGACACCGCCGCTTGCTGGCTGTCGCTGTGGCGATAGTTGAGCATGGCGCTGAACAACGGCAACGGCGCCGCCACTCCACTGCAACGCTGGGCCAGCGCCAGCGAGGCATGCTCATGCCCCAACAGTGCCGTCAGCCGGGCATGGGTCGCCTTTACCGCCGCACGCGCACCGATGCCGACGACATCCACCCGCAACGGCAAGGTATTGATGAACATCCCCAACGCCCGGTCGCTGCCCTTGCCGCCCTGCATACGGCCCAGCAACACGGTGCCAAACACCACGGTGTCCTGGCTCGAGGTGCAGGCCAACACCTGCGCCCAGGCAAGGTGGAACATGCTGGCAGCGCTGACGCCCAGCAACCGCGCCTGAGTGCGCAGGCGCTGGGTCAAGGCCGGTGATAACGCTTCACAGGCTTCTTCGATGGCACTGCCATCGCCCTGCACATCCTGAAGGCCGAACGGCAGCGTAGGCTCATAAGAAAGCTGGGGATATTCATATTCCGCCGTTGCAGAAGACGATGGCGGAGAAGCCACAATGGCTGATCACCGTATGACCCAACCTGCACTCAGGCGCGCGGTTACTGGAAGCGTCAGCGCTGCAGCGCTCCCCCGCCGCCCCGATGGCGGCCCTGCGAGCCAGAGACACCGTGGTGATTTGGCGCCATTGTATGCACGGCGGCAAAGGCGGCCGGCGTTGGAACTGTTCATCAATACCTTGCCGTTGCGGAATTGAGTCGTCGCGTGCGGCGCTGGTAGCTGTTGGGCATGGCGCTCCACTCGCGGCGCTGGCCCGGTTGCAGTGGGTGGCGGCGCCGTTACGCACGCCATGCTCAACTATGCTGCAACAAACAAGCGGC
>NZ_JAEKFB010000003.1:0-19605 GCF_016650865.1 Pseudomonas sp. TH34
CCCATAAGCGGGCTTTTTTTTGCCCGCGGCAACGTGTTCCACTATCCGAAATGGAGCCATGTCTAGGCCTGCCAGGAGGTTTACCTCACTCCCGACATAAACAGGCAGTCGAACTGAACTTCTAGACACCGCGTAGAATCGAACTGCCATCACGCCACCTTTCGTAGTGCTATGTACATCGACGACAACGCCCAATTGATCCAAGCCCTGCTAGAGCAAATGTCTGGTGACATCAAAATTGACTCCGTGAATCTGGTCGGCGATCAGGACCTGGTTTTATTTGGTCTGCGAGAGATGATCACGCTAGGGCTGGTCTCAGGGGCTTATCACTACAGCGCGGATTGCGACCCTATTGGTCCGCTCCTCTCATCTGTCTCGGGAGTTTCCCTGACAAAGCGCGGGCTCATCTTCACCGAGCGATAGGCCACCATTTACACACTTCCCCGGGCAGCTAGGCTTAGGTGTTAACGCCTATAATTACGGAATCTTAATGGACGCGCTAAGCAAGCTCGATCTCGAACACCTCCTTTCTGGTCGGCTTCCGCAGTGCACTGTCACATGCTCGATTAACGAAGACGGGTGCTTGTCGATAAACGTGGCTGGACCAGGCACAAACCAGTTCACCATCTCACAGATAGAGCGCAGCCATTATTGTGGAGAAGAGGGAATCAATAAGCTTGTCCGCGAGATCCTGGAGGAGATGGTGATGTCACGACAAGGTACCCATCTGCTCGACTAGTGAGCCCGGCCCAGCGCCGGGATTCTTGTACCTGCCCTTCGTCGAGCCACCATTGAGCAGGTAATCCTAGGGATTGCAGACCGGCTGCGCTGAAGGATCGGCGCCCCAGGTGTCACAGAGAGCCCGCCATTGCGCGGGCTTTTTTTGCCTGCGATTGGCTCTAGATATCGCCTGCCGTAGGGCTAGATCGCCTCAACCTTTCTACATTGAGAAATCTCGGGCAATGCCTGATCTGCAGGCACTTTATTGAGCTGCCACTGCAGGTCAACAGCGACAGCATTGAATCGTTTTGCCTGCACTCTCGTGCTGTTGGATGTGAGGCTAAGGTAGGAGGCATCTGAGCGTTTAACACCGACTACAGTGGTCGTGGTGCCCCCCTCAAGATCGGAATTGCCCAAAATTCCAGCCTTCCATTTCTGGGTGATCGTGTGCTCACCTGGCGTAACAGGCACAGCTACGTAACCACCGTTCTCTAGAGACGCTATCTGCTTTCCGTCCAAAGAAATCAAGGCGGTCATCAGGCCCATATCGTAATTACTGGGCCGGTAGACATAGAGAACACCGTTTTGAGAATCAACGTTTTCAAGTGGCGTGAACTTTGGTCCTGTCATCGTGCAGGAGCTGAGAACCCCCAACCAGAGAAATGCTGAAATCTTCCATACCCGTGTCATAACCGCTCCATTCTGATTAAGCGCTTCATGATCAACACTGCCGGTCCCTCAATCAAACCTTTTATGCTGATTTTGCACACGCCACACTCTCGTGACGCTTCCCACCAATGGTGGCTGTGTACCACGGATGGTAAAGTGCGGCATCAGCCAGAGAGGGACCCTCATGCTAAAGAAACTGCTCATCGCTTGCACCGCCTCGCTTCTCCTTTCCGGATGCTTTAAGCCCACCCCAGAGCAACTGGCCAACCCGGATTTCGGCCCTTATCCATTCGACTATAAAGAAACGATCCAGGCGTACCTGGCTCAAGAGCAGCCGGATCCAGAGTCAAATAAGTACCGTTATTTGAGCGAACCGATACAAGCCTATGATGGCTTCCTCGGACGTAGATTCGGTTATGCCGTTTGCGTGGTTATCAATGCAAAAAATATCTACGGGGGCTATGACGGCCAAGTGCTATGGATGTTCCTGCTTCGCGGCGACAAAGTCATGACTAGCGATAAAACTACTAATCCTGCGCGAAACAACACCATGGCGAGAATGAAGTGTGAGAGGCTAGGCCTAAGGATATAGCGCCCTCCTCTCTGGTGTCTTATCCACGACCAAGAAGCCCGCCTAGGTGCGGGCTTTTTGTGAAGTCGTATTTACTGTGAAGCGCTAGGCGTTGGTGACAACGAGGCTTGAGGTAATGCAACAGCAGAAAGGTTTCCCGTGGCGTCTTCTGGCAATGTGTACATGGCGCCTGTCAGCGGATCTACGATCAGCATGCCGATCAAACCGCCAATCAGCAGATTTCCCCAATACCAGCCGCTAACTGTAGATTTCAGGGGAACCGTCGTCTCGGTGTATCCGTCCTTCTGGAAAGTGACGGTATAGCTTTGGCTTTGAAAGTAGCCTCGGCTGGTCTCCAACAGTGCCGTGCCTGGTGTGACCCCCTTCAGTAATACACTGCCCTTGCTGTCTTTGATTACATAGTTGGCATTTGTAGGCAGGCTGTACAGCCCAACCTTTGGCTTGCTATCGCTCACAATACTCGCGCAGCCGCCCAGGACCGTCATTACTGCAAGTAGTGTGGCGCCCGCCACCTTCCCCATCGTCATATCATCACTCCGTTGCGCCGTCATTGGCATAGCTTATGCTCAGCCGGGCGCGATTGTATCGAAATGATGGCAATTAGACATCCGCCCGATAGCGGGTTTCTTCGCGGTATTGATAACACCCATCATCACGCAATGTATGCATTTATGCATGAAACCTCTCGCCGCCCTCTTGCCAAGATATGTCAGCATCAATACTGTGTATACATACAGTATTCGCAAGGAGCGACGCATGATCCAGGCACCCTACCCCACACCGAAACCGAGAAACTCCTACGAGCTTGTGGGTCGCCGACTGCAAGGCTTGATCGCCTCACCTCGAGTCCAGAGGATTCAGTTGGTTGAGGTTTCCAGGCGCGACGACGAAAGCCCTGAAGCATGGCGCCAGGTCATCCAAGACATCGGCGACACTGCGGGGATAAGGATCGAGCACTTGGATGACGGCGCCGTCAGGATCGGCTGGCGCGAGTACTGCGATTCCTAAATGAGCCCGCCAGTGAGCGGGCTTTTTATCGCTTGCAAGAAAAAATATAAGCATGCTTATTGACGGATAAAATAAGCTGCCTTATATTTCAACTCAAGCCAGCAACGAACAACGCCGGCCAGCAGCGAAAGCTGCACCGTTCTTTAGTGACACCACTTGCCGGATCACCACCGGCCCAGATTCAAGGCAGCGATGAACCGGCCTAAACGGTTCAGAGGGTTGGCAACTGACCCGGGCGTGCAGCGTAAAGCGCCAAGAACAGTTATCCAGCGGGAGAACAAGCCGAAAGGCCCGCGGCTGGAAGAACATTTGATTCAAGCCGGTGACCGACGCCAGTAGCGGGTCACGGCCAGCTCCACAAGATTTGAATTAGCGGGCCCGATAGCTTCGGCTGGGACCGCCGGACCTCAT
Organism: Pseudomonas sp. TH34; assembly: GCF_016650865.1. Lineage (NCBI taxonomy): Bacteria > Pseudomonadati > Pseudomonadota > Gammaproteobacteria > Pseudomonadales > Pseudomonadaceae > Pseudomonas > Pseudomonas sp. TH34. The sequence goes on from NZ_JAEKFB010000003.1 coordinate 3,401, forward strand.
GCACCCTGCCCCACTTAGCCAGGGCATTCAGAGCTGTAGCGTGCATGTTGTAAGGACCTGTGATCCACGGCGAACAGATGCTGTTTGACGCTGTGAGTAGGAAGCTCGAAGCCCACACCGAAGACGACCGGCCAGCCCTGCAATCAGCAGCGGGCAACGGGCCACACCGCTGACGCAACAAACCCAGGCCGTCGCCAGTAGCGGGCCTGGGCACCCTTCCCCACCTCTATTACGTCAGCACTCCTCCCCCGCGCCCATCGGCAACCAGCGGGAGGCATGAGTGTTGACGAATACAGGTGAACCCACCACTGGAGCAAGTCATGAGCAAATATACGGAGGCGATCACGGAGGCGGTAAAGGCTCTGGAGTCGGCCGAAAAATCCCATCAGATCGCGTCCGAACGACTCGCAACCGTTCGCGGTCATGCCGGGCAGCAAGGCTATTCGGTCACCGTAAACGGCGTGACTGTGGCGGTATCCACCTGCGACAGCCGCACTTATCAGGGAACGCTGATTCGTGGTCGGGAAATGATTCACCTGGGCGCCCTCAAGGCTCTTGGTGCTGAGCTTCAAACAGCCGCCGACCGCGTCCGGGACTGCCGAGCGCATTTGGCTGCAATCGTTATCGCCTAACCCCAAACACTAGAGGTCGCCATGAGCGATTCCGCAAAGCCTCGCCGGGTCAAAGCGAAGATCACTCGCCTCGTAACTGAGTGGGCAATCGTCACTTTGGACCGAAACGGAAACCTTGATGAGTTCGTTGAGACCATCGAAGAGCTTGAACACATCGATGTGATGGAAGTGCACAGCATCGGCCGAGTTATCAGCAACCACGACTGACACGCCACCCTGGAGACGATCATGAACCAAAGTCACCACGCTTACTGTGATGTAGCGCTAGCAATGCACCAGCGCCGCAATATGTCCTTGGCCCTTTGTCTTGGGCTGGTCGGCTCCAGCGCCCCGAAGAAATCGCCGCTTTTTCGAGTCATCCCGGCCGGGAATGAGTTCTTCCACGTCGTTGATTCCGCCACCGGCAAGGTGAAAGGGTTTCGCCGCAACCACAACGAAGCCTGCGCCCTGGCCCGGAGCCTGGAGACTCGCCATGCCAACCAGCTACGCGGATAGCGCCCAGGCCAGGGAATCAGACAGGCGCTGGGACTTCCCGGAGCGAACACCGCAAAGCCGCGCCGCCCTCTTTCACGAATACACCGAGAAAGATTTGGCAGAGCGTGAAGTCCGCCGGCTCGCAGAGCGTGCCAGCCTCAAGCGTCGCATTGGACTGGTTATGGCTCAGATGGAAAGCATTTGTCCGCCGGTTGGGGGAGAGACATGAACACCGCCCAGCGAGACCACCAGAACGCCGTCAGCTGGATCGAGGCAGAGATCGAAAACATGATCCGCAACCTTGGCCAGCCCAACGCCAGTTCGGCAGCGACATCCTGCGTCACCCTGGCCTTCATGCTGCGGGCCATTGACGAGGCCGAACATCGGTACTTCCGGGCGCGCATCGACAAGATTTACGCCAACTACAGCGCCTCTATTGTTTCCGCCGCTTAACGGCGCCACCCCACCACAAAACTTCAATGCTGCGCCAGGCGCGGCGAGGGATCGTCATGTCCACAAATACTAAAAAAGCACCTGCACAAGAATCGCTCGAAATGGGCGAAACCGAAGAATCCAAGAAGTCCATTGCCCCAGCTGTCGCAGTCACCGACATCGCGGAGTATCGGCCGCACGAGGAGCAAATCGTTCGCCTGGAAACAACTTACGCGAAGCTGGTCGTTGACTGCTCGACGAGCGAAGGCTTGGCGAGCGCGAAGGAAGTTCGCGTCGATATCCGCGATGTGCGCTACGCCCTGGATAAGACCACCAAAACCGCATTGGTGCCATATCAGCAAAAGGTCAAAGAAGCTCAGGCTCGCGTCAATCAAGTCAAGGAGTTCGGTGAAACGCTCAAGACTCGTGTGCTGGCGATTGAAGAGCCTGTGGATGAAGCGATCAAGGCCGAAGAAAAGCGTATTGCTGATGCCAAGGCAGAGCGCGAGCGTGTCGAGGCTGAGCGTGTCGAAGCCATCCGGGCAAAGATTACCCGCTTCAGCTCTGTCGCTGCCGCATACGCAAGCCGCAGCGCTGCCGACGTCGCCGGAATTCTGCAGGGCGTTAAGGAGTCGGTGATTCTGCCCGAAGAATATGGCGAATTTGAAGCTGAAGGCACCATCGCTCGCGACAACGCCATTGAGCAATTGGAAGCGCTACACAAGGCTGCCATTGATCGAGAGGAAGCTGCTGCCAAGCTGCTGGCTCAGCAGAAAGAGCTGGACGACCTGCGCGAGAAACAACGCATCGCCGACGCTGAGGCTGAAGAACTGCGTAAGCAGCGCGCCGAGGAAGACCGTCTGCGGTTAAAGAAGCAGCAGGACGAGCTGGACCAGCAGCGTCGCGACATGGAAGCCCAGCAACGCCAACAACGCGAGCAGCAAGAAGAACAGCAGCGCCAGCAGCGCGAGCGCGATGCCCAATATCAGCGTGACCAGGAAGAGCTGGCCCGTCTGCGCGCCCAAGCAGCCGCGCCGGCGCCGGTCATTGCTACGGCTCCTGCCTCGATCGAAGCGAAGGCCGAGGTCGCACCAGTCAGCTCACAGACGACCGACGCTGAACAGGACGATTTGACTACGACCGCGCCGGCAGTTGAAGACATTGTCGAGGTTGTAGCGCTGGGCTTCGACGTACCTCTCGACACCGCTCGCGCTTGGCTACGCGCCATCCGCTTCTAACCACCCTTCCACCCGAAAGCCGACACATTCCTTGTCGGCCAGGGAGAGCGCAATGACCGAATCAGACACACAAGCACAAACCGGCATCGCCACGTACCACGATCCATCGCACAACGCCGCGGCGCTCATACTCGACCCAGGCACCATGAGGTCGATGAGCGACCTGGCGATGATGATGTCGAAGGGTGTTACCACAGTGCCAAAACACCTGAAGGGCAATCAAGCCGACTGCATGGCTGTAGTACTGCAGGCCATGCAGTGGCAGATGAATCCCTTCGCTGTCGCGCAGAAGACGTTCATCGTCAACGGTGGCGCTTTGAGCTATGAGGCGCAGCTCGTTAATGCAGTGATCACCGCCAAGGCACCAGTCAAAGGTCGATTGAATTTTGAATGGTTCGGCGCGTGGGAAAACGTCATCGGGAAGATGCGCGAAGTCACCAGCAAAACGAAGAAGGACGAGGACACCGGCGAGTTTAAAAAATACCGCGTTCCAGCCTGGAGTTTTGAGGATGAGAAAGGGCTCGGCATTAAAGTCTGGGCGACCTTCAAGGGCGAAGACGAGCCGCGGGTTTTGGAGCTTCTGCTTACCCAGGTTCGCACACGCAACTCCACACTTTGGGCGGAAGACCCGAAGCAACAGATCGCCTACTTGGTGACAAAAAAATGGGCCCGCCTCTTCTGCCCTGACGTGATCCTCGGCGTTTACACGCCCGACGAATTCGAGGACTCATACGGTGGCGAGATCGACATCACTCCTACCAAGCATGCTGCAAATACTGCTGCCGCTGCTGGCGTTTCGTTTGGCCCCAAATCCCCCTCACCAGAAATTGACGGTGTTTTCGCAGACCTACTGGTCGTCGCGAAGCAGCAGGACATCGAGGCCTATGCGGCAGCATGGGCAGGTCTCAAGCCAAAGCAACGTGCAGCAATCGGGCTGGAGTGCCACGAAGCCCTCAAAGCCATGGCGGCGACCGTCGATGCTGACTTTACAGATATGACCGGCCATAACGGCGACCAGTCCCAGGCAGAGGAGGCGGCATAGTGAGGACGGAACTTCAGGGCACTGAAAAGTGGCGTGCGGACCGATCTGGTCGCGTAACAGCCAGCCGCTTTAAAGACGTTATGGCCTGGGGGAAGCCTGATAAAAATGGGAAGCGCGAGCCGATGGGCGCGCGCACCTCATACATGCGCGAACTGTGCTTCGAGCGACTGGCAAAGAAGTCCAAGCACAATGTCAGCAGCGCCTCTATGAAGTGGGGCCACATCGAAGAGCAAAAGGCCCAGGACGCCTACGAGATGTTGACCGGCAACATCGTCCAGCCGTCGGAGTTCATCGTTCACCCGAAGTACGACTGGCTCGGCTGCTCACCAGACGGCCTTATCAACGATGATGGGGGCACCGAGTCGAAGTGCCCCTTCAACGAGGCGATACACGTCAGGACCTGGCTGGAAGGGATGCCCGAAGAGCATATGCCGCAGATTCAGGGCTGCATGTTCGTTACAGGTCGCAAGTGGTGGGACTTTCTGTCTTTCGATTCCCGCCAAGATGAAGAGTGTCAGCTCTATATCGAGACGATTTATCGCGACGAAGACTACATCGCCAACCTGCACAAAGAGCTGGTTCAGTTCAACCTGGAGCTCAATCGCATGGTTGATGAGGTAGCAGACAAAGCCCGGGCGCAAGCCCGTCGCCTAGGAGCCTGATCATGATCAGTAACCTGAAATCAGACATCGAGTTTCGGCGCGAGAAAGCGCTGGAGCTTTCCAGTCAGGTCCGGCGGCACCTGGCCGCCGGCGGCAAGCTCACCATCGGCGATAGCCCGGCGATCAATCCAGACCCGGCGAAGCGTTCGGAATTCATCGACCCGGCAACCATCCTCAAGCGCCGCAAGCCGCCCATCACCCGGGCCGAGCGTGAAGCGCTGCGCAAACTCGCGGAGGCTTTATGAAAAAGCGCAAGCCGCACAATTTTCAGGCACGCATCGCCCGTTCGTGCCGATCATTGCTGGCAACCAACCATGTCGCAGTGGTGAACATCGACCCCAGTGGCCGCCAGGGCATGATCAATTACAAGTCGCTGAAGAACATCGCTCCAGGGAAGATTGGCCAGGCTGTCTGCGGCATCCCTCACCGGTGGACGATCTACCTCAGCGCCCTCTGCATCGACGCCCGCGGTGACAGATACAGCAAGTCGGTGGAGGTGGCGCCCGATGGCGTTTACCTCTCCGACCACCTGGAAGACGTGATCGAGCATTGCTACAAGAAGCTGCGCGACGAGGCCAACCAAAGTCAGATGGTGGCTTCTGGCTGGATCGCCATCCCCGACACCCTATCGCTGGACGAGGCCCACGCGGCGCGCATCTTCGAAGCCGTCGGCGCCTGGCACCAGGTGAAGGTCGATTCATGCGCCGCATAGCCCGCCCCCAGCAACGCAAACGTCAAACCTGGCTCGCACTGCCGGCCAGCGGAATAGAAGAGGTAGGACATGGCCAAGTCAGTACAAGAACGGTCGGCCAAGGCAGCGCAGAAGCGTCTGGCAGTCGCCGAGAAGGAGTTGCGGCACAAGGTCAGGCCGGGTATCGAGCAGGCCATGGAGCGGATCTGCGCCAGAGGCAAGACACCGATCATCAGCGAGGTTCTACAGATCGCCATCATGAAGATGGACTTGATGGCCGACGACGAGCTTGCGGCCTTCTTGAGCTATCCGCGCCACGAAATCGTGATTAGCGAAAACGTGGCGCGAGCCTTTCATAGCGAAAGTCTGCGAGAATTACACAACGATCCAGGCGACGAATATTTTTCGCCAGCCTGAGCTCATAAGCCGGATCCTTTCATTATTTTGAACCCCGCTTTACTGCAGCAGTCGTGATTTATAGAGGGCAAAAAGCCCCGGGAAGCCTAGAGCCTTAGAACTTTGCGTGTGTGGAGTAGATGATGAACAGTTTCAGTTTCGACTTACCAGTCGCAGCATTGCGCCACGCTGAAAAAATTCTGAGCGAAATAGCCAATGCTGGATCAATGATCGTTGCGGTGAAGTGCGGTGCCAAAGCGAATGGCTTTGTGATCGGGCTGACTTGCACTGGCGCCATCACTGAGGAGCAATCTGAAGCCCTTCTCCTCCAGTTTGATCGTGCGACGGAAAGGAAGCTGAGAGAGTTGTCGATGTAACTCGCGAATCGGACCTTGAGACTCAACGCCGCCAGGCAGGCACTTGAGTGAGTCACGACACCTTTTGTTGTTACTGAAAAGGTGTCGCAACTAATTCGGATAGCGGGCCTGAAGTCGCTCGCCGACCACCCGCCAGAACCAGACGACGTAATCGAAAAGCCAGTATAAGGTCCTATTCCTTGCTAGACAAAACTCAATTGTATGTTTTGTTGTTGACCAAGCGAACTGCTTCCTGAAGTGCATTTTGTGCTGGCAGCTTTCCTGGGGCAAGGCTGTACAAATCAATAAACTTGTCTAGAGACTGCGCTTTACATCCCGAAAAACTATGCATTGGAATGTCGTTCAAGTATAAAGCGAATTCATTGTCCGTAACTACCACGCCGACGGGGCCGAAGCGCATCTTCAAGCGATCTATTACTAGTTTGTCGGGAGGAAGAACAGTGACCCGCAGTACTATAACGCCTGGGGCAGAGCGTATCACAATGCTTCCGCCACTTATCTCAACATCCCAGTTATCAGTGTATGCCTCCCACTCGTTGTCCTGAACTCGAAGTGTTACTTCGCCATTCTCGTCAGTCAGCCATGCACTTAACCTGAACGGTGCGCCAACTTCCTCTGGCGGGTCCACTCTAAGGATGGCTCTGTCGAATATCGTCAAAGGGACAGTGCACATTTCAAAGGTGGTGCCACCAAACTCTATCAGGGGGTGGCCCTGGCAAAAATCGAAAACATCCTTCACAAACCCAGCCTGAAGACACGCTGGAGACTTCATTGCATTAATAACTTTCTGCTTGGACCAGAATTTAGTCGTAACTTTTCCATGGCAAGAAGGACATAATAAAGCGATGTTATTTGCATTATGAATCAGAGCATCACAAAACTCCGGATCAACATGCTCATATTGAACTATCCCTGCACCGCATATAACGCATCCGAACCCGCAACGTTTGCGAACCTCCCTACGAACACCCGCAGGTATTTTTCTTTGAAGACCATGTTTATTTATATTTGGTTGTTTTTCTTGAGCCTTCATTTTCTGAGCGTCTCAATAAATAAATGGGCACTTGCTCTGTAAATCATTCATCACCGGCTCCATGCCGGTCACCCGTAATACTCCACCCCAAACCAAATTGCCACCACCGGTCACCGGAGGGCGGCGCCTGATTGGAGATAATCCATGAGCCACAACTGCGCATATGTCCGGCAGCACTATCAGGTGCCCGCCGAAGTCGGCCGTCGCGTCATCGCCTACGGGAAGCCCGGCGTCATCCTGGCTGATCGCGGCCACTATATTGGCGTGGTGCTGGACGACGATCCGAAGAAGCGTATCAGCAACTACCACCCAACCCACGAAATGCAGTACGGCGAAATGGCCGAGACCCTACCGCTCAAAGAGTGGCTGGTCCTGCCGTTCAACCATGATTGGGATGATTTGAGCTGGGACAAGGAAGCTCGGGAAGATTTGGTTCGGGTGTGGGCAGCAACCCGAAGCCAGGCCAAGTACAAGGCATATGAACAACTTCAGGATTACTGCCACGGCATCACAGCAATGCTTCGATTTAAAGTTCGCCGCGCGGCCCTTTAGGTCGGATGAACTCTTTAAATTCGGTAAGAGCATTGGCTGCAACGGCCTCAAGCGCTTCGTACTGAGCGTATTTTTCATCAGTATCAAGCGGCCAATTTTCTTCAAAAAAATCATCTGCGGCATCAGCCGCGGCGTTCTTCGCGAGCTGAAGTTTTCGAGCTGGGCCTATCGAATGATCGTCGCTCATTGTGGATCTCCTTGATCCGGCTCCATGCCGGTCACCCGTAATACCCCATTTCAACGAATCACGCCAGCTGGCCATAACCGTGTACCAAAGCTAAGCTTGCTTTCTGCGAACCGGTCGCCGACGCGGATGCTCCTCTAGCAAAAAGCTAAAATTCGCCTTAGCTTCCTTTCGAAAAAAGCGCAGGCGCTCTATGTCACTCTCTTCTCTATCGCCAGCTACCTCCCAGCTGACACCCAAGCGACTACAAACATCCAAAGCAAATTGCGTCGCAACCTGCATATCAATCACAACGCCGACTTCCAAAGGCTCAAGATTGTTAATGTCGATTGCCTTCAATGCTTCTAAGTGGCTAGGCCACTCCAAGTTGTATTTGGCCTCAAGATAAGGGCCAATGGTATCGCTCCCAAAATACTCCTGCTGCACTGCATCCTTTAGCAGCTTCGTCTTAATCAAATGCTGATGAGCCAAATAAATTAAAATCCCTCGTAAACGTACTTTTTTATCTAACTCATCAGAAATACGCTGAGCCTCTTGTTTTTTAGACTGCTGATTACTAATTGCGAACGCCCCCCATATAGCAGCGATCGAACCAACGGCCTGAACCCAACTTGCTAACTCACTACTAGATAGCTTCATAAGCGCGACGCAAAAAATTAACGCTAAAGCCAATACAAAATTTTGGACTGACATCCAAGGCTTCATCAGCTCCTTCCCACTATCGCTCAGCATCCCTTACTCCCCCCACCTTGACGTTTGACCGGCGAATATACCCGGCGAGGATCCCCTATGTCCGCACAACAACCGCGAATCGTCTGCCAATTCAGTTGCGGCGCTGCCTCGGCGGTGGCAACCAAGCTGGCTCTGGCCCAGTACAGCGCGACACACGACGTGCAGATCATCAATGCGTTTCTGGCAAACGAACATGAGGATAACCAGCGGTTCTTGCTGGACTGCCAGGAGTGGTTCGGGCAAGAGATCGTGCAGTTGCGCGACGAGAAGTACGATGCGGACATCATTCAGGTTTTCCGGCGCGAGCGATTCATAAAAGGTCGCAATGGTGCACCCTGCACCAAGCTCCTGAAGCGCCGCTTGCTCGATAACTGGAAGCAACCGGGCGACATTATGGTATTCGGCTATACCGCCGAAGAGGTGGACCGCCTGGATGACTTCCGAGACCGAAACCCTGATCGGCCTGTTATTGCCCCGCTGATTGACGCGGGCCTGGGTAAAGAGGATTGCAAGGCGATGATCCAGCGCGCAGGGATCGAGTTGCCGCTGATGTACCGCCTGGGCTACGACAACGCCAACTGCATCGGCTGCGTGAAAGGTGGCGAAGGCTACTTTCGAGCGATCCGCGAAGACTTCCCGGAGCAATTTGAAGAGCTTTGCCGTGTTCAGGATGAACTTGGCCCAGGCTCGTACCTGCATCGCGACCGCAAGACCAATATCCGATTCTCTCTACGTGATCTTCCGCCTGGTAAACCCCGCCGAAACGAGGCGTTACCAGCTTGCTCTTTCTTTTGCGAGATAGCTGAAGCCGACTATCAACCAAGCGGTGCGGACATAACGTCGGGCAGAGCGTTAGCCGGTATAGGGTGAACAACCTGAGCCTTCAATTTGCGATGCAGAACACGATGACAGTTGGCGCACAGGCATCGCAATTGGTCGAGGGTAGTCTTGTGTTGCTCGCCCATATCTGCGACCTGGATCGCTTCATGATGAACTTCAATACAAGCCACCCCAAAATCGCCATACGCTTCGACAGGATCTGTTCCGCACTCCTCGCAGAATAGCCGGCCATGCTTCTTGATAAATGAAGCTTTCTTGGCTTTAGAAAGACCCGGTGAGCGTTCACGTTTCAGGTGGTACACCAGCTTGACTTGGCCCTCTGCCCACTCCCTGTCCTCGGTGTCTATGGGTATTTCGAGCATCTCGATTTGCTCACCCTTGGGGACGACTTTGTAACCCGCAGCTTCCAACAGCTCGAAACAGACGGTCCCCCTTCCCGCAGTGAAATGCTTGGGCATTACCTTGAATCCCAACGCTTCCGTTGCAGCGAGGCCGAAGACCTGCTTGGGAGCTAGTCTGGCATTCGAATCAACTAACAGGTCGTAGTCGATAGAGGGTCCAAAATCCTCTGCCAGGACACCTTGAAGGAGATATTGGACTGCTTTCCAAATGTACTCAGCAGTAACCTTACGTAACTCTTCCGCCGGCAAGCGAGCATTGCCCGCCAGCCCAGTCCCGTCTACGGAAACTAAAGCTTGCGTTGCGCTTACCGCTTCCAAATCAGGGGCGTCCAAGAAGCCAAAAATTACATTACCCAATGCAACTGAAATGGCCGCCAGATAGCAACCCTGGTTACCGTTACCATTTGGCTGGAGAGGTGAGTTTTTTTTCGGCAAAAGTTTTACGATTTTGTCGATGTTAGCTTTCGGCGAAATCGGAGTAGTTAATGCATACCAGTTGACCGACACCAACCACCCTGTAGTAGCCCAGCTTTCGCCAATAGTTCCAAATTCTTCAGGCTTCGGCGCTTCCGCGTAATTACTGATTGCTATGCCCATCGCTTTGATCAGGCCATCCGCGTAGGACACCACAACATCCCCCGGCTCCACCTGGGTCAAATTTTCGTAAGTTTTGTTGCGGGCACCATTTTTATTAGTTTTCGGCGACCAAATGTAGCCACCCTCAAACTCAGCCTTAAAGGTCTGCTTATGGTTTACCCACCAAAATTTGTGCCGGTAGGTTACCGCGTCCTCAAAGTCTCGTAGGCGCGATTCCGAATGTTCTACTGCCTCAGGGGAAAAAAAATCAGGATGCCTAACCACAACGGCTTCAAAAGCGAAATCCTGTAAACCAAGGCCGACTAGAGCTCTGTAGCCTTGCGTTTCTGCTTCACGGGTAACCACTCTCTCGACGCCCGGAACAATCCCATGTTCTTTCAGCATCCTCCACGTGTAAGCAGCTGGCTGCCGCTTCCCATGTTTCTGGAGCAGTGTTTGCTCGTACGACAGCACGGCAAGAATCGACTCGATCTCAGCCGATGAAGTTGCACCAAACTGCTCACGAGCGATTAGCTCCGCTTGTTGCTTCAGGGTTTCAAGCTTATGTGCGTCCATGTTTGCTCTCTCCGATGAGAAACAGAGTTTAAAGCAGATGATGGCATTTCGACACACACACCTCTCAATACGTAATGCGCCAATCCTTACACGGTGCAATTGAATAATTGCAGTGCTACGCACTGATCTAACCGCAACCCCTCCCCCTTCAAAGTCAGCCGATATAGCGGCAAGGACGAAATCATGCCCGAACAAAAGATTACGTTCGTAAACAGCGAGCCCGCCAAGTGCGGCTGCAAGATGGAATTCAGCTCTGGCGATGGTCAGTACTCCGACGTGCTTTTTGTCACTCCCTGTGAGACGCACAGCGGCAGCAAGCCGTTCGGGCCGGTCGAGGTGAAGCGCGATGCAGACGGCTGGTGGTATCACCCGAACATTCCGAGCTTTGGCAAAGGCGAAGACCCGGCGCCCTACATTGCCTGGGTCAAGGAACAGGGACTGGAACTGAAAGGCTGGCACTCTGGCGACGAGCTTGAGGATCTACCTGACGAGGATGCCGCCTGCACCGCCTGGGATCCCGAATCGCCGGGCCCTGAGTGGTTCCTGATGGGGATCTTCGATACGGATGACGGCCCCTATGTTCAGTGGGCGCGCCGGGAGGTTACGCCGTGAGCCAGACCAAAGAACGCCCCATCCTGTTCTCGGCGCCGATGGTGTGCGCCATCCTGGAAGGCCGGAAGACGGTCACGCGCCGACCAGTCAAAGGCGCCGCCTCGAAGTGGTTGATTGATTTCACCCCTGAGTTCGTGGCCGACAGAGCCAATGACCTTTGCCCGCATGGCAAGCCTGGAGATCGGCTGTGGGTGCGCGAGACTCACGCCGATATCGGCTGCCGGCTGACGTACCGCGCCGACCTCGATGATGGCGGACACTGCAAGGTGGCCAAATGGACACCTGCCATCCACATGTTTCGCAAATACAGCCGCATCCTGCTGGAGATCACCGACGTGCGCGTCGAGCGGTTGCAGGACATCAGCGAAGAACAGGCCCAGGCCGAGGGTTGCTTCTTCACCGACTACGGCCAGCAGTGCGCCCATGGGGGCACCGGCTGGAAAGACATAGGCATCTGTCCGGCGGTGGTCGGCCACCAGCAGCGCACCGGCTGGGCCTGGGACAAAACCACCAGCCATGAGGAATGCCTCGGGAGTCCGCGCTGGGCGTTCGCCAATCTGTGGAACGCCACCGGTGGCGACTGGGACTCCAACCCGTGGGTCTGGGTGGTCGAGTTCAAGCGGGTGACGCCATGATCGCCACCCTCTGGTTCGCCTACGTCTTCATCTATAAGGGGCCGAGGCCATGACCGGACAAAACACCCAGGAATTTTACTCTGCCGAGCAAGCTTCTAAGCATGCCGCCGACTGGTGCAGGCGCCATCCCGCATGGCGCCGAATCTGCGATATCCCAGATCACTCCGCATTCATGAAAACCTACGACGAGATTCCGAAACGAGAACGCGCCTACTGGGAAAAGAACGGTGGCGAAGAATGCTGGCGGGAATTCGGGACCGGAGAAAGCAAGGTACCGACAGGGTTCATCTCCGGAAAGGGTGAGTTCTTCGACCACGTTCTCAAAGTACCGCTCCATCACAACCTGATGATGGTTTTCCGCGTTGGCAAAAGCTGGAAGCCGTAACCCTCTAGCCTTAACCCCAATCCCCCTACATGCCTGCCGGTGAGCGGCGGGCGAGGTGCTCACCCAGCAGGGTTAGCCTCGCCATCCATAGACCGGTAAAGAGCCTCTCCTGCTGGGTGAGCGCGGCAAAGATACTCTCAACTGATAATGATTATCAAATAATTTCGACAGCCGCCCAGCGCGGCAAGGACACCCCATGTTCGCTTTCAAACTCACCCTGATCCTGCTGGGCGCTTTGCTGTACCTGGTCGGCAGCGGCTGCTGGTTCTTTTGGATCGGCCCATGCCTTCTTGAGGACGGCGAAACAGCCGACATCCTCTACGCCTTCGTCGGCACCTGCGCCTGGCTACTGATCACCTTCGGTTTCATCGTTCACATCATCAAGACAGCGCGGCCCACGGCGGCCGGCGGGAGGTAGGCATGTCAGCAGCAGAACAAATTAACGATGGCGTCACCGGAGACAAGGTTCCCGAGGCGCAAATGGCCGAAATCCTCGGCACCACCATCGCGGCGCTGCGCTCGAAGCGCGCCAGGAACCAGATACCTCTTGGCGTCTGGAATAAGCATGGCAGCAGGATCATCTACAGCATCAGGAGATATTACGAATGGCTCGAAAGTCAGTGGGTCTGCCCGCAGGAATGGACCTCCACCACGGATCGATCCGCATCCGATTTACGTGGAACGGCAGCCGGCGCAGTGAAACGCTCCCCTATCCCGCGACACAGAAAGGAATCAAATCAGCCTCACAGGTTGTTGATCAGGTAAAGGGGCTGATCAAGCTGGGGTTGCTCGACGACGACAAGTACGCCGAGCTATTCCCCAGCTCCAGAAATGTCGCCGGCGGGAAGATCAACTTCGGCGAGTACGCTCAGCTCTGGCTGGATAGCCGTGAGGTAGTGGCCGGGACGAAGGGAAACTACAAGGGAGCGCTAAACAGGTACTGGATGCCCGGGCTGGCCCTGGTGCGGATCGACCTGATCACCACCACGCTGCTCCGCCGGGTTATGGCTTCCAGGGAGTGGAAGTCGCCGGGGGTGAAGCGCAACGCGATCTCGAAGCTGTCGACAATACTGAACTCCGCTGTGTCCGAGGAGTTGATCCCGAAGAACCCGGCGGCGATCCTGGAGCTGCCCAAGCGTAGCAAGAAGGAAATCGACCCGTTCACCCTGGACGAGGCGAACCAGGTCATCGCCAAAATGTACGAGCACAGTCACTGGCCGAGCACGATCTATGCGGCATTTTTTGAGTTTGTGTTTTTTACGGGAATGCGCCTATCCGAAGCCCTGGCGATGCGCTGGGATGCGGTTGACGAAGAGAAGAGGACGGCCCACGTGTGTCGCGGGATCGCCTTGGGGGAAGTGGTGGAGCGTACGAAAACCGGCGGAGACCGATTCGTTTTGTTGAATGACCGGGCCATGCACGCCCTGCAATTTGCCAGGGAGTACGCGGAGCGTCGGAAAAAAGGCAAAGGGAAAGTGCTGGAAACGCCCTTCATTTTCCCGCCGTCAAAGAACTCGGAGTACGTGAAACAGACATCTGACCTGCACAAGCAATGGATTCCGACTCTGAAAGCCCTGAATATCCGTCGTCGGCCGCCATACAACTGTCGTCACACCTATGCGACAATATGCATTATGTCTGGCATGAACCCCGCCTTCATCTCCCAGCAGCTCGGCCATAGTGTGCAGATGCTGCTCTCGACTTATGCGCGTTGGATCAACTCAAGCTCGGACTGGAGCGAAATGGAAAAGCTCCAGATTGGTCCCAAATTGGTCCCAGCTCAAATAAGCGCACCCTAAGCTATTGATAGGTAAAGTAATTGATCTCCACAGCTAACATCACCATGCAGTTCGGCGCCAAGCCGCTATTTGAGAACGTTTCGGTCAAGTTCGGCGCAGGCAACCGCTATGGCCTGATCGGTGCCAACGGTTGCGGCAAGTCGACTTTCATGAAAATCCTCGGTGGCGACCTCGACCCGTCCGGCGGCCAGGTCATGCTGGAGCCGAACGTGCGCCTGGGTAAACTGCGCCAGGACCAGTTCGCCTACGAAGAATTCACCGTACTCGACACCGTGATCATGGGTCACGAAGAGCTGTGGAAGGTCAAGGCCGAGCGCGACCGCATCTACTCGCTGCCGGAAATGACCGAAGACGACGGCATGGCCGTGGCCGAGCTGGAAACCGACTTCGCCGAGATGGACGGCTACACCGCCGAATCCCGCGCCGGTGAATTGCTGCTGGGCCTGGGTATCGGCATCGAGCAGCACAATGGCCCGATGAGCGAAGTGTCACCCGGCTGGAAGCTGCGTGTACTGCTGGCCCAGGCGCTGTTTTCCGATCCGGAAGTGTTGCTGCTCGACGAGCCAACCAACCACCTGGACATCAACACCATCCGCTGGCTGGAAAACATCCTGACCCAGCGTAACAGCCTGATGATCATCATCTCTCACGACCGTCACTTCTTGAACAGCGTCTGCACCCACATGGCCGACCTGGACTACGGCGAGCTGCGTCTGTTCCCGGGCAACTACGACGAATACATGACCGTGGCGACCCAGTCCCGCGAGCAGTTGCTGTCGGACAACGCCAAGAAGAAAGCGCAGATCTCCGAGCTGCAATCCTTCGTCAGCCGCTTCTCGGCCAACGCCTCGAAAGCCAAGCAGGCCACTTCCCGCGCCAAGGCGATCGACAAGATCCAGCTGGCCGAAGTCAAGCCATCGAGCCGCGTGAGCCCGTTCATCCGCTTTGACCAAACCAAGAAGCTGCACCGCCAGGCGGTCATCGTTGATCGCATGGCCAAAGGCTTTGACGGCAAGACGCTGTTCAAGGACTTCAGCTTCCAGGTTGAGGCCGGCGAGCGCGTGGCAATCATCGGCCCGAACGGTATCGGCAAGACCACCCTGCTGCGTACCCTGGTCAACGAACTGACCCCGGATGCCGGCACCGTCAAGTGGACCGACGCGGCTGAACTGGGCTACTACGCCCAGGACCACGCTTCGGACTTCGAAGACGAGTCCAACCTGTTCGACTGGATGGGCCGCTGGACCAAGGAAGGCGAACAAGTGGTTCGCGGCACCCTGGGTCGCATGCTGTTCTCCAACGACGAGATCCTGAAGTCGGTGAAGGTGATTTCCGGTGGTGAGCAAGGCCGTATGCTGTTCGGCAAGCTGATCCTGCAAAAGCCGAACGTGCTGATCATGGACGAACCGACCAACCACTTGGACATGGAATCCATCGAGGCGCTGAACCTGGCGCTGGAGAACTATCCGGGTACGCTGATCTTCGTCAGCCATGACCGTGAGTTCGTATCGTCCCTGGCCACTCGCATCATCGAGCTAAGCCCGAGTGGTGTGATCGACTTCAGCGGTACTTATGACGATTACCTGCGTAGTCAGGGTGTGGTTTTCTAAGGACCGCTGGTTGTTTGAAATGCAAAAGCCCCGCCCAGTGTGATGGGGCTTTTTTTGCGGTTGGGATTGGGGATCAAACACCCAACTCCCAGACTTCCCCCGCCCCCTGTGGGAGCCGTCGAGCCCCAGCGAGGCCGCGATGGCGGTGTGTCAGGCAACCTCTTTATCAACCATGCCGCCGCCTTCGCAGCCTCGCTAAAGCTCGACAGCTCCCACATTTGATTTGTGCAGCCCGAATGGTTGCGACCGAACACACAATTCCCAGACTTCCCCCAAACCCTGTGGGAGCTGTCGAGCCCTGGCGAGGCTGCGATAGCGGTGTGTCA
>NZ_JAEKFB010000004.1:0-84808 GCF_016650865.1 Pseudomonas sp. TH34
GGAAAGTATGGCGAGCGAAGACTGTCAGTGTCTTGAATGCTAAAGTCCTGCCTTTCTATGCAATGGCCTTATGCATGGCTATCATGCGTGCCTCATTGTGAGGCGAGACTTGCATGCTGACGTTGTTGAAACTTCTAAAAGATGGTCGATTCCACTCCGGGGAGGCGCTTGGTGCTGCCCTGGGCGTCAGTCGCAGTGCTGTATGGAAGCAGCTTCAGCATCTCGAGGCGGAATTGAATCTACCTATCCATAAAGTTCGCGGTAGGGGATATCAGTTGGCTACGCCCCTGGTTTTGTTGAGTGCTGATGAAATTGCTCGGCATGTACCGGTTCCTGCATGGACTGTTCACATCTCAGACTCCATTGACTCTACCAATGCCGAAGCGTTGCGTCTTATCGAGGCTGGCCGCACTGCGCCATTTCTTGTGCTTTCAGAGCAGCAAACTGCCGGCAGGGGGAGGCGCGGGCGGAAGTGGGTCAGTCCTTTCGCTCAGAACGTGTATTACAGTCTCGTGCTGCGGATCGACGGCGGCATGCGTCAGTTGGAGGGTTTAAGCCTAGTAGTCGGGCTTGCAGTTATGCAGGCGCTGCGGGATGTGGGTGTGCGCAATGCTGGATTAAAGTGGCCAAATGACGTTTTGGTGGGTCAGAAAAAGATCGCCGGAATTCTCCTGGAGCTGATAGGAGATCCCGCTGATGTTTGTCACGTCGTCCTCGGTATCGGCATTAATGTGAATATGCAGAAAGCGGATGAGGTCGATCAGCAATGGACCTCCATGCAGTTGGAGACTGGCAATGCTGTCGATCGTAACTACCTGGTAGCGCGTCTTGGTGTACAGCTGCAGGCTTATCTTGATCGACACCGGTTGTCCGGCTTTTCCGCGATCCAGGGTGAGTGGGAACAGAGTCATTTATGGCAGGGCCGACCGGTATCGCTCATCGCTGGTGTGAATCAGATTGATGGAGTGGTGTTGGGGATCGATGGGCAGGGTGCGTTAAGGTTGAGTGTGGACGGTGTCGAAAAAGTATATAGCGGTGGTGAGCTAAGCCTGAGGTTGCGTGATGATTCTTGAGCTCGACTGTGGGAATAGCTTTATCAAATGGCGGGTGCTTGAGTCAGATAGTGCGCGCATCTTTGCCGAGGGCGTCGTTGGGTCGGATGCCTCGTTGATCGACAGTCTGTTCGCTCTCACGGGGCTTGCGTTGAGGGACTGTCGGCTGGTGAGTGTTCGGGCCTCGGATGAGACGAATCAGCTGGTGACTACCCTGGTGGAGGCGTTTGGCGTGAAGGTCCTCTGTGCTGCTTCGGCAAGGCAGATGGGTGGGGTTCGGAACGGGTACGAAGACTTCGAGCGCCTTGGGTTGGACCGCTGGCTCGCAATGTTGGGTGGTTTTCAATTGGCGCGGGGCGCGTGCCTGGTGCTCGATTTTGGCACTGCAGCAACAGCGGACTTCATTGCTGCGGACGGTGAGCATCTCGGAGGCTTTATTTGCCCTGGCATGCCGCTGATGCGTAATCAGTTGCGAACGCATACGCGAAAAATACGCTATGACGATATTGCCGCTGAGCGCGCCCTCGAGGCCCTGTCTCCGGGGCGTACAACCGTGGAGGCGGTAGAGCGTGGCTGTACGCTCATGCTGAGAGGGTTTGTACTGACTCAGCTGGAATTGGCTCGAAGCTACTGGGGGGGCGACTTCACTGTCTTCCTCACCGGCGGCGACGCCGAGTTGGTGGCTGACTCGGTGCCTCATGGGAGGCTCGTCCCTGATCTGGTTTTTGTTGGCTTGGCGATGGCGTGCCCTTTGTCCTGAGGTTTTTATGCGTTGGCTGTTTCTGCTTTTGCTGGTCCTCAATGTCTTCTATTACATCTGGCATCAGCAGGAGGCCCCTCTGCGCGCTAAAGATGTCACGCCTTTGGCGCTCTATCGTGGCTCTCAGCAAGATATCAGGCTGTTAAGTGAATCGGCTGATGCGATGGTGCGGCGAGACAAGGTAAAGGCGCCTGAAGTGCAGCCTACATGCCTGTACATCGGCGGCCTGTCCGATCAGAAAGAGGTCCAGTCCGTCGAGCAGCGCCTTACAAGCCTGGATATCAAGGTCAAACTGCAATCCCTGAGCCTGCCTGATGCTCAGGGATATTGGCTGCGAGTAGCGCCTGAAAGCAGGCGCTTGGCCGATGATCTGCCCTTTGAAAACCTTGCTAATGAATTCAATGAGTTAAAACATAAAATAATGCCGTGTGAAGGCATTGCAACCTTCGAATAGTTTGCATAGAATGGCGCCCGCTTCGCAGTGAAGACCTCTTGGGTCGACAAGGTACAGCGAAGGTCAACGCAGCTAACCTCATATTTTTTAATGAGAAAGTGGTTGACAGAAGGCTGGCATGATGTAGAATGCCGGCTCGCTTAGGAGGGGTTCCCGAGCGGCCAAAGGGATCAGACTGTAAATCTGACGTCTACGACTTCGAAGGTTCGAATCCTTCCCCCTCCACCATTTTAGCGTGAGCTGCAAGCTCCGCGGGTATAGTTTAGTGGTAGAACCTCAGCCTTCCAAGCTGATGATGCGGGTTCGATTCCCGCTACCCGCTCCAAGTTTGCAGGTTGTGCAGGTTGTTTCGCTCTTGTAGCTCAGTTGGTAGAGCACACCCTTGGTAAGGGTGAGGTCAGCGGTTCAAATCCGCTCAAGAGCTCCATATAACAAGGCAGATATGAAAATATCTGCCTTTGTTTTAACAGCTACCTCTGATTGATTCTGTCCTCTCTCGATGTCTTTGTTTGAGGTGGTTCAAGGTTCGAAGGGGTTTGTTGTTGTAAAGTCTTTTTCAGATCGGCATAATTGTCGGCCTGATTTTGTTTTAGGTCAGTAGCTCAATTGGCAGAGCGACGGTCTCCAAAACCGTAGGTTGGGGGTTCGATTCCCTCCTGACCTGCCAGATTCACTTGGTGTGTCTGGCTTTCTTTTCACAGGATCTTCATAGATGACTCCTAAGGCTGAAGCTCAAGGCTCTCGCTTCGATCTGCTCAAGTGGCTTGTAGTAGTCGCTGTAGTGGTTGTAGGCGTTGTTGGCAACCAGTACTACTCTGGGTCGCCAATCCTGTACCGTGTCCTCGCATTGCTCGCCCTCGCTGCTGTCGCTGCCTTTGTTGGCCTGCAGACTGCAAAAGGCAAGTCGTTTGCGGTCCTGGTGAAGGAAGCTCGTACCGAGATCCGTAAAGTCGTTTGGCCGACTCGCCAAGAAACCACGCAGACCACGTTGATCGTGGTAGCTGTTGTTCTGGTTATGGCGTTGCTGTTGTGGGGGCTTGATTCCCTGCTCGGCTGGCTTGTTTCCTTGATTGTTGGCTAAGGGTGTCCCGTGGCTAAGCGTTGGTACGTTGTGCATGCTTACTCGGGTTACGAGAAGCATGTCATGCGCTCTTTGCTAGAGCGCGTAAAGCTGGCAGGCATGGAAGATGGCTTCGGCGAAATTCTGGTTCCCACTGAAGAAGTGGTTGAAATGCGTAATGGCCAGAAACGCAAAAGCGAGCGCAAGTTCTTCCCTGGCTACGTGCTGGTTCAAATGGACATGAATGAGGGTACTTGGCACTTGGTCAAGGACACTCCTCGCGTCATGGGTTTCATCGGCGGTACCGCTGATAAGCCTGCTCCGATCACTGACAAAGAGGCAGAAGCAATTCTGCGCCGCGTTGCTGACGGTAGCGACAAGCCCAAGCCGAAGACGTTGTTCGAGCCGGGTGAGGTTGTTCGTGTTACAGATGGTCCGTTTGCAGATTTTAACGGCACTGTCGAAGAAGTTAACTACGAAAAGAGCCGGATCCAAGTGGCAGTGCTCATTTTCGGTCGCTCTACTCCGGTAGAGCTAGAGTTCAGCCAGGTCGAAAAAGTCTAGCTGAGCAAGCATCCCAACCCCGCAGCCTTAGGCTGTGGGGTTTTGTCGTCACTGGGATAAACGCGCAAGTAACCGGGGAGCCTTTCGAGGCGTTCGAACCCGTAATTGGAGTGCCTCATGGCCAAGAAGATTACCGCTTACATCAAGCTGCAAGTGAAGGCCGCTCAGGCCAACCCAAGCCCACCTGTTGGTCCAGCTCTGGGTCAGCACGGCGTGAACATCATGGAATTCTGCAAGGCTTTCAACGCCCGTACTCAGGGTATTGAACCAGGTCTGCCGACTCCAGTGATCATCACTGTATACAGCGACCGTAGCTTCACCTTCGAAACCAAGTCGACCCCGGCTTCGGTTCTGTTGAAGAAAGCTGCTGGTCTGACTAGCGGTTCCGCTCGTCCTAACACCGTTAAGGTTGGCACCGTGACCCGTGCTCAGCTGGAAGAAATCGCGAAAACCAAAAACGCGGATCTGACTGCAGCTGATATGGATGCAGCCGTGCGTACCATCGCCGGTTCTGCTCGTAGCATGGGCCTTAACGTGGAGGGTGTGTAATGGCTAAGCTGACCAAGCGCCAAAAGGCTATCGCCGGCAAAATCGAAGCGGGTAAGTCCTACAACTTTGTAGACGCTGCTGCTCTGCTGACCGAGCTGTCGACTGTCAAGTTCAGCGAGTCTGTTGACGTTGCTGTAAACCTGGGCGTTGACCCACGTAAATCCGACCAGGTCGTTCGTAGCGCTACTGTGCTGCCACACGGTACTGGCAAGACTGTACGTGTTGCTGTCTTCACCCAAGGCCCAGCAGCTGAAGCTGCTCTGGCCGCCGGCGCCGATCGCGTTGGCATGGACGACCTGGCTGCCGAAATGAAAGGCGGCGACCTGAACTATGACGTCGTAATTGCTTCCCCGGATGCAATGCGCGTTGTAGGTCAGTTGGGTCAGATCCTCGGTCCACGTGGTCTGATGCCTAACCCTAAAGTCGGCACCGTAACTCCAGACGTAGCTACCGCGGTTAAAAACGCCAAGGCTGGTCAGGTTCGTTATCGCACCGACAAAAACGGCATCATTCACACCTCCGTTGGCAAAGTCGGCTTTGATGCCGTCAAGCTGAAGGAAAACGTTGAAGCCTTGATCGCTGATCTGAAGCGTATCAAGCCAGCTTCCTCGAAAGGTATCTACGTCAAGCGCGTTACCCTGAGCACCACTATGGGCCCAGGTCTGGTCATCGACCAAGGCTCGCTGGACGTATAAGACACAAATTGGCGCAAGTAATTGCGCCAATTGAAAGATTGGGGTCCCTGCCTGGCGGGGGCTATCCAAGACCGTAGGCGACGCAAGTCTTAAACCACAAGCCTACGCAGATGGTGCTCCCGGTTCCTTACCGAATCAGACACCAAAACGACATCCGGCCTAGGCCAGATGAAACGGTAACAAGCAGGAGTTAAACCCGTGGCAATTAATCTCGAAGACAAGAAGGCCATCGTCGCTGAAGTCAACGAGGCTGCCAAAGCTGCTCTGTCCGCTGTCGTGGCTGATGCCCGTGGTGTGACAGTAGGCGCTATGACCGGACTCCGTAAAGAGGCTCGTGAAGCTGGCGTATACGTACGTGTTGTACGTAACACCCTGCTCAAGCGCGCTGTTGCTGACACTGAATACAGTGTCCTCAACGACGTGTTCACCGGCCCGACTCTGATCGCGTTCTCCAAAGAGCATCCAGGCGCTGCTGCCCGTTTGTTCAAAGAATTCGCCAAGAGTCAGGATAAGTTCGAGATCAAGGCAGCTGCGTTCGAGGGCAAGTTCCTCGCAGCTAACCAAATCGACGTACTGGCAACACTGCCGACCCGTAACGAAGCTATTTCTCAGCTGATGAGCGTGATTCAAGGCGCTACCAGCAAGTTGGCTCGTACTCTGGCCGCAGTTCGCGAGCAAAAAGAAGCTGCCGCAGCCTAAGGCTGAGCATCTCCTCTCGCGTATTTTTGTTTATTTCGATGGCCGCGTAGGCCGTCCCCCAATTCAGGAATTACAGCAATGTCTATCTCCCAAGACGATATCCTCAACGCCGTAGCTGAAATGTCGGTTCTGCAGGTTGTTGAGCTGATCAAAGCTTTCGAAGAAAAATTCGGTGTTTCCGCTGCTGCTGCTTCGGCTGGCCCAGCTGTTGCTGCTGTTGCTGCTGAAGAGCAAACCGAATTCAACGTCATGCTGCTGGAAGCTGGCGAGAAGAAAGTAAACGTGATCAAGGCAGTACGTGAACTGACCGGTCTGGGCCTGAAAGAAGCCAAGGCAGTAGTTGACGGTGCCCCTGCCCAGGTTCTGGAAGCAGTGTCGAAAGACGCAGCTGACAAAGCTAAAGCAGTGCTGGAAGAAGCAGGCGCTAAAGTCGAGCTGAAGTAAGCATCGACCTTGCGTCTCCAGCCCAAGCGTTAAGCTGAAGGCTGATGGCTGGTGGCTCTTGCCACCGGCCTTTTTCCGTTATTGGCAATCGACTCGGTCGTCGCCTCTAACGCGCTGTAACCACCCGATGCGGTGGTGCAAACCATGGGGTTTGCAAGATTTTCTGGCTGCTCCCGTCGGGAGGGGCCAAACAAGCAGGTGACCAAGCTGGGGAACGCTGATGGCTTACTCATATACTGAGAAAAAACGTATCCGCAAGGACTTTAGCAAGTTGCCGGACGTCATGGATGTCCCGTACCTTCTGGCTATCCAGCTGGATTCGTATCGTGAATTCTTGCAGGCGGGAGCGACCAAAGATCAGTTCCGCGACGTGGGCCTGCATGCGGCCTTCAAATCCGTTTTCCCGATCATCAGCTACTCCGGCAATGCTGCGCTGGAGTACGTCGGTTATCGCCTGGGCGAACCGGCATTTGATGTCAAAGAATGCGTGTTGCGCGGTGTTACGTACGCCGTACCTTTGCGGGTAAAAGTCCGTCTGATCATCTTCGACAAAGAGTCGTCGAACAAAGCGATCAAGGACATCAAAGAGCAAGAAGTCTACATGGGTGAAATCCCCCTGATGACTGAGAACGGTACCTTCGTTATCAACGGTACCGAGCGCGTTATCGTTTCCCAGCTGCACCGTTCCCCGGGCGTGTTCTTCGACCACGACCGCGGCAAGACGCACAGCTCCGGCAAGCTCCTGTACTCCGCGCGGATCATTCCGTACCGCGGTTCGTGGTTGGACTTCGAGTTCGACCCGAAAGACTGCGTGTTCGTGCGTATCGACCGTCGTCGCAAGCTGCCGGCCTCGGTACTGCTGCGCGCGCTCGGCTATACCACTGAGCAAGTGCTGGATGCCTTCTATACCACTAACGTATTCCACCTGAGCGGCGAAACCCTCAGCCTGGAACTGGTGCCTCAGCGCCTGCGTGGTGAGATTGCCGTTCTGGACATCCAGGACGAAAAAGGCAAGGTCATCGTTGAAGCCGGCCGCCGTATTACCGCGCGCCACATCAACCAGATCGAAAAAGCCGGTATCAAGACGCTGGAAGTGCCTCTGGACTACGTCCTGGGTCGCACCACCGCCAAGGTCATCGTGCACCCGGCCACCGGCGAAATCCTGGCTGAATGCAACACCGAGCTGAACACCGAGATCCTGGCGAAAATCGCCAAGTCCCAGGTTGTTCGCATCGAGACCCTGTACACCAACGACATCGACTGCGGTCCGTTCGTCTCCGACACCCTGAAGATCGACTCCACCAGCAACCAATTGGAAGCGCTGGTCGAGATCTATCGCATGATGCGTCCTGGCGAGCCACCAACCAAAGACGCTGCCGAGACCCTGTTCAACAACCTGTTCTTCAGCCCTGAGCGCTATGACCTGTCTGCGGTCGGCCGGATGAAGTTCAACCGTCGTATCGGTCGTACCGAGATCGAAGGTTCGGGCGTGCTGTGCAAGGAAGACATCGTCGCGGTACTGAAGACCCTGGTCGACATCCGTAACGGTAAAGGCATCGTCGATGACATCGACCACCTGGGTAACCGTCGTGTTCGCTGCGTAGGCGAAATGGCCGAGAACCAGTTCCGCGTTGGCCTGGTACGTGTTGAGCGTGCGGTCAAAGAGCGTCTGTCGATGGCAGAAAGCGAAGGCCTGATGCCGCAGGACCTGATCAACGCCAAGCCAGTGGCTGCGGCGGTGAAAGAGTTCTTCGGTTCCAGCCAGCTCTCGCAGTTCATGGACCAGAACAACCCGCTCTCCGAGATCACCCACAAGCGCCGTGTTTCCGCACTGGGCCCGGGCGGTCTGACCCGAGAGCGTGCAGGCTTTGAAGTTCGTGACGTACACCCGACTCACTACGGTCGCGTATGCCCGATTGAAACGCCGGAAGGTCCGAACATCGGCCTGATCAACTCCCTGGCTGCTTATGCGCGCACCAACCAGTACGGCTTCCTCGAGAGCCCGTACCGTGTGGTGAAAGACGCACTGGTCACCGACGAGATCGTGTTCCTGTCCGCCATCGAAGAAGCTGATCACGTGATCGCTCAGGCTTCGGCCACGATGAACGACAAGAAAATGCTGATCGACGAGCTGGTAGCTGTTCGTCACTTGAACGAGTTCACCGTCAAGGCGCCGGAGGACGTCACCTTGATGGACGTATCGCCGAAGCAGGTAGTTTCGGTTGCAGCGTCGCTGATCCCGTTCCTGGAACACGATGACGCCAACCGTGCGTTGATGGGTTCCAACATGCAGCGTCAAGCTGTACCGACCCTGCGCGCTGACAAGCCGCTGGTAGGTACCGGCATGGAGCGTAACGTAGCTCGTGACTCCGGCGTTTGCGTCGTGGCTCGTCGTGGTGGCGTGATCGACTCCGTTGATGCCAGCCGTATCGTGGTTCGTGTTGCCGATGACGAAGTTGAAACTGGCGAAGCCGGTGTCGACATCTACAACCTGACCAAGTACACCCGCTCCAACCAGAACACCTGCATCAACCAGCGTCCGCTGGTAAGCAAGGGTGATCGGGTTCAGCGCAGCGACATCATGGCAGACGGTCCGTCCACCGATATGGGTGAGCTGGCACTGGGTCAGAACATGCGCATCGCGTTCATGGCCTGGAACGGTTACAACTTCGAAGACTCCATCTGCCTGTCCGAGCGTGTGGTTCAGGAAGATCGTTTCACCACGATCCACATTCAGGAACTGACCTGTGTGGCGCGTGACACCAAGCTTGGGCCAGAGGAAATCACTGCAGACATCCCGAACGTGGGCGAAGCTGCACTGAACAAGCTGGACGAAGCCGGTATCGTTTACGTAGGTGCTGAAGTTGGCGCAGGCGACATCCTGGTGGGTAAGGTCACTCCGAAAGGCGAGACCCAACTGACTCCGGAAGAGAAGCTGTTGCGTGCCATCTTCGGTGAAAAAGCCAGCGACGTTAAAGACACTTCCCTGCGTGTACCTACCGGTACCAAGGGCACTGTCATCGACGTACAGGTCTTCACCCGTGACGGCGTTGAGCGTGATGCTCGTGCACTGTCCATCGAGAAGACTCAACTCGACGAGATCCGCAAGGACCTGAACGAAGAGTTCCGTATCGTTGAAGGCGCAACCTTCGAACGTCTGCGTTCCGCCCTGGTAGGCCACAAGGCTGAAGGCGGCGCAGGTCTGAAGAAAGGTCAGGACATCACCGACGAAGTACTCGACGGTCTTGAGCACGGCCAGTGGTTCAAACTGCGCATGGCTGAAGACGCTCTGAACGAGCAGCTCGAAAAGGCCCAAGCCTATATCGTTGATCGCCGCCGTCTGCTGGACGACAAGTTCGAAGACAAGAAGCGCAAACTGCAGCAGGGCGATGACCTGGCTCCAGGCGTGCTGAAAATCGTCAAGGTTTACCTGGCAATCCGTCGCCGCATCCAGCCGGGCGACAAGATGGCCGGTCGTCACGGTAACAAAGGTGTGGTCTCCGTGATCATGCCGGTTGAAGACATGCCGCACGATGCCAATGGCACCCCGGTCGACGTCGTCCTCAACCCGTTGGGCGTACCTTCGCGTATGAACGTTGGTCAGATCCTTGAAACCCACCTGGGCCTCGCGGCTAAAGGTCTGGGCGAGAAGATCAACCGTATGATCGAAGAGCAGCGCAAGGTTGCTGACCTACGCAAGTTCCTGCACGAGATCTACAACGAGATCGGCGGTCGCAACGAAGAGCTGGACACCTTCTCCGACCAGGAAATCCTGGATCTGGCGAAGAACCTGCGCGGCGGCGTTCCAATGGCTACCCCGGTGTTCGACGGTGCCAAGGAAAGCGAAATCAAGGCCATGCTGAAACTGGCAGACCTGCCAGAAAGCGGCCAGATGCAGCTGTTCGACGGCCGTACCGGCAACAAGTTTGAGCGCCCGGTTACTGTTGGCTACATGTACATGCTGAAGCTGAACCACTTGGTAGACGACAAGATGCACGCTCGTTCTACCGGTTCGTACAGCCTGGTTACCCAGCAGCCGCTGGGTGGTAAGGCTCAGTTCGGTGGTCAGCGTTTCGGGGAGATGGAGGTCTGGGCACTGGAAGCATACGGTGCTGCTTACACTCTGCAAGAAATGCTCACAGTGAAGTCGGACGATGTGAACGGTCGGACCAAGATGTACAAAAACATCGTGGACGGCGATCACCGTATGGAGCCGGGCATGCCCGAGTCCTTCAACGTGTTGATCAAAGAAATTCGTTCCCTCGGCATCGATATCGATCTGGAAACCGAATAACACGTGACGCGAATCGAGAGCGGGGCTGTTTAGCCCGCTCTCTGCTCCGCCAGGAGGAAAGGCCTTGAAAGACCTACTGAATTTGCTGAAAAACCAGGGTCAAGTCGAAGAGTTCGACGCCATCCGTATTGGGTTGGCATCGCCTGAGATGATCCGTTCGTGGTCGTTCGGTGAAGTTAAAAAGCCGGAAACCATCAACTACCGTACGTTCAAACCAGAGCGTGACGGCCTGTTCTGCGCCAAGATCTTTGGCCCGGTAAAGGATTACGAGTGCCTGTGCGGTAAGTACAAGCGCTTGAAGCACCGTGGTGTGATCTGCGAGAAGTGCGGCGTTGAAGTTGCACTGGCCAAGGTTCGTCGTGAGCGCATGGCGCACATCGAGCTGGCTTCGCCGGTTGCCCACATCTGGTTCCTGAAGTCGCTGCCGTCCCGTATCGGCTTGCTGATGGACATGACCCTGCGTGATATCGAGCGCGTTCTCTACTTCGAGAGCTATGTCGTTATCGATCCAGGCATGACCACCCTTGAAAAAGGTCAGCTGCTGAACGACGAGCAGTATTTCGAAGCGCTGGAAGAGTTCGGCGACGATTTCGATGCCCGCATGGGTGCCGAAGCTGTCCGCGAACTGCTGCACGCTATCGACCTGGAACACGAGATTGGCCGTCTGCGTGAAGAAATTCCGCAAACCAACTCCGAAACCAAGATCAAGAAACTGTCCAAGCGTCTGAAGTTGATGGAGGCCTTCCAGGGTTCCGGCAACTTGCCAGAGTGGATGGTGCTGACCGTTCTGCCGGTTCTGCCGCCAGACCTGCGTCCGCTGGTACCGTTGGATGGCGGCCGCTTCGCGACTTCCGACCTCAACGACCTGTACCGTCGCGTGATCAACCGTAACAACCGCTTGAAGCGTCTGCTCGACCTGTCCGCTCCGGACATCATCGTGCGCAACGAAAAGCGTATGTTGCAAGAAGCTGTCGATGCCCTGCTCGACAACGGTCGTCGTGGCCGCGCTATCACCGGTTCGAACAAGCGTCCTCTGAAATCCCTGGCTGACATGATCAAGGGTAAGCAAGGTCGTTTCCGTCAGAACTTGCTCGGTAAGCGTGTTGACTACTCCGGTCGTTCGGTAATTACCGTAGGCCCGACCCTGCGTCTGCACCAGTGCGGTCTGCCGAAGAAGATGGCTCTCGAGCTGTTCAAACCGTTCATTTTCGGCAAGCTGGAAATGCGTGGTCTCGCGACCACCATCAAGGCCGCCAAGAAAATGGTCGAGCGCGAACTGCCAGAGGTTTGGGACGTTCTCGCTGAAGTGATCCGTGAACACCCGGTTCTCCTCAACCGTGCACCGACCCTTCACCGTCTGGGTATCCAGGCGTTTGAACCGGTACTGATCGAAGGTAAGGCTATCCAGCTGCACCCTCTGGTCTGTGCTGCGTACAACGCCGACTTCGACGGCGACCAAATGGCCGTGCACGTACCGCTGACGCTGGAAGCCCAGCTGGAAGCGCGTGCGTTGATGATGTCGACCAACAACATTCTGTCGCCAGCCAACGGTGAGCCAATCATCGTTCCGTCGCAGGACGTTGTATTGGGTCTGTACTACATGACTCGTGAAGCGATCAACGCCAAGGGCGAAGGTCGTGTGTTCGCGGATCTGCAGGAAGTTGACCGTGTGTTCCGTGCCGGCGAAGCCGCACTGCACGCCAAGGTTAAAGTCCGCATCCACGAAACCATCAACGATCGTGACGGTGGCAGCGTCAAGAACACCCGTATCGTCGACACCACTGTCGGCCGTGCGCTGTTGTTCCAGGTTGTTCCACCAGGCCTGTCGTACGACGTGGTCAACCAGCCAATGAAGAAAAAGGCGATCTCCAAGCTGATCAACCAGTGCTACCGCGTGGTTGGTTTGAAAGAGACCGTTATCTTCGCTGACCAGTTGATGTACACCGGTTTTGCTTATTCGACCATTTCCGGCGTTTCCATCGGTGTTAACGACTTCGTTATCCCGGACGAGAAAGCCGCCATCATTGGTGCTGCTACCGATGAAGTGAAAGAGATCGAAAGCCAGTACGCCTCCGGCCTGGTAACCCAGGGCGAGAAGTACAACAAAGTGATCGACCTTTGGTCCAAGGCCAACGACGAAGTGTCGAAGGCGATGATGTCGAACCTCTCGAAAGAGCGCGTTATCGACCGTCATGGCGTAGAAGTCGATCAAGAGTCGTTCAACTCGATGTACATGATGGCCGACTCGGGCGCACGGGGTTCTGCTGCGCAGATCCGTCAGCTCGCCGGTATGCGTGGCCTGATGGCCAAGCCGGACGGTTCCATCATCGAAACGCCGATTACTGCGAACTTCCGTGAAGGTTTGAGCGTACTTCAGTACTTCATCTCGACTCACGGTGCTCGTAAAGGTCTGGCGGATACCGCGTTGAAAACCGCTAACTCCGGTTACCTGACTCGTCGTCTGGTAGACGTTGCACAAGACTTGGTTGTGACTGAAGTTGACTGCGGTACCGAGCACGGTCTGCTGATGACTCCGCACATCGAAGGCGGCGACGTTGTAGAGCCTTTGGGTGAGCGCGTACTGGGTCGAGTAATCGCCCGTGACGTATTCAAGCCGGGTACCGAGGAAATCATCGTTCCTGCCGGCACCCTGGTAGACGAGAAGTGGGTCGAGTTCATCGAACTCAACAGCATCGACGAAGTGATTGTTCGCTCGCCGATCAGCTGCGAAACCCGCTACGGCATTTGCGCCAAGTGCTACGGCCGTGACTTGGCTCGTGGTCACCAGGTGAACATCGGTGAAGCGGTCGGCGTTATCGCTGCCCAGTCCATCGGTGAGCCGGGTACCCAGCTGACCATGCGTACGTTCCACATCGGTGGTGCGGCAAGCCGGACCTCCGCAGCCGACAGCGTTCAGGTGAAGAATGGCGGTACCGTCCGTCTGCACAACCTGAAGCACGTTGAGCGAGTGGATGGCCACCTGGTAGCTGTGTCTCGTTCCGGTGAGCTGGCAATCGCTGATGACTACGGTCGTGAGCGTGAGCGTTACAAGCTGCCGTACGGTGCTGTGATTTCGGTTAAAGAAGGTGACAAGGTCGACGCTGGCGCAATCGTGGCCAAGTGGGATCCGCACACTCACCCAATCGTTACCGAAATGAAAGGTACCGTGACCTACGTGGGCATGGAAGAAGGCATCACGATCAAGCGTCAGACTGACGAATTGACCGGTATGACCAACATTGAAGTACTCGACGCCAAAGACCGTCCAGCTGCAGGCAAAGATATCCGTCCTGCTGTGAAGATGGTTGATGACAACGGCAAGGATCTGTTGCTGCCAGGCACTGACGTTATCGCTCAGTACTTCCTGCCAGCCAACGCCCTGGTCGGTGTTGCGGATGGTGCGAAGATCGCGATCGGTGATGTTATCGCTCGTATCCCGCAAGAAACTTCGAAGACCCGTGACATCACCGGTGGTCTGCCGCGTGTTGCCGACTTGTTCGAAGCTCGTCGTCCGAAAGAAGCGTCGATTCTGGCTGAAGTCAGCGGCACCATCGCGTTCGGTAAAGAGACCAAAGGCAAGCGCCGTCTGGTCATTACCCCGAACGACGGTAGCGATCCGTACGAAGAGCTGATTCCGAAGTGGCGTCACCTGAACGTTTTCGAAGGCGAACAGGTAAACCGCGGCGAAGTTATCTCCGACGGCCCGAGCGATCCACACGACATCCTGCGTCTGCTGGGTGTGAGTGCGCTGGCCAAGTACATCGTTAACGAGATCCAGGACGTTTACCGTCTGCAAGGCGTGAAGATCAACGATAAGCACATCGAGACCATCCTGCGTCAGATGCTGCGTAAAGTTGAAATCGCTGAATCCGGCGATTCGAGTTTCATCAAGGGCGACCAGATGGAACTGACTCACGTACTGGTAGAGAACGAGCGCCTGGCGAACGACGAGAAATTCGTTTCCAAGTTCACTCGTGTGTTGCTGGGTATCACCAAGGCGTCGTTGTCCACTGAGTCGTTCATCTCGGCGGCCTCCTTCCAGGAGACCACTCGCGTACTGACCGAAGCAGCGGTAACCGGCAAGCGCGACTACTTGCGCGGCCTGAAAGAAAACGTGGTTGTGGGTCGACTGATCCCAGCCGGTACCGGCTTGGCCTACCACAGCGAGCGTAAGCGCCGCCGTGAACTCGACAAGCCGCTGCGCGTGAGCGCCAGTGAAGTGGAAGCTGCACTGACCGAAGCACTGAACTCAAGCGGTAACTGAGTTCTGCGGTAAATAAGACCGGGCCCTGGCAGCCCCGTTCGTCGGATCGAGGCAGATTTGTCCCGGTTCGATGGAGGGGGAGGTCGGGGCCTTGCCTTGACTGGGGACAAGATCCTCTTTAGACTCTTGTACCCCTAAATTTGGCGGGAATTCGTTCCTGCCATTTTGCTTTTCTTGCAAGACAATAGCGTCGCAAGACAACAGTGGAGCTAGTAGATGGCAACTATCAACCAGCTGGTACGTCAGCCGCGTAAGCGTATCGTCGAGAAATCCGACGTGCCTGCGCTGCAGAACTGCCCGCAACGTCGTGGCGTATGCACTCGCGTGTATACCACTACGCCGAAAAAACCTAACTCGGCACTGCGTAAAGTATGCCGTGTGCGCCTGACCAACGGTTTCGAGGTTTCCTCGTACATCGGCGGTGAAGGCCACAACCTGCAAGAGCACAGCGTGGTACTGATCCGCGGCGGTCGTGTAAAAGACTTGCCAGGTGTTCGTTACCACACCGTACGCGGCTCCTTGGATACTTCCGGCGTTAAAGGTCGTAACCAGGGTCGTTCGAAGTACGGTACCAAGAAGCCTAAGTAGTAGCGGCTTTTTGTAAAACTGAATCATCTTATTTTCTGAGTCGATAAGAGTAAGGTCGGAGGCGTCCCGAAAGGGCACCGATTCCGAGCGAACCTGAAGACCGTTTGAGGGCTTATCCATGCCAAGAAGACGCGTAGCAGCCAAGCGCGAAGTGCTTGACGATCCAAAATACGGAAGCCAAATTCTGGCCAAGTTCATGAACCACGTGATGGAAAGCGGCAAGAAAGCCGTTGCCGAGCGTATCGTTTATGGCGCGCTGGAAAAGGTTAAAGAGCGCAAGAACAGCGACCCCCTGGAAATCTTCGAGAAAGCTCTCGACGCCATCGCTCCGCTGGTCGAAGTGAAGTCGCGCCGTGTAGGCGGTGCTACTTACCAGGTTCCGGTTGAAGTTCGCCCGTCCCGTCGTAACGCTTTGGCAATGCGCTGGTTGGTAGACTTCGCCCGTAAGCGCGGCGAGAAGTCTATGGCCCTGCGTTTGGCTGGCGAACTGTTGGACGCTGCTGAAGGTAAAGGTGCTGCTGTTAAGAAGCGTGAAGACGTGCACCGTATGGCTGAAGCCAACAAAGCTTTCTCGCACTACCGCTTCTAATTCTAGCTTCACTAATTTTGCGAGGGCTTTATGGCTCGTACTACTCCGATTAGTCGCTACCGTAACATCGGTATCGTCGCTCACGTGGATGCTGGTAAAACCACCACCACCGAGCGCGTCCTTTTTTACACCGGCAAAAGTCACAAGATGGGCGAGGTGCATGATGGCGCCGCGACCACAGACTGGATGGTTCAGGAGCAGGAGCGTGGTATTACCATTACTTCTGCTGCTATTACCGCCTTCTGGAAAGGTTCCGAGAAGCAGTACAAAGACGAACACCGCTTCAACGTAATCGATACCCCGGGCCACGTAGACTTCACCATTGAAGTTGAACGTTCCCTGCGCGTACTCGACGGCGCTGTCGTTGTGTTCTGCGGTACCTCGGGTGTTGAGCCTCAGTCGGAAACCGTATGGCGTCAGGCCAACAAGTACGGCGTTCCACGTCTTGTTTACGTAAACAAGATGGACCGTGCTGGTGCAAACTTCCTGCGCGTGATCGGTCAGATCAAGCAGCGTCTGGGTCACACCCCGGTGCCAATCCAGTTGGCTATCGGTTCCGAAGACAACTTCCAGGGGCAGATCGATCTGCTGACCATGGAAGCTGTTTATTGGAACGATGCTGACAAGGGTATGGTTCCTCGTCGCGAAGCTATCCCTGCTGAACTGCAGGAATTGGCTGACGAGTGGCGCAACAACATGGTTGAGGCTGCGGCCGAAGCCAGCGAAGAGCTGATGAACAAGTACCTCGAAGGTGAAGAGCTCACCAACGCGGAAATCAAGGCCGCTCTGCGTCAGCGTACTATCGCTGGTGAGATCGTCTTGGCTGTTTGCGGTTCCTCGTTCAAGAACAAGGGCGTTCCCCTGGTTCTCGATGCTGTGATCGACTACCTGCCGGCACCAGTGGATATTCCTGCCATCAAGGGTACTGACCCTGATGACGAGACTATCGAGCTGGAGCGTCATGCAGACGACGCAGAACCGTTCTCCGCTCTGGCATTTAAAATTGCCACTGACCCATTCGTGGGTACCTTGACCTTCGTCCGTGTTTACTCGGGCGTGTTGAACTCCGGCGACGGCGTGATCAACTCGGTTAAAGGCAAGAAAGAGCGCGTGGGTCGTATGGTGCAAATGCACGCAAACGCCCGTGAAGAGATCAAGGAAGTACGCGCTGGTGACATCGCGGCCTTGATCGGCATGAAGGACGTCACCACTGGTGAGACCTTGTGCAACGCTGACAAGCCAATCATCCTGGTTCGCATGGACTTCCCGGAGCCGGTTATTTCGGTTGCCGTTGAGCCTAAGACCAAGGATGACCAGGAAAAAATGGGTATCGCTCTGGGCAAACTTGCTCAGGAAGATCCATCTTTCCGCGTCAAGACTGATGAAGAGACTGGTCAAACGATCATCTCCGGCATGGGCGAGCTTCACCTGGACATCCTGGTTGACCGGATGCGCCGTGAGTTCAACGTCGAAGCCAACATCGGTAAGCCTCAGGTTTCCTATCGTGAGCGCATCACGAAGAACTGCGAAATCGAAGGCAAATTCGTTCGTCAATCCGGCGGTCGTGGCCAGTTCGGCCATTGCTGGATCCGTTTTGCTCCTGCTGATGAAGGTCAGGAAGGTCTGCAATTCGTGAACGAAGTAGTGGGCGGTGTTGTTCCTAAGGAATACATCCCGGCTATCCAGAAGGGTATCGAAGAGCAGATGAAGAACGGTGTTGTTGCCGGCTATCCGCTCATCGGCCTGAAGGCGACCGTTTTTGACGGTTCTTACCACGACGTCGACTCCAACGAGATGGCGTTTAAGGTGGCTGCTTCCATGGCTACCAAGCAACTGGCCCAGAAGGGCGGTGGTGAGTTGCTTGAGCCAATCATGGCAGTAGAAGTCGTTACGCCTGAAGACTACATGGGTGACGTGATGGGCGACCTTAACCGTCGTCGCGGCATGATCTTGGGTATGGAAGATACGGTTTCCGGCAAAGTGATTCGTGCCGAGGTTCCGTTGGGCGAGATGTTCGGTTATGCGACCGACGTTCGTTCCATGTCTCAGGGTCGCGCAAGCTACTCTATGGAATTCAAAAAATACAACACAGCTCCGGCGCACATCGCTGAAACTGTATCCAAAAAACAAGGCTGATTCAGTCCTTTAGGCAAGGAGTTAATTGTCGTGGCTAAAGAAAAATTTGATCGTTCCCTACCGCACGTAAACGTTGGCACTATCGGCCACGTTGACCACGGTAAAACCACTCTGACCGCTGCTCTGACTCGCGTCTGCTCCGAAGTTTTCGGTTCGGCTCGTGTTGACTTCGACAAGATCGACAGCGCACCAGAAGAAAAAGCTCGTGGTATCACCATCAACACCGCGCACGTTGAATACAACTCGCTGATCCGTCACTACGCTCACGTTGACTGCCCAGGTCACGCTGACTATGTGAAGAACATGATCACCGGTGCTGCCCAGATGGACGGCGCGATCCTGGTTTGCTCGGCCGCTGATGGTCCGATGCCACAAACCCGTGAACACATCCTGCTGTCCCGTCAGGTAGGCGTTCCGTACATCGTGGTCTTCCTGAACAAGGCTGACTTGGTAGACGACGCTGAGCTGCTGGAACTGGTTGAGATGGAAGTGCGCGATCTGCTGAGCACTTACGACTTCCCGGGCGACGACACTCCGATCATCATCGGTTCTGCTCGTATGGCTCTGGACGGTCTTGACGACAACGAAATGGGCACCACTGCCGTTCGTAAACTGGTTGAGACTCTGGACAGCTACATCCCAGATCCAGTTCGTGTTATCGACAAGCCGTTCCTGATGCCAATCGAAGACGTATTCTCGATCTCCGGTCGTGGTACTGTTGTAACTGGCCGTATCGAGCGCGGTATCGTTAAGGTTCAAGATCCACTGGAAATCGTTGGTCTGCGTGACACTACCGTCACCACCTGCACCGGTGTTGAAATGTTCCGTAAACTGCTCGACGAAGGTCGTGCAGGCGAGAACTGCGGCGTTCTGCTGCGTGGTACCAAGCGTGACGACGTTGAGCGTGGCCAGGTTCTGGTCAAGCCAGGTTCGGTTAAGCCGCACACTACCTTCGAAGCTGAAGTGTACGTGTTGAGCAAAGAAGAAGGCGGCCGTCACACTCCGTTCTTCAAAGGCTACCGTCCACAGTTCTACTTCCGGACCACTGACGTGACCGGTAACTGCGAACTGCCGGAAGGCGTTGAAATGGTAATGCCAGGCGACAACATCAAAATGGTTGTCACCCTGATCAAAACCATCGCAATGGAAGATGGTCTGCGTTTCGCTATTCGTGAAGGCGGTCGTACCGTCGGCGCTGGCGTCGTAGCCAAAATCATCGCTTAATAAGTGATGACTTGAAAAAGCCCCCGCTCAGCGGGGGCTTTTTTATTGAGTTGACACCCATATGGGGCGTCTATAGAATTGCGCCTCCTTTTAACGGGCGTGTTGCGCTCGCTGGGAATAGCAGCCGGAGTCTGAAATCCAATGGCAAATCAGCAAATTCGTATCAGGTTGAAGGCTTTTGACCACAAACTGATCGACCAATCCACCCAGGAAATCGTGGAAACCGCGAAACGTACTGGTGCTCAAGTGCGTGGTCCAATTCCACTGCCTACCCGTAAAGAGCGGTTCACCGTTCTGGTCTCCCCGCACGTCAACAAAGACGCGCGTGACCAGTACGAGATCCGTACTCATAAGCGCGTGCTGGACATCGTCCTGCCAACGGATAAAACCGTTGA
This sequence comes from Pseudomonas sp. TH34, assembly GCF_016650865.1. Classification (NCBI taxonomy): domain Bacteria; kingdom Pseudomonadati; phylum Pseudomonadota; class Gammaproteobacteria; order Pseudomonadales; family Pseudomonadaceae; genus Pseudomonas; species Pseudomonas sp. TH34. The sequence continues at coordinate 19,768 of NZ_JAEKFB010000004.1, forward strand.
TGCACTTATGAAGCTTGATCTGGCGGCCGGTGTGGAAGTACAGATCAGCCTCGGCTAAGACTTGGGTCTTAGTCGTGTAACGCTCTGAAATGGGCGGCCATAGCGGGTGAAAGCCCCGTACACTCATGAGGTTTACAACATGACTATTGGTGTAGTCGGTCGTAAATGCGGTATGACCCGTATTTTCACCGAAGAAGGTGTCTCCATTCCGGTCACGGTCATTGAGATCGAACCGAATCGCGTCACCCAGTTTAAAACTGAAGAAACCGATGGCTATCGTGCAGTGCAAGTCACTGTCGGCGAGCGTCGTGCTTCGCGTGTGACTGCTGCTCAAGCAGGTCACTTCGCTAAAGCAAACGTTGCAGCTGGTCGTACTGTCATGGAGTTCCGTCTTGAAGACGGCGACTACCAGGCTGGCGATCTGATCAACGCTGAAATCTTCGCCGCTGGTCAACTGGTTGATGTAACCGGTCAGTCCAAAGGTAAAGGCTTCCAGGGTACGATCAAGCGTTGGAATTTCCGTGGCCAAGACAACACTCACGGTAACTCCGTTTCCCACCGCGTCCCGGGCTCTATTGGCCAGTGCCAGACTCCTGGTCGTGTATTCAAGGGCAAAAAAATGTCCGGTCATATGGGCGCTGAGCGCGTGACCGTGCAGTCCCTCGAAGTAGTGCGCGTCGACGCTGAACGCAATCTGTTGTTGGTCAAGGGTGCTGTTCCTGGCGCTACTGGCGGCAACCTGGTTGTACGTCCAGCGGCCAAGGCTCGCGGTTAAGGGGAAGCTGACATGCAATTAAATGTAAATGACGCTCAAGCGATCGAAGTTTCCGAACTGACATTTGGCGGCGAATTCAACGAGACGCTGGTTCACCAAGCAGTCGTGGCCTACATGGCTGGCGGCCGTCAAGGTAGCAAGCAGCAAAAGACCCGTTCCGACGTTCGTGGTGGCGGTAAGCGCCCTTGGCGTCAGAAAGGTACTGGCCGTGCTCGTGCCGGTACTATCCGTAGCCCAATCTGGCGTGGCGGCGGTACCACTTTCGCAGCACGTCCACAGGATCACACCCAGAAGCTCAACAAGAAGATGTATCGCGCAGCACTGCGCTCCATCCTTGCTGAACTCGTGCGTACTGATCGTCTGGTCGTGGTTCAGGACTTCGCTGTTGAAGCGCCGAAAACCAAAGATCTGCTGAACAAGCTGAACGGCATGGGCCTGACTGACGTCCTGATCGTGTCTGAAGCTGTTGATCAGAACCTGTACCTGGCTGCTCGCAACCTGCCACACGTTGATGTACGTGACGTGCAAGGTTCCGATCCAGTTAGTCTGATCGCATACGACAAGGTGTTGATCACCGTGTCGGCCGTGAAGAAATTCGAGGAGCTGCTGGGATGAACCAGGAACGCGTATTTAAAGTTCTGCTTGGCCCGCACGTTTCCGAAAAGGCTACGGTTCTGGCTGACAAGAAAGGCCAGTTCGTTTTCAAGGTTGCAACTGACGCAACCAAGCTGGAAATCAAGAAGGCCGTCGAAAGCCTGTTCAGCGTGAAAGTAGAGCGTGTTACTACCCTGAATGTTCTGGGTAAGAGCAAGCGCACTGCTCGCGGTCTGGGCAAGCGTAATGACTGGAAGAAGGCAGTTATCTCCCTTCAGCCAGGCCAAGATCTCGATTTCAGCAGCAGTGCTGAGTAAGGAAGGGGTGCATCATGGCAATCGTTAAATGCAAACCGACTTCCCCTGGCCGCCGTTTTGTGGTCAAGGTGGTCAACCAGGAGCTGCATAAAGGCGCTCCTCACGCACCGCTGCTCGAGAAGAAATCGAAGACTGGTGGTCGTAACAACAATGGTCGTATTACCACTCGTCACATCGGTGGTGGCCATAAGCAGCATTATCGTCTGGTCGACTTCCGTCGCAACGACAAAGATGGCATCGCTGCCACTGTCGAGCGTATCGAATACGATCCAAACCGTACTGCTCACATCGCTCTGCTGCTGTACGCAGATGGCGAGCGTCGCTACATCATCGCCCCTAAAGGCGTGAGTGCTGGTGACCAGCTGATCGCAGGTGCTTTGGCACCGATCAAGCCGGGCAACGCTCTGCAACTGCGCAACATTCCAGTTGGTAGCACCGTACACGGCATCGAATTGAAGCCGGGTAAAGGCGCGCAAATCGCTCGTTCCGCTGGTGCTTCGGCTCAGCTGATCGCTCGTGAAGGTGTCTACGTGACCCTGCGTCTGCGCTCTGGTGAAATGCGTAAAGTACTGGCTGAATGCCGTGCGACCCTGGGCGAAGTCTCGAACTCCGAGCACAGCCTGCGTTCGCTGGGTAAAGCTGGTGCCAAACGCTGGCGTGGCGTTCGCCCAACCGTTCGTGGTGTTGCCATGAACCCGGTTGACCACCCACACGGTGGTGGTGAAGGTCGTACCTCTGGTGGTCGTCATCCGGTATCGCCATGGGGCTTCCCGACTAAGGGCGCGAAGACTCGTGGTAATAAGCGTACCGACAAAATGATCGTCCGTCGTCGCAAGTAAATAGAGGGATACGACAGTGCCACGTTCTCTGAAAAAAGGTCCTTTTATTGATCTTCACCTACTGAAGAAGATCGAAGTGGCGGCGGAAAAGAACGATCGCAAACCGGTGAAAACCTGGTCGCGTCGTTCGATGATCCTGCCACAAATGGTCGGTCTGACCATTGCAGTGCATAACGGTCGTCAACATGTTCCAGTTCTCGTGAACGAAGACATGGTCGGCCACAAACTAGGCGAGTTTGCCGGTACCCGCACATATCGTGGGCACGTGGCAGACAAGAAAGCCAAGCGTTAAGGGGTAAGGAACGATGGAAGTAGCCGCTAAGTTGTCGGGCGCTCGAATCTCCGCCCAGAAAGCCCGCTTGGTCGCCGACCAGATCCGCGGGAAGAAGGTGGGCGAAGCGCTCAACCTGTTGGCTTTCAGCAGTAAGAAAGCCGCCGAGATCATCAAGAAAGTGCTGGAGTCGGCCGTAGCCAACGCCGAGCACAACGAAGGCGCAGACGTTGATGACCTTAAGGTCAGCACCGTTTTCGTCAACGAAGGGCGTTCGCTGAAGCGCATCATGCCTCGTGCCAAAGGCCGAGCTGATCGCATCGTCAAGCGGTCTTGCCATATCACTGTCAAGGTTGCTGACAAGTAACGGAGTCGAAGAGATGGGTCAGAAAGTACATCCCATTGGCATTCGCCTGGGAATCGTCAAGGAGCACACCTCCGTCTGGTACGCAGACGGTCGGACTTATGCGGACTACTTGTTCGCTGATCTGAAGGTGCGTGAGTATCTCCAAGACAAACTAAAAAGCGCGTCCGTGAGCCGTATCGATATCCATCGTCCTGCTCAAACTGCACGTATCACCATCCACACCGCTCGTCCAGGTATCGTTATCGGGAAGAAAGGTGAAGATGTTGAGAAACTGCGTCAGGACCTGACCAAGCAAATGGGTGTGCCTGTGCACATCAATATCGAAGAGATCCGTAAGCCGGAGCTCGACGGTATGCTGGTTGCGCAGAGCGTAGCTCAGCAGCTGGAGCGTCGCGTAATGTTCCGTCGCGCTATGAAGCGCGCAGTACAGAACGCCATGCGCATTGGTGCCAAGGGCATCAAAATCCAAGTGAGCGGTCGTCTCGGCGGTGCTGAAATCGCACGTACTGAATGGTATCGCGAAGGTCGTGTGCCATTGCACACCCTGCGTGCCGACATCGACTATGCCAACTACGAAGCTCACACCACTTACGGTGTGATCGGTGTAAAGGTTTGGATCTTCAAGGGCGAAGTAATTGGTGGTCGCCAAGAAGAACTGAAACCACAAGCACCAGCGCCTCGTAAAAAAGCTGCTAAGTAAGGGGTACGCCAAATGTTGCAACCTAAGCGTACGAAGTTCCGCAAGCAGATGACAGGCCACAACCGTGGTCTGGCTCAGCGCGGTAGCAAAGTCAGCTTCGGCGAGTTCGCGCTGAAGTCTGTAGCTCGTGGTCGTCTCACCGCTCGTCAGATCGAGTCAGCGCGTCGTGCACTGACCCGTCACGTAAAACGTGGCGGCAAGATCTGGATCCGTGTATTCCCGGACAAGCCGATCTCCAAAAAACCTCTCGAGGTTCGGATGGGTAAAGGTAAGGGTAACGTGGAATACTGGGTAGCCCAGATTCAGCCAGGTAAAGTCCTGTATGAAATCGAGGGTGTAACTGAAGAGCTGGCGCGTGAGGCTTTTGCCCTGGCTGCTGCAAAGCTGCCGCTCGCCACCGCCTTTGTTAAACGGACGGTGATGTGATGAAAGCGAATGAACTTCGTGAAAAATCCGCACAGCAGCTGAACGAGCAACTGCTCGGCCTGCTGCGCGACCAGTTCAATCTGCGTATGCAGAAAGCAACTGGCCAGTTGGGGCAGTCTCATCTGCTCTCGCAAGTTAAGCGTGACATTGCTCGCGTGAAAACTGTGCTCAACCAGCAGGCAGGTAAGTGATCATGGCTGAAGCCGAAAAGACTGTCCGTACGCTGACTGGCCGTGTTGTCAGCGACAAGATGGACAAAACCATCACCGTTTTGATCGAGCGTCGCGTTAAGCACCCGATCTACGGTAAATACGTTAAGCGTTCGACTAAGCTGCACGCGCACGACGAAACCAATCAGTGCCACATCGGCGACAAAGTCACTATTCGTGAAACTCGTCCGCTGGCCAAGACCAAGTCTTGGGCGCTGGTTGATGTTCTCGAACGCGCTGTGGAAGTCTAAGGACTAGGGGTCGGAGAAATTATATGATTCAGACTCAATCCATGCTCGATGTGGCCGATAACAGCGGCGCACGCCGCGTTATGTGCATCAAGGTGCTGGGTGGCTCCCATCGTCGTTACGCTGGTATCGGTGACATCATCAAAGTTACCGTGAAGGAAGCAATTCCTCGCGGTAAAGTGAAAAAAGGCCAAGTGATGACTGCTGTTGTAGTCCGCACTCGTCACGGCGTACGCCGTGCAGATGGCTCCATTATCCGCTTTGATGGCAACGCTGCTGTTCTTCTGAACAACAAGCAAGAGCCGATCGGCACCCGTATCTTTGGGCCAGTGACCCGTGAACTTCGTACTGAGAAGTTCATGAAGATCGTCTCGCTCGCCCCAGAAGTGCTGTAAGGAGATCCGACATGCAAAAGATTCGTCGTGACGACGAGATCATCGTGATCGCCGGCAAAGACAAAGGTAAGCGCGGTAAGGTGCTGAAGGTTCTTGCTGATGACCGTCTGGTCGTTAGTGGTCTGAACCTGGTCAAGCGTCATACCAAGCCTAACCCGATGTCGGGCGTACAAGGCGGTATCGTCGAGAAAGAAGCGCCACTGCACGCTTCTAACGTCGCCATCTTCAACGGCGAAACCAACAAGGCTGACCGCGTTGGTTTCAAAGTAGAAGAAGGTAAGAAAATTCGTGTCTTCAAGTCGACCCAAAAAGCGGTTGATGCTTGAACACTGCTAGGTAGAAGACCATGGCACGACTAAAAGAGATTTACCGGAAGGAAATCGCACCGAAACTTAAGGAAGAACTTAAGCTTTCGAACGTGATGGAAGTTCCGCGCGTTACCAAAATCACCCTGAACATGGGTCTGGGCGAAGCGATCGGCGACAAAAAAGTCATCGAGCACGCTGTTGCTGACCTGGAAAAGATCACCGGCCAAAAAGTCGTTGTGACCTACGCTCGGAAATCCATCGCTGGCTTTAAAGTCCGTGAAGGTTGGCCGATCGGCGTCAAAGTGACTCTGCGCCGTGAGCGTATGTACGAATTCCTGGATCGTCTGCTGTCGATCTCCCTGCCTCGGGTCCGCGACTTCCGCGGCCTGAATGCCAAGTCCTTCGATGGTCGTGGTAACTACAGCATGGGCGTTAAAGAGCAGATCATCTTCCCGGAAATCGACTACGACAAGATCGATGCTCTCCGCGGTCTGGACATCACCCTGACCACCACTGCCAAGAACGATGATGAAGGCCGCGCTCTGCTGCGTGCGTTCAAATTCCCGTTCCGCAACTGATTGGAGTAGGACCATGGCCAAGATGAGCATGAAAAACCGCGAGCTGAAACGTCAGCTCACGGTTGCCAAGTACGCCAAGAAGCGTGCAGCACTGAAAGCAATCATCGTTGATCTGAACGCAAGTCCAGAAGCGCGTTGGGAAGCTACAGTTGCTCTGCAGAAGCAGCCACGTGACGCAAGCGCTTCGCGCATGCGTAACCGCTGCCGCCTGACCGGTCGTCCACACGGCGTTTACCGCAAGTTCGGCCTCGGCCGTAACAAACTGCGTGAAGCGGCAATGCGTGGTGACGTACCAGGTCTGGTTAAAGCCAGCTGGTAAGTACTTTCGAAGTCCAGGTGGTCAGGATCGCAAGATACTGACCGCCGGTGACCTAGAATCTGGAACAAGCCCCTTTTGGGGCTTGTTTCATTTCCGGAGTGTGTCTAAAATACGCGGCTCGCCTGAGCCCGTGTGTTTTGTGCTCGGAGATTCTCGGCGACACGTAATGGCCGCAAGGCTAATTTTTTTGTATTAGGAGCGTCTAGCCATGAGTATGCAGGACCCGTTAGCGGACATGCTAACTCGTATCCGTAATGCCCAGATGGCTGAAAAGTCCGTCGTAAGCATGCCATCTTCCACGTTGAAGGTTGCTGTTGCCAAAGTCCTGAAAGACGAAGGCTACATTGCGGGTTATCAGATCAGCAGCGAAATCAAACCACTGCTGTCCATCGAGCTGAAGTACTTCGAAGGCCGTCCGGTCATCGAGGAAGTGAAGCGCGTTAGCCGTCCAGGCCTGCGTCAGTACAAGTCCGTTGATGATCTGCCAAAAGTTCGTGGCGGTCTCGGTGTGTCTATCGTCTCCACCAACAAAGGTGTGATGACGGATCGTGCTGCGCGCGCTGCCGGTGTCGGCGGCGAAGTTCTTTGCACTGTGTTCTAAGGGGGGATAAGCATGTCACGCGTCGCTAAGAACCCCGTTAAGCTGCCAGCCGGTGTCGAAGTAAAATTCGCAGGCCAACAGCTTTCGGTGAAGGGTGCCAAGGGCACTCTGGAACTGAACATCCATTCGTCCGTTGAGATCGTTGAAGAAGCTGGTGAGCTGCGTTTCGCTGCTCGCAATGGCGATCAACAAACTCGCGCAATGGCCGGTACCACTCGTGCGTTGGTAAACAACATGGTCCAAGGCGTAAGCCAAGGCTTCGAGCGTAAGCTCCAGCTGGTCGGTGTTGGTTACAAAGCGCAAGCAAAAGGCACGGTTCTGAACCTGGCCCTTGGCTTCTCGCACCCAGTGGATTACGAACTGCCGGAAGGCATCACCGCTGAGACCCCAAGCCAAACCGATATCCTGATCAAGGGTATTGATAAGCAGCTGGTAGGTCAGGTGGCCGCTGAGATCCGCGACTTCCGTCCACCAGAGCCGTACAAAGGCAAAGGTGTGCGCTACGCGGACGAAGTCGTCCGTCGTAAAGAAGCCAAGAAGAAGTAGGGCATAGCAAATGACCGACAAAAAAGTTACTCGACTGCGTCGCGCTCGCAAAGCACGCCTGAAAATGCACGAACTCGAAGTCGTGCGTCTCTGCGTGTTCCGCTCGTCGCAGCACATCTACGCCCAGGTCATCTCGGCCGACGGCAACAAAGTCCTGGCAAGCGCCTCGACTTTGGATAAAGAACTGCGTGATGGTGCCACTGGCAACATCGACGCGGCCACTAAGGTTGGCCAGCTGGTCGCTACGCGTGCTAAGGCCGCTGGCGTCTCGCAAGTGGCTTTCGACCGCTCTGGCTTCAAGTACCACGGCCGCGTGAAAGCGCTGGCTGATGCTGCTCGTGAAGCTGGGCTGGAGTTCTAAGTTATGTCAAATAACGACCAAAAGCGCGACGAAGGCTACATTGAGAAGCTGGTTCAAGTTAACCGCGTAGCCAAAACCGTTAAAGGCGGCCGTATCTTCACTTTCACCGCGTTGACCGTGGTTGGTGATGGTAAAGGGCGTGTTGGCTTCGGCCGTGGCAAGTCACGTGAAGTGCCTGCTGCGATCCAGAAGGCAATGGAAGCTGCTCGTCGCAACATGATCCAAGTTGATCTGAACGGCACCACTCTGCAGTACGCAATGAAGTCCGCTCACGGCGCTTCGAAGGTGTACATGCAGCCTGCTTCTGAAGGTACCGGTATCATCGCTGGCGGCGCTATGCGTGCTGTCCTCGAAGTTGCTGGCGTTCAGAACGTTCTGGCCAAGTGCTACGGCTCGACTAACCCGGTAAACGTGGTTCACGCCACTTTTAAAGGTTTGAAGGCTATGCAGTCTCCTGAATCCATTGCCGCCAAGCGTGGCAAAAGCGTTAAGGAGATCTTCTGATCATGGCTACCGTTAAAGTAACGCTGATCAAAAGCATGACCGGCCGCATCCCTAACCACAAATTGTGCGTTAAGGGTTTGGGTCTGCGTCGCATCGGTCACACTGTAGAAGTACTTGATACTCCCGAGAATCGCGGGATGATCAACAAGGCTTACTACATGCTGCGTGTCGAGGGTTAATTCGATGAAACTCAATGATCTGAGTCCAGCGCCGGGCTCCCGTCGCGAAAAGCATCGTCCGGGCCGTGGTATCGGTAGTGGTTTGGGTAAGACCGGTGGCCGTGGCCACAAAGGTCAGTCCTCCCGCTCCGGTGGCACCATCGCTCCAGGCTTTGAAGGCGGTCAACAGCCGCTGCATCGTCGCCTGCCGAAGTTCGGTTTCGTTTCCCTGAAAGCCATGGACCGCGCAGAAGTGCGTCTGTCCGAGCTGGCCAAAGTGGAAGGCGACATCGTTACCGTGCAGACCCTGAAAGATGCCAACGTGATCAACGTCAACGTACAGCGTGTGAAAATCATGCTGTCCGGTGAAGTGACTCGCGCTGTCACTATCGGCAAGGGAATCGGCGCCACCAAAGGTGCGCGTTCGGCTATCGAAGCAGCTGGCGGCAAGTTCGAGGAATAAATGGCTAAGCAAGGTGCTCTCTCAGCGCTCGGCAAAGGCGGTATGTCTGAACTTTGGGCTCGTCTGCGTTTTCTGTTCCTGGCGATTATCGTCTACCGAATAGGCGCACACATCCCGGTTCCAGGTATCAACCCGGACCGACTCGCAGACCTGTTTCGACAGAATGAGGGGACCATTCTTAGCTTGTTCAACATGTTTTCCGGCGGTGCGCTGGAACGGATGAGCATCTTTGCGCTGGGGATCATGCCGTACATCTCGGCATCGATCATCATGCAGCTGATGACCGCCGTTAGCCCGCAGCTGGAGCAGTTGAAGAAGGAAGGTGAAGCTGGCCGTCGCAAGATAAGCCAGTACACCCGCTACGGCACTGTCATCCTCGCCCTGGTTCAGGCTATCGGCATGTCCGTTGGTCTGGCCGGGCAGGGTGTTGCGTTCACTGGTGACTTTGGCTTCCATTTCGTCGCGGTATCCACTTTTGTGGCTGGTGCGATGTTCATGATGTGGCTGGGTGAGCAGATTACTGAGCGTGGTGTTGGTAACGGTATCTCGATGTTGATTTTCGCAGGTATCGTTGCCGGTCTTCCGAGAGCGATTGGGCAGTCTTTCGAGTCTGCACGTCAGGGTGATATCAATATCTTCGCCTTGGTTGCCATCGGTTTGTTGGCAGTAGCGATTATCGGTTTTGTGGTGTTCATTGAGCGTGGCCAGCGTCGTATTGCTGTTCACTACGCCAAGCGTCAGCAGGGCCGTAAGGTCTTTGCCGCGCAGACCAGCCACTTGCCGCTGAAAGTGAACATGGCCGGGGTTATTCCTGCCATTTTCGCGAGCAGCATTTTGCTGTTTCCGGCTTCGTTGGGTGCCTGGTTCGGTCAGTCTGAAGGTATGGGCTGGTTGCAGGACATCTCGCAGTCGATCGCTCCTGGTCAGCCGTTGAATATTCTGCTGTTTAGTGCAGGGATTATTTTCTTCTGCTTCTTCTATACGGCGTTGATGTTCAATCCGAAAGACGTAGCGGAAAACCTGAAGAAGTCCGGTGCCTTTATTCCGGGTATTCGTCCAGGTGAGCAGTCTGCGCGCTACATTGATGGCGTTCTGACTCGCTTGACCATGTTCGGTGCTCTATATATGACGGCCGTGTGCTTGTTGCCCCAGTTCCTGGTGGTTGCAGCAAACGTTCCGTTCTACCTTGGCGGGACCTCGTTGCTGATCGTCGTCGTGGTTGTGATGGACTTCATGTCCCAAGTACAATCGCACCTCGTTTCGCACCAGTACGAATCCCTGATGAAGAAAGCCAACCTGAAGGGTTACGGCAGCGGCATGTTGCGCTGAGTACCCATAAGGTTCGAGGAGTTGGTGATGAAAGTTCGTGCATCGGTGAAAAAGCTGTGCCGTAACTGCAAGATTATTCGCCGCGAAGGTGTTGTTCGAGTAATTTGCAGCGCGGAACCGCGTCACAAACAGCGCCAAGGCTGAGTGTGATCCGCTTGAAGCCCGGCAGCTAGTGCGCTGCCGGGTTGATTATTTGTTATTACAGCGATATTATCTCGCGCCCTATTTCTTGGCTTCCGGGGCGTAGGTAGCTGTCAATTGGAGTCCCACTGAATGGCCCGTATTGCAGGCGTTAACATTCCAGATAACAAGCACACTGTTATCTCGCTGACCTACATCTATGGTGTTGGTCGCACTACTGCGCAGAAAATTTGCGCAGACACTGGGGTAAACCCAGCCGCAAAGATCAAAGATCTGAGCGACGAGCAGATTGAGCTGTTGCGTGGCGAAGTGGCGAAGTTCACCACTGAAGGTGACCTGCGTCGCGAAATCAACATGAAAATCAAGCGTTTGATGGACCTCGGTTGCTACCGTGGTCTGCGTCATCGTCGTGGTCTTCCAGTACGCGGTCAGCGTACCAAGACTAACGCGCGTACCCGTAAAGGTCCGCGTAAGCCGATCCGCAAGTAATCGCCCACGCGAATCGACAGGAAATTAATCATGGCAAAACCTGCTGCTCGTCCTCGTAAAAAAGTTAAAAAGACAGTGGTTGATGGCATCGCCCACATCCATGCATCTTTTAACAACACAATCGTGACCATCACCGACCGTCAAGGTAACGCGCTTTCTTGGGCTACCTCCGGTGGTTCGGGTTTCCGCGGTTCCCGCAAGTCCACCCCGTTTGCTGCTCAAGTAGCTGCTGAACGTGCTGGTCAAGCTGCGCTGGAATATGGCCTGAAAAACCTCGACGTTAACGTCAAAGGTCCAGGTCCAGGTCGTGAGTCTGCTGTCCGTGCATTGAACGGCTGTGGCTATAAGATCGCCAGCATCACCGACGTGACGCCAATCCCGCACAACGGGTGCCGTCCGCCGAAGAAGCGCCGCGTGTAATCCAGGAGATTGTAAAGAATGGCTCGTTACATTGGTCCAAAATGCAAACTCGCTCGTCGTGAAGGCACCGATCTCTTTCTGAAGAGCGGCGTGCGCGCGATCGAATCGAAGTGCAACATTGAAGCAGCACCTGGTATCCACGGCCAACGCCGCGGTCGCCAGTCCGATTACGGCACCCAACTGCGTGAAAAGCAGAAGGTCCGTCGTATCTACGGCGTTCTCGAGCGTCAGTTCAGCGGCTACTACAAAGAAGCTGCTGGCAAGAAAGGTGCAACCGGTGAAAACCTGCTGCAACTGCTCGAATGCCGTCTGGACAACGTTGTATACCGTATGGGCTTTGGTTCGACTCGTGCCGAATCCCGTCAGCTGGTATCGCACAAATCCGTCAGCGTAAACGGCCAAACCGTTAACGTCCCGTCGTACCAGGTTCGTGCTGGTGACGTGGTCGCGATTCGCGAGAAAGCAAAAAATCAACTTCGCATTGTCCAAGCTCTCGATCTGTGTGCCCAACGTGGCCGCGTAGAATGGGTAGAAGTAGACACTGAGAAGAAGTCGGGCGTTTTCAAGAACGTTCCTGCTCGCAGTGATCTGTCCGCCGACATCAACGAAAGCCTGATTGTCGAGCTCTACTCCAAGTAAGGGCTAGAAAATAGGTGCATCCATGCAGATTTCGGTAAATGAGTTCCTGACACCCCGTCACATTGATGTGCAGGTTGTCAGTCCAACCCGCGCCAAGATCACTCTCGAGCCTCTCGAGCGTGGTTTTGGCCACACCCTGGGCAACGCGCTGCGCCGCATCCTGTTGTCCTCAATGCCCGGCTGTGCAGTAGTCGAGGCCGAGATTGACGGTGTGCTCCACGAGTACAGCGCCATCGAAGGTGTACAGGAAGACGTAATTGAAATCCTGTTGAACCTTAAAGGTCTGGCTATCAAGCTGCACGGCCGTGACGAAGTTACGCTGACCTTGTCGAAGAAGGGTTCGGGGGTGGTTACCGCTGCCGATATTCAGCTGGATCATGATGTCGAGATCGTTAATCCCGATCACGTAATCGCTAACCTGGCGTCTAACGGCGCCCTGAACATGAAGCTCACCGTAGCTCGTGGTCGTGGTTATGAACCGGCCGACTCGCGTCAGAGCGATGAAGACGAAAGCCGCAGCATTGGTCGCTTGCAGCTTGACTCTTCGTTCAGCCCGGTTCGCCGTATCGCATACGTGGTGGAAAACGCCCGTGTCGAACAGCGTACTAACCTGGACAAGCTGGTTATTGATCTGGAAACCAACGGTACTCTGGATCCTGAAGAGGCTATCCGCCGCGCTGCAACCATTCTGCAACAGCAGTTGGCTGCGTTCGTCGACCTCAAAGGTGACAGCGAACCAGTGGTAATCGAGCAGGAAGACGAGATCGATCCGATCCTGCTTCGCCCGGTTGACGATCTGGAACTGACTGTACGTTCGGCTAACTGCCTTAAGGCGGAAAACATTTACTACATCGGCGATCTGATTCAGCGCACCGAAGTAGAACTGTTGAAGACTCCGAACCTGGGCAAGAAATCCTTGACTGAAATCAAGGACGTTCTGGCCTCCCGCGGTCTGTCCCTCGGCATGCGCCTCGACAACTGGCCGCCTGCAAGTCTTAAGAAGGACGACAAGGCGACTGCCTGATCGTCGTAATCACCGAACGTGAGTTTGGTAAGGAATGAACCATGCGTCATCGTAAAAGTGGTCGTCACCTGAGCCGTACCAGCTCGCACCGTAAGGCTATGTTCCAGAACATGGCGGTGTCGCTGTTCGAGCACGAGCTGATCAAAACTACACTGCCGAAAGCTAAAGAACTGCGTCGCGTTGCTGAGCCGCTGATTACTTTGGCCAAGACAGACAGCCTGGCTAACCGCCGTCTGGCTTTCGACCGTACTCGTTCGAAAGCTATCGTTGGTAAGCTCTTCAACGACCTGGGCAAGCGTTACGCTACCCGTGAGGGTGGCTACCTGCGCATCCTCAAGTGCGGTTTCCGCGCTGGTGACAACGCGCCTATGGCGTACGTTGAGCTGATCGATCGTCCAGTTGGCGGTGAAGCTGTATCCGCTGAGTAAGACGTCAGTCTGTAACGAAGAACCGGGCCTAGTGCCCGGTTTTTTGTGCGCGTTAGAAAACTCGAATAACCTCGAGCGGATAGTCATTCGGCTCTTTAATCCGTGTTTAGCTATCCGTTCGGGTTGTTCGTTAGTTAATTTCTATCGAAGATCATGATTTAATGAATTTGATGGTGTCATCTTCCTGGTCAATACTGCCCCCCAAGCCGATTAGCCGGCAGTTCCAAGACTGACCTGAGGAAGATTGAGCATGAGCCAGAATAAAACCCTTACTACCGCCAGCGGCGCCCCCGTTGCCGATAACCAGAATTCCCGTTCGGCCGGCCCACGCGGCCCATTGCTGCTCGACGATTTTCACCTGATCGAGAAGCTCGCCCACTTCAACCGTGAAAACATCCCTGAGCGTCGCGTACACGCCAAAGGCTCGGGTGCCTACGGTACCTTCACCGTCACCCAAAACATCACTCAGTACACCAGCGCCAAGCTGTTCGAGTCCGTGGGTAAGCAAACTCCGACCTTCCTGCGCTTCTCCACGGTAGGTGGCGAGCGCGGTTCGGCTGACACTGAGCGCGACCCACGTGGTTTCGCCTTGAAGTTCTATACCGAAGAAGGCAACTGGGACATCGTTGGCAACAACACCCCGGTGTTCTTCATCCGTGACCCGCTGAAATTTCCGGACTTCATCCACACCCAAAAGCGCCTGCCGCAAAGCAACCTGAAAAGTGCACAGATGATGTGGGACTTCTGGTCGCACTCCCCTGAGGCGCTGCACCAGGTCACCATCCTGTTTTCGGACCGCGGCATCCCGGACGGCTACCGCCACATGCACGGCTTCGGCAGCCACACCTACAGCCTGATCAACGCCAAAGGCGAGCGTCACTGGGTGAAGTGGCACTACAAGACCAAGCAAGGCATCAAGAACCTGGCGCCGGCTGACGCTGCACGCTTGGCAGGTACCGACCCTGATTACGCCCAGCGCGATCTGTTCGGCGCTATCGAGCGCGGCGACTTCCCGAAATGGCGCGTGTGCATCCAGATCATGACGGAAGCCCAGGCGAACGCTCACTACGAGAACCCGTTCGACGTGACCAAGACCTGGTCGCAGAAAGAGTTCCCGCTGATCGAAGTCGGCGAACTGGAACTGAACCGCAACCCGCTGAACTACTTCGCTGAAGTTGAGCAGGCGGCTTTCGGTCCAAGCAACATGGTTCCGGGTGTTGGCTTGTCGCCAGACCGCATGCTGCAAGGTCGCGTGTTCGCTTACGCTGATGCCCACCGCTACCGTGTCGGCACCAATCACCAGCACCTGCCGGTGAACGCGCCACGCAGCCCGGTCAACAGCTACCAGCGTGACGGCTCGATGGCATTCGGCGCCAATGGTGGTGCGGCTCCCAACTACGAGCCAAACAGCTATGCCGATGCACCGAAACAGGCTCCTCAGTATGCCGAGCCAGCCTTGGCCCTGAGCGGCGCGGCGGATCGTTACGATCACCGCGAGGACACCGACTACTACAGCCATGCCGGTGCGCTGTTCCGCCTGATGAATGATGGGCAGAAAGCCCTGCTGATCAACAACATCGCCGGCGCCATGGCAGGGGTTTCCAGCGACGTGGTCCAGCGCCAGTTGCAGTACTTCTTCAAGGCAGATCCGGCTTATGGAGAAGGGATCGCATCTGCACTGGGTGTATCGCTTAACTAACTCTAAACGATAAGCAGAACCGCCCTCATTTGGGCGGTTTTTGCGTTATTTCAGCTACTTTTCACCGGAAATCTTCACTTTTCTGCCGTTGGTCCCGTGACCTCCGGGTCATCATGGTTCAAACTACAGACTTTCAAGCAGGGAGATGTAGGGCGATGCAAGGTCACCCCGACGTAATCGATTACCTCAACACGTTGCTGACGGGCGAACTGGCAGCTCGTGACCAATATTTCATTCACTCGCGGATGTACGAAGACTGGGGCTTTACCGAGCTCTACGAGCGTATCAACCACGAAATGGAAGAAGAGGCACAGCACGCCGACGCGCTGATGCGCCGTATCCTGATGCTCGAAGGCACGCCACGTATGCGTCCCGACGACCTGGATACCGGCACCACGGTGCCAGAGATGCTCGCCAGCGACCTGCGCCTTGAGTACAAGGTCCGTGCCGCGCTCTGCAAGGGCATCGAGCTCTGCGAGCAGCACAACGACTACGTCACGCGGGAAATCCTGCGGGTGCAGTTGAACGACACTGAAGAAGATCACACCTACTGGCTGGAAAAGCAGTTGGGCCTGATCAAGTTGATTGGCCTGGAGAACTACCTGCAATCGCAGTTCTGATTCCTCCGGCTACGAAAAAGCCCCTGTCACTGTGTAAGTGACAGGGGCTTTTTCGTGGGCCTGAACAATCAGTCCTTGTCGCGGGCCAGCAGCGGCTTGAGATAGAAGCCTGTGTGAGACTGCTTCATCTCAGACACTTGCTCCGGTGTGCCGACCGCAATGATCTGCCCACCTTTGGAGCCGCCTTCCGGCCCCAGGTCCACCAGCCAGTCGGCGGTCTTGATCACATCCAGGTTGTGCTCGATCACCACCACCGTGTTGCCGTGGTCACGCAAGCGATGCAGTACATCCAGCAACTGCTGGATATCCGCGAAGTGCAAACCCGTAGTCGGCTCATCGAGGATATACAAGGTCTTGCCGGTATCACGCTTGGACAGCTCACGAGACAGCTTGACCCGCTGCGCCTCACCACCCGACAGCGTGGTCGCCGACTGCCCGAGCTTGATGTACGACAGGCCGACATCCATCAGCGTCTGCAGCTTGCGCGCCAGGGCCGGTACCGCGTCAAAGAACACTCGGGCTTCCTCGATCGTCATCTCGAGGGTTTCGTGAATGCTTTTGCCCTTGTACTTGATCTCCAGGGTTTCGCGGTTGTAGCGCTTGCTCTTGCACACGTCGCACGGCACGTAGATGTCCGGCAGGAAGTGCATCTCAACCTTGATCAAGCCATCGCCCTGGCACGCCTCGCAGCGCCCGCCCTTGACGTTGAACGAGAACCGGCCAGGCCCGTAGCCACGTGAGCGGGATTCCGGCACACCGGCGAACAGCTCGCGAATCGGCGTAAATAGCCCGGTGTAGGTCGCCGGGTTGGAACGCGGCGTGCGGCCAATCGGGCTTTGGTCGATATCGACCACCTTATCCAGGTGTTCCAGACCCTTGATGCTGTCGTGAGCGGCGGCTTCAAGAGTCGTCGCGCCGTTCAGTGCAGTGGCGCTCAACGGAAACAACGTGTTGTTGATCAGCGTCGACTTGCCCGAACCGGATACACCGGTCACGCAGGTCAGCAGTCCCAGCGGGATTTCCAGATCGACATTGCGCAAGTTGTTGCCGCGCGCGCCTTTGAGGTGCAGTGCCATCTTCTTGTTGCGCGGCGTACGTTTGGCCGGCACGGCGATCTTCACACGGCCCGACAAGTATTTGCCGGTCAGCGAGTCAGGATGCGCCATCACTTCTGCCGGAGTGCCCTCGGCGACAATATGCCCACCGTGCACACCCGCGCCCGGGCCGATGTCGACCACGTAGTCCGCAAGACGAATGGCATCTTCATCGTGCTCAACCACGATCACCGTATTACCGATGTCCCGAAGGTGCTTCAGCGTACCCAGCAAGCGATCGTTGTCCCGTTGATGCAAGCCAATGGACGGCTCATCGAGGATGTACAACACACCGACCAGGCCGGCGCCAATCTGGCTGGCCAAGCGAATCCGCTGGGCCTCACCACCGGAAAGCGTATCGGCACTGCGGTCCAGTGACAGGTAGTCCAACCCCACGTTAACCAGGAACTGCAACCGCTCACGAATTTCCTTGAGGATCTTGTCTGCAATCTCCCCGCGGCGTCCTGTCAGCTTCAGTGTGCCGAAGTATTCGCAGGCATCCCCAATCGGCAGGTTGGTCACTGCCGGCAGGGTTTTCTCACCGACCCACACATGCCGCGCTTCACGGCGCAGGCGCGTGCCACGGCAGTCCGGGCACGGCTGGGTGCTGAGGAACTTGGCCAGTTCTTCGCGCACGCTGGCGGATTCGGTCTCGCGGTAGCGTCGTTCCAGGTTCGGCACGATGCCTTCGAACGGGTGGGAGCGTTTGACGATATCGCCACGGTCGTTCAAATATTTGAAGTCGACGTTCTGCGAACCGCTGCCGTGCAGGATGAATTTCTGGTGTTCGGCCGTCAGTTCGTTGAAGGGCACTTCGAGGCTGAACTTATAGTGCGAGGCCAGCGAACCCAGCATCTGGAAGTAATAGACGTTACGCCTGTCCCAGCCGCGTATCGCGCCCTCCGCCAGCGTAAGGTCACCATTGACCAGGCGCTTGATGTCGAAGAATTGCTTAACCCCCAGGCCATCACAGGTCGGGCAGGCGCCCGCCGGGTTGTTGAAGGAGAACAGCTTCGGCTCCAGCTCGCTGATGGCATGGCCACAGATCGGGCAGGCGAAGCGCGCGGAGAAGATGATTTCTTCCCCTGGCTCGTCGTCCATCGGCGCTACCAGAGCAATACCGTCCGCCAGCTTCAATGCGGTTTCGAAGGACTCCGCCAGGCGCTGCTGCAAATCGGCACGCACCTTGAAGCGGTCGACCACTACGTCAATCGAATGCTTCTTCTGCTTATCCAGCTTCGGCGCTTCGTCCAGCTCATAGAGCTTGCCGTTGATCCGGGCACGAACAAAACCTTGCGCACGCAGTTCTTCGAAGACGGAAAGATGTTCACCCTTGCGCTCTCGAATCACCGGTGCCAGCAGCATCAGCTTGGCGCCTTCCGGCTGGGCCAGCACCAGGTCGACCATCTGGCTGACGGTCTGGGCTTCCAGGGGGATGTCGTGGTCCGGGCAACGGGGGATACCCACGCGGGCATACAGCAGGCGCAGGTAGTCGTAGATCTCGGTGATGGTGCCCACAGTAGAGCGCGGATTATGGGACGTTGATTTCTGTTCGATGGAAATCGCGGGCGACAGGCCTTCAATGGTGTCGACGTCGGGCTTTTCCATCATCGACAGGAATTGGCGGGCATAGGCCGACAGGGATTCCACGTAGCGGCGCTGGCCTTCGGCGTACAGCGTGTCAAACGCCAGGGACGACTTGCCGGACCCGGACAAGCCGGTGATGACGATCAGTTTGTCCCGTGGCAGGGTCAGGTCGATGTTCTTCAGGTTGTGGGTTCGAGCCCCACGAATCAGGATCTTGTCCAAGATGGCCTCGCACGGCGGGCGTAAATAATGCAGGAGTATACGGCTAAAGACTGGATGAATATACACTGTCAAAGTGCCGGGTGCAGCCTTACATGAAAGCTGCGCGGCAAAGCGCCGCATATACCCTCTCAATCGATGGGACTGGTAGAATCGCCGCCGGTTCACACGAGGTTTATCCATGCACGATCCCCACAGCGAACGCATGAGTGGCAGCGAGACCCGCGCAGCAAGCGGTCTGGCCCTGGTGTTCGCATTCCGTATGCTTGGCATGTTTATGGTGTTGCCGGTGCTGGCGACCTATGGAATGGATCTCGCAGGAGCGACCCCGGCCCTGATCGGCCTGGCGATTGGCGCCTATGGCCTGACCCAGGCGCTGTTTCAGATTCCGTTCGGGATCATTTCCGACCGCATCGGCCGCCGGCCGGTGATCTACCTGGGCCTGATCGTATTCGCCCTGGGCAGTGTGCTCGCGGCCAATGCCGACTCGATCTGGGGCGTGATCGCCGGACGCGTCCTGCAAGGCGCTGGCGCTATTTCCGCCGCCGTCATGGCGCTGCTCTCCGACCTGACCCGCGAACAACACCGCACCAAGGCCATGGCCATGATCGGCATGACCATTGGTCTTTCGTTCGCCGTGGCAATGGTGGTTGGCCCGCTGCTGACCCGCGCGTTCGGTTTGCACGGCCTGTTCCTGGCCACGGGTGGCATGGCACTGTTCGGCATCGTGATCGTTGCCTTTATGGTGCCGCATTCCACCGGGCCGCTGCAGCACCGTGAATCGGGCGTCGCGAAACAAGCGCTGTTGCCCACCCTCAAGCACCCGGACCTGCTGCGCCTGGATTTGGGTATCTTCGTATTACACGCGATGCTGATGTGCAGCTTCGTCGCCTTGCCCCTGGCCCTGGTGCAAAAAGCCGGGTTGCCCAAGGAGCAGCACTGGTGGGTATACCTTACTGCGCTGCTGATTTCCTTCTTCGCCATGATCCCGTTCATCATCTATGGCGAGAAGAAACGCAAAATGAAACGAGTTCTGCTGGGCGCCGTCGCGACATTGATGCTCACTGAGCTATTCTTCTGGCAGTTCGGCGACAGCCTGCGGGCGCTGGTGATCGGCACGGTGGTGTTCTTCACCGCGTTCAACCTGCTGGAGGCTTCGTTGCCTTCGCTGATCAGTAAGGTTTCACCGGCCGGCGGTAAAGGCACGGCGATGGGCGTGTATTCCACCAGCCAGTTCCTCGGTTCTGCACTGGGCGGGATCATGGGCGGCTGGATGTTCCAGCATGGCGGTTTGTCGGTTGTGTTCCTGGGATGCGCAGGTCTGGCTGCCCTCTGGCTAGCCTTTGCTGTTACCATGCGCGAACCTCCCTATGTGACGAGCCTGCGCTTGCCGTTATCGCCCGAAGCGATCCGCGAAGCCGGTCTGGTCGAGCGCCTTAAGGCCGTTGTTGGGGTTACGGATGCTGTGGTTGTTACTGAAGAAGCCGCCATCTACATCAAATTGGACACCGAATTATTGGATCGCGCGACGCTCGAGCAACTGGTCAACCCAGTGCCGACAGCGCGCCCAGCCTAGGAGAACGTTATGGCCCGTGGGGTTAACAAAGTCATATTGGTCGGTACATGCGGCCAGGATCCCGAAGTTCGCTACTTGCCGAACGGTAACGCCGTGACCAACCTGAGTCTGGCGACCAGCGAACAGTGGACCGACAAGCAAACCGGCCAGAAGGTCGAGAAAACCGAATGGCACCGTGTGTCGATGTTCGGCAAGGTTGCAGAGATCGCCGGTGAATACCTGCGCAAAGGTTCGCAGGTCTACATCGAAGGCAAACTGCAAACCCGCGAGTGGGAAAAAGACGGCATCAAGCGTTACACCACTGAAATCGTGGTCGACATGCAAGGCACCATGCAATTGCTGGGCGGCCGTCCACAGGGCGACCAGCAGGGCCAGGGCGGCATGTCCAACTCGGCACCGCGTCCACAGCAGCAGTCCCGTCCGCAGCCGACCCAGCAGCCACAGCGTGAGTCGCGTCCAGCGCCACAGCAGGCCGCTCCTCAGCCGGCAGCCGACTTCGACAGCTTTGATGACGATATCCCGTTCTAAGGTCGCTTGAGACCCGAACTGTCGCGTAGCACCTGAAAACCCCCGATGGCTTTTGCCTCGAGGGTTTTTCATTTCGTGGCTGGCAACCGGCTAAACATCAGTAGAGGCGGCGCTCACCACCAGTTCCCGAAACCGCTCCAGCACTGAAGACGTATCACCCACCCGCGTTGCCAAATGCAACGGCGCTACCAGGCTACGACACTCCGACAGCTCTCGATAAACAATCCCATCCCCCCGCAACCGCTGCATGGATGCCGGCACAATCGAAACCCCAAGCCCTGCAGCCACAAGGCTCAACGTCGCCGTCATGCGCGGCGCCTCTTGCACAACCTGCGGGCTGAAACCTGCTTCGCGACACGCCACCAGAATCGCGTCATACAACCCAAGTCCCACCCGGCGGCGATACAGCACAAACGCCTCGGTGGCCAATGCCGCCAACGGCAGCGGTGTCGACGGATCGATAGCCAGCGGGTGATCTGTGGGCAGCGCCAGCAACATCGGCTCCACCAGAATCGGTTCATCCTGCAACGCCTGCGTCCCGCTCAGCGGCGAACGGATAAATGCCGCGTCGAGTTTTTCATGGAGTAACGCGTCCAGCAGTTCACCCGTGCCAGCTTCTTCCAAAACAACAGAAACACCGACAAAGGTTTCCCGAAACAGGCGCAACACGCTGGGCACAAATGGATGCAAGGCGGCAGAGCTGGTGAAGCCAATCGCCAAGCGCCCACGTTCACCCCGGGCAGCGCGGCGCACAATGTCGGCCACACCATCGACGCTGGCCAAAATATGTCGTGCCTCTTCCAGCAAGGCTAACCCCGCAGTGGTCGGACGCACGCCCCGTGGCAGGCGCTCCATCAGCACCACGCCCAACTCGGCTTCCAGACTTTGCAACAGGCGCGTCAATGGCGGTTGCTGCATGCCCAGTCGTTCTGCTGCGCGGGTGATATAGCCTTCTTCGGCAATCGCGACGAAGGCCTTAAGCTGCCTGAGCTCCAGCATATGGAATACTTTTCAGGTATGGGAGGTGATCAATCCTGGCATTTGTTCTCATGGATCACAAGATTTAGGCTGTCGTCACTCCTCACAGAAGAAGGAACGCCGCAATGACCTGGTCAGCCAAGCAATACTCGATGTTCGAACAACAGCGCACCCGTCCCGTCCGGGATCTGGTCGCGGCCATCCCTGATGGCGACGTGCGCACCGCCGTCGACCTGGGCTGCGGCCCGGGCAACTCGACTGAGGTCCTGGCTGATCGCTTCCCGCAGGCGTTGGTCACCGGTATGGACAGCTCTGATGACATGCTGGTCGACGCCCGTAAGCGCCTGCCTGCGTTGAATTTTGAATTGGCTGATATCGGTGCCTGGAACCCGGCGCAGAAATTCGACGTCATCCTCGCCAATGCGTCGCTGCAATGGCTGCCCGACCACGCCACGCTGTATCCGCACCTGGTAAGTCAGTTGACGCCGGGTGGCACCCTGGCGGTGCAGACGCCCGACAACCTCGATGAACCGGCCCACAAGCTGGCGCGGGAAGTTGCCGCGGACGGTCCATGGGCCACAAAGATCGGCGCGGTGAAACATAACGAACGCCATACCGCGAGCTACTACTTTGAACTGCTGAGCAAACACTGCTCCACGGTGGATGTTTGGCGCACCACCTACCACCATCCGCTGGCAGGTTCTGCTGCGGTGGTGGAGTGGTTCAAAGGCTCGGCATTGCGCCCGTTCCTGGCGCCTCTGACTGAGTCAGAAAAGAGCGCCTTCCTGGACGAATACCTGGCGCGGATCACCAAGGCTTATCCAGCGCTGGCCGATGGCACTGTGTTGCTGCCGTTTCCGCGCCTTTTCATTATCGCTACCCGGTAAGAACAGGGGCGATCAATCGGCGGACAAGAACTGTTCCGCCGATACCACGCTCGCGTAAGCAAACCCCAACGACGACATAAACGCCGCATGCACCTGGGCCGCCGGCACGGTGGTGCCATTGAATTCGAGGTCCCGTGTCGCGCAGGCATCGTGGATTACCGTCACGGCGTAGCCCATATCCGCCGCCGCGCGCACCACGCCGTCGATGCACATATGGCTCATGCTCCCCACCACCACCAACTCGGTGATGCTGCGTTGTTCCAGCAGTGCCCGCAGGTTGGTTTCGCGGAACGCATTGACGAAATGCTTGAGCACCACCGGCTCATCGGCCTGGTTCAGCACCTTGGGGTGCAGATGCGCACCCTCCGAACCTGGGGTGAAGAAGGGCGCATCGTCGGAGGTAAATTCGTGACGTACATGAATCACCGCATCGCCCGCCTGGCGAAACGCCTGGAGCACTTGCTGTGCCTTGTCTGCCGCTGAGTCCACTCCTTCAAGCGGCCACTTGCCCTGGGGGAAGTAGTCGTTCTGGATATCGATTAGGATGAGTGCTTGCTTGGCCATGTTGGTTTCCTTGTGAGGGTTGATGCGTCCAGTATCCTGGCTGGCGCGGCGCCTGGGGATTGGCCGCACCGACAATAACAGAGGGAAAACTGACAATGGCGATCGTCGAGCTCGGCGTGCTGATCTACAGCGGTGCGCAAATGGCCGCCGTGCATGGCTTGACCGACCTGTTCGCGGTCGCCAACCGGATTGCGGCCGAGCATCAGTCCGAGCAACTGCCGTCTCTGCGCATCAGTCATTGGCAGGCCGAAACAGGCCATGCGCCGACCCGTGTGTTCGACAGCCAGCCCGGTAGCGGGAATGGGCTGACCGCCTTGCTGATTCCACCCTCCATCGCCGGCTTTTCCGAAGGCCAGGCGTCCGCTGAATTGCTGGATTGGCTGCGCCAGCAACACCGCACCGGGACCATTCTGGGCGGGGTGTGCGTGGGCTCGATCCTGATGGCGGAAAGCGGCCTGTTGGACGGTCGCAGCGCCACCACGCACTGGACGTCGGCCAAGTCTTTCGCCGCCCGTTATCCGGCGATTCGCCTGGAAGCCGACAAACCCATCGTCGACGACGGCGACCTGATCACCACCGCCGGCCTTATGGCCTGGTCCGAACTGGGCCTGCGCCTGGTGGACCGTTTGCTCGGCCCGAGCATCGCTGCCAGCACTGCGCGTTTCCTGGTGATCGAACACAGCGACAGCGCCAGTGAATGCGGGAGTAACTTTGCGCCGATCCTCGCCCACGGCGACGCTGCGATTCTCAGGGTGCAGCATTGGCTGCAGGCCAGCGGTGCGGTGGATGTTTCGTTGGCTGCCATGGCGCTAGAGGCGGGACTTGAGGAGCGCACCTTCCTGCGACGGTTCCGCGCCGCTACGGGTTTGAAACCCACCGAATACTGCCAGCACCTGCGAGTGGGCAAGGCGCGGCAGATGCTGGAGTTCACCAACGGCACCATTGATCACATCGCCTGGACCGTGGGTTACCAGGATCCCGGTGCTTTCCGCGCCACCTTCAAGAAAATCACCGGGCTGGCGCCAAGCGACTACCGCAGCCGTTTCGGCGTAACCCCAACCAAGGCCCAAGCATGAATCGTGCAGAAAACCGCGACACCGGGATCACTTCGTGCAGAATAAAACAGGCCAAGTGCTATCGCTTTTCCCGCAACTGATTGATTCCCTGCGCGTTTAAACAAACGCCGCCTTGGCTTGATCCCTGCTACCGTTTCCTTACACACATGGCAGCAGAGCCAAGGGGGACACATGACCCCGACAAATCGCAAAAAAATCGTGGTGGCGCATTCAGTGCGTCCGGACGCGCCATTGCACGAAGTGGAAACCAACCGCGCACTGGCCCGTTGGCTGGCGCACGTCCTCGGGCTCAAATATGGCGGCAGCTATAACCCTGAGCTGCACAGTGGGCGCGACCTCTATCTGTTACCTACCCAGACGCTGGTCGGCGCGGCCCAGGCGCGGCAGTTGGGTGTCAAAGGCCCTGAGGATTTGTGGGGCGGCTACGTCGACCACGATTTCATCTGCACCAAGGCTGTCAGCCACGGCTTGCTGAATAAAAATGCGGTGGCCCCGGAAGGCTGGTCGCCGCTGTTTTCCGAGCGCATCCGCAATGTGGTGCTGGATGGCTTGAGTGTCCACGCCCTGGAAGATGCGCGGCCAGCGGCGACCCACTTGCTCTACACCGGTCCGATCCGCCTCAAGCCCGTGCATGCCTGTGCCGGTCGCGGCCAGGAAGTGATCCGCAGCCTCGACGAGTTCGACGCCATCCTCGCGCGGCCCGATGCGGCGCAATTGTTCAGCGACGGCGTGGTGCTGGAGCAGGACCTGAGTGACGTGGTCACCCACAGTGTCGGCCAGAGCTTTATCGGCGATCACGTCATCAGCTACTGCGGCGATCAATACCTGACCCAGGACGGGCAGGGCGAAGAGGTCTATGGTGGTTCCAACCTGTTGGTGGTCCAGGGCTACTACGAAGACCTACTCAAGCTCGACCTGCCCGCTGACGTGCGCCTGGCCATCCAGCAAGCGCAGGCCTTCGATAACGCGGCGGATCAGGCCTATCCCGGGTTCTACGCCTCGCGGCGCAATTACGACATCGCCCAAGGCCTGGATAGCGATGGCCAGCGCCGCAGCGGCGTGCTGGAGCAATCCTGGCGCATGGGCGGGGCCAGCAGCGCGGAAGTCGCGGCGCTGCAAAGCTTCGTCAACAACCCCGGGCTGCGGGCGATTTATGTCTCCTCGGTAGAGACCTACGTCGACCAGCCACTGCCGGCTGATGCGATCGAGGTGTACCGGGGCCCGGCAGAAAACAGCGACTTTCTTCTCAAGTACGTGACGGTCAAATCCTATGACGGCTAGAAGCGAAACCATTGCCATTGATATCGACGACGAACAGATGAGCGGGACCTTCCTCAGTCCCAAATCGAAAGTACCAGGGGTGCTGTTTGTCCACGGCTGGGGCGGTAGCCAGGAGCGTGACCTGGAGCGCGCCAAAGGCATCGCCGGACTCGGTTGTGTATGCCTCACATTCGACCTTCGCGGCCACGCCGGCAACGGCATTCCGTTATCCCGCGTCACCCGCGAAGACAACCTGCGGGACCTGCTCGCAGCCTATGACCGCCTGCTGTCACATCCGGCCATCGACACCTCGGCGGTGGCGGTGGTCGGCACCAGCTACGGCGGTTACCTGGCTGCCATCCTCACCTCGTTGAGGCCCGTACGCTGGCTGGCGCTGCGGGTGCCCGCGTTGTACCGCGACCAGGAATGGCTCAAGCCCAAGCGCGACCTCGATAAGGCCGACTTGATGGATTATCGCGGGACCTTTGTGCACGCCGAAACCAATCGCGCGCTGCATGCCTGCGCGGCGTTCACCGGTGATGTGCTGATCGTGGAATCGGAAACCGACGACCATGTGCCCCACGCCACCATCATGAGCTACCGCGCCGCCTGCCAGCAGACGCACTCGCTGACCCACCGGATTATCGACGGTGCGGATCACTCCCTGAGTGACCCGGTGTCCCAGCAGGCCTACACCTCGATCCTGGTGGACTGGATTACCGAGATGGTGGTGGGCGAACGCTTGAGCATCATCCAGTCGTAGGCGTCTTCTTCACCCGCAGCGCCTTGGCCTTGGCTTCCACCGCGAGGTACATCACCAGGGCCACCAGCAGCGGCAGAATGAAGTAGATCGCGCGATAAGCGATCAGTCCCGCGAGCAAACTGCCGCGGGACGCTTCGTGCTGCAGCAGGGCAATGAACACCGCCTCCAGCACCCCAAGCCCTGCGGGTAGATGCGTGACCACCCCGGCAATGCTGCTGATCAACAGCACCCCGAGCACCACGGGGTAATCCAGTTGTTTGGGCAGCAGCGTGAAGATGACCGCCGCCATCAGCGACCAGTTCAGCGCGCCGAGTGCCAACTGCAACACCGCCATGCGCAGCGATGGCAGGCTGATTTCAATCCCGCGCACCGACCACGCGCGCTTTTTCGACAAGCGACAGGCCAGCAGATAACCCAGGCTCGCCAGCACCAACAGCACGCCGACGCCTTGTAGCGCGCCGCTGCTGAGCTTCCACCCCGGCGGCAATGTCACCAGCCCGCTGCTGAACACCGCGCCGGCAATCGCCATGTAGCCGAACCAATTGGTGGCCAGGCTCAAGCCGAGGATCTTCGCGATATTCCCGCTGCTCACCCCGAGCCGGGAATACAACCGATAGCGCATGGCGATGCCACCTACCCACGCGCTCAGGTTGAGGTTGAACGCATAGCTAATGATGCCCACCGGCAAAATCTGCTTCCAGCCCAACGGCTGGCGGATGTAGGTGCGGCCGATCAGGTCGAAGCACGAATACACCAGGAAACTGCACAGTGTCAGCGCACCGGCGATGAGCAGCGTGCGCAGCTCGAAGTCGCCCAAGGTGTCGAGCACTTCGCTCCAGTCGATACGCCGGGCGAGCAGGGTGAACAACACGATCAACACCAGGAAAAACACCACCGTCAGCGGTTTTTTCCAGCGTTTCAAGAAGCCGGGGCGAGCACTTTCTTCAGCGGTGCGAGCTTGGGTCATGATCCGCACGGTCCTCAAGAACGAAGGGTTTCAACCTCGGCTTGTGGGCGGGCAACCAGCCGGTCCACGACGGAAAATGCCGCAGCACATGGAACACCACAAAACCCACGGTCACCCGCCAGAACCAGCCGCGAGGCGCGCGGTTTTCCGGCATGGTCTTGCAGTGGTTCTGACTCAAATACTCCAGGCGCTCGAACAACTGCTGATTGAACCCGCGATCACGAATCAGCACATTCGCCTCAAGGTTCAGCGACAGGCTCAGCGGATCGAGATTGCTCGAGCCCACCGTGCTCCACTCCTCATCCACCAGTGCCACCTTGCCGTGCAGCGGGCGCTGGCAGTACTCGTGGATCACCACACCTTCCTTGAGCAAATAGTCATACAGCATGCGTGCCGCGAGCTTGGCCAGCAGCACATCCGGCTGGCCTTGCATGATCAATTGCACCTGCACGCCGCGCCGCGCGGCATTACGGATTTCCCGCAGCAGACGATAGCCGGGAAAGAAGTAGGCGTTGGCAATCACCACCCGCCGCTCGGCCTTGCGCAGCGCGTGCAGGTAGGCCTCTTCAATATCGGTACGGTGTTGCAGATTGTCCCGGTAAATCAGCCGCACCAGGCCATCGCCTTCGCCCGCTGCCCATGGCGACGGTCGTTGCTCGCGCCGCCAGCCGCGCCGTTTACGCACGCGCCGGCCGCTTTGTGCGAGGGCGAAATGATGCAGGTCGGCCACCGCCGAGCCTTGCACCTGCACCGCATAATCCTGCTTGGCTTCGGGGCCGAAATCCCCCAGGTGATCCGCAGAAAAATTGATCCCGCCGATAAACGCCACGCTGGCATCCACCACCACAATCTTGCGGTGCAGGCGGCGAAACCAATTGGTGCGAAAGCCCAGTGTCTTGCTCGCCGGGTCGAACATCTGCACGGTCACGCCGGCCTGGCTCAATTCGCTGAGAAACCCTGGTGTCAGCTCGCCACAACCAAAGCCATCGAGGCTGGCGACGACCTTTACGCCACGCTGCGCCGCCTCGATCAAAATGCCTTTCAGCTCGTGACCGACCTTGTCTTCAAACAGAATAAAGGTCTCCAGCAGGATCTCCCGCTGAGCCTGGCGCATCGCCTCAAACACCTTGGGAAAGTAGGCCTCGCCGTTCTCCAGCAGCTCCACCTGGTTACCGCTTTGCCAGCCGTAATCCAGGTCCCGGGCCACGGCATCGTCTGGCGGTTGATCCGTCGCGATATGTTCCACCGCGACCTTTTCCAGTGGGGCGCTGTTCATAACTCGATCTCCACCGACAACGGCGCGTGGTCCGACAAATGTGACCACGGGCGGCTGGTCAGGACTTGTGGCTGATGCACCTTGAGGTTGCGCACATAGATGCGATCCAACGGTAGCAGCGGCAGGCGCGCCGGGAAGGTACGGGCAGGCTTGCCGTGGGTTTCGATGAACACTTCCCGCAGCCCGCAGTGGGCAAGATCGGCCCGCTGGCGCCAGTCGTTGAAGTCACCGGCGACAATCACCGGTGCGTCGGCGGGAATCTCGGCGATCCGCTGCGCGATCAGGCGCAGTTGCTGCTGGCGATGCACTTCCCGCAGCCCGAGGTGCACGCAGATGGCATGCACCTCCTGCACGTTACCCGGCAAGCGCAGCACGCAATGCAGCAGCCCGCGGCTTTCGTGGCCGCTCTGGGAAATGTCGAGGTTGTCGTAGCGGATGATCTGGAATTTCGACAGCAACGCATTGCCGTGGTCGCCATGGGGATATACCGCATTGCGGCCGTAGGCGTATTGCGGCCAGATGCTGTCGGCGAGGAACTCGTACTGCGGCATGCTCGGCCAGTTGCTGTAGCGCTTGGGATGGCGCTCGTGGGTGCCGTGGATTTCCTGGAGGAACACCACATCGGCCGCCACGCTGCGAATCGCATCACGCAACTCGGGCAGAATGAAGCGCCGGTTGAGCGCGGTGAAGCCTTTGTGGGTATTGACCGTCAGCACCCTGAAGCGGGTAATGGTTTCGGTGGGCGTGATCGGCATCAGCTCCGGGTGGGTCATGGCAGCACCCCCGCGTCCGGCAACTTGCCGGGTTCGGTGGCCAATGTCTGGTCCAGGCCAAAACGCTGGAGCAATTCCCGCGCGTCGAAGGGGGCACGCACCTTGATGTCGTTATCGAAGTAGCAAAACACCTCGCGCTGTTTGCGGGCGCGGGGTTTGTGTTTCGGGTCGATCAACTGTGCATCGGTGGGCTGCTTGCCGTGGCTCCAGCGTTCGATGCGATCACCCCAGCGCTTGATCGCTTCAGGCGTATAGCCGCTGGCATACAGCGCTTTGTCCCCATGCAGACGCAGGTAGACAAAGTTCGCCGTGACGTCTTCCAGGTAGGGCCACTTGCCGGCCGTGTCCGCCACCACCAGGGCCACACCGTGCTTGTCGAGCATCTCGACAAACTCCGGCACGGCGAAACTCTTATGGCGAATCTCCACCGCATGGCGCAGCGGCCTTTTACCGTGGGCCTGCATGCTCGCCTTGCCGTTCAGGCGCGGCTCATGCTCATGGGCGAGGGCGGCGGCCTGCTGGGTAGTGGTGGGTAATTCGGCGAGAAAGGCTTCAAACAATGGCGGGTCGAATTTGAAACTCGGCGGGAACTGCCAGAGGATCGGCCCGAGTTTTTCCTTGAGTTCCAGCACCCCGGAGGCGAAGAAATTCGCCATCGCCTTGTGTACTTCCCGCAACCGCAGGATATGCGTGATATAGCGCGGCGCCTTGACGCTGAACACAAAGTCTTCAGGCGTATCGCCATACCACTCGGCGTAGCGCTTGGGTGTTTGCAGCGCGTAGAACGAGCCATTGATCTCGATGCTGTTGACCGCCCGTGAGGCAAACTGCAGCTCGCGCTTCTGGGTCAGGCCCTCGGGGTAGAAATCCCCCCGCCAGGGCGTGTAACGCCAGCCGGAAATGCCGATATGAATCGCGGCCATGATGACTCCCGTGGGTTAACTGTGTGGTGACCTCCGTTTTAGGGTGACTGTGATGATCGGGAGAAAGTTTCGACGGTCCTACAGACGGTGTGGCGCTGGGCAACACCACACTCCAATGTGGGAGCCGGGCTTGCCCGCGATGACGGCGTGTCAGCAGAGACATATCTCACTGATCCACCGCCATCGCGGGCAAGCCCGGCTCCCACAGTTGCTTTGTGTTTATCCCGATGGATCAGTGCCCGCCAACCACCCGGGTCGAACTCTCGGCATACACCGGCCCCAGCCGGTCAAGACGCCCGCTCCAGGCCGTCAGCGCCAGGGCCACCAACACCACCGAACCGCCAATCCACGCCGTGTGGATCAAGCCCATGTGAGCGACGATCAAGCCACCGGCCCACGCGCCACCGGCAATCCCCAGGTTGAACGCCGCGATGTTCAGGCCCGAGGCCACGTCCACCGCGTTCGGCGTGTGATGTTCCGCCTGTCGCACCACATACACCTGCAAGCCCGGCACGTTGCCGAAGGCGACCGCGCCCCACACCAGCACCGTGGCCAAGGCCAGCCATGGGTTGCTTGCGGTCATGGTCAATACAAACAACACAGCGGCGAGCAGGGCGAAGATGATTTTCAGGGCACTGATCGGTCCGCGTTTGTCTGCCAATTTTCCGCCCCAGATGTTACCGACGGCCACCGAGATACCGTACACCAGCAGCACCAGGCTGACGGTGCCGGCGCTGAACCCGGAGATATCCTGAAGAATCGGCGCCAGGTAGGTGAACGCGATGAACGAGCCGCCGTAGCCGACCGCCGTCATGGCGTACACCAGCAGCAGCCGTGGCTGTTTCAGAACTTGCAGTTGCTGCAACAGCGACGCGGGTTTGCTGTGGGCGATGTTGTTCGGCACGTAGAGCAGGCTGCCGATAAACGCGATCAGACCCAGGGCCGAGACGGCAAGGAAGGTTTCACGCCAGCCGAAGTGCTGGCCGATAAATGTCCCCAGCGGTACTCCGGTCACCAACGCGACGGTCAGGCCGGTAAACATGATGGCAATCGCACTGGCGGCTTTTTCCTTGGGCACAAGGCTTGTGGCGATCGTGGAGCCAATCGAGAAGAACACCCCATGGGCCAGGCCGGTGACGATCCGCGCCAGCACCAGGGATTCATAGCTCGGCGCTTGCCAGGCCAGCAGGTTGCCGAGGGTGAACAGCACCATCAGTGACAACAGCAGCAGTTTGCGTGGCACTTTGCCGGTGAGGGCGGTGAGTACCGGCGCGCCGATGGCCACGCCCAGGGCGTAGAGGCTGACCAGCAGGCCGGCGGACGGCAAGTCGACACCCAGGTCGGCGCCGATGGTGGGTAACAGGCCAACGATGACGAATTCGGTCGTCCCGATGGCAAAAGCGCTGAGGGTCAGCGCGAGCAAGGCAATGGGCATGGCTGCAACTCCGGTGGGTTTCAATCAGGAGCGCAGTCTCCGGGTTCGGCTTGTGCGGAAAAAGACAGGTATTGGCATTTGATATTTGCCTGGTACGCACGGATCGACGCGCGGGGGGAACGATCAGGCCTCAAACCCGTCAGTTCCTTACAGACCCTTCTGAAGGAGCTCGGTGTTTTGTTGAATTTAAAGACTGTGCTACTGCTCGGCACGCTGCTGTTTTGCGGCAGTGGCGCACTGCAAGCGGCCACCGCCCCCGCGGCTCCAGCGCCTGCCGCCCCGGCCACGCCGGAACTGTTGGTAGAAGGCGGCCTGCTCGGCGCCATCAGCTCCAGCATCGATCATGTGCAGGACAAACTCGACCTCAACCAGAGCCTGGTGGACGCCTGGCGCCTGCGGGCCGATCGCGCTGCGGACGAGGTGGACAAGCTGGTCAACCAGCCGTCCGAGCGTTCCTCATGGAGTGTGGCCGGGGATTTCCTGTTGTTGTCCGGGGTGTGGATCGGCGCCTTCGCGGCGCTGACCCTGCTCGGGCGCTTTATCGTCAAGCGCCTGAGCCTGCAGCGACATATCGCACCGCGCCAGCGCCTCCAGGCGTTGCTCGGCTACTTGATTCCCTACACGATTCCCGCCTTGATCTGTTTGCCACTGACGCTTTACGTCAGCCATTTCCTGCCCACGTCAGTGGGCCGCGCGCTGGCACTGTGTTTTGCCTACGCCACCAGCAGCGGTATTTTTTCCACCTCGATGCTGCTGTGCGTGATCGTCATGTTCAACGTCGGCCACAAGCGCCCGGCGGTGCAGATTATTCGTGACTACTGCCCCAAGCCGCTGTTCCTGATCGGCTTCCTTGCGGCCCTCAGCGATGCGCTGACCAGCCCGCAGATCGCCCGCCAATTGGGGGGCAATATCACCGCCAGCGTGGCGATCTTCACCGGGCTGTTTGCCTCGGTGATTTTCGGCATGCTGGTGATTCGCCTGCGTCGTCCGGTGGCGCATTTAATCCGCAACCGGCCCCTGGCCCAGCGCTTGAAACACCCGGCGGTGCAGCAATCCCTGCGGGTGTTTTCCGGCCTGTGGTATTGGCCGATTCTATTGATGGTGCTGGTGTCGGCGATCAACCTGATCGGCGCCGGCGACGACAGCCAGAAAGCCCTGCGCTGCGCACTGTTCACCACGATCCTGCTGATCGGCACGGTGTTCCTCAGCACGGTGTTGCAGCACCTGTTCCAGTCCCGCAGCACGGTGGCAGTCCAGCGCAGCAGCGCCTACAAAGAGCGTTTCCTCAGCCTGCTGCACGCGCTGTTGCGCATCGTCATGGCCATCGCCTTTATCGAAATCCTCGGGCGTATCTGGGGCGTTTCGCTATTTGAATTTGCCCAGCGCAATTCCGTGGGCCGGGCCATCAGTGATTCCCTGAGCAGCATCGGTTTGATCCTGCTGGTGACCTGGCTGTTCTGGGTGGTGCTCGACACCGCGATCCAGGAAGCGCTGAAGCCACCGGTCAACAAACGCTCCAGCCGCCAGCCCAGCACACGGGTGAAAACCATCCTGCCGCTGCTGCGCAACGCGGTGAAAATCATCCTGGTGGTGATCTGCGCGATCACCACCATGGCGAACCTGGGGATCAACGTCGCACCGCTGCTGGCGGGTGCCGGGGTGGTGGGTTTGGCCATTGGTTTTGGCTCCCAGCAACTGGTGCAGGATGTGATCACCGGGCTGTTCATCATCATCGAAGACACCCTGTCGATCGGCGACTGGGTGGTGCTCGACTCCGGCCACGCCGGTACCGTCGAGGGGCTGACCATCCGCACCCTGCGCCTGCGGGACGGCAAGGGGTTTGTGCATTCGGTGCCGTTCGGGCAGATCAAGGCGGTTACCAACCAGTCGCGGCAATTTGCCTACGCGTTCTTCTCGGTGCAGTTCACCTACGACACCGACGTCGACAAGGCCGTGGAGTTGATCCGCGAGGCGGGGCAGTCGATCCGCGACGACGTGTTCCTCAAGTACAACCTGCAAGGGCCGCTGGAGGTATTTGGCGTCGACAAGATGGACCTCAACGGTGTGGTGCTGACGGCGCAGTTCCGCACGGTATCGGGCGGGCAATATGCGGTGAGCCGCGCGTTTAACCAGCGCTTGAAAAAGCTTGTGGATAACTGTGCCTTTGTTCACTTCGCGCAAACTTATCCACAGCAGGTGGTGTTGCCGCAGCGGGTTGGGCAGCAGGTGGATGAGCCGGAGGAAGAGGTGCCTTCGTCGGTGGTGCTTACCGAGCAGCCAAGAACCCAATAGTTGTTGTGGTGGCAGTACTGGCCTCATCGCAGGCAAGCCAGCTCCCACAGTTGGAATGCGATCAAATGTGGGAGCCGGGCTTGCCCGCGATGGGGGCGTCACAGGCGCAACACACTTCAGCGCCTGATCAGCTTCTCCCGCACCAACCCTGCTGCCTGCGGATCCAGTTCCAGCAACACCTGCTGCTTGCCCGCAATCCCCACCGCCGCCGGCAATCCATCCCGATACACCAGCCGATTACCGCTCAACGCAGGCACCTTGCCACCCGGCAACAATGTGCCCACCAGGTTCAGCGGGTCCGCGCCGCACACGGCAATCAAGCTTCCATCGTGAGGCCGCCGCCGAACTTCCCGCAGCAGCGGAATCGCTTCCGGCAACGCAAACTGTTCCCCCGCCAAACCACTCACAAACCGCCCGCCACGAATCTCGCCCCGGGCCTCCAGCCGGTGGAACGTACGCAGCAATTCCCGCCAACTGGGCAGCCAGTCCGCCTCGCGCTCCAGCAGGCGCCAGAACACCACGCCGTATCGCCGCAGCAAGGTCATCG
Source organism: Pseudomonas sp. TH34 (assembly GCF_016650865.1). Lineage (NCBI taxonomy): Bacteria > Pseudomonadati > Pseudomonadota > Gammaproteobacteria > Pseudomonadales > Pseudomonadaceae > Pseudomonas > Pseudomonas sp. TH34. Next base: position 54,281 of record NZ_JAEKFB010000004.1, read on the forward strand.
CCACATGCTCCAGCGTCTCGGCCGAGTGAGCCCCCGGACGTGTGCCATCCGCCACCGGCGCCCGCCGTACCAGGGCCCAACGCCCGGCATCGTCCATCCCGCCTACAAACGCGCCACGCCCGCGCCGACTGCTGCGGGCCTGGCGTTTGCTCGCGGGTGTGGTCAGGGCGCGCAGGCCAGCGAAGCTGTCGGCGTTCGCCAGCCCGGCGCCCACCAATTCCTGCAAGGCGGTTTCCAGTTCGCTGCGCAGCAGATGGGCTTCATGAATCAGTTCATCGAAAAACAGCGCGCCGTTTTCCCGCAGTGCCTGATGGACTTTCTGTGCCTTGGGCGACAGCTCGGCGCTGTCCGGCGCGTCGGTCAATCCGCTCCACAAAGGCACCTGGCTGCGGGGCAACAGCACCACCGGCGTGCTACGCAAGGCCGTCGCGCCAGCCTTGTTGCTCAGGCGTGTCCACACCACCTTGCCGCTGCGGCACAAATCGTCCAGCCAGTGGGGCGCGTAATCCTTGATTCGGGCGCTGAGCAAATCGCTGTCCCAGGCCGATGTGGCGGCGGCGTACCCTTCGAACTGCGCGACGATCTGCGGCAACACGGCGCTGCCCTGGCCCCGGGTGCCGTCCGACAGGTGCTGCCAGTCGAACAGAAACCGCATGAAATCCTGCAACGCCACCGGCTCGATTTCCCGGCGCAGGCGCTTGACCGTGTAGCGGTGAATGCGCGCCAGCAGGTGGCGTTCGCACCATTGTTCGTCGCTGGCGCCGGGGCTGAAACGGCCGCGCAGTACGTAGCCTTCGCTTTCCAGCCGCGCAAGTGCCTGTGATACGTCTGCCACCGGCAAGGCCAGGGGCGCGGCGATCTCGATCAGGGTCAATGGGCCAAAACCGCTCAGGCGCGCCCGCAGAATTTCCACCAAGGCTTCATCGAAGGTCCAGGGCTCATCGAAACCGGGTAGCAGCGGCAGGTCATTTGGATAGATCGCCTTTAAGCAACTCAAGCGCTCCAGGGCGACCCAAACGGCTTGGTCGGCACCGATCTGCAATCGGCTGGCGCGCCCACCGTCGGCCAGGGCTTGCAGCCATTCGGCCCATTGCGGCGCAACTTCCGATTCAGCGATGCACGCCAGACTCATCAACGCTTCATGCATTTCATCCAGGCCATTAGGTGCAGGCCAGGCCTCCTCGCACACACCGGCAATGGCCTCGGCGTCCAGCGCACCGAGGTCGTCGGTGCTTTGCGGGTCGCTCCAGCGGCGGTTGAGCACGGCCTGGGTACGACGCTCTTCCAGTGGGGCGTCATCGAGAAAGGTGTAGGGGCGGGCGCTGAGAATCTCCGCTGCCAAGGGGGACGGCGCCGGCAGGTCGCGGCTGATCAGGCGAATCTCTCCGCGCTCCATGCGCCGCAGCAGGGCCAGCCAGCCTTCGCTGTCCATGGCTTCGTGCAGGCAATCATCGAGGGTTTGCTCCACCAGCGGATGCTCGGGCACTTCCCGCTCGCCGGCGAGGTTTTCCAGGCAGGCGATCTGGTCCGGGAACACACTGGCGATCAGGTCTTCACTCTTCATGCGCTGGATCTGCGGCGCCACTTTGCGCCCGCCGGTATAACGCGGCAGCGCCAGGGCCACCCCGGCATTCCAGCGCCAGCGCACGCCGAACAGCGGTGCATCCAGAACCGCCTGAATCAGGATGTGCTCGGCGGTGTTGCTGTTCAGGTAGCGCCATACCTCATCCAGCTCAAAGCTGTGGCTGGTGGAGAGTGACAACACGATCGCATCTTCGCTGGCGGCGGCTTGCAGTTCGAAGTTGAAGGTGCGGCAAAAACGCTTGCGCAACGCCAGGCCCCAGGCGCGGTTGATGCGACTGCCGAACGGCGTGTGGATGATCAATTGGGTGCCGCCGGACTCGTCGAAAAAGCGCTCCATGATCAGCGTGTCCTGGGACGGCAGCGCGCTCAACGCCAGCCGCGCCCGCGCCAGGTAATCCACCAGCTGTTCGGCGCTGGCCAGGTTCAGGCCGAGGGTGCCGGTGAGCCAGTCGAGCGCCGCTTGCAGGTTGCCGGGCGTGGCGCCCAGCAATTGGTCCAGTTGCCCGTGCAAGCGCGCCACGGCAAACGACAACTCGGCACTGCGCCCCGGTGCTTCGCCGAGCCAGAACGGAATGGTCGGCGGCTGGCCGTGGGCATCTTCTACCCGCACTTTGCCGGCTTCCACCCGCAGGATGCGGTACGACGTGTTGCCCAACTGGAAAATATCCCCGGCGATGCTTTCCACCGCGAAGTCTTCGTTGACGCTGCCGATGTTCAGGCTTTGCGGCTCCAGCAGCACGCTGTAGTCGGCGTTGTCGGGGATGGTGCCGCCGCTGGTCACCGCGGTGAGCTTGGCGCCCCGCCGGCCGCGCAGGGTGTGGGTGATGGCGTCGCGGTGCAGGTAGGCGCTGCGGATGCCCTGGCGGCCGTTGTAGCCCTCGGCGAGCATCTGTAGCAGCGCCTGATAGTGACGTTCATCCAGTTCGGCGTAGGGTGAGGCGCGGCGGATCAGCGTGAGCAGAGCCTGTTCCTGCCATTCCTGGCAACTGACTTCGGCGATGATCTGCTGGGCCAGCACATCCAGCGGCGCGACCGGGATCAGCAAGGTGTCCAGCTCGCCCCGGCGCACGCAGTCGAGGAGGGCAGCGCATTCGATCAGGTCGTCGCGGGTGGTGGCGAACAACCGGCCCTTGGGCGTGCCGCCGACCTGATGCCCGGAGCGTCCGACCCGTTGCAGGAAACCGTTGATCGAGCCGGGCGAGCCGATCTGGCACACCAGATCAACATCGCCAATATCAATCCCCAGCTCCAGCGACGCGGTGGCGATCAACACTTGCAGCTCGCCGGCCTTGAGCCGTTGTTCGGCGTCCAGGCGCAGTTCCTTGGCGAGGCTGCCGTGGTGGGCGGCGACGGCGGTTTTGCCCAGGCGCTCGCTCAAGTGCCGCGCCAGGCGTTCAGCCAGGCGCCGGGTGTTGACGAAAATCAGCGTGGTGCGGTGTTGTTTGGCCAGTTCGGCGAGGCGGTCGTAGACCAGCTCCCACACGTCGTTGGCCATGACGGCCGACAGCGGCACCGGCGGTACTTCGATATCCAGGTCCCGTGGGCGCGCGTGGCCGATGTCGACGATCTCGCAAGGCCGGTCGGTGCCCACCAGAAAGCGCGATACGGCCTCGATGGGCTTTTGCGTGGCGGACAGGCCTATGCGGGTCAGCGGTTCACTGCACAAACCCTGCAAGCGCTCCAGCGTCAGGGCCAGGTGGCTGCCGCGTTTGCTGGCGGCGATGGCGTGGATTTCGTCGACGATCACCGTGCGGATGCTGGCGAGCATCTGCCGGCCGGAATCCGAGCCCAGCAGCACGTAGAGCGATTCTGGCGTGGTGACCAGGATATGCGGCGGGTGCTTGCGCATCAGGGCGCGGTCTTTCTGTGGGGTGTCGCCGGTACGCACGGCGGTGCGGATCGCCAGCGGCGGCAGGCCCAGGCGCTGCAGGTGGTCGGTGATACCGGCCAGCGGGTTTTGCAGGTTGATCTGGATATCGTTGGACAATGCCTTGAGCGGCGAGACGTAGACCACCAGCGTCTGATCTGGCAGTTGGCCGCCATTGGCCAGGCCTTGGTGTACAAGGTCGTCCAGCACCGCGAGAAAGGCGGTCAGGGTCTTGCCGGAGCCGGTGGGCGCGGCAATCAGCGTCGGGCGGCGCTCGCGGATCAGCGGCCACGCCCGGGCCTGGGCGGTGGTCACCGACGGGAACGTACTGCGGAACCAGGCGCTGACGGCGGGGTGAAAACCGTTCAAGACCGTGTCCGTTGATTCTGGAAGGTTCATACCCAATTTATGCGGCCAGCCCCGGCAACTTGCAACCCCGCACTTTATAAGTGACGGTTGCGCTACAAACCCGCAAAATGCAACGATTCTGGCAAATGCCAACGGCATGGCTCACAAGCCTGTCGATAATAACCATCGTTCCAAACAGACCGGGCCTGCTCAATCTATGCGAATGCGCCTTATGTTACTGGGCGGCGGGAATGCCCTCGGGCAGGCGCTGATTCGCCTCGGTGCGGAGGAAGACATCGGTTTCCTCGCCCCGCGTCCGCCCCAAGACGGCTGGGATGCCGCGAGCCTCACGCAACTGCTCGACGACACCCGTCCCGATGCCTTGATCAATCTCGCCTATTACTTCGACTGGTTCCAGGCGGAGACGGTCAGCGAAACGCGTCTGGCTGCCCAGGAATATGCGATCGAGCGCCTGGCGGAACTGTGCCAGCACCACAGCATCACTTTGCTGCAACCGTCCAGCTACCGGGTGTTCGATGGCTCCCGCGCCACCGCCTACAGCGAAAAAGACGAACCCGTGCCCTTGGGCCTGCGGGGCCAGGCGTTGTGGCGCATCGAGCAGAGCGTACGCGCCACCTGTCCGCAGCACGTGCTGCTGCGTTTTGGCTGGCTGCTGGATGACAGCGTCGACGGCACCCTCGGACGCTTCCTGGCCCGTGCCGAAAAACCTGACGAACTGCTGATGGCCGACGACCGCCGGGGCAACCCGACGCCGGTAGACGATGCTGCGCGGGTGATCATTTCGGTGCTCAAGCAACTGGATTGCGCCGCGCCGTTGTGGGGCACTTATCACTATGCCGGCCACGAAGCGACCACCCCGCTGGCGCTAGGGCAGGCGATCCTGACCGAAGCGCGCAACTTCCACCCGCTGGCCGTGGAAGCTCCGACCGCCCAGGCCCACGCCGCCCGTCCGGATGCCGCCGATGAACCGCAACACGCGGTGCTGGCCTGCAAGAAAATCCTCCACACCTTCGGCATCAAGCCACGGGCATGGCGGGCCGGGTTGCCGGCGTTGCTCGACCGGTTCTACCGACACGGTCAAACATAAAAAAGGCGCCTGCAACAGGCGCCTTTTTTGCGGCGGTGTCCGGACGGATTCGGTTGATACGTGTTGGCCAGGCGGGGGGCGCCACTGCATACGAAAAATTTGAAACCTTTGGTGCGCCCGGTCATCCATGCCAATAGGGATTGATTGTGCTTACGGCTCGTTCAGCAAAAGCAAAAGTCTGCATTCAGAAGAAGACTTCGCCCATCTCGTCATGGGCAGCCTTAAAGAGGAGCCCTACCCATCATGGCAACACATTCTCCGGTGAATGGTTCGCCGCCGCCTCACGATGATGTGTATGAGGAGGCGCACGACCTGCAGTTCGCTTTGAGTACCGCCGGGCTTGGTATATGGCGCCTGGACTTGACGACGGGCGAGCTGAAGACCTCGGCCACTTGCCGCCTCAACTTCGGACTCGAACCACAGATACCGTTCAGTTATGAACACATGCAGCGCTTGGTGCACGCCGAAGACAAGCGCCGAGTGGCCGAAGCGTGGGATCGCTCGATCGCTCAACGTGGCGACTACGACGTTCACTACCGCGTCATCACGCCACTCGGTGAAACTCGCTGGCTGCACGTGCGCGCGAGACCCCGTTATGCCGATGATGGTCTGCCCGTCGCGATGACGGGGACCGCTCAGGATGTGAGCCAGGAAAAATTACTTCAGTCGCAAAAGATGGACGCGCTGGGGCGGGTAACAGGCCGAGTGGCGCATGACTTTAACAATCTGCTGACGGTGATCCGTTCTTCAGCGGATCTGTTGAAGCGTCCTTCAGCATCAGAAGAGCGGCGGCTGCGCCTGGTGGAAGCCATTTCCGAGGCGGTGGAGCGTGGTTCTCATTTCACCAGTCAATTGCTGTGCTTCGCTGGCAGGCAAGCCCTGCATCCCGCATCGCTGGATATCAATTCAAGCACGTTGGCCATGGCCGATACGATTGCTGTGCAAGTAGGGGCAGGCATCAACGTACGCATCGAGTCCACAGCAGTACCCTGCGTCGTTCACGTTGACCCAGGGCAGTTCGAAGCCGCCATTCTCAATATGGTCATGAACGCCCGAGACGCCATGATGGATAAGGGGGAGTTGGTCATCCGTGTTGAGTCGATGGACCTTATCCCTGCGTCCCATGGCTATCCCCTTATCAAGGGGCGTTTCGTTGCCGTGTCCATCACAGACAATGGCTCGGGTATCGCTCCGTTCAGCCTCGATAGAATCTTTGAACCGTTTTTCTCCACCAAAGGCAAAGGCCAGAGAACCGGGCTGGGGCTCAGTCAGGTATTGGGGTTTGCCAAACAGTCGGGGGGAGAGATCAGGGTCGAGAGTCATCTGGGGCAGGGATGTACGTTCACGCTTTATTTGCCCCGCCCTTGAACTGGATGAGCGGATAGCCCGATTGCGCAAATGGAGTTAGCATCGTAAACCTTCGGCTTAAGAGCCTGTTGTTCACATCAGGGTTGCATTGTGGAAAAGCTAAATCGCCTTCAAAGCGGAATAGAAGGGCTGGATGCTCTGCTCAAGGGCGGGCTAGTCGCAGGTGCCTCCTACATTATCCAGGGGCGCCCAGGATCCGGTAAAACCATCCTCGCCAATCAACTGGGATTCAATCATGCCCGCAACGGGGGCCGTGTACTGGTGGCCACGTTGCTGGCTGAGTCCCACGACCGTTTATTTCAATTCCTCTCGACCCTGAACTTCTTTGATGTTTCCCGGGTGGGAGCTGAAATTCAGTTCGTCAGTGCGTTTGACACCCTTGAGAACGACGGTCTCGATGAAGTGGTCAAGCTGCTTCGGCGTGAGATCAGTCGTCAGAAGGCCACCGTGTTAGTGGTCGACGGCTTGCTTAATGCGCGCTCCAAGGCTGACTCGCCCATCGACACCAAGAAATTCATTTCCGAGCTGCAAGGCCACGCCGCGTTCGCCGGTTGTACGGTGTTGTTTCTCACCAGTTCCCGATTGGACGACGGCAGTCCTGAGCACACCATGGTTGATGGTGTGATTGAGATGGGCGAGGAGCTTCACGGCAGCCGTTCGGTGCGCCGGATTCAACTGCGCAAGACTCGGGGCAGTGGTGCGCTGACCGGATTGCACGAGTGTGAAATTACCGACGATGGCCTGGTGGTTTATCCGCGTCTGGAAAGCCTCTACAGCCATCCATCGTTACCTGACAGTGCCGACCTGACGCGTATCACCAGCGGCATCGGTTCGCTGGACGCCATCATCGGCGGTGGCCTGCACAGTTCTTCCGTTACGCTCGTCATGGGGCCTTCCGGCGTCGGGAAAACCACGTTGGGGCTCCGGTTTCTCGCAGAGTCGACAGTGGAAGCTCCGGGCCTGCATTTCGGTTTTTATGAAAGCCCGCAGCGGTTACGTCTCAAAGGCCAATCGCTGGGGATTGATATCAAGGGTATGGAAGAAAGTGGTGCGCTGAGTATTGCCTGGCAGCCCACGACAGAAGGCCTGATCGACGGTCTCGGCGCACGGCTGCTGAAAATGGTTGAGGAAAAGGGTATCAAGCGCCTGTTCATCGACAGCTTGAGCGGCATGACTCGAGTGTCGACGAACCCGGCACGTATCACTGATTTCTACAGCGCCCTGATGAGCGAGCTTCGTGCCCGTGGCGTAACGGTGTTTGCCTCGTGGGAGATGCGTGACGTTTTTGGTTCGGAGGTCAGTTCTCCGACCCCGGACCTGTCCAGTATTGTCGACAACCTGCTGCTGATGCGCTTCTTCGAGATTCAATCTGAACTAAGAAGAATGCTTTCGATTCTTAAGGTACGAGACAGCTTCTACGATCCTTCGCTTCTTGAAGTGGTAATCCATGAAAACGGCGTTGACCTGAAGAAGGCATCAAGAAATGCATTGGCTGTCTCTAATGATTCTTCGCTGCCGGGCTCAACGTCCAAAGTCTCTGATTCGGGTTGAACTGACATGACCACCATCCTGGTCGTCGACGACGAGTATTTGATCGCTGACATTCTCGGCTATGCGCTGGAGGATGAGGGGTACATGGTCGTAAAAGCGAGCAATGGCCAGAAAGGACTCGAGGTCCTGGAGCGCGAGCGGCCAGCGTTGATCATCACCGACTTCATGATGCCGGTCATGGATGGCCAGGAGTTTGCCGAAGCTGTCCGCGCGCTACCGGCTGTCAATCACTTGCCCATCATCCTGATCAGCGGAGCCCAGGCTCATATTGGTATGGAGCGGTCGGACTTGTTCAATGCGGTGTTGAAAAAGCCGTTCAACATTGACTTGGTCATCGCTGAAGTTCGCCAACTCCTGGCTGAAGCCTGATTCGCAGCACACGGGCGTGTGCCTGGCCTCTGATTGGCGCTTGCCTCCATGGAAAGCCTCACAAAAAAGGCCCTGTACAACAGGGCCTTGGGTAGAACCTAGAACTTGTAGCCAATACCGACCATGTACACCATCGGGTCAACATCCACATTGACCTTGGCCCGAGTGCCCTGGCCCAGCGCGTTGTTATCCACAGTGGCCTTGGTGCTGATGTCGATGTAGCGCGCCTGGGCGTTGATCATCCACTTGTCATTGATCATGTAGTCCGCACCGATCTGCGCGGCCCAACCCCAGGAGTTTTCCGCCTTGAAGTTGCTGAAACCGGCCTCTTGGGCGCGACCGCCGACGTGTTCGTCGTAGATCCAGGTGTAGTTGATACCGGCGCCGATGTACGGTTGGAATACCGACTTGCTGTCCAGCGGGTAGTACACGACGCTCAGGGTCGGCGGCAGGTGTTTCAGCGAGCCGAGCTTGCCGTTGGCAGGCGCCAGGGCGGTGTTCTTGATTTTCACATCATGTTCGAACGGCGTGGCCGCCAGCAGTTCGATACCCCAGTGGCTGGTCAGCATGTAGGCGAAGTTCAAGCCCAGTTGAGTGTCGCTGCTCATGGTCGCCTTGCCGCCCAGGTTGGTCCCGGCCAGCGGGCCCTGGTCAACCTTGACACTGCTGCTGTCCGCTTTCGGGTTGACGGTGATAGCACCGGCGCGAATCAGGATGTCGCCGGCTTCGTGAGCATGGGCAACGGGGGCGACGAGGGCGAGCGCGACAAGCGACGCGCCGAGCAGGGACTTGTTCATGGGAGCTCCAGAGGACGTTATTAATTGCTTGTGTCCAATGGTAAAGATCGTAACGATCGAGCCTTTGACTCAGCTCAATGAAAGCGCAATCACGGGTTATTCCTGCAACTCGTATACGTAGATCTTGTCGGCCTCCATCTGGTAGCCGGCGTCGGCCAGTTCGCTGCTGGACGGTTTGACCTGCATCTGGCCTTCGATCCAGTACGGCTGATACAGCTCGTCGAGCTTCACACCGACTTCGCTTTTGACATGCACGATCTGGTTCGACGGCGGTGGCGGTACATGGATGCAGGCGCCGAAATACGGCACCAGCAGGAACTCCGTGGTGCGACCTTCCTCGCTGACTTCCAGCGGCACGATATAACCCGGCAGGCGGATGTGCTTACCGTCCAGGCTTTGTACGACTGGCGCGTTGGGCAGGTCCTGCTTGGCGGCCGGCGCAGACTCCACCGACAACGCATCAGCCATGCCCGACAAGTCGTGCAGCGGTTTCATGTTGGGGATTTCCGGCGGTGCATCCGGCGGGATCATCTCCTGCCACGACAGGTCCTTGGGCTGGTCTTCAGCCCAGGCAGGCAGGGTCACCAGCAGTAACAGCGCAAGCACGACGCGACGCATCAACAGCTTCCTCATAAACGTATCGACAGGCCGTCGGCCAACGATTGCCGGTAGGCACGCCAGGCCGGCACGCTGCCCATCAGCAAGGCTGCGACGAGAATACCGCCGAGCAGGGTCCATTCATATTCGCTCGGCAACGACAGCGGCAGGTCCAAGCCGTAATTGGCCTGCAAATACCCGCGCGACGCGGCGATGCACACATACAGCAGCCCGACGCCGGCAATCACGCCGGACAGCGCCAGGGCGAAGGCTTCGAAGATCAGCAACGTCGCGATATGCCAGGGCCGCGCGCCCACCGAACGCAGGATCGCCATTTCCCGGCGGCGCTCGTTGAGGCTGGTGAGGATCGCGGTGAGCATGCCGATCAAGCCGGTCAGCACCACAAACAGCGAGATCACGAACAGCGCTTTTTCAGCGGTGCCCATCATGCTCCACAACTCTTGCAGGGCCACGCCCGGCAGGATCGCCAGCATTGGCTCGCCACGGAATTCGTTGATCTCCCGTTGCAGGGCGAAGGTGGAGATCTTGTTGTTCAAACCGAGCATGAACGCGGTGATGGCTTGGGGCGTCAGGTCCATGTTGCGGGCCTGGTCGGCGCTGATCCGGCCTTTGCCCTGGGCGGGTACGCCGTTGTGCCAGTCGATGTGAATCGCTTCCATGCCACCGAGGCTGATGTGCAGCGTGCGGTCCACCGGGGTACCGGTGCGCTTGAGAATACCGACCACGGTGAACGGCTTGTCATCGTGCTTGACCAGACTGACCACCGCCACGCCGTGGGCCAGCACCAGCTTGTCGCCCAGCTTGTAATGCAGGGCATCGGCCACTTCGGCGCCGAGCACCACTTCGAATGGATCGGTGGCGAAGGCGCGACCACTGGCAAGTTCGAGGTTCTGCCGGCGCCCGTATTGATAGTGTTCGAAATAGGATTCGTTGGTGCCCATCACGCGGTAGCCGCGGTGGGAGTCGCCGAGGGAAATCGGGATTGCCCATTTCACCTGCGGGTTGGCGGCGAAGTGTTCGTAGCTGTCCCAGCGAATATTGTTGGTGGCGTTGCCGATGCGGAACACCGAATACAGCAGCAAATTCACCGAGCCGGAGCGCGCGCCGACGATCAGGTCGGTACCGCTGATGGTGCTGGCGAAGCTGGCGCGGGCTTCGGTGCGTACCCGCTCCACCGCCAGCAACAGGCACACCGATAGGGCGATGGCGAAGGCGGTGAGGATCGCGGTAAAGCGGCGGTTAGCCAGGCTGGCCATGGCTAGTCGAAACAAATACATCTCAAACCTCTGCGGGCGTGGCGGCGCGATTGAGTTCGGCCAGCGACAGGTTGCGGTCGAACAGCGGCGCCAGGCTCTGGTCATGGCTGACGAACAACAGGCTGGCGCCTGCTTCGCGGCATTCGGCGAACAACAACTGAATGAAGGCTTCCCGGGCGTCGTAGTCCAGGGCTGAAGTCGGTTCGTCGGCGATCACCAGTTCCGGCTGGCCGATCAATGCGCGAGCGGCGGCCACCCGCTGTTGCTGGCCAATGGAGAGCGAGTCGGCGCGGCGTTCCAGCAGGTTCTTGTCCTTGAGGCCCAAGTGGGCCAGCAAGGTCGCGGCGGCCTGGTCGACGCTGCCGTGGCGCTGGATTGCCCGTAGCGCCCGCAGCTTGGAAAAGTGGCAGGGCAACTCGACGTTCTCGCGCACCGAGAGAAACGGCAGCAGGTTGAACTGCTGGAAGATGTAGCCGGTGTGGTCGACACGGAAGCGGTCGCGGGCGCCGGCCGAGAGTTCGGTCAGCTCCTGGCCCAGCAGGCGAATACTGCCGCGACTGGGCTTTTGCACACCGCCCAGCAGGCCCAGCAGGGTGGTCTTGCCACTGCCGCTGGGGCCCTTGAGGAACAGGGTTTCCCCCGGCTCCAGGCGAAACGTCGGGATGTCCAGCAACTGTGGGTGACCCGGCCAGTTGAAGCCCAGGTCAGACAGTTCGATAAGTGCTTGGGTCATAGGGAAGTCAGTGGTCTGGCTCGATTTGGATGATGACACTGATCAAATGTGGGAGCTGGCTTGCCTGCGATGCAAGCGCCTCGGTATTTCTGAAACACCGCGGCGATGCCATCGCAGGCAAGCCAGCTCCCACATTAACCGGGCATGAACTCAGAACTTGAGGGCGGCTGCTGTGGCCGTCGCTTCCACACCCTGCTGGCCGCTCGGGCCAATGAGTTGTACCTGAATTTTCTGGGTGGCGGGGAAGGTCTTGAACACCTGGGTCAGGTCGAGGTTGCTCAGGGCAGTCGGCGTGGCGCAGGTGAACTGGTAGTGAGCGTGGATTTCGCTGTGGTCGTGGTGATGTTCGTGGGCGGCGGCGCCTTTGCCATCGGTGGCGTGGTCGTCATCGTCCTCATCGTGGTCGGCTTCAGGTTTGTCGCCGAACAGCGGGCTGTTCAGTTCCTGAGTGCTGATCACGCAACCGGCGGCCTTGGGCAGGCTGAACAGCATCAAGGGTTGCTCCAGTTGCTTGCGGGCGGCGGCGACCTTGGCTTTGTCGGCAGGGGTGGTGGCGAGGTGTTCAAAACCCACCAGGTTCATCGCCGGGCTGTCCAGTTCCAGTTCCAGGGCCTGGCCGTCGAGCACGGCGTTGAGGCGGCCGACACCGTGTTCGTGGGCGCCCAGGCTGCCATGCTCGTGATCATGGTCGTGCTCGTCGGCAGCCTGGGCGATGGCCAGTGGCAACAGGGCAAACGGCAAAGCGAGCAGCAAACGGCGCATGGTGGAACTCCCGAACAAAGATGAAAGTTTTGTTATGTGATCTTATAACAATTTTGCGAGGAGTTTGACCGCCTGCTTGGCGTAGCGCAAGACGCGTGGGAGCATGCTCGTCAGAAAAGTGCGGGAGTAAGTGCGATGTTGAGAATTCGTGGAACCGTCGGTGACCTGCCGGTGGACTTGACCCTGGAGCTGGACGACGGCGACTGGGCCCGGCTGGGCGCGCAGTTGCAGGCCAGCAAGCCCCCGAGTGCCGAGCCCGTGGTGGCGCCGGCCCCGGGTAACCTGGACGAGAGCCTGTGGCAGGCCGCCCAGGATTTGCTGCGCAAGGCCGGGCAACTCAACGGCCTTGAATTGCTTGATCAACTGGAAGGCTTGGCCGGCAGCGCCTCGGCGGGCAAGCGCCTGCTGGTGCGCCTGCGCCATAGTGCCAAGGTCAAGGTAGGCAGCGGCGGGGATACGCCGCTGTACAGTTGGATCGAGTAAGGCTTAATACAACGCGGCGAACAGTTTGCGGCGGTAAACGGTGACAAGCGGGTGGTCGTTGCCGAGCAATTCGAATACCTGCAACAGCGTCTTGTGGGGCAGGCCGTCGCTGTAGCTGCGGTTGCGGATGAACAGCTTGAGCAAGCCATCCAGCGCGGCGTCGTATTGCTGGCGCGCCAGTTGTTGCACGGCCAGTTGGTACACCGCCTCGTCATCCTGCGGGTTTTGCGCCAGGCGGGCCTTGAGATCCGCGGCGTCCGGCAGGTCGGCGGCCTGGCGCAGGAAAGTAATCTGCGCCTTGGCGCCGGCCAGTGCCGCCTTGTGATCATCGCTCTTGACCGCGTCGAGCACGGTTTGCGCTTCACCCAGCTCACCGCGTTCGGCGAGGCAGCGGGCGTACAGGATCAGCGCGGCGGCGTTGGTGTTGTCTTCCCCGAGCAAGGCCACCAGCACGGCCTCGGCGTCGGTGATACGGCCTTCGGCAAACAACGCCTGGGCCTGCTCCAGCGGATCGGCAGCGGCTGGCGGCGGCATCTGCACATGGGGCTCCAGCATCGCGCGCACGGCGGACTCGGGTTGCGCACCGGCAAACCCATCCACCGGCTGGCCATCCTTGAACAGCACCACGGTGGGCAGGCTGCGAATGCCAAAGCGCGAGACCACATCTGGCTCGGCATCGCAGTCGACCTTGGCCAGCAGCAACTCTCCCTGATAACTCTCGGCAATCTGCGCGAGCATCGGCATCAACGCCTTGCACGGCGCGCACCACTCGGCCCAGAAATCCACCAGCACGGGTTTTTCGAAGGAATTCTGGATCACTGCCTGGTCGAAGGTGGCGGTGGTGGCGTCGAAGATGTACGGCGTGGGCTCACTCATGGGGTATCTCGAAGAAAGCAGGGGATGGGGCAACTATAAGGGTTGGTGGGGTTGGCTGAAAGCGGGGCGGTCTCAGGATCGCAATCGCAGGCAAGCCAGCTCCCACAGGGGAATGCATTTCAAATGTGGGAGCGGGCTTGCCCGCGATGCTCTCAAGCGCGCTGCGAGTGGTACAGGCTCACCTTGCGAAACTCCCACGGTTCGGCCAGGTCGGGCAGGGTCAGGGCGTCGAGGATGCCCAGGCGCTGATACTCCGGGTGCTGGAAGTCCCGAACCCGGGAATCGGCGACCAGCGCTTCGCGGCCCCGGGTGAGGAACTGGTCCAGCAGCGGCAGGTTCGCCCGGTCGTACAGCACATCGGCAACCAGGATCAGGTCAAACCGGTCGGCCTCGGCGAAGAAGTCTGCGGAATAACCCAGGGTCACGCCATTGAGTTCCGCATTCGCCCGGCAGGCTGCCAATGCCAGTGGATCAAGGTCGCAAGCCACCACTTCCAGCGCACCGGCCTTTACTGCGGCGATCCCGGCGACGCCCGAGCCTGCGCCGAAATCCAGCACCCGCTTGCCCGCGACCCAGTCGGGATTAGCCGCCAGATACCGGGCCAGCGCCAGGCCGCTGGCCCAGCAAAAGCTCCAGTACGGCGGTTCATGCAGGATGCGTCGGGTTTCTTCGGGGCTGAAGGCGCGGTCCATGTTGTCGGCGTCCAGCAGCCACAGCGACAACGCGGTGCCCGGCAGCGGGTGGGGCACCAGTTGGGCGTCGCCGATCAGTTCGCTGAGGGCGCGTTGCAGGTCCAGCGGTGGCGTCATGGTGCGGGAACGAGTTGCAGCGGGCCGGTGGTCTGGGTGATCGCTTGGGTGATACGCACGGGCGGCAGGTGCAGGATCAACTGGCCTGACTGGCTGGCACGACCGCGCAGTTCAACGCGTCCGCCTGCCGGGAAGGCTTCGGGGTTGAAACGCAGGCGGAAGGCCAAGGGCTTGTTGTTGCCGATCAGCACGCTGCTGGCCAGCAGTTGTTGCGGGCGCGAACGGTCGTCGATCACCAGCAGTGCCAGTTCGACTTCGGCACCGGCGGGTACGCCGTTCAACTGGCCGCTGACTTCACGCTGGAAGGCGGGCAGCGGGCCGAGGTCCTCTTCCACACCCGGGATTTTTTTCTCTTGTTGAGGGGCGGCAACGGGGGCCGCCGGTTTTGGGGCATGGCTGCTGCAGGCGACCAGAAAACCGAGCAACGTGAGCAAAACAAGTGGTCGTAACTGCATGTACGGCTCCAGAAAGGACAAAATCCGTGGCTTAAAAAATATGAAACATAATAGTCAGCCTATATACCGTAAAGGCTATGGCTTGTCTTGCCACAGGGATGCGCTACCATGGCCCTCCCATTTTTTGTTGCCTGCCACCATGCACTGTCCCTTCTGCGGTGCCAACGACACCAAGGTCATTGACTCGCGTCTGGTCGCCGAGGGCGAACAGGTGCGTCGCCGGCGTGAATGCCTGGCCTCTGGCTGCGGTGAACGTTTCACCACCTTCGAAACCGCCGAACTGGTATTGCCACGTCTGATCAAGACCGACGGCAGTCGTCAGCCCTTCGACGAAGAAAAACTGCGCGCCGGAATGCAGCGCGCCCTGGAAAAACGCCCGGTGAGTGTCGAGCGGCTGGAAGCGGCGCTGGTGCATATCAAGCACAAGCTGCGCGCCACCGGCGAGCGCGAAGTCAAATCCCTGGTGGTTGGAGAACTGGTGATGGGCGAGCTGCAAAAGCTCGACGAAGTCGCCTATATCCGTTTCGCCTCGGTGTATCGACGCTTCCAGGACCTCAACGAGTTCCGCGAAGAGATCGACCGCCTGGCCCGTGAGCCGGTAAAAGAATGAGCCCACCTTCGGCAGAACAAGCGGTACTCGACGCTCATTACATGGCCCGTGCCCTGGAATTGGCGCGCAAGGGCCTGTACACCACGCACCCCAACCCCCGGGTTGGCTGCGTGATCGTGCGTGACGGGCAGGTTGTTGGCGAAGGCTGGCACGTGCGCACCGGCGAACCCCATGCGGAAGTCCATGCCCTGCGAGCTGCGGGCGATAAAGCCCGGGGCGCCACGGCCTACGTGACCCTTGAACCGTGCAGCCACCACGGGCATACGCCACCGTGCGCCGATGCCCTGGTGAATGCCGGTTTGGCCCGCGTGGTCGCGGCGATGCAGGACCCGAACCCGGAAGTCGCCGGGCGTGGAATGCGTCGCCTGGCCCAGGCCGGGATCGAGACCTACAGCGGCTTGCTGGAAAACGAAGCGCGGGCGCTCAACCCGGGCTTTCTCAAGCGCATGGAACATGGCCTGCCGTTTGTGCGGGTCAAGTTGGCCATGAGCCTGGACGGTCGCACCGCCATGGCCAATGGCGAAAGCCAGTGGATCACCGGCCCGGCCGCCCGTGCCGCCGTGCAACGCCTGCGGGCCCAGGCCAGTGTGGTGCTCACCGGCGCCGACACGGTGCTGGCCGATGGCGCTCGCCTGACCGTGCGCGCCGCCGAACTGGGGCTGGATGAAGAAACCACCGCCCTGGCGATGTCCCGTCCGCCGCTGCGCGTATTGATCGACGGCCGCCTGCGGGTGCCGCTGAATGCGCCGTTCTTCAAGGCCGGCCCCGCGCTGGTCATCACCTGCGTGACCCCGGACAACCAATACCCAACCGGGCCCGAGTGCCTGGTGGTGCCGGGCGTCGACGGCCAGGTCGACCTGCGTTCCGCGCTGGTGGCCCTGGCTGCCCGTGGCGTCAACGAAGTGTTGGTGGAAGCAGGCCCGAGCCTGGCCGGTGCCTTCGCCCAGCAAGGCCTGGTGGACGAGTACGTGATATTCGTCGCCGGCAAGTTCCTCGGCTCCGCTGCCCGGCCTTTGCTGGACTGGCCGCTTGAGAAACTGGCCGACGCCCCCCAACTCAAGATCACTGAAATGCGCGCTGTGGGCGATGACTGGCGAGTCACTGCCATCCCTCTGCCATCAGCGAGCGTATAATTCCCGGCCTGCGCCACGTCTTCAGGAGAACGGCATGTTCACCGGCATTATCGAATCCATCGGCAGCATCCGCGCAATGACCCCAAAAGGCGGCGACGTACGCCTGCTGGTTGAAACCGGCAAGCTCGACCTGAGCGACGTCAAACTGGGCGACAGCATCGCCGTCAGCGGTGTATGCCTGACCGTCATCGAATTGCCTGGCAACGGCTTTGCCGCCGATGTCAGCCGGGAAACCCTGGACTGCACCGCGATGAACGACCTCAAGAGCGGCAGCCCGGTGAACCTGGAAAAAGCCCTGACCCCGACTACCCGTCTCGGCGGGCACCTGGTCAGCGGCCACGTCGACGGTGTCGGCGAAGTCGTTGCCCGCAGCGAAAATGCCCGCGCCGTGGAATTCCGCATTCGCGCCCCGAAAGAGCTGGCCAAGTACATCGCCCACAAAGGCTCGATCACCGTCGACGGCACCAGCCTCACCGTGAACGCCGTGAATGGCGCCGAATTTGAACTGACCATCATTCCCCACACCCTGAGCGAAACCATCATGGCGTCTTACCAGCCGGGTCGCCGGGTGAACCTGGAAGTGGACTTGCTTGCCCGTTACCTGGAGCGCCTTCTATTGGGCGATAAGGCCGCAGAGTCTGACTCTCTTCAAGGGCCCGCCGGGAACATCACTGAAAGTTTTTTAGCCGCTAACGGCTACCTTAAATCCTGACCCAAGGGGGTGCCGCGTGGCGCTCAACAGCATCGAAGAACTGGTTGAAGACATCCGCCAAGGCAAGATGGTCATCCTGATGGATGACGAAGACCGCGAGAATGAAGGCGACCTGATCATGGCCGCCGAGTGCTGCCAGCCGGAACACATCAACTTCATGGCCAAGCACGCCCGTGGCCTGATCTGCATGCCAATGAGCCGCGAGCGCTGCGAACTGCTCAAGCTGCCGTTGATGGCGCCGCGCAATGGTTCCGGGTTTGGCACCAAGTTCACCGTGTCCATCGAAGCCACCACCGGTGTCACCACCGGCATCTCCGCTGCTGACCGCGCCCGCACCGTGCAAGCCGCAGCCGCGAAAGACGCCAAGGCCGAAGATATCGTCAGCCCGGGCCACATCTTTCCGCTGATGGCCCAACCGGGTGGCACCCTGGCTCGCGCCGGCCACACCGAAGCCGCCTGCGACCTGGCGCGCATGGCCGGTTTCGAGCCGAGCGGTGTGATCTGCGAAGTGATGAACGACGACGGCACCATGTCCCGTCGCGCCGAGCTGGAAGAGTTTGCCGCTCTGCATAACATCAAGATCGGCACCATTGCCGACCTGATTCACTACCGGATGATCCACGAACGTACCGTTCAGCGGATTGCCGAGCAGCCGCTGGACAGCGAGCTGGGCCAGTTCAACCTGGTGACCTATCGTGATTCCGTGGAAGGTGACGTGCACATGGCCCTGACCCTGGGCACCATCTGCGCTGAAGAACCGACCCTGGTGCGGGTGCACAATATGGACCCGCTGCGGGACCTGCTGATGGTCAAGCAACCGGGGCGCTGGAGCCTGCGGGCCGCGATGTCCGCGGTGTCCGAGGCTGGCAGCGGTGTGGTATTGCTGCTGGGCCATCCGCTGGACGGCGACGTGTTGCTGGCGCATATCCGCGAAACCGCCGACCACGTGCCGGTGAAAAAGCCGACCACCTACAGCATCGTCGGTGCCGGTTCGCAGATCCTGCGGGACTTGGGCGTACGCAAAATGCGCCTGATGAGTGCACCAATGAAATTTAATGCCATATCCGGTTTCGACCTGGAAGTAGTAGAATACGTGCCCTCCGAATAAAGGCCGGCGTTGTTTACCCCTTGTTCGCGGTTCAAATATCACTGAGGGGCGCGCACTAAGCGCGTCCCGGCTCTTTAAGAGATTTGTCGAATGACCCTGAAGACCATCGAAGGTACCTTCATCGCCCCCAAAGGCCGCTATGCCCTGGTGGTTGGCCGCTTCAACAGCTTCGTGGTTGAAAGCCTGCTAAGCGGTGCCGTGGATGCCCTGGTTCGCCACGGTGTGAGCGAAAACGACATCACCATTATTCGCGCTCCTGGCGCCTTCGAAATTCCACTGGTTGCGCAGAAAGTTGCGCAGCAGGGTGAATACGCGGCGATCATCGCCCTGGGCGCGGTCATTCGTGGCGGTACTCCGCACTTCGAATACGTGGCTGGCGAATGCACCAAGGGCCTGGCCCAGGTGTCCATGGAGTTCGGCGTGCCGGTCGCCTTTGGCGTGCTGACCGTTGATTCCATCGAGCAAGCCATCGAACGTTCCGGCACCAAGGCCGGTAACAAAGGTGCCGAAGCTGCCCTGTCCGCCCTGGAAATGGTCAGCCTGCTGGCACAGTTGGAGGCCAAGTGATTAGCGACGACAGCGATCAGTTCAACCCCCAGGACCCGCGCCCAGCAGACGCCGGCAAGCCCTCGAAGAGCGAAAAGCGTCGTGCGGCCCGTCAGCTCGCGACCCAGGCGCTGTACCAGCGCCACATGGCTAAAACCTCGCTGAACGAAATCGAAGCGCAATTTCGCGTCGACAACGATTTCAGCGCGGCCGATGCCAGCTACTTCCACGACATCCTGCACGGCGTTCCGGCCAACCTGCCGGAGATCGACGCTGCCTTGTCGCCGTGCCTGGACCTGGCGATCGAAGAGCTGGACCCGGTTGAACTGGCCGTACTGCGCCTGTCCACCTGGGAACTGCTCAAGCGCGTCGACGTACCGTACCGCGTAGTGATCAACGAAGGGATCGAACTGGCGAAAGTCTACGGTTCCACCGACGGTCACAAGTTCGTCAACGGCGTGCTCGACAAGCTGGCCCCGCGCCTGCGTGAAGCCGAAGTGAAGGCGTACAAGCGCTAACTGGCGCTTGCTGACGCAATGGGCGAGTTTGAGCTGATCCGCAACTACTTCGCCGCCGCGCCCTGCGCGCAGGGCGGCGAAGGCATTGCACTGGGGATTGGCGACGACTGCGCCTTGCTGGCGGTTCCTCCCGGGGAACAGCTGGCGATTTCCACTGATACTTTGGTGGCCGGCGTGCACTTTGCCGACCCCTGCGATCCGTTTCTGCTCGGCCAGCGCTCGCTGGCCGTGGCAGTCAGTGACCTGGCAGCCATGGGCGCCAATCCCCTCGCATTTACCCTTGCCCTGACCACCCCGACGGTTGATGCCGATTGGCTGCAACGCTATGCCCAGGGTTTGAACGCCATGGCCCAGGGTTGCGGTGTGATTCTGGTGGGTGGCGATACCACCCGTGGGCCGTTGAGCCTGACCCTGACCGTGTTTGGCCGGGTGCCGGCGGGCCAGGCCTTGACCCGCAGCGGTGCGCGGCCCGGCGACTTGCTGTGTGTTGGCGGTGAGCTGGGTAACGCGGCGGGCGCATTGCTGCTGGTACTGGGGCAGCGCACGGCAGAGGCCGCTGTCGCCGAGCCGCTGCTGGCCCACTACTGGTCGCCGCAACCGCAGTTGGCGCTGGGCTTGGCATTGCGGGGCAAGGCGACGTCTGCCATGGATATTTCCGACGGTCTTCTGGCTGATTGCGGGCATATCGCCAAGGCGTCGGCTGTCAGCTTGTTGATCGAGCAGCAAAAGCTGCCGTTGTCGGCAGCCTTGCTGGCGTTCGTTGGCGACGCGGATGCGCGGGTAGCCGCGTTGAGCGGCGGGGACGACTACGTACTGGCGTTCACCTTGCCACCTGCCGAACTGGCACCGTTGCTGGCGGCCGGTGCGCCGGTCCATGTGATCGGCCGGGTCGAGGCGGGGCAGGGCGTGACCCTGCTGGACGCGGCGGGCCAGGACATCACACCCGCCATCCGTGGCTATCAACATTTCTGAAAGGCATAGAACCAAGCTGAAGGCCAATCGAACCTATTGATCTTTATCAGCGACAATTCAGCTTAAGCGTCTGTAGGAACCTGCTGTTACAATCTATCCCCTGTGAAATCAGAAATCAGGAGCACACGGTGCCCGTCGTTTTCGTTGCCGCTTCCAAGCTGCCAACCCCTTTTGCCACGTTCACCATGAATGGTTTTCTTGAAGAAACCACCGGGCGCGAACACGTTGTTCTGAGCCTCGGTGACGTGGCGGACGGCGCTCCGGTGCTCGGTCGCGTGCACTCCGAGTGCCTGACCGGCGATGCCCTGTTCAGCCAGCGCTGTGACTGCGGCTCGCAATTGGAAGCCGCCATGCAGGCCATCGCCCGCGAAGGCCGTGGCGTGTTGCTGTACTTGCGTCAGGAAGGCCGTGGTATTGGCCTGCTGAACAAAATCCGCGCCTATGAGCTGCAGGATGGCGGCGCCGACACCGTGGAAGCCAACGAGCGCCTGGGTTTTGCCGCTGACCAGCGCGACTACGGGATCTGCCTGCCGATGCTCCAGCACCTGGGGGTCAAATCCCTGCGGCTGATGACTAACAACCCACGCAAGGTCAAAGCCTTGACCGACATGGGCATCACCGTCGCCGAGCGCGTGCCGCTGCACACCGGCCACAACCCGCACAACAAACTCTACCTGGCCACCAAGGCCAGCAAGCTCGACCACATGATGGGAAACGAGCACCAGGGCGAGGTCGACCGGGCGTGACGCGCGGCCAGGTCAAGCGGCGACTGTCGTTTAACTGGTGGCAATACCTGGCGTTGGCGTTGGTGCCGTTGTTTGTGATCAACCTGGTGTTTGGCAAGGCCGAGCCCTTGCTGCCGGTGCTGGCGATGCCGTTTTTCATCGCCGGCGTGGCCTCGATGTTTGTCAGCCTGCGTTACTTCCATGGCTATAAACACTCACTGATCGCCACCGGCAAAGCCCTCGATACCCCTGAAGAACCGGCTGCCTGGATCACCCTCGCGGCCCGTCGTCGTGTGGCGTTGCTGGTGGCTGCACTGCCGGCCTGGATCGGCGCACTGGCGGTGTTTGTCGGGCTGGAAGCGGTGCCGCTGTTTCTGCTGGCACTGTCGACCCTGGTGCTGTTCTACCTCTATCGCATTCCGCGTCAGTTGGGTTGATGCGCGCTTGGCTGGCGGTGTTCCTGCTGGTCGTCGCGGCCCAGGTTGCGGCGGTCGAGCGGGTTGTCAGCCTTGCTCCTTCCTTGTCTGAAATCGTCGTTGAGCTGGGCGCTGCTGATTTGCTGGTAGGCGTGCTGGATGGCGGCGAGCGGCCACAGGCCTTGGCGAAGGTGCCTTCGGTGGGAAACTACGGGCAGTTGGACATGGAACGGCTGCTCAGCCTCAAGCCGGACCTGATCCTGCTCTGGCCCGGCAGCGTCGGCCCGGCCCAGCGTGAGCAGCTCCAACGCCTGAACATCCCGGTGTTTGTCGCCGAACCCCACAGCCTCGAACAACTCACCTCGCAAGTCGAAACCATTGCCCAGCAACTCGGGCGGGCTGATGCCGGCCGGCAATTGGCCGTGCAGCTGCGTCAGCGCTTGGCCGAGTTGCGCTTGCGCTATCACCGGGTCGAGCCGTTGCGGGTGTTTTATCAGGTGTGGAACCAGCCGCTGTACACCGTTGGCGGCGGGCAGATCATCAGCGATGCACTGAGTGTGTGCGGAGCGCGCAATGTGTTCGATGATCTGAAATTACCTGCACCGCAGGTCAGCATCGAGTCGGTGCTGCAGCGTAATCCCGAGGTGATTCTGGCGGGCGATCAATCGCAGCTGGATGCCTGGAAGGTGTGGCCACAGGTGGCGGCGGTGGCTGCCGGGCATTTGCTGGTGGTGCCCGACAAGGGCCTGGAACGGCCCAGCGGGCAGATGCTGGAAGCGGTGGCGCGGTTGTGTCAGGTGATTGCACCGGGGCTGTGAGGCCGCTATCGCAGGCAAGCCAGCTCCCACATTTGACCGAGTCGTCTGGATAAGCACGGTCCCCTGTGGGAGCCGGGCTTGCCCGCGATGAGGCCGGTGCAGACGACTTAGAGCTCCGGTGTCCAGGTCACCCCGAACATCAGCGCCCGGCCTTCTTCCCGGTAGCCATATTGCCGGCCTTGATACTGATACAGCGCCCGGCTGTAGGCTTTGTTCAGCAGGTTATCGAGCTTCATTTCCAGTGTGATCTCACGACTCACCGCCCAACTGCCCCGTAGCCCGAGTAAACCGTACCCGCCCAGGCGTTGCTGGTTCGCCGCATCGTCGTAGCTGCTGCTCACCGCTTGCCAGCTGGCGCCGACGCCGAACCGGTCGAATTGGCGATCCAGGTCCAGGCTCAGGGTGCGCCTGGCTCGACGGGCCAGTGTGCGCCCGGTGTCGCGGTCCCGTGGGTCGATCAGCGCAATACCGAGGCTGCTTTGCCAGCCGAACAGCTCTTGCTTGAGCGCCGCTTCGAAACCGTTGATGCGTGCCGAGCTGACGTTTTGCGGGCCGTTGCTGGCGAACACGATCGCATCCTGAATATCGGTGCGGTACAGCGAGGCTTCGAGCCGGCTGGTGTCGCTCAGTTGGCTGCGCCACTGCACTTCGTAACTTTTCGAGGTTTCGGGCTTGAGGTTCGGGTTGCTGTTTTTGAAGCCGAATTCGTCCGGGTAGTAGAGGTCGTTGAACGTCGGCGCGCGGAAGCCTTCGCTGTAGCTCAGCAACAGGTCATTGTCCGGGTTCAGCGGCAGGGTGAAGGTGCCGCTCCAGCTGTTGTGGCCGCCGAACTGTTGGTTCTGGTCGCGGCGCAGGCCCAGTTCGGTGGAGAAAGACTGGGCTTGAAAGCGGTGCTGGATAAACGCGGCCCGGTTCCAGCGACTGTCTTCGGCGAATGCTGTGCTGCTGTTGACCCGGTCCTCGTACCAGTCGCCGCCCAGGATCAGGCTGTTCTGCTCGTTGAGAGTGAGGTCGTTTTGCCAGTTCAGCGAGTTGCGGTAGGTGTTGAACACGCTGCGCTCGGTGCTGAGCTTGTCCCGGGTTTCTTCGCGGTTTTCGCTGTGGCCCGCTTCCAGCCGGGACTTCCACACGTCATTGATGCGCGCGTCGACATAGCTGCTGACACTGCTCACGGTGAAGGTGGAATAGGGCTTTTGCTGGAAGCTTTGGAAGGTGGTCGTATCGAAGCGACCGAACGGATTGTCGAATTCGCTTTTGCCACGATTATCCAGCACGTTCACACCCGCTTCGAGGTCATCGTTGAAGGCATGGCTCAGGCTGAAACTGGTGGACTGGTTGCGATAGGCGTCATGGTCGTGGTCGCTGGGATACGAGTCGTACGTGCGATTGATCCCGGCGGTGTCATCCAGGCTGGCGCCGAGGTTGAAGCGGGTTTGCCCGTCGCCGCCGGACAAGCCCAGGCTGCGTTCCCACGTCTGGTTGCTGCCAAATCCCACATGCAGGCGGGGTTGCAGGCCGGACTCGT
Source organism: Pseudomonas sp. TH34 (assembly GCF_016650865.1). Lineage (NCBI taxonomy): Bacteria > Pseudomonadati > Pseudomonadota > Gammaproteobacteria > Pseudomonadales > Pseudomonadaceae > Pseudomonas > Pseudomonas sp. TH34. The sequence continues at coordinate 78,348 of NZ_JAEKFB010000004.1, forward strand.
TGCCGCGCCGGGTGAAAATCTGGATCACCCCGCCAATCGCGTCGCTGCCGTAGATCACCGAACGCGAACCGCGCAGGACTTCCACGCGCTCGATCTGCTGGATGTTCAGGTGCTGCAGGTTGCTGTCGCCGGAAGTCGAGTTGCCAATGCGCTGGCCATCGACCAACACCAGGCTTTGGGCCGATTTGGTGCCACGAATGTAAACGCTCGCCAGGCTGCCACGGCCACCGGCTTGTGAAACCTGTACGCCGGGCACGCGGCTCAGCAGGTCGGTCACGCTGGTGGGTTGCAGGCGGTCGATGTCGTCGCGGGTAAAGATGGTGTTGGCGGCGCTGCTATCGTTGCGCGCCTGGACCTGGCGGTTGGCGCTGATCACCACGTCGGGCAGCTTGAGGGCGTCGTCGCGTTCGAAGCTGTCGGCGAGCAGGTCGGTGGCTGGCAGTAACAGAAGGGGCAGGGCGAGGCGAAGGCGGATCATGGGCTGTCCGTAGCATTTGAAGTGGGCATAAAACAAATGTGGGAGCGGGCTTGCTCGCGAAGGTGCAGTGTCAGTCAATACATCTGTTGACTGACCCACCGCTTTCGCGAGCAAGCCCGCTCCCACATTTTTTAATCGCGTTTCTACAGGTCCAGCAGGGCCATGCGCTGACGAACCGAAGCTTCAATCCCCGCTTCATCCAGCCCGCACTCGGCCAGCATCTGCGCCGGTTTGGCATGCTCGACATACACGTCCGGCAAGCCCAGATGCAGCACCGACTTGAGGATGTTCTCCCGCGCCAGAAACTCACTGACCGCCGCCCCGGCACCGCCCATGATGGCGTTTTCTTCGAGGGTCACCAGCAGCTCATGGCTGCCGGCGATCTCGCGTACCAATGCCTCATCCAGTGGTTTGACGAAACGCATGTCCACCACCGTGGCGTCGACCTTCTCGGCCACTTTCAAGGCTTCAGCCAATTGCACGCCAAACACCAGCAAGGCAACGTTGCTGCCCTGGCGACGGACGATGCCCTTGCCGATCTCGATAGGCTCAAGGTCCTTCTCGATCACCGCATTCGGGCCATTGCCCCGCGGATAACGCACAGCCGCCGGGCCGTTGTACAGGTGGCCGGTGCTGAGCATCTTGCGCAGTTCGTTCTCGTCGCTCGGGGTCATCACCAGCATGCCGGGGATGCAGCGCAGGTACGACAGGTCGAAGCTGCCGGCGTGGGTCGGGCCGTCTTCGCCCACCAAACCGGCACGGTCGATGGCGAACAACACGTCGAGGCTCTGCACCGCGACGTCATGAATCAACTGGTCATAACCACGTTGCAGGAACGTGGAGTAGATCGCGACTACCGGCTTGGCGCCTTCACAGGCCATGCCGGCGGCGAAGGTCACCGCGTGTTGCTCGGCGATGGCCACGTCGAAATAGCGCAGCGGGAAAAGCTCGCTGAATTCCACCAGGTCGGAACCTTCCTTCATCGCCGGGGTGATGCCCACCAGGCGTGGATCGGCGGCGGCCATATCGCACAACCATTCGCCAAACACACCAGAGTACTTCGGCCCGCTGGCTTTCTTGGGCGCAGCAGCCGGGGCGTTCAGCGGTTCAAGCTTGGTGATCGCGTGGTAACCAATCGGGTCGACTTCCGCCGGGGCGAAGCCTTTGCCTTTTTTGGTGACGATGTGCAGGAACTGCGGGCCTTTAAGGTCACGCATGTTACGCAGGGTCGCGATCAGGGTTGGCAGGTCGTGGCCGTCGATCGGGCCGATGTAGTTCCAGCCCAGCTCTTCGAACAGGGTGCCGGGAACCAGCATGCCCTTGGCATATTCTTCGGTACGACGGGCAATTTCCCACGCGCCGGGCAGACGCGAGAGCACCTTCTTGCTGCCTTCACGCATGCTGGCGTAAGTGCGGCTGGAGAGGATTTTTGCCAGGTAGTTCGAGAGGCCGCCGACATTGCGCGAGATCGACATGTCGTTGTCGTTGAGGATTACCAACATGTTGGCGTTCACTTCCGGCGCGTGGTTCAGTGCCTCGAAGGCCATGCCGGCGGTCAACGCGCCATCACCGATCACCGCAATCGCCTTGCGATCACTGTTCTGCAGGCGGGCGGCAATGGCCATGCCCAGCGCTGCACTGATGGAGGTGCTGGAGTGGCCGACGCCAAAGGTGTCGTACTCACTCTCGGAGCGGCGCGGGAAGGCGGCGATGCCGTCCTTCTGGCGCAGGGTGGCCATGCGCTCGCGGCGTCCGGTAAGGATCTTGTGCGGATAGGCCTGATGACCCACGTCCCACACCAGCCGGTCGTCCGGGGTGTCGAACACGTAATGCAGCGCAATGGTCAGCTCGATGACGCCCAGGCCGGCACCGAAGTGACCACCGGTCTGGCCGACCGTGTAGAGCAATTCCAGGCGCAACTCATCGGCCAGGGTTTCCAGCTCGGCTTCACCCAGGCGGCGCAGACCGGCTGGCGTGTTGGCACGGTCCAGCAGGGGCGTGGCCGGGCGCTTGCGGGGAATCTCTTGGAACGTCGTGGGCATCAGGCGAATCGTTATAGGTATAGAAGAGGCGGCAGTTTACCTCAAGCATCGCAAACTGCCCACGCAGAGCGCCGAACTTGGCTGATATGCGGTGGAAAAGGCCGCTGCTGTCAGTGGCGACGTTCGACGATATACCGCGCCAGGTCACGCAGTGGCTCGGCAGCCGCGTCGAAAGGTCGCAGGGCATCCAGGGCCTGATCCCGCAGCTCCAGCGCGTAAGTCTTGGCGGCTTCCAGGCCGAGCAGTGAAGGATAAGTCGGCTTGTCCCGTGCGATATCGGCACCCTGGCGTTTGCCGAGGGTTGCGGTATCACTTTCAACGTCGAGAATATCGTCCTGCACCTGGAAAGCCAGGCCGATGGCCCGCGCGTAGGTTTGCAGCGCCGCCAGTTGCGCAGCTTCGGCACGACCACTGGCCAGGGCGCCGAGGTGCACGGCGGCTTCGATCAGTGCACCGGTCTTGTGGCGGTGCATGTATTCCAAGGCTTTTTGATCGAGCTTCAAACCGACCGAGCCCAGGTCAATCGCCTGGCCGCCGACCATGCCGGCAGGGCCTGCGGCCAGTGCCAGCGCGGTAACCATACGCAAGCGGATCTCAGCGTTGACACTGCTCAAGCGCGGGTCCAGCAGAGCGCTGAACGCCAGGCTTTGCAGGCCGTCACCGGCGAGAATCGCACAGGCTTCATCAAAGGCTTTATGGGTAGTGGGTTGGCCGCGACGCAGATCGTCGTCGTCCATCGCCGGCAAATCGTCGTGTACCAGGGAATAAGCGTGGATCAACTCCACCGCACAGGCGGCGCCGTTGGCTTCCTCCGCCTGAGCACCGAGTGCTTCGCAAGCCGCGTAGGCGAGCAAGGGGCGAACGCGCTTGCCACCGTTCATCACGCTGTAGCGCATGGCCTCATACAGGCGGTTCAGCTCAGGGCTGGGCGCGACAAACAGCGGTTCCAGCGCAGCATTGACCCGGGCCTGGCTGCCGGCCTGATAAGCGTCGATCATTCAGGCTGTTCCGCATCGAAAGGTTCTTCGGCCAACTCCCCGTCGCGCTCCAGCAACACCTGGACCTTCTGCTCCGCCTGCGCCAGGGCGCTCTGGCAGTCGCGGGTCAGTCCGATGCCTTGCTCGAATGCGGTCAACGAGTCTTCCAGCGACAACTCGCCGTTCTCCATACGCTCGACCAGGGTTTGCAGGTCGGCGAGGGATTGTTCGAAATCGAGTGCAACTTTTTTGCGGGCCATGGCGGCTATTCCGGTAGACGGTAAACCGGCGCGACACTAGCAGACATGGGGGATTGGGGCAAATGAGTGGGGGGATTTGCCTTGAAAATCAATCGCCTTGAGTGTTGACTTGATAGCGGGTGCTGCGGCCGCCGCCGGGTAGTCGAACCAGGCAGTTTTTTTCCAGAAGATCGGCCAGATGTCGGGTCGCCGTGGCCTTGGAGACTTTGGCCACTGCTTGATATTGGGCCGCGCTGATCCCGTGCTCAAAGCCTTTTTCGCCGCCGTCGAGCAGGTGATTCAAGACTTTGGTCTGTTCTGCGCTGAATGCGTGGTCCCGATGCTGCTGCCAGAAGCGGGTTTTGCCCAGCGCCCGGTCAATCCGCACCATGGCCTGCTGCAAGCTACGAAGCAGCGTTTGCAGGAACCACTCAAGCCAATCGGTGACATCCAGCGTGGCTTTTTGACTGGTTTCCAGTGCACGGTAATAGCCCGCCCGGTCTTCAAGGATGCTCGCCGACATGGCGTAGAAACGGATCGCCTGGTTCTCTGCCTGGGCAAGCGCGAGGTCGGTAATAGCCCGCGTCAGACGACCGTTGCCATCGTCGAAGGGGTGCAAGGTGACGAACCAGAAATGCGCCAAACCTGCGCGCAACAATGGGTCAAGGGCTGCATGATTCCGACTGGCTTCAAACCATTCGATGAAATCGTCCAGCGACTGCTCTAGCCCTTGGCGGGGTGGGGCTTCGAAATGCACAGTGGGTCGGTCCAGTCGTCCCGACACAACCTGCATGGGCTCATCCCCCCTTAGCGCGCCTACGTTCAAGCCGTGGGTGGAAAAGCGGGCCTCCTCGGCGGGAAACAACCACCGATGCCAGTTAAATAGACGGGTGAGGGTAAATGGTTGAGCAAACTGTTGCGTGGCGTCCAGCATCAAGTCGGCCAGACCCTCGCTACGTCGGCTCACGGAGCCGTCTTGCAATTGCGCCAGGCCCAGGCGCCGGGCCAAAGAGGAACGTACCGAGCCCACATTCAGCTGCTCACCCTCAATTGCCGAGGAGGTCAGAATGTTTTGCAGCAACGCATCCAGTTCATTCTTTGAATTCTGTGCCTGGCTGACCGAACCGAGCATGCCCAGCAACTTTCCTTGCGCCTGCGTGCACTCTCGCAATAACGCTGCGAGGCGCTCAGGTTGCCAGTGAAAGTGCGGCCAGTCGGGTTGTTGCCAGATCCAGTTCGGGTGATCCATGGGGGCATACTCGGTGTGTGAGCCGAATAGAAGGCTTAATCGGCTCATTTGGTGAGCCGATTGTGTGAGCTATTCGGCTCACTGTCCAGTCAGCTGCGAACGATCAACACCCGACGGGTGAGGGGAGTGGTGCGCAGTTTCTGACTGCTGATCAGCGCGTCTAAGGCACTGGCGACCTGATTCAGATTGAATCTGGCGCTGATGGTGCGTTGCCCGACTTTATCGTCGAGCCAGATCACATGGCCGCCTTGATAGCGCACCAATTCTTCAAGCACCTCACTTAATGGTGCATCCCGCACACTTAGCTGGCAGTTGCGCCAGGGCGGCAGGTGTTCTGCGTCGACAGCTTGGAGGGCTTGCACATGCTCGCATCACGATGCGCAACTGTTCGCCCGGCAGCAGTAACTGATGTTGCCCGGCGGCGGCCACTTCAACACTGCCGCTTAACAGAATGACTTCGTCGGTTGTGTGGCTATGCGCGATGGAAAGTTCGTTGCCGAGTTGTGGGGCATGACTTGGTTTGAATGTTGCTTCATTCGCCTGGGGAGCAGTATTCAGACGGACGGTAATCTCCTTGTAGCTCAATTACTGGCGCTGGGCCGGGGGAGTTCTTTATGGATGGGCGAGGGGGGGACGATGATCTTAAGTTTAGTCGTGCGTGAGGTCGGCGTAGTCTATTTGGCCTTCAAATGCTAAACAGGCAATCCAGTGTAGGCTCTGAGGAAAAATGTAGGTGTGTTGGGGGAAGTCTGCAAAGATCTCGAGTGCTTTCTTGATATCATTAATATTTATAGAGTAAGCGTGCTCAATAGCGGAGTCACTCAGGAAAATTACTTGCTGAATTCCGAGGCTACCAAGCTTTTCTGCAACGATAGTTAGCGCTAAAGGTCTGTCCATATAGCTTAGTTCTGTAGCGTTCTCCAAAGCTTCCCAGTCTATTTTGCTTCCGGCGAAAATGATTTTATTTTGAATGTTATTTATAAAATCTTCCTGCTCCTTGTCTGATAGTCGCTCGTAAAGGATGCCATTTTTATTTAGCGTTTCTACAAGGTTGTTATCGAAGTAGTTCATGTTATTTGAATCTCTTGTTTATTTTCATTACTAGTTTGTGTGAGCCCTCGAAAAGATAGTGAGGTCCTTTCTTTTTTTCAGACCAAACGTTTATGTGCGCACCATTCTTTTTGTCGTGTTCGACGCGGAATCCAGTTTTTTCATCCATTGTTTGCATACCTATGGGTTTGCCCGAACTGGTGCCGAACTTTCCAAGTTTAGGCTTTTCCGCATGGAAATTATTTTCTCGCAGCCACCTCAGAGCCTTGTTTAAAGCCTGTTCATACGTTGAGGATCTAACTTCACCACCTGTTTCTGGTGGCTTTTCCTCATGACGCTGTCGGGCTGTTCTTTCTTTTTTACCCGGACAGTTCCCGGGAACGCATGCTAACCCCAGCGGGTCCACCCACCCCGTAGGGTTGGGCA